>NZ_SMKL01000001.1 GCF_004348545.1 Jiangella ureilytica | reverse complement strand
GGCGGGGGCGCGGGCGCCGGGGTCACGCCGGTCACACGGCCGTCGGCGTCGGTGCGGTAGCGGCCGCGGGACAGGTCGATGAGCACCAGCGCGTTGCCGAACACATCCTCGACGACGGCGACCCGGCCCACCGGGACGTCGGCCGGCGGCGAGACCACCCGCCCGCCGGCCGCCACGACCCGGGCCACCGCGGGCTCCACCGCGTCGACCAGCCAGGCCGGCCCGGGCGGCACGTCGGTCGCCAGCACGAGTTCGCTCTCGCCGCCGGGCAGCCGCAGCCCGGCCTGGCCGATGGCGTCGTGCCGCCAGAGCAGCTCGTGACCCAGCCGGTCGCGGTAGAACGCCAGCCCGGCATCGAGGTCGGGTACCCGCACGACGACGGCGTCGACGGCGCGCAGCACCGGCGCGGACACGCCGGCCCTACGCGTGACCGCAGGCGGGAGCGGCGTCGGCGACCGGCAGCGGCGCCGAGGCACCCACCGTCGGCATGCCCAGCAGCACCCCAGGAGCGGCCGCGGCCGGCGCCGTCGTCGCCCGCTCGTAAGCGTCGCCGGCGCGGGTGCGCCGCAGCGCCCAGGTGGGGCCGTCGGCGACGAGGTGGTGCGGCGCGGCGTAGCTGACCTGCACGGTCACCATGTCGCCCGGCCGGGGACGCTCGGCGCCGGGCGGTACGGAGAAGTGCACGAGGCGGTTGTCGCGGGCCCGGCCGGACAGCCGGTGCGTCGCGCCGTCCTTGCGGCCCTCGCCGTCGGCGACCAGCACCTCGACGTCGCGGCCGACGAAGGCGCGGGACTCGTTCCAGGCGACCTCCTCGACCAGCGAGGCGAGCCGCTGGTAGCGCTCGCGCACGACGTCGGGCGGCACCTGGTCGTCCATGGTGGCGGCCGGCGTGCCGGGGCGCTTGGAGTACTGGAACGTGAACGCCGACGCGAACCGGGCCTCGCGGACGACGTGCAGCGTCTCCTCGAAGTCGGCCTCGGTCTCGCCCGGGAAGCCGACGATGATGTCGGTGGTGATGGCGGCGTGCGGCATGGCCTCGCGCACCTTCGACACGATGCCGAGGTAGCGCTCCTGCCGGTACGAGCGGCGCATGGCTCGCAGCACGCGGTCGGACCCGGACTGCAGCGGCATGTGCAGCTGCGGCATCACCGCCGGCGTCTCGGCCATGGCCGTGATGACGTCGTCGGTGAAGTCGCGCGGGTGCGGGCTGGTGAACCGAACCCGCTCGAGGCCGTCGACGGCACCGACGGTGCGCAACAGCTTGCCGAACGCGTACCGGTCGCCGAACTCGACGCCGTAGGCGTTGACGTTCTGCCCCAGCAGCGTGACCTCGATGACGCCCTCGGCGACCAGCGCCTGCACCTCGGCCAGCACGTCGCCCGGACGGCGGTCGCGCTCGCGCCCGCGCAGCGCCGGCACGATGCAGAACGTGCAGGTGTTGTTGCAGCCCACGCTGATGGCGACCCAGGCGGCGTACGGGCTCTCGCGCCGCGACGGGAGGTCGGACGGGAACGTCTCGAGCGCCTCGACGATCTCGACCTGTGCCTCCTGCTCGACGCGTGCGCGGTCGAGCAGCGCCGGGAGCGAGCCGACGTTGTGCGTGCCGAACACGACGTCGACCCAGGGTGCCCGGCGGGTGATCTCGGACCGGTCCTTCTGTGCCAGGCAGCCGCCGACGGCGATCTGCATGCCGTTGCGGCCGGCCTTGACCGACGCCAGGTGACCGAGGTTGCCGTACAGCTTGTTGTCGGCGTTCTCGCGGACGGCGCAGGTGTTGAGGACGACGACGTCGGCCGTCGCTCCGTCACCCGCGCGCGTGTAGCCCGCGTCCTCCAGCAGCCCGGAGAGCCGCTCGGAGTCGTGGACGTTCATCTGGCACCCGTAGGTGCGGACCTCGTACGTGCGCGCGTTCATGTCGCCCACCAGGATAAGCGCTCGCCCCGACAACCTCGCCGGGGCGAGCGCCGTCTCGCTACCTGACCCGGACGGTGAACCGCTTGGCGTTCTCCACCTGGCCCTTGACGTCGACGGAGATCCACCGGAACGTCGTGGTCGCGCCGACCTCGATCACCTCGCCGGGCTCGCGCATGTTGGCGGCCTCGTACACGGGTGAGTCCGTCGTCGGCGTGCTGCCGTCGGTCGTGTAGTGGATCGACGCCGGCTCGCTCGGCTCGAACGTCACGTGCACCGCTCCGTCGGCCTGGCGCTCCTGGACCAGCCGCGTCGTCGCCGGGTGCTGGTCCTGGCCGTACGCCATGGCGATCTCGAACATCTCGACCACGCCGCTCGCGTACTCCTGGTACTGCAGGTCGGCCTCGGGCCACGGCGGGATGAAGCCGCCGCCGGAGTCGAACTCACCGGTCTCGGGGTTCCACTGCACGCCGCCGATCTCCCAGCCGAAGGCGTAGATGCCGAAGTTGAAGTACAGGTCCTCGCGGACGTTGCCGGCCGACGAGTACAGCACGTCCGACGAGCCGCCCACGTTGCCCGGCTGGACGACGGTGTCGCGCAGCCCCTTGACGTTGGAGAGGATCTCCTCGGCCATCTCCCAGTAGTAGGTCTCGTCGCGCAGCGGCGGGCGCGGCGTGGTGATGCGGCCGTCGGCGATGTACGCGCCCGGCTGCCAGAACAGCTGCCCGCCGGAGCTGTGCACCGTCATGAAGAACTTGAGGTTGGGATGGGTGTCGGCCAGCCAGACGATGTTCTGCGCCTCCGGCTCGGACAGCTTGCCCGGGCCCATGAACGTGTCGCTGGTGCAGATGAACGAGCCGCCGGCGTAGCCGTCGATCGCCGAGCCGACCCGGTAGTTGCGGTTGAGGTCGACGCCCCAGTTCCCGCGCGCCGTCACGTCGGCCGACCCCGTCAGCGGGCAGTGGTTGGTCATGGTGCGCCGCTGGCCGGTGCGGTCGAAGAAGTTGTAGTGGCCGCCGTCCGGGTTGTTCGGCGGGACGATGAGGATGTCGACGTTCTGCAGGATCCGCCGCGTCGTCGGGTCGTTGTCGCGGTTGGCCAGCAGCCGCTCGGCCGCCTCGAGCGCCACCAGCGGCGTCACCCGCTCGCGGGCGTGGTCCTGGGCGATGATCAGCACGCCCGGACGGCTGCCGTCGCGGTGGTTGCCGATGCGCAGCGCCCGGATCGGGACGGGTCGCGCGAGATCTCCGCCGGCGCGGCCAGGTGGTCGCTGAGCAGCGTCGGCGGGGCGGCCGCCACCACGCCGGCGCCGGGGTTGCCGCGGTACGTGTACGCCTTCACGAGCGAGCCGGCCTCGGCGTTCAGCGCGCCGACCACCTGCGCGGCGGTGCTGGTGACGACGCCGGACGCGTCGGTCGCGAGGTGCACGGTGACGGCGTCGCCGTCGACGGTGACGTCCAGCGCGCTGCTCGCGACGCCCGGGTCGCGCAGCTCGACGGAGATGTCGTTGCCGCCCTCGTGGCCCCAGGCCAGCGAGTCGACTCCGACCCGGCTGTCGTCGGCCGTCCCGAACAGCGCCTGCGCCAGCCGCCGGTAGCCGTTGGTCCGGTTCGGCAGCTCGATGACCTCGGTGACGTCGGGGTGCTCCTCGTGCAGCCGCTCGAGCCGCTCGTAGACCTGCGTCGGGTTCAGGTAGCCGTCGATGAACCCGTACTCGTACCCGGCCCGGTCGATGTCGGTGTCGGTCGGGTGGAGCCAGTCGGTCACCTCGGCCGTCGACGCGCCGCCCAGCGAGCTGGTGACGGTGATCGCGTCGGGCCGCGGGCCGTCGACGCGGGTCAGCACCCGGTGGTATAGGTACTCGCCGGAGTCGACGTACGGCTCGATCTCGACCGACCCGCCGTCCCAGCTCAGCGTCAGTGCGGCGGCGTCGAGCGCGTCGGACTTCACCTCGACCGAGAGGAAGCCCTGGCCCTTGGTCGTGAACCAGTCGACCCGCCCGATGACGACGGTGTCAGCCGCGGCCGCCGCCGTGGTCGCGCGGGCGGCGGGTGCCGACGGCGTCGCCTGCGGTGTCGCCGGGGTCACCCGCGTGGTCGCCCGGCCGGCCACCGCGGCGCCGTAGCCGCCCAGCCCGGCCAGCTGCTCCTCCGTGACGAGCGCGTCGATCAGGATGCCGTCGGGCAGCCGCTGGAACTCGCCGGTGAAGTCGTAGCCGGCGTCCTGCATCGCGTACAGGGCCGCGCTGTCGGGCAGCAGCAGCCGCACCACCTGCTCGGCTGGCAGCGGGTGCTCCTGCCGGATCGGGCCGGCGGCCGGCGCCGGGTCGCTGGCCTGCGCGGACAGCCCGGCCACGGTGAGGTCGGCCGTCGCGGCCAGGACGAGGGCGAGGCGGTCGTTCGCAGGGGCATGACCACGAGAACCTCCGCGGATGAAACCGCCATGTCACCAGCCGCCCCCGTGCATTTCGTCCGGTGTGTGCCGAATGATCGCACAGTGCGGTGTGACAGTGCATGACTGCGCCCACACAGCGGACCACGCCTAGCGCCCGACGCCGGCGTTGTCGGTTTGTTACCAACCAGTGACCGCAACCGCAGCTCAAAGGGCATGACAGGCGGTCGTCTCCCCCATACCGTTGACGCTTGTCCCGGGATCGTCGTGAAGGTGGTGGTGTGAGTCCATGAGCCGGAACCGCAGCCGAGGCGTCGCCCGATGAGCGTCGAGGCGGCCGGCGCCCCTCTCGTCGAGCTGCGCGACGTCAACAAGCACTTCGGCGAGCTGCATGTCCTCCGCGACATCAACCTGAGCGTCACCCGCGGCGAGGTGGTCGTCGTCATCGGGCCGTCCGGGTCGGGCAAGTCGACGCTCTGCCGGACCATCAACCGCCTCGAGACCATCGACTCCGGCACCATCACGCTCGACGGCCAGCCGCTGCCCGAGGAGGGCAAGGCGCTGGCGCGGCTGCGCGCCGACGTCGGCATGGTCTTCCAGGCGTTCAACCTGTTCGCGCACAAGACGGTGCTGCAGAACGTCACCCTCGGCCCCATCAAGGCCAAGGGACTGAAGAAGTCCGAAGCCGACAAGGCGGCCATGGAGCTGCTCGACCGCGTCGGCGTCGCCGACCAGGCCGGCAAGCTCCCCGCCCAGCTGTCCGGCGGCCAGCAGCAGCGGGTCGCCATCGCCCGCGCACTGGCCATGCAACCGAAGGTCATGCTGTTCGACGAGCCCACCTCGGCGCTCGACCCCGAGATGATCAACGAGGTGCTGGACGTCATGACCGGCCTGGCCCGCGACGGCATGACGATGATCGTCATCACCCATGAGATGGGATTCGCGCGGCGGGCGGCCAATCGCGTCATCTTCATGGACGCCGGCAGCATCGTCGAAGAGGCCACTCCTGAGGAGTTCTTCACGAACGCGCAGAGCGACCGGGCACGAGACTTCCTCAGCAAGATCCTGACTCACTGAGACGTCGAAAGTAACCAGAGGAGAGCACGTCATGCGTACCCGATCCACCTTGCGGCGCTACAGCGCCCTCACGGCCGCCGCCCTCGCGGCGGCCCTCGTCCTCACCGCGTGTGGCGACGACGACGGCGGCGACGCCACCACCGAGCCGACGGCCGACGCCGCCGACTTCCCCGAGGGCAGCACGATGGCGGAGCTGGCCGAGGCGGGCAGCATCACCGTCGGCACCAAGTTCGACCAGCCGCTGTTCGGCCTGGTCGGTCCCGACGGCACGCCCGTCGGCTTCGACGTCGAGATCGCCAAGATCATCGCCGGCGAGCTGGGCATCTCCGAGGACAACATCGAGTGGGTCGAGACCGTGTCGGCCAACCGCGAGTCGTTCATCCAGGACGGCCGGGTCGACATCGTCGTGGCCACCTACACGATCAACGACGAGCGCAAGGAGCTGGTCGACTTCGCCGGCCCGTACTTCGAGGCCGGCCAGACGATCATGGTGCTCGAGGAGAACAGCGACATCAACGGCCCGGACGACCTCGCCGGCCGGCGGGTCTGCTCGGTCGAGGGCTCCACACCGGCCGAGAACATCCGCACCAACTACCCCGAGGCCGAGCTGTTCCCCACCGGCGCCTACTCGGACTGCCTCGAGCCACTGCGCAACGGCCAGGTCGACGCCGTCACCACTGACAACGTCATCCTGTCCGGTTTCGTCGACCAGAACCCCGGCGAGTTCAAGCTGGTCGGTGAGCCGTTCACCCAGGAGCCTTACGGCATCGGCCTGATGCACGGCGACACCGAGTTCCGCAACTGGATCAACGACGTCCTCGAGGCCTCCTACGACGACGGCCGCTGGGAAGAGGCGTGGGCGGAGACCGCCGGCGCCGTGCTCGATACCCCCGAGCCGCCCGCCGTCGACCGCTACTGACCGATCGCCCACGGGGTGGGCCGGCCGCTGCGGCGGCGGCCCACCCCGATGCACTACGTGTGTCCGGCCGCACGGTTCTGGAAGGGGCTGCCCGATGGACGCCGTCATCGACGAGCTTCCGCTCTACTGGGAGGGGTTCCGCACCACTCTCTCGCTCACCCTGCTCTCCGCCGTGATCGCGCTCGTCCTGGGAACCATCCTGGGCTCCTTCCGGGTCTCGCCCGTTCCCACGTTGCGCTGGTTCGGCACCGCCTACGTCGAGCTGGTGCGGAACACGCCGCTGACCCTGGTCTTCATCTTCTTCGTCTTCGTCGCACCACAGCTGGGCTGGACCCCCAGCGACTTCTTCGCTCCCGCCGTCGTCGCGCTCTCGGTGTACACCGCCGCGTTCGTCTGCGAAGCGATCCGGTCCGGCATCAACAGCGTCGGCGTGGGCCAGGCCGAGGCGTCCCGGGCCATCGGGCTCACGTTCCCCCAGACGCTGCGGCTCATCGTCCTGCCGCAGGCCTTCCGCACCGTCATACCACCATTGATCAACATCTTCATCGCGCTGACCAAGAACAGCTCCGTGGCCGGCGGCTTCTTCGTGGCCGAACTGTTCGGCGTCGGCAAGCAGCTGACCAATGCGCACCCGGGTGACGTCATCGCGGTCCTGCTGGGCGTCGCGGTCTGCTACCTGGTCATCACGATCCCGGCCGGCCTGCTTGCCGGATACGTCGAGCGCAAGGTGGTGTTCGCCCGATGAGCTCGATCCTCTACGACGCCGCCGGGCCGCGGACCCGGCGCCGAACGCTCGCGTGGTCGATCGTCGGCGCCCTCTTCGTCCTCGCCCTGCTGTTCCTGGCCTACCGCCAGCTCGACGAGCACGGCCAGTGGGAAACCGAGCGCTGGCAGGTCTTCTGGGATCCGCCGATGGGGCAAAGCGCGGAGGACGTCTGGCGGTCGCTGCTGGTCACCGGGCTCGGTGCCACACTGCGAGCGGCCGGAGTCGCCGCCGTGATCGCCCTGGTCGGGGGGCTCGTCCTGGCCGTAGCCCGGATGTCCGGGACGAGGCTCGTGCGCGTGCCCGTGACCACAGTCGTCGAGTTCTTCCGCGGCCTGCCGGTCGTGCTGCTGATGTTCTTCGGGGTCTTCGCGCTGGAGCTGTCGTTCTTCTGGGGCGTCGTCTTCGGCCTGGTCATCTACAACAGCGCGATCTTCGCCGAGATCCTCCGCGCCGGCATCATGTCCCTGCCGAAGGGGCAGGCGGAGGCCGCCTACGCCGTCGGCCTCACCCGCTGGCAGACACTGTTCAGCATCCTGCTCCCCCAGGCCGTCCGCCGGATGCTGCCGTCGCTGGTCAGCCAGCTCGTCGTGCTGCTCAAGGACACCTCGCTCGGCTTCATCATCGCCTACTCCGAACTGCTGCGGCAGCTGCAGACCAACACACAGTTCTTCGGCCAGCGGTACTGGTTCCAGTTCTTCGTGGTCGGTGCCGCCATCTACATCGCCGTCAACTTCACACTGTCGCGACTGGCCGTCTACCTGGAGCGGCGCGGCACGACGAAGGCCGCCGGCGGCGTGGCCAAGGCCGCGGAGCCCGTCGGCGGGAAGGTCGGCGGCGGCGAGGCCGGGTCGTCCGTCTGACCCAGGGGTGTCTGACGGATCGTGGTGGATGCGGGCGGCGGCGTCCAGGGGCCGGTCCAGCACGACACCGCTCTGTCGCCGCCGACTGGCGTCAGACCATGCGGGTCGGCTGCGCGCCTCCGGTCGGTTCGGCGGACGTCGATCCGAGCCGCCCGCCGAAGACCCGTCGGACAGTCCCTAGCGGGCGAACTCCGTCGAGCGCGACTCGCGGACGACGGTGATGCGGATCTGGCCGGGGTAGGTCAGCTCCTCCTCGACCTGCTTGGCGATGTCGCGGGCCAGCACCTGCGCCTGGATGTCGTCGACGACGTCGGGCAGGACCATGACCCGGACCTCGCGGCCGGCCTGCATGGCGAAGACCTTCTCGACGCCGTCGTGGCTCATCGAGATCTCCTCGAGCCGCTCCAGCCGCTTGACGTACGCCTCGAGCGACTCGCGGCGCGCGCCCGGCCGGCCGCCGGAGATGGCGTCGGCGGCCTGGGTGAGGACGGCCTCGACGGTGCGCAGCTCGACCTCGTTGTGGTGCGCCTCGATGGCATGCACGACGTCGTCGTTCTCGCCGTAGCGGCGGGCGATCTCGGCACCGATGAGCGCGTGGCTGCCGTCGACCTCGTGGGTGAGCGCCTTGCCTATGTCGTGCAGCAGCGCACACCGCTTGTTCAGCTTGATGTCGAGGCCGAGCTCGCCGGCCATCATGCCGGCCAGGTGCGCGGACTCGATGAGGTGCTTGAGCACGTTCTGCCCGTACGACGTGCGGTAGCGCAGCCGGCCGAGCAGCGCCACGAGGTCGGGGTGCATGTCGGTGATGCCCATCTCGACGAGGGCGTCCTCGCCGGCGCGCACGCACAGCGCCTCGACCTCGGCCTTGCTCTTCTCGTACTGCTCCTCGATGCGGTGCGGGTGGATGCGCCCGTCGAGCACCAGTTCCTCGAGCGTGAGCCGGGCGACCTCGCGGCGCACCGGGTCGAAGCAGGACAGCAGCACCGCCTCGGGGGTGTCGTCGATGATGAGGTTGACGCCGGTGACCTGCTCGAACGCGCGGATGTTGCGGCCCTCGCGGCCGATGATGCGGCCCTTCATCTCGTCGCCCGGCAGGTGCAGCACTGACACCACCGACTCCGCCGTCTGCTCCGACGCGAGCCGCTGGATGGCCAGCGTGATGATCTCGCGTGCGCGGGCCTGGCCGTTCTCGTTGGCTTCCTTCTCGATGTCGCGGACCCGCACGACGGCCGCCCGCTTCGCGTCGTCCTCGACGGCGGCGACCAGCTCGGCCTTCGCCTGCTCGGCGGTCAGGTTGGCGGTTCGCTCGAGGACGGCGCGCCGCTCGGCCTCGAGGGCCTCGAGCTCCGCGGTGCGGGTGGCCAGCGCGGCGGCCTGCGCCTCGACCTCTCGCAGCCGCGCCTCGAGCGACTCGGTGTCGGCGGTGACGCGCTCTTCGCGCTCGGTGAGCCGCTGCTCGCGGCGGTCGAGGTCGGTGCGCTGCTCACGCAGCTCGGCACTCGCCTCGTCGGCGCGCTCGCGGGCCTTCTCGGCTTCGGCAGCGGCGCGGGACTTCGCTTCGGCGGCCTCGGCGGCGGCCTTCGCGCGCAGCTCCTCGGCCTCGCGACGGGCAGCCGACCGCACGTCGTCGGCCTCGGCCTGGGCGGCCGAGCGCAGCCGCACGGAGTCGGCCTCGACCTGGGCGAACAGCTCAGCGGAGTTGGCGCGGGCGCCCTCGACGCCGCGCAGCCGGCTGAACAAGAAGAACAGCGCCACTGCCAGCAGCGCCACGACAACCAGTCCGACCAGCAGAATTGCCGTTCCGGTGTCCATCGGCGGGCTCCCTCACATATCGCGGACTGCGCAGGCAGACCGGCTGCTGGCGGGAACCGCACCACGACCGCACCCGCACCGCGGACGATGCGAGTCTCGAACCACCGACGTGCCCCATCAGTGCTGCGGCACGCACACCTCGACGAGCCGCTTCGGCCTGCCCTGCGCGGGCCTCGACGGAACTGTGGTGTTGAGCCTTGCCGTGTTCACTATGTCCGATCCGCGGTCGCGGAGTTGTTCTCCACCTTTGGAGTTGAGGTTACGTAAGGGTGTACAGCCGGTCAAGCAGCGGGAACGCGCGCCGCGTCGCCGATTGCGAGGTTGGCCTGCAGCGTTCGGCGCACCGGCCGAGGTTCGCCTGGACTGGCCAGGTGGCCGGGGCTCCCCATCCGCCTGCTGCCCGTTCTCTTGGCCGCGCACGCGCGCCTCGGTCCGACCGACAGATCGCCTCGCGCCGGAGGGACCGCTCGGCCCGCACGCACCCGGCCCCAAGAGCGGGCAGTCATCAGGAGGACGGGGAGAACCGAGCTGGGCGTCTCGCGGAACGCTGGACCAGGACGTGACACCTGACCAGGACGCTGACGCCGGGGCCGTCGCCAGCCTCCCCCGTCCCCGACAGCTGCCCGTTCTCAGGCCCCGGACGGGCGGGTCACGCGGACCCGTCGGCGCGAAGCGCCTCTCCGGTCCGCTCGAGCCGATCGTTCGGGGCCGAGAGAACGGGCAGCAGGAGGACGGGCCAACCCAACCCAACCCGTGAACCCGAACTCAGTCCGCGAGGAAGTCCTCGGGGAGGTCTATGCCGTCGACGCCGTCGGACTCGAGGGCTTCGCGGACGACGCGGAAGGACAGGCCGGGCGGGTAGCCCTTGCGCGCGAGCATGCCGGTGAGCCGGCGGGTGCGGGCGACGGGGTCGAGGCGGCGGGTGCCGGCGAGCCGCTGCTGGACCAGTGCGCGGGCGGTCCGCTCCTCCTGCTCGGGGTCGACGGTCTCGACGGCCTCGGCGGCGACCGTGGGCTCGACGCCGCGTTTGCGCAGCTCGTAGCCAAGGGCGCGGCGGGCCAGGCCGCGGCCGGCGTGGCGGGACTCGACCCAGGCCCGGGCGTATGCGGCGTCGTCGACCAGGCCGACGTCGGCGAAGCGGTCGAGGACGCCCTCGCGGACCTCTTCGGGGATGCCCTTGCGGGCCATCGCCGCGTCGAGCTGGGCGCGGGTCTGCGGCGCGACCGAGAGCCGGTTCAGCGCGACCGTCCGCGCCACCGACTCCGGGTCCGCGTCCGGATCGAGCTCGCGGGCGTCGCCGGCACGCCTGCCGCCGGCGCGTTGTCCGCCGACTCGGCGCCCACCGGTCCGGGACCGGCTCGCGCGCGACCCGGGGCGGAACGCGCCCGCATCGGATTCGCCCGCGTCGGGATCGGGCTCGCGGGCCTCCCCGACTCGCCGCCCACCGGTCCGGGACCGGCTCGCGCGCGACCCGGCGCGGAACGCGCCCGCATCGGATTCGCCCGCGTCGGGATCGGGCTCGCGCGCCTCCCGGGACCGGCTCGCGCGCGACCCGGCGCGGAACTCATCCGCATCGAATTCGCCCGCGTCGGATTCGCCCGCGTCGGGATCGGGCTCGCGCGCCTCCCGGGACCGGCTCGCGCGCGACCTGGTGCGGAACGCGCCCGCATCGGAATCGCCCGCGTCGGGATCGGGCTCGCGCGCCTCCCCGACTCGCCGCCCACCGGTCCGGGACCGTCTCACGCGTGCTCCGGTCCCGGACTCGGAGGCGCCCGGACGGGGTTCGCCGGTCCCGGACTCGTCCAAACCGAGTTCGCCGGGCCCGTGGTCGTCGGGGGTGTCCGGGCGGCCGCGTCGCGACCGCCCGGCGTTGCTGCTCACCGCCGGCTCCCTCAGAAGTCGACCGGGGCCTCTTCGGTGGCGACGTCGACCTTCGGGCCGACGCCGAGCTTCTCTTTGATCTTCTTCTCGATCTCGTCGGCGAGGTCGGGGTTGTCCTTGAGGAAGTTGCGGGCGTTCTCCTTGCCCTGCCCCAGCTGGTCGCCCTCGTAGGTGTACCAGGCACCGGACTTGCGCACGATGCTCTGCTCGACGCCGAGGTCGATGAGGCCGCCCTCGCGGCTGATGCCCTCGCCGTAGATGATGTCGAACTCGGCCTGCTTGAACGGCGGGGCGACCTTGTTCTTGACCACCTTGACGCGGGTGCGGTTGCCGACTGCGTCGGTGCCGTCCTTGAGCGTCTCGATGCGGCGGACGTCGAGGCGGACGGAGGCGTAGAACTTCAGCGCCTTGCCGCCGGTGGTGGTCTCGGGCGAGCCGAAGAACACGCCGATCTTCTCGCGCAGCTGGTTGATGAAGATGGCGGTGGTCTTGGACTGGCTCAGTGCACCGGCGATCTTGCGCAGCGCCTGGCTCATGAGCCGGGCCTGCAGGCCGACGTGGCTGTCGCCCATCTCGCCCTCGATCTCGGCCTTGGGCACCAGCGCCGCCACCGAGTCGATGACGATGATGTCGAGCGCGCCGGAGCGGATGAGGGTGTCGGCGATCTCGAGCGCCTGCTCACCGGTGTCGGGCTGGGAGACGAGCAGGGAGTCGGTGTCGACCCCCAGCGCCTTCGCGTAGTCGGGGTCGAGCGCGTGCTCGGCGTCGATGAAGCCGGCGACGCCGCCGGCGCGCTGGGCGTTGGCCACCGCGTGCAGCGCGACGGTGGTCTTGCCGGAGGACTCGGGGCCGTAGATCTCGATCACCCGGCCGCGCGGCAGCCCGCCGATGCCGAGCGCGACGTCGAGGGAGATGGCTCCGGTGGGGATCACCTCGATGGGGACCCGGGCCTCCTCACCCAGGCGCATCACCGAGCCCTTGCCGAACGAGCGCTCGATCTGCGCGAGCGCGGCCTCGAGCGCTTTGTCGCGGTCCGAGGAAACAGCCATGGGCACCACCTGGGGTCGACGGGCCGGCGCGCGGCCCTGCGTTTTCTTGGTCATCGCCGGAGACGTTACGCGGTGGCACCGACAAGATCGGGAACGAACTCCCGAGATTGTGGACAACCGCGCCAACCGGACTCCGGTGTGGACAGAGTCGACTCTATGCCGAACGGGTGTTCGAGAGCGAGCGACACGCCGGGATCAGCATGGCGACGGCCGGAGCGGCCAGCAGGACGGCCGCCGAGGCGTTCAGCACCCCGTACCCGAACGAGCCCACCACGACCCCGGCCAGCGCTCCCCCACCGGCCGCGGCCAGCCCCATGAGCAGGTCGGACGCGCCCTGCACGGCCGGACGGTCGTCGGGCCCGACGGCGTCGGTGAGCAGCGTCGAACCCGCCACCATGCACGCCGACCAGCCCAGCCCGAGCAGGAAGAGTCCCGCCGTCAGCCCCGGCGAGTGGCCCTCGTGGGCCGTACCGGCCAGCGCGACGGAGACCAGCAGGATCAGCACGCCGCCGAGGATGACGGGCACCCGCCCGACGCGGTCGACGAGCCAGCCCATGACCGGGGACAGCGCGTACATGCCGGCCACGTGGACGCTGATGACGAAGCCGATGATCGAGATCGAGGCGCCGCCGTGCGTCATGTGCACCGGCGTCATGACCATGACGGTCACCATGACGGTGTGCCCGACGACGACGGAGAGCAGCCCCAGCACCGCGGGCGGGCTGGCGGAGATGGCCGACCACCCGGCCCGCAGCACACCCCGCCGGCGCACGGGTGCGACGCCGGACCCGCCGCCGAGCCGCCGGGCCGTCAGCAGCGGATCGGGGCGCAGCCCGGCCAGGATGACCAGTGCGCCCAGTCCGAGTACCACGGCCCCGACGAGGAACGGCCCGGCCAGCGGCTCGATGCCCAAGGCGTCGGCGACGTCGCCCGCGGGCCCGGCGAGGTTGGGCCCGGCCACAGCGCCCACGGTCGTCGACCAGACGACGACGGAGAGCGCGCGGCCCCGGCTGCTCGCCGGCGCGAGATCGGTGGCGGCGTAGCGGGCCTGCAGGCCGGCCGTCGACCCGCCGCCCAGCAGTGCCGTTCCCACCAGCAGCAGTGGGAAGAGCTGCAGCTGCGTCGCCACGACCGCGATGAGCGCACCGACGGCGCCCAGCCCGTACGCCAGGCCGAGCCCGATGCGCCGGCCGTGCGACACCGCGAGCGACGCGGCCGGCATGGCCAGCAGCGCGGAGCCGAGCACCTGCGCGCTCTGCACCAGGCCGGAGAGCTCCTCGCGCTCGAACACATCGGTGACGACGACGGCGCCGACGGCGATGGCCGCGGACACACCGAGGCCGCCCGCGACCTGGCTGGCGACCAGCGTGCGGACCGAGTGCCGCTGGATCGCGGCGGCCTCGAGCCGTGCCTCGTCCGGCCCGGACCCGTCCGTCTCTGCCGCCGTCACCGGAGCAACAGCCGTTCGATGCGGCGGGCCGCGAACAGCAGGCCCAGAACGCCCATCACCGACAAATACGCCACGTGCGCCAGGATGCCCCACGACACGTCGCCGAGCATCAGGTCCCTCATCATCGCGACCCCGTGGTAGAGCGGTGTCGCCTGGACCAGCCACCGGACCGACTCGTCGTACGTCGACAACGGGTAGAACGTGGCCGAGAACAGGAACATCGGCAGCAGGGCCAACTGGATGTAGTCGAAGTCCTGCCAGCTGCGCAGATACGTGGTGACCGTCATGCCGACGGCGGCGAAGGCCAGTCCGATGAGACTCGCCGCCGGCAGCGCCAGCACCGCCCACCACGAGTGCACGACGCCCGCGGCCGCGGCGACCGCCAGGAACGTCGTCGAGTACAGCAGCCCCCGCAGCAGCGCCCAGGTGATCTCGCCGACGGCGACGTCGCGCGGGCCGAGCGGCGTGGCCAGCACGGAGTCGTACAGCTTGGCGTACTTGAGCTTGAAGAACAGGTTGAACGTGGAGTCGAAGACGGCGCCGTTCATGGCCGCGGCCGCCATCATGGCCGGCGCGACGTAGGCGGCGTACTCGACCGTGCGCCCGCCGCCGGCATCGATGTCGCCGATGAGGGCGCCCAGCCCCACACCGAGCGAGAACAGGTAGAACAGCGGCTCGAACAGCCCGCTGACCAGCGTGACCCAGCCGTGCCGGAACGCGCGGGCGTTGCGCTCGACCAGCGTGCGCGCCAGCCCCGCGCCGGCCGGGACGGGCAACGCGCGGGCGATCGTGCCGACGGCGCTCACGTGACCAGCCGCTTCCGGAAGCTCGCGAACGCCAGCCACAGGCCGCCGGCCGCCCACAGTGTCAGGTACGCCACGTGCCCGAGCGAGCCGGCCGCCGTCGCCGTGCCCATGACCAGGCCCCGGCACAGCTCGACGCCGTGCCAGAGCGGTGTGACGCGGGCGATCGCCTCGAGCACGCCGGGCAGCTGCTCGACCGGGAAGAACGTGCCGGAGAACAGGAACATCGGCATGACGATGAAGCGGAACAGCACGTTGAAGCCGCTGTCGTCGTGCTGCCGGGCCGCGAACGCGAACACCGGCGTGGTGAATGCCAGCCCGGTCAGGATCGCCGCGGGGACGGCGAGCAGCACCCACCAGGACGTGATGGCGCCCAGCACGGCGGCGACGACGGCGAACGCCGCACTGGTGATGGCGACGCGCATGGCGACGAACGCGACGTGGCCGAGGACGATGTCGGCGATGCCCAGCGGCGCGGCGAGCATGGCGTGGTACTGCCGCTGCCACTTCAGCGCGCCCATGACCGGGAACGTCGACTCGCCGACGGCGGTCTGCATGGCCTGGGCGGCGAGGATGCCGGGTGCGATGAAGCGCACGTAGTCGACCCCGCCCAGGCCGCCGCCGACGCCGTCGTCGACCAGAGCACCGAGCCCGAAACCCATGGCGACCAGGAAGAACAACGGGCCGAGGAAGCCGCTGATGAGGGTGCCGCGCCAGACCCGGCGATAGTTGGTGAGCCAGAACGAGAACGCACGGCCGGCCATGCGCCCCTCGCGTGGTTGCGCCGCCGCAGTCGTCGTCACCGTCGCCATCAGTCGACCAGGGTTCGGCCGGTGAGATGCAGGAACACGTCCTCGAGCGTGGAGCGGCGGGCCAGCACCGACAGCGGCTCGAGGCCGCGCCGCGCCACGGCGGCTGCGGTGGCGTCGCCGTCGTCGGTGTAGAGGAGCAGGCGGTCGGGCAGCACCTCGACGCGCTGGGCGAGGCCGGTGAGCTTGGTGGCGTAGGGCGCGTGGTCGTCGGCGGCGAAGCGCAGCTCGAGCACTTCGCGGGTGGAGTGCAGCGCGATGAGCTCGCGCGGCGACCCCTCGGCGACGATGCGCCCGCCGTCCATGACGACGAGGCGGTCGCACAGCTGCTCGGCCTCGTCCATGTAGTGGGTGGTGAGCACCAGGGTGACGCCGGAGCGTTTGAGCCGGAACAGCCGGTCCCAGAGCACGTGCCGGGCCTGCGGGTCGAGGCCGGTGGTGGGCTCGTCGAGGAGCAGCAGCTCGGGGTCGTTGACCAGCGAGCGGGCGATGGTGAGCCGCCGCTTCATGCCGCCCGACAACGGTTCGACGACGCTGTTGGCCCGCTCGGTGAGCTGCGCGAACTCGAGCAGCTCGTCGGCCTTCGCGCGCACGTGCGCGCGCGACAGACCGAAGTAGCGGCCGTACACGAGGAGGTTCTCGCGCACCGTCAGCTCCTCGTCGAGCGTGTCGCGCTGCGGCACCACCCCCAGGCGCGCGCGGATGGCCGGCCCGTCCTTCGCCGGGTCGAGCCCGAGGATGCGCAGGCTGCCGTCGGTGGGCGGCGACACGCAGCCGATCATGCGCATGGTCGACGACTTGCCGGCGCCGTTGGGCCCCAGGAACCCGAACGCCTCGCCCCGCCGCACCTCGACGTCGATGGCGTCGACCGCGGTGAACCCGCCGAACCGCTTCGTGAGCCGGTGGGCACTGATCATGGGTGGGTCGCCGGGGTGTTCTGCCACAAACCCGGACGCTACCCCGCCGGTCCGACAGCGGGCATCCGAGTTTCGCCCGGACGCGCCTCTCAGCCGGCCCGCCGCCGACGCGGGCGGTGCGACCGGCCGTCAGCACCAGCGCGACGACGCGGCCACCGCGAGGAGCACGTGCCGGGCCGTCACTCGGTCGGCCCTGCCGGGTCTCAGCGGTCGCTGGGCGGGAGGCGCAGGGCGTCGGCGACGGCGCGCCAGACGACCTTGGTGTCCTCGCCGGCCGCGAGAGCCTGGTGGACGGTGCGCCCGCCGAGCCCGTCGATGACGTAGTCGCGCGCCCACGAGTCCGCATAGCCGGCGCCCAGATGGTGTTCCATCCGCTCCCAGAAGTCCGTCAACCGCACGGCGCAAGCCTATGCCGAACGGCGAACACGCCGACCTTGTCGGTGGGTCGGGCGATGATGGGTGGATGGCAGACGTCCTCGAACTGTTCGGCCCGGCCACGCGTGCGTGGTTCGCCGGGTCGTTCGCCGCGCCCACGGCGGCGCAGGAGGGCGCCTGGCGTTCGGTCGCCGCCGCCAACAACGCCCTGGTCGTGGCGCCGACGGGGTCGGGCAAGACGCTGGCGGCGTTCCTGTGGGCGCTCGACCGGCTGGCCTCGGAGCCCGTGCCCGACGACCCCACCCATCGCTGTCGGGTCCTCTACGTCTCTCCGCTCAAGGCGCTCACGGTCGACGTCGAGCGGAACCTGCGGGCGCCGCTGGCCGGCATCGGGCACGCCGCCGCCCGGCTCGGCCTGGCGGCACCCGACATCACGGTCGGCATCCGCTCCGGCGACACCCCCGCCGACGAGCGACGGCGGTTCACCCGGCACCCGCCCGACATCCTCATCACCACGCCCGAGTCGCTGTTCCTGCTGCTCACGTCGCAGGCCCGCGAGTCGCTCCGGCACGTCGAGACGGTCATCGTCGACGAGGTGCACGCGGTCGCCGGCAGCAAGCGCGGCGCCCACCTGTCCCTGTCGCTCGAGCGGCTCGACTCTCTGCTCGAGAAGCCGGCGCAGCGCATCGGGCTGTCGGCGACGGTCCGCCCCATCGACGAGGTGGCCCGTTTCCTCGGCGGCAGCCGCCCGGTCGAGATCGTCACCCCGCCCAGCGAGAAGCGGTGGGACCTCCGCGTCGTCGTCCCGGTCCCCGACCTCGACGAGCTCGACGCCGTCGCGCCGCCGGTACCGGCTCCGGTCGGGTTCGACGAGGACGGCGACGGCGGCACCGCGTCCATCTGGCCACACGTCGAGCAGCGGGTCGTCGATCTCGTCGAGCAGCACTCGTCGACCATCGTGTTCGCCAACTCGCGGCGGCTGGCCGAGCGGCTGACGGCCCGGCTGAACGAGATCGCGGCCGAGCGCGACGACGAGCGCTCAGCCGAGGAGAAGCCGACGACGAACCACCCGCCGCCCGCCTCGCTCATGGCGCAGGCCGGCAGCACCCACGGCGGCACCGCCACCATCGCGCGCGCCCACCACGGCTCGGTCAGCAAGGAGCAGCGGGCGCTCATCGAGGACGACCTCAAGTCCGGCCGGCTGCCCGCCGTCGTCGCCACCAGCAGCCTCGAGCTGGGCATCGACATGGGCGCGGTCGACCTCGTGGTCCAGGTCGAGTCGCCGCCGTCGGTGGCCAGCGGGCTGCAGCGGGTCGGCCGGGCCGGGCACCAGGTCGGCGCGGTCTCCAGCGGCGTGCTGTTCCCGAAGTACCGCGGCGACCTCGTCCAGACCGCCGTCGTCGCCGAGCGCATGGTCAGCGGGCAGATCGAGGAGATGGCAGTCCCCCGCAACCCGCTCGACGTGCTCGCCCAGCAGATCGTGGCCATGGTCGCCATGGAGGACTGGACGGTCGACGACCTCCTGGCGCTGGTCCGCCGCGCGCACCCGTTCGCCACGCTGCCGCAGTCGTCCTATGACGCCGTCCTCGACATGCTGGCCGGCCGCTACCCGTCCGACGAGTTCGCCGAGCTGCGCCCGCGGCTGGTCTGGGACCGCGCCGCCGGCGTGCTCAAGGGCCGTCCCGGCGCCCAGCGACTCGCCGTCACCAGCGGCGGCACCATCCCCGACCGCGGGCTGTTCGGTGTCTTCCTGGTCGGCTCCGATCCCCGCCGCGGCGGCGCCCGCGTGGGCGAGCTGGACGAGGAGATGGTGTACGAGTCGCGGGTCGGCGACGTGTTCGCGCTGGGCGCCACCAGCTGGCGCATCGAGGACATCACCCACGACCGCGTCATGGTCTCCCCCGCCCCCGGCCACCCGGGCAAGCTGCCGTTCTGGCACGGCGACACACTGGGCCGCCCGGCCGAGCTGGGCGCCGCCGTCGGCGCGTTCGTCCGCGAGATCAACAAGTTGCCCGAGGACAAGGCCCGCGAGCGGGCGGCGAGCGCCGGGCTCGACGAGTGGGCGGTCGACAACCTCCTCGACTACGTCCGCGATCAGCGCGAAGCCACCGGGCACGTCCCCGACGACCGCACGCTGGTGGTCGAGCGGTTCCGCGACGAGCTCGGCGACTGGCGGCTGATCCTGCACTCGCCCTACGGCGCCCGCGTGCACGCGCCGTGGGCGCTGGCCATCGGCGCCCGGCTGCGCGAGCGCTACGGCGTCGACGTGCAGGCCGCCCACGCCGACGACGGCATCGTGCTGCGCATCCCCGACACCATGGACGGCGTCGGGTTCGGCCTCGACGGTGCCGGCGACGGCGTCGGGCCCGGCTCCGAGGCGCCCGACGCCCGGCTGGTCGTGCTCGACCCCGACGAGCTGGACGAGATCGTCACCGGCGAGGTCGGCGGCTCGGCGCTGTTCGCGTCGCGGTTCCGCGAGTGCGCGGCGCGGGCGCTGCTCCTGCCGCGCCGCTCCCCCGGCCGTCGCTCGCCGCTCTGGCAGCAGCGGCAGCGCTCGGCCCAGTTGCTGCAGGTCGCGTCGAAGTACGGCTCGTTCCCCATGCTGCTCGAGACCATGCGCGAGTGCCTGCAGGACGTCTATGACCTCGACGGCCTGCGCGACCTCATGCGCCGGGTCGCCGGGCGGCAGGTCAAGGTGGTCGAGGTCGAGACCCCCACGCCGTCGCCGTTCGCGCGGTCGCTCCTGTTCGGCTATGTCGCGGCGTTCATGTACGAAGGCGACTCCCCGCTGGCCGAACGGCGGGCACAGGCGCTGACGCTCGACTCCGCCCTGCTGGCCGAGCTGCTCGGGCAGACGGAGCTGCGCGAACTGCTCGACCTCGAGGTGGTCGAGCGCACCGAGGCCGAGCTGCAGCGGCTGGTCCCGGAGCGGAAGGCGCAGCACCTCGAGGGCGTCGCCGACCTGCTGCGGCTGCTCGGCCCGCTGACGACGGCCGAGGTGGCGGCCCGGTCGACGGAGCCGGCTGACGCCGCGGGGCACCTCGACGAGCTGGTCCGGCAGCGGCGGGTCATCCAGGTCCGCATCGCCGGGCAGGAGCTCTGGGCCGCCGTCGAGGACGCCGCCCGGCTGCGCGACGCCCTCGGCGTGGCGCTGCCCGGCGGGGTGCACGACGCGTTCACCACGCCGGTGCCCGACCCGCTCGGCGACATCGTGGCCCGCTACGCCCGCACCCACGGCCCGTTCCACGCCGCCGACGTCGCGACCCGGTTCGGACTGGGTGTCGCCGTCGTGGTCCAGACGCTGCGGCGGCTCTCCGCCGAGGGGCGGGTCGTCGAGGGCGAGCTGAGGCCCGGCAGCACGGGCACCGAGTGGTGCGACGCCGAGGTGCTGCGGCTGCTGCGCCGCCGGTCGCTGGCGGCGCTGCGCAAAGAGGCCGAGCCGGTCGACGCCGCGACGCTGGGGCGGTTCCTGCCGGCCTGGCAGTCGGTGGGCAGCTCGCTGCGCGGCCCCGACGGCGTGCTGCGGGTGGTCGAGCAGCTGGGCGGGGCGGCGGTCCCGGCCAGTGCGCTCGAGTCTCTGGTGCTGCCGGTCCGGGTCGCCGGGTACACGCCGGCCTGGCTCGACGAGCTCACCACGGCCGGCGACGTGGTGTGGTCCGGGCACGGGACGCTGCCCGGGTCCGACGGCTGGGTGTCGCTGCACCTCGCCGACACCGCGCACCTGACCCTGCCCGACATCGACCCCGCTGACGCCGAGGGCCCCGTGCACGCCGCGGTGCTCGAGACGCTGGCCGGCGGCGGGGCCTACTTCTTCCGGCAGCTCAGCGACGCGGTGGGTCCGCGGCTGGACACCTCGCCCGACGATCCGACGCTGACGACGGCGCTGTGGGATCTCGTGTGGGCAGGGCTGGTCACCAACGACACGCTGTCCCCGCTGCGCTCGCTGCTCGGCGGCCGGCCGGCGCACCGGTCCCGGCCGTCGCGGCCTCGGTCGCGGTACGCGCGCGGCCGCCCCGCCATGCCGTCGCGCACCGGCCCTCCGACCGCCGCGGGCCGCTGGTCGCTGCTGCCCGACCGCGACACCGACACCACGCGCCGGGCGCACGCGGCCGCCGAGGCGCTGCTCGACCGGCACGGCGTCGTCACCCGCGGCGCGGTGCAGGCGGAGCGGCTGCCGGGCGGATTCGCGGCGGCCTACCGGGTGCTGTCGGCGTTCGAGGACACCGGCCGGGCCCGCCGCGGCTACTTCGTGGCCGGCCTGGGCGCGGCGCAGTTCGGCACGCCCGGCGCGGTCGACCGGCTCCGCTCCTTCTCCCAGCTCGACGGCGATCGCCCGGCCAGCGCGCTGGTGCTCGCCGCCACCGATCCCGCCAACCCGTACGGCGCCGCCCTCCCCTGGCCCGAACGGGGCGAACGCGGCGACTCCGGGTCGGCCGGGCACCGGCCGGGCCGCAAGGCCGGCGCACTGGTCGTGCTCATCGACGGCGCGCTCGAGCTGTACGTCGAGCGGGGCGGGCGCACGCTGTTGTCATGGACCGACGAGCCCGAGAAGCTGCGCGCGGCCGCCGACGCCCTGGCGCTGTCGGTGCGAGAGGGCGCTCTCGGTGCGCTGCGGGTCGAACGCGCCGACGGCGAGCAGGTCACCACCACGCCACTCGGCGAGGCCCTCACCGCCGCCGGCTTCCACGTGACGCCCCGAGGGCTGCGCCTGCGCGCCTGACGCGAGAGGGATCGAGCGGCGACGGCCGCGGCCGAGGCGCCGACAGCCGGCCGGCTCGAGAACCCGCCAACCGGCACCCGCCGACGCCACCCACCGACGCCGCCGCGAGGCTACGCCCTGCCCGCCTGACGCGAGAGGGATCGAGCGGCGACGAGCGCGGCCGAGGCGCCGACGGCCGTCCGGCTCGAGAACCCGCCGACCGGCACCCACCGACCCCGCCGCGAGGCTACGCCCTGCCCGCCTGACGCGAGAAGGATCGAGCGGCGACGGCCGCGGCCGAGGCGCCGACGGCCGACCGGCTCGAGAACCCGCCGACAGCACCCACCGACCCCGCCGCGAGGCTACGCCCTGCCCACCTGACGCGAGAAGGATCGAGCGGCAACGGCCGCGGCCGAGGCGCCGATGGCCGACCGGCTCGAGAACCCGCCGACCGGCACCCGCCCACGCGACTCAGGTGTGAAGCCTCCGCACCCACGTTGATCTTGGAGAAGGGGCGGGATTCATCGGACATGTCGGGCAGGACATCCGCGCTTTCTCCAAGATCAACGCGGACGGCCGGGGCGGACGGCACGGGCGGCCGGGAAGGCGAGTCCGGCGCGCGGACCGGGTACGGCGCTGCTGACGTGCGGCGTCGTAGCCTGGCCTGGTGATTCTCGCGACGCACGCCGGCTACGAGGTGGACGACGACCCGGCCCGGCTCGATATCGATGTCATCACCGAGTTCCTGCTGACCACCTACTGGAGCAAGCACCGTCGGCGCGAGACGATCGAGCGCGCCGTCGACCGGTCGTTCGGTGTCGGGCTGTATGCGCCCGACGGCGACCAGGTCGGGTTCGCCCGGGTGGTGGGCGACGCCACGACGTTCGCGTGGCTGGCCGACGTGTTCGTGCTGCCGGAGCACCGCGGCCAGGGCCTGGCCCGGATCCTCGTGACCGCCGTCCTCGAGCACCCGGAACACGCCGGCGTCGAACGCTGGATGCTGGCCACGCTCGACGCGCACGGGGTGTACGCGCCGCTCGGCTTCGGGCCCATCGAGGTGCTCGACCGGTTCATGATCCGATCGGGCCCGACCGCACCGGTGATCAGATAGCCCCGCCCGGCATCAGGTGATCTCAGGACCCGGCTCGTAGTACCGGCGGTCGACGTGGACGAGGGGCAGCACGCCCGTCACGTCCTGCGCGACCGAGACCACCCGGCCCAGCGCGATGGTGTGGTCGCCGGCATCGACCAGTGAGTGCGGCACGCATTCGACGGCGGCGGCCGCGCCGGTGAAGACCAGCTCGCCGCGGGCCGCGCGCCGGGTGGGCCAGGGCGAGAAGTCGTCGCGAGCGCCGGGATGGCGCTCGCGGGCGGCGTAGTGGGACAGCTCCAGTTGATCGGTGGCGAGGAAGGACAGCGACCAGCCGTCGGCGACGAAGAGCGCGTCGTGGATGAAGCCGTCCTTCGTCACGCAGGCCAGCACCAGCGGCGGTTCCAACGACACCGACGACACGGCCGTGACGGTGAGGCCGCAGTCGCGCCCGACGGGGTCGAGCACCGTGAGCAACGCCACACCGCCCGCCAGCCGGGCCATGGCGTCGCGGAACTCCGGTGCAGGCTCCCGCCGGGACGTGGACTCCGGCAGCAGCGTCAGCCGACCCTGACGACGTCGCGTGGCCGGGCGGACTCGCGAGGACGCAGCTCGGTGAGCGCACCCACCGCCGCCGCCTCGACGCGCATCATCTCGTCGCTGACCTCGCGCAGCACCTCGGACATCGGCAGGTCGAGTGCCTCGCAGATGGCTGCGAGCAGCTCAGACGAGGCTTCCTTGCGGCCACGCTCGACCTCGGAGAGGTACCCGAGACTCACGCGCGCCGTTGCCGAGATCTCGCGAAGGGTGCGGCCCTGCTCGATCCGGCGACGCCTCAAGACATCGCCGACGAGCCGTCTGATGAGAACCATCGGCTACCCCTCTCGCGATTCGTCTCGACTGTGCTTGAGTCCACCGTACCTTCTGATTCGTACGTTTGCGTTTCCAGCCTCGCCGGGAAAGACGGGGTGCACAGAAGAATTCATCTCGGAGTATGGAACGTCTCGCCACGCCCGGAGATTCCCCGCCATCGAGTCCGCGTCTCAGACCTCGGACAGCAGTGCCAGGACCTCGGCGACCGTCGCCGCCCGCACGTCCTCGCGACCGCCCGGCAGCGCCGACGCACCCGTGAAGGACCGCACCCGCACACCGTCGGCCGTCGCCGCCGCCACGTGCACCGTGCCCGGCGGGTGGCCGTCCTGCGCGTCCGGCCCGGCCACGCCGGTGGTCGCCAGGCCGACGTCGGCCCCCAGCCGCTCCCGCACGCCGGACGCCATGGCCGCCGCGGTGGACGCCGCGACCGGCCCGTCCGATTCAAGCACCGCCTCCGGCACCCCGGCGAGAGCGGCCTTGAGGTCCGTCGCGTACACCACGACTCCCCCGCGCACGACGGCGGACGAGCCCGGCACCGACGTGAGGGCGGCGCAGACCAGGCCGCCGGTCAGCGACTCGGCGGCGGCCACCGTCCGCCCGTCCGCGATCAACCGGCGGACCACCGCGGCGACGACGGCGGCATCGGCCGGCGAGCCGGTCCGGCTCACGACGTCGCGTTGCGCCGCAGCCGGATGGCCGACAGCACGTAGTCGATGCCGGTGACGACGGTGACGATGACGGCGACCGCCATGACGGTGATCTCGACCGGGTCGAACCAGCCGGGCAGCGGCAGGATGTAGAGGCCGAGCGCCAGCGTCTGCAGCGCGGTCTTGAGCTTCCCGCCGCGGTTGGCGGCCATGACGCCGTAGCGGATGACGGCGAACCGCAGCGCCGTGATGCCCCACTCGCGAACCAGCACGACCGCCGTCACCCACCAGGGCAGCTCGCCGAGGATGGAGAGCCCGACGAACGCCATGCCGGTGAGCGCCTTGTCGGCGATCGGGTCGGCGATCTTGCCGAAGTCGGTGACCAGCCCGTGCCGGCGGGCGAGCGCGCCGTCGACCTGGTCGGTCAGCATGGCGACCCCGAACGCGACGAACGCGGCGATGCGGGACGGGTCGTCGTCACCGCCCTCGCGCAGCAGCAGCCAGCCGAACACCGGCACCAGGAACACGCGGGCGACGGTGAGCCCGTTCGCGATGTTCCACGGGCTGGGCGGGACGGTCGAGGGTTCGGCCACGGGGCAAGGCTAAGCCCCGCGGCCGACCGCGAGGTCCCGGGCTGCGGAGAGTCCCACGAGGGAAGGGGATCAGGGCACGTCGAGAGGCACGGCGACGAGGTCCGCACCGTCGCTGCCGGTGACGGTCGCCGTGACGAGGTCGCCCACCGCGGCACGCACGCCGGACACCGTCGTCGTGCCGTCGACCTCGGGTCCCTGGTGCGCCGCCCGGCCCTCGACGACGCCGTCGGGACCCACGGACTCGACCAGGACGGAGACGGTCTCGCCGACGCGGTCCTCGGCCCGCTGGGCGACCAGCTCCTCGACCAGATCGCTGACGCGCTCGACCCGCTCGGAGATCTCGTCGGCGTCGAGCTTGCCGTCGAACGACGCCGCCTCGGTGCCGTCCTCGTCGGAGTAGCCGAACACGCCGACGACGTCGAGGCGGGCCTGGGTGAGGAACGACTCGAGCTCGGCGACGTCGTCCTCGGTCTCGCCGGGGAAGCCGACGATGACGTTGGAGCGGATCCCGGCCGACGGCACCCGGTCCCGAACGGTCTGGATCAACTCGAGGAACGACGACGTTCCGCCGAACCGCTTCATGCGGCGCAGCAGCGGCGTGCTGGCGTGCTGGAAGGAGAGGTCGAAGTACGCAACGACGCCGGGCGTGGACAGCATGGCCTCGACCAGGGTCGGGCGCATCTCGGCCGGCTGCAGGTACGACACCCGCACCCGCTCGATGCCGTCGACGGCGGCCAGCTCCGGCAGCAGCGTCTCGAGCAGCCGGAGGTCGCCGAGGTCCTTGCCGTACGACGTGGAGTTCTCGCTGACCAGGAACAGCTCGCGCACGCCCTGCCCGGCCAGCCAGCGGGCGTCGGCCAGCACGTCGGACGGGCGGCGCGACAGGAAGGAGCCGCGGAACATCGGGATGGCGCAGAACGTGCAGGCGCGGTCGCAGCCGCTGGCCAGCTTCAGCGGCGCCATGGGGCCGCCGTCGAGCCGCCGCCGCACCGCCCGCGGCCCCGACGCCGGCGACATGCCGGCGGGCAGGTCGGGCGCCGCGTACGCCGCGGCCTGCCGCTCGATCGGAGTGACGGGGAGCAGCTTGCGCCGGTCGCGGGGCACGTGCGACACGTGCGCGCCGCCGCCGAGGATCCCCCGCAGCCGCTCCCCGATCGCCGCATAGTCGTCGAAGCCCAGCACCGCGTCGGCCTCGGGCAGCTCCGAAGCCAGCTCGACGCCGTACCGCTCGGCCATGCAGCCGACGGCGACGACGGCCTTGGTGGCGCCGGTCGCCTTGAGGTCGGCGGCGGCCAGCAGGGAGTCGACGGAGTCCTTCTTGGCCTGTTCGACGAAGCCGCAGGTGTTGACGAGGACGGTCTCGGCGGACGCGGGGTCGTCGACGAGCTCGAAGCCGTCGGCGTCGAGGCGGCCGGCCAGTTCTTCGGAGTCGACCTCGTTGCGGCTGCAGCCGAGCGTGACGATCGCGACGGAATGCCTACTCATGTCGGCGGCTACTCTACCGCCAGCCCGGTACGCGCCAGGACGAACCGGGTCACCTCGCGGTGCCACAGGAACGGGCGGCGCAGCATCGCGTGCCCGTCGTCGGGCACCGCGACGTAGCGCACCGACGCGGCCACGCCGTCGAGACCGGCCGCGAACGACGCCGTCGCCCGCGGGTCGGTCGTGGTGTCGGCGGTGCCGTGCATGAGCAGCACGTGCCGCCCGGCCAGCATCGACGGCGTCTCCGACGGCGTCAGCCACGGCGCCAGCCCGGCGACGGCGACGACGCCCGCGCCGGCCGCCTGCTCCCCCGTCGCGCGGATGGCTGACCGTCCGCCCATCGAGTAGCCGACCAGCGCGATCGGGATCCCGGGATCGCGCGAGCGCACTGCCGACAGGGCCGAGCGCACGTCGGCCAGCGGCGACTCCTCAGCCCCGTTCCAGCCGCGGATCGCGTACCGCAGCCGCCACACCGTCAGGCCCAGCGGCCCGCCGGCCCGGCGCAGCGCACCGGCGAACGGCCGCAGCCGCAGCACCGACGGCTGCCGGGCCCGCACCGGCTCGCGGCTCTCCGAACGCCCGCCGTGCAGCAGCAGGACGGCTGCGCGCACCTCGCCGCGCGGCCGCTCCTCCGTCAGGACGGATGCCGGGACTGGTGCCTCAGTCGCCACGCAGCGCGTCCAGCACCTCGTCGAGCTCGTCGGGTTTGATCAGCACGTCGCGGGCCTTCGAGCCCTCGGACGGGCCGACGATGCCGCGGCTCTCCATGAGGTCCATGAGCCGGCCGGCCTTCGCGAACCCGACGCGCAGCTTGCGCTGCAGCATCGACGTCGAGCCGAACTGCGTGTTGACGACCAGCTCGGCCGCCTGGCACAGCAGGTCGAGGTCGTCGCCGATGTCCTCGTCGACCTCGCGCTTCGACGCGCCCGCGGCGGCGGTGACGTCCTCGCGGTAGGTCGGCTCGAGCTGCTCCTTGCAGTGGCCCACGACGGCGGCGATCTCGGACTCCGTGACCCAGGCGCCTTGCACGCGGATCGGCTTGCTGGCGCCCATGGGCAGGAACAGCCCGTCGCCCTGGCCGACCAGCTTCTCCGCGCCCGGCTGGTCGAGGATGACCCGGGAGTCGGCCAGCGACGACGTCGCGAACGCCAGCCGCGACGGCACGTTGGCCTTGATGAGGCCGGTGACGACGTCGACCGACGGCCGCTGCGTCGCGAGCACCAGGTGGATGCCGGCCGCGCGGGCCAGCTGGGTGATGCGGACGACGGAGTCCTCGACGTCGCGCGGGGCCACCATCATGAGGTCGGCCAGCTCGTCGACGATGACCAGCAGGTACGGGTACGGCGTCAGCACCCGCTCGCTGCCCTCGGGGGCCTTGACCTTGCCGGCGCGGACGGCCTTGTTGAAGTCGTCGACGTGCCGGAAGCCGAAGTTGGCGAGGTCGTCGTAGCGCATGTCCATCTCGCGCACGACCCACTGCAGCGCCTCGGCCGCCTTCTTCGGGTTGGTGATGATCGGCGTGATGAGGTGCGGGATGCCCTCGTACGCCGACAGCTCGACCCGCTTGGGGTCGACCATGATCAGCCGGACCTCGTCGGGCGTGGCCCGCATGAGCACCGACGTGATCATCGAGTTGATGAAGCTCGACTTGCCCGAGCCGGTGGCGCCGGCGACCAGCAGGTGCGGCATCTTCGCCAGGTTGGTGACGACGAAGCCGCCCTCGACGTCCTTGCCGAGCCCGGCGATCATCGGGTGGTGGTCCTTGCGGGCCACCGGCGAGCGCATGACGTCGCCCAGGCTCACGATCTCCTTGTCGGAGTTCGGGATCTCGATGCCGATCGCCGACTTGCCCGGGATGGGCGACAGGATGCGCACCTCGGCGCTGGCCACGGCGTAGGAGATGTTCTTCGACAGCGCCGTGACCCGCTCGACCTTGACCGCGGTGCCGAGCTCGACCTCGTACCGGGTGACCGTCGGGCCGCGGGTGTAGCCGGTGACGACGGCGTCGATGTTGAACTGATCGAACACGCCCATGAGCGCGTCGACCACCTGGTCCGACGCGGCCGACTTCGCCTTGTGCGGGCTGCCCTGCCGGAGCAGGTCGCTCGACGGCAGCGTGTAGGTGATGTCGCCGGACAGCGCCAGCTGCTCGACCCGCTGCGGGATCGGCGTGTGCGGCGGCGGCTCGGCCGGGCCGTCGGCCGCGGCGCCCTTCTTCCGCTTGCGCAGCTCGCGGGCGACGACGGACGGCTCCGTCGGGGCGTCGGCATCGTCGGCCTCGGAGCCGAGGCCGGCCAGCTCCGCGGTGTCGGCGTCGGACTCGTCCGGTGCCGGCTCGCGCCGCTTGCGCTTCGGCTTGTCGCGCAGCACCGGCGAGTCGTACGGCTCGTCGTCGGTGGGCGCCATGCGGTCGCGGCGCCCGGCGCCGTTCTCGTCGCCCTCCTCGGGACGGCGCAAGCCCAGCCAGCCCCCGACGACGACGGCGGCCGCCTGCAGCTGGGCGGTGACCTCGTACAGCGGGATGCCGGTGATGACCAGCACGCCGAACAGCGTCAGCAGGCCCAGCAGCGGGCCGGCCACCCACACCGTCAGCAGGTCGGCGAGGATCGTGGACGAGACGTAGCCGATGGCGCCGCCGGCCCGCTCCATGGCGATCTGGCCGTCGACCGGGCGCGGCATGCCGCCTGCGATGTGCGCCAGGCCGAGCGTGCCCAGGGCCAGGCAGACCCAGCCGATGACCTGCCGGCCGCCGGGGCCGTTGCGGTCGGGGTGGCGCAGCGTGCGCCAGGCGGCCATCATCAGCAGCACCGGCGCGACGTAGGCGCCGGTGCCGATGGCGCCGGCGATGCCCTGGTAGACGGCCTCGTAGACCTGGCCGTCGAGCGTCCACCACACCGACGCGGCGGCGATGAACGCCGTCCCGATGAGGAACAGCCCCACGCCGTCGCGGCGCTGCGAGGCCTCGAGGCTGGTGGCGGTGCGCCCCACACTGCGCGCCGTGCCGCCGACCAGGTGGGCGATGCCCATCCAGATGCCGACGATCATCCGGCCGATGCCGCCGAGGAACTGGGCGACGAGGCTCGGCTCCGGCGGTGGTGGCGGGGGTGGCTCGGGTGCGCGACGCTTGCGGCCGCGAGCCGGGGTACGCCGTGTGGTGGTCGTACCCGACGAGCTACGCGACCGTGACTGAGCGGTACGGGTCGCCATGGAGATCACACTACATCTGACACAGTCGCATCTTCAGTCACACGAGTCCCGGCGCGTCGAGCGAAATGTCCGAACCCTGCCGAATCGAGTCACCTATACTCTCGGCGTATACGCCTGGTGTATAGTCGCCCGGCATGAGCACCTCCACGACGCTGCTCGCGCTGCTCGAGCCCGGCCCGGCGTACGGCTACACGCTGAAGCAGAACTACGACCGGTGGTTCGCCCGACGGCGGCCGCTCGCCTTCGGGCAGGTCTACTCGACGCTGGCCCGCCTCACCCGCGACGGGCTGGCCGACCAGGTCGAGGTCGAGTCCGGCCACGGCCCCGACCGCCGGCTCTACCGCATCACGGCCCAGGGCGTCGGCGTCGTCGACGAGTGGGTGTTCGCGCCGGAGCCGCCCGAGGCGTCGGCCGCGGGCACGCTGCACGCGCGGGTCACCGTCGCGCTGCTGTCCGGCCGCGACCCCGCCGATGTGCTGGCCCGCCAGCGCGAGGCGCACCTGACCCGCATGCGCGCCCTGCAGGCCCAGCGCCGCGGGTCGACCGGCCCGGAGCTGCTGGCCGTCACGTACGAGCTGGCCCATCTCGACGCCGACCTGCGCTGGATCGAGGAGTCCGGGGCGCGACTCGGCGCCGTCCGCGAGCAGCTCGTGGCGGCTCGGGAGGGAGACGACGATGCTCGAGGCTGACGGCGTCACCCTCACCTACGGCGCCACCACGGCGCTGCGCGACGTGAGCCTCACGCTCGCACCGGGATCGCGCACGGCGCTGATGGGCCAGTCCGGGTCGGGCAAGTCCAGCCTGCTGCACTGCCTGGCCGGCGTGCTGGTACCCGATCACGGCCGGATCCTCCTGGACGGGCAGGACGTGACCGGGCTGAGCGACCGCGAGCGCAGCCGGCTTCGGCTGGAGCGGCTGGGCGTGGTCTTCCAGTTCGGCGACCTCGTGCCCGAGCTCACCCTCGCCGAGAACGTCATGCTGCCCCTGCAGCTGCTCGGCGCCGGGCGGGCCGCGGCCCGCGGCCGCGCGCTGGAGCTGCTCGGCGAGCTCGGGGTCGCCGACGTCGCCGACTCGCGCACCGGCGCGGTCTCCGGCGGACAGGCGCAGCGCGCGGCCGTCGCCCGGGCGCTCGTGCACGAGCCGCGCGTGGTGCTGGCCGACGAGCCCACCGGGTCGCTCGACACCGTCAACGCCGAGGCGGTCCTCGACGCCATGGTGGCGCTGAGCGGGCGCATCGGCGCGACGCTGCTGGTCGTGACGCACGACAACCTGGTCGCGTCGCACTTCGACGACCTCGTGCTGATGCGCGACGGCGCCATCGACTCCAGCCGAACGGCGACCGTCCGGTGAGGGCGGCCGTCGCACTCGGCGCCCGGCTGGCGTGGGGCTCGCCCGGCCGGCGGGCCCGCTCACTGGCGGTGCTGGCCACCAGCGCCGTCGGCACGGCGGTCCTGCTGACGGTGTGGGCGGTCGCCCACGGCCGCATGGGCGGCACCGCCGCGTTCGACGACCAGGAGGTCGGCCGGCTGATGGCCGCCGTCGTCGGCGCCGTGGCGCTGCCGGTGTTCGTGCTGGCCGCCACGGTCGGACGGCTCTCGGCGCAGCTGCGCGACCGCCGGCTGGCGAACCTGCGGCTGCTCGGGCTGTCGGCGGGCCAGACCCGGGCGGTGGCGGCCGCCGAGGCCGGTCTGGTCGCGGCGGCGGGCACCGCGGCCGGGGCCGTGCTGACGCTCGTGCTGTGGCCGCTGACGGGGTACGCCCCGCCGCCGCCGGCCTGGGCCGTCGTCGCCGTCGGCATGCCGGTGGTCACGACCGCCGTCGCCGTCCTGCCGCAGGGGCTCGACCCGCGCCGGGCCGTCGAGCGGGCCCGCCGAGCCGACGCGCGCCGTCCCTCCCCCTGGCGGGCGGCACCGCTGGCCGCCGGGCTGGTCGTGTGCCTGCTGGTCCGGCGCGCCAACGACGACTTCGTCATCACCGATGTCGAGGTCACCGTGCTGCTGACCGGGATCGGCCTGGTGGCCGTCGGCATCGTCGCGATCGTCCCCGTCTTCGTCCGGCTGGTCGCCGACCTGCTGCTGCGCACGTTCTCCGGACCGACGGCGACGCTCGCCGCCCGCCGGCTCCAGGCGCAGCCCGCCGCCGCGACCCGGGTCATCGCGGCGCTCATGGTCGGCCTGTTCCTGGTCATCGGCGCCCGCGCGGTGCTGGTCGCGTTCGAGGAGACGTCCCAGTACGTCGCGGCCGCCGACCACGTCGAGAACGGGCAGCGCGCCGCCGTCACCGTGCCGGGCGACCGGCTCGACGACGCCCACCGGCAGGTCGAGGCCATCGACGGCGTCCGCGAGACCTTCGCGTTCCCGGTCCTGACCGGCACCGTCGAGATCCCCGGCTGGGGCGGCGAACCGTTCCCGATCACCGCGCTGGTCGCCACCTGCGACGAGCTGCGCGCGTTCGCTCCGGCCGTCCCCGACTGCGTCGACGGCCGGGTCTCCGCGCTCGTCTCCCAGTGGGTCCACGACCAGGACCCGCCCGAGACCGCGGCCCTGCAGGCGGTGAGCGACGGCGTCCCCGTCGGCGAGCCGGTCGAGGTCGCGGTCGACGGCCCTCAGGTCATCGGCAGCGACCGCGCCCACTCCGGCCAGCCCAACTGGGACCTGCGCCCGCTCTGGGCCGACCTGCTGGTCCCGCCGGGCACCCCGGGCGTCGAGGCGGCGCTCGCCGGCACCGACACCACCCTGGTGGTGCTGGCGGAGCCGGGCCACGACCTCTACGAGCAGCTGGAGACCGCCGGCCTGGCGCCCTCGACGCACACCGACCTCGAGTACTACGACTTCGTCGGCGACCTGCGCGCCGTCGTCTGGACGCTGGCCGCCGTCGTCCTCTCGATCGGGCTGCTGACCTTCGCCGTCGCCGCCGTCGACCGCGCCGTCGCCCGGCGGCGCGAGCTCGTCTCGCTGCGCCTGGTCGGCACCCCGCCGGGCGTGCTGCGCCGCGCCCAGTGGCTCGAGGCGGCGCTCCCCACCGGCCTGGGCTGCGTCGCGGCGATCGTCAGCGGGCTGTTCGCCGGCAGCACGTACCTGCAGCTCGGCACCGACATGGGCGAGGCGCCGTGGCGGCAGGGGGTGCTGCTCATGGGCGCGGCCGTCGTCGCCGCCGCGATCATCGCCGCCCTCACCGTCGTCGGGACGTCCAGCCGACTGGTCGCCGACCACATCCGGCAGGAGTGAGTTGACGCGTAGGTTTTTTCCTACCTATAGTTCCGTGCATGAGCCTGACACAGATCCAGACGCTGACGGTGTTCGTCGACGACCAGGAGCGGGCCCGGTCCTTCTACGTCGGCGTGCTCGGCTTCGAGGTCCGCGCCGACGTCACCATGGGCGACAACCGCTGGCTCGAGGTCGCGCCGCCCGGTGCGGCGACGGCCATCGTGCTGCACCGTCCGTTCCCCGGCGCCACCGCCGGCTCCTCGGCCGGCACCATCCTGGCCTCGTCCGACCTCGACGCCGACGTGGCCCGGCTGCGATCGGCCGGTGTCACCGTCGTCGGCCCCGACGAGCTGCCCTGGGGACGCCAGGCCACGTTCACCGACCCGGACGGCAACGGGTACGTGCTGTCCGCGGCGGTCTGAGCGGTGCCGGTCCGAGGCAAGACCTCCGGCGCCGACCGGCTGTTCGGTGCGCTGGCCAACCCGACCCGCCGCGACATCCTCGACCTGCTGCTCGACGGCGAGCAGACGGTCCAGGACATCGCCGAGCGCTTCGACATGGCCCGGCCGAGCGTCTCGGAGCACCTGCGCGTCCTGCGCGACACCGACCTCGTCCGCGAAGAGCAGCGTGGCCGGCACCGCTACTACGCCGTGCACGCCGAGCCGCTGGTCGGCGTGCGCGACTGGCTGTCGCCGTACGAGCGGTACTGGCGGGCCCGGCTCACCGACCTCGGCGACGTACTCGACGACCTGGGCGACGGTGCGGGGACGTGAGCGAGCGGACGTCGATCGAGCTGGACCAGTTCTATCCGCACCCGCCGGCGCTGGTCTGGCACGCGCTGACGACGCCGGACCTGATGGCCCGCTGGCTGATGCGCCCGGACGGGTTCGAGCCGCGGGTCGGGGCCCGGTTCAGCCTGGCCGCCAAGCCGATCGAGGCGGTCGGCTTCTCCGGCACCGTCGCCTGCGAGGTGCTGGAGCTGGTCGAGCCGGAACTGATCAGCTTCAGCTGGGACGACGCCGCGGCCGCCGAGCCGTCGGGCTGGGTGGTGAGCTTCGCACTGCGCCCCGAGGGCCGCGGCACCCGGCTGCTCTTCACCCACCGCGGCTTCGATCCGGACTCCCCAGCCGCCCAGCGCTCGCGGACCATCATGGGCAACGGCTGGCGGCGCATCGTCGCCGCCCTCGGCGACGCCGCCGCTGCCGCGTGAGCGCGGATGGTTGAGGGATCGGTGCCGCCCTGGCGACACGAATCCCTCAACCATCCGCGGCCGGGGCCTACGACTCGACGACCACCGGGATGATCATGGGGCGGCGGCGCAGGCGGCCGCCGACCCAGCGGCCGATGGTGCGGCGGACCGTCTGCTGCAGCTGGTAGGTGTCGGCGTTGCCGCCCTCGGCCGCCTTCTCCAGGGCCGTGATCAGCTCGGGCCGGATGTCGTCGAAGACGCTCTCGTCCTCGGCGAAGCCGCGCGCGTGGATCTCGGGACCGCCGGTGACCTTGCCGGTGACGGAGTCGACCACCACGACGACGGAGATGAAGCCCTCTTCGCCGAGGATGCGCCGGTCCTTGAGCGACGCCTCGGCGACGCCGCCGACGTTGGAGCCGTCGACGTAGACGTAGCCGCACGGAACCGCGCCGACCACCTTGGCGACACCGTCGACGAGGTCGACGACGACGCCGTCCTCGGCCAGCGCGACCCGCTCGCGCGGCACCCCGGCGGCCACCGCGATGTCGGCGTTGGCGAACAGGTGCCGCGTCTCGCCGTGGATGGGCATGACGTTGCGCGGCTTGACCAGGTTGTACACGAACAGGAGCTCGCCGGCCGACGCGTGGCCGGAGGTGTGCACCTTGGCGTTGCCCTTGTGCACGACGGTGGCGCCCTCGCGGGTGAGGCCGTTGATGACGCGTCCGACGGCGTTCTCGTTGCCCGGGATGAGCGAGGAGGCCAGCACGACGACGTCGCCCTGCTCGATGCGGATGGCCGGGTGGTCGCGGTTGGCGATGCGCGACAGCGCCGCCATGGGCTCGCCCTGCGACCCGGTGGACATGAGCACGACCTCTTCGGGCGGGAGGTTGTCGATCGACTTGAGGTCGACCAGAGTGCCGCCGGGGATGGTGAGGTAGCCGAGGTCGCGGGCGATGCCCATGTTGCGGACCATGGAGCGGCCGACGAACGCCACCTTGCGGCCGTGCGCGACGGCGACGTCGAGCACCTGCTGCACGCGGTGGACGTGGCTGGCGAACGAGGCGACGACGACGCGCCGCGGCGCCCGGGCGAAGACGCCGTCGAGGACGTCGGCGATGTCGCGCTCGTGCGGCGTGAAGCCGGGCACCTCGGCGTTGGTGGAGTCGACCATGAACAGGTCGACGCCGGCGTCGCCGAGCCGGGCGAAGCCGTTGAGGTCGGTGAGCCGGCCGTCGAGCGGCAGCTGGTCCATCTTGAAGTCGCCCGTGTGCAGCACGACGCCGGCCGGGGTGCGGATGGCCAGCGCCAGCGCGTCGGGGATGGAGTGGTTGACGGCGAGGAACTCGACCTCGAACGGCCCGAACCGCTCCGTCTGCCCCTCCTTGACCTGCAGCTGGTAGGCGTCGATGCGGTGCTCCTTGAGCTTCGCCTCGACCAGCGCGAGGGTGAGCCGGGAGCCGACGACGGGGATGTCCTGCTTCTCGCGGAGCAGGAACGGCACGGCGCCGATGTGGTCCTCGTGCCCGTGCGTGAGGACGATGGCCTCGACGTCGTCGAGGCGGTCGCGGATGTACTCGAAGTCGGGCAGGATCAGGTCGACGCCGGGCTGGTTGTCCTCGGGGAACAGCACGCCGCAGTCGACGATCAGCAGCCGCCCGCCGTGCTCGAACACCGTCATGTTGCGGCCGACCTCGCCCAGCCCGCCCAGCGGGACGAGACGCAGCGCGCCGGGGGCGAGCGGAGGGGGCGTGGTGAGCTCGGGGTGCGGGTGGCTCATGCGAGCCCCGCCTCGGCGAGGTCGGCGCGCAGCAGCGCGACCTGCTCGTCGGTGGCGGGGATGAGGGGCGAGCGGACCGTGCGGTGCCGGATCACGCCCAGGTGCTGGACGGCGGCCTTGGCCATGATGGCTCCTTGAGTTCGGGTCATGATGCCGCGCACGGCCGGGATGACCTGACGGTGCAGGTCGAGCGCCCGCCGCAGGTCGCCGGAGTCGACGGCGCGGATCATCTGGGCGTACTGGGCGGCGGCCACGTGGCCGACCACGCTCACCACGCCGACGGCGCCGTGCGTGAGCAGCGCGAGGTTGAGGGCGTCGTCGCCGGAGTAGTAGGCCAGCCCGGTGCGGGCGATGACCTCGGACGACGCGAACACGTCGCCCTTGGCGTCCTTGACGGCGACGATGCGGTCGTGCTCGGCCAGCCGGAGCAGCGTCTCGGTGGCGATGGGCACCCCGGTGCGGACGGGGATGTCGTAGAGCATGACCGGCAGGTCGGTGGCCGACGCGACGGCGACGAAGTGCTGGTACAGCGCCTCTTGCGGCGGCCGGCTGTAGTACGGCGTGACCAGCAGCAGCCCGTGGGCGCCCGCCTTCTGGGCGGCCTGCGCGAGCTCGCTGGTGTGGCGGGTGTCGTTGGTGCCGACGCCGGCGACGACGTGGGCGCGCGAGCCGACGGCCTCGAGCACGGCCCGCAGGAGGTGGTCCTTCTCGGCGTCGGACGTGGTGGGGCTCTCACCGGTGGTGCCGCTGACCACGAGGCCGTCGCAGCCGTCGTTCACGAGCTTCTCCGCCAGCGCGGCGCTGCCCTCGAGGTCGAGGCCGCCGTCGTCGAGGAACGGCGTGACCATGGCGACCGACGTGCGGCCGAACGGTGCGGCCGCCGGCGCACCCGTGGTGGCGGCGGCGAGGGTGAAGAGCTCGTCAGGCATGGACAAAGGCTACCGTGATCCGACCCCGCGGACCGACCTGCCTCACCGTCCGGTGCTGGTCAGGGCGACGGCTCGGGCGCGGGTCCGGGTGACGGCGGACAGCAGCTCGGCCAGCCGCGGGTCGGCCTGCTCGTCCGCCTCGGCGTGGCGCAGCCGGGTGACGAGGAAGGCGAGCTCGGTGACGGCGCCCTGGTAGTCGCGGACGGCGCGGGCGGCGTCGCGCCCGTACTGGGTCTTCATGGCGGTGCTCCAGCGCCGCCGGCTGCGCATGGTCGACAGCAGGTCGAGCTCGTACCACGGGATCCAGCCGGCCTGCACGAACTCGCCCAGCCGGGCCGCGATGACGCGCTGTTCGCGGCGGCGCTGCCAGAGCGCGATGCCGAGCATGCCGGCGAACAGCGGCACCATGACGACGACGTAGACGGCGATGAAGCCGCGGCCGCGGTCGTCCCAGAGCGCCGACGCGTTCCACAGTGCGTGCAGCCCGGCCGCCAACAGGTACCCGAGGAACGGCAGCACGACCCGCGCCGCCACCGACCTCCGCTGCGCCGCGATGCCCACGGCGATGCCGATGAAGACCGTGAACAGCGGGTGCGCGAACGGCGAGAACACGCCGCGCACGACGAACACCGTGTAGCCGTCGAACGAGTCGGTGTCGAACGCCCGGCCCAGGTAGAGAATGTTCTCGACGAACGCGAACCCGGCCGCCACGAGCCCGGCGTAGACGATGCCGTCGACCAGCCCGTCCAGCTCGTGCCGCTGCCGCCAGAGCAGGCCGACCAGGAACGCGCCCTTCAGCGCCTCTTCGGCGAACGGGGCGCTGACCACTGACGACGTGTACTCGCCGTAGGTGACGGCGACGACGGAGTTCACCACCAGCGCGCCCAGCGTCGCCACGCCGCCGCCCCACAGGAACGCCGCCAGCATGATCCGGCCCGGCTCGGGCTCCCAGCGGTCCAGCCACAGGAACGCCCCGACCACCACGACGACCGGCAGCAGCGCGAACAGCGTGGCGGTGGCGACGGTGGACGGCGCGAGGTCGCCCACCGCCAGCCCGACCACGACGACGGCGCAGATGGCGGCCGCGACCAGGCCGAGGACCGGCCAGAAGACGCGGCGGCGCTGCTGCCGGCTCCACGGCTGGTGCTGGACGAGCGCGGCGTCCACGGGCGGCCTTGTCACGGCGTTTCGACGCCGATCAGGAGCGGGCCGGTTCCGTCGACCTGCACCCGTACCTGCGCCGGCGTGCCGGCGATGAGGTCGGCCTCGAGCTGGCGCGCCTCGTGCGTGGACGCGATGCCGAGCACGGCCATGCCGGCCGCACGGGCCGCCGCGATGCCGCTGGGCGCGTCCTCGACCACGAGGCACTGGGCGGGCTCGAACCCGAGCCGCTCGGCACCGAGCAGGTACGGCTCCGGGTGCGGCTTGCCGCGGATGACGTCGTCGGCGGTGACGACGACGGCGGGAGCGGGCAGCCCGGCGGCGCTCATGCGGGCCGCCGCCAGGACGGCGTTGCCGGAGGTGACGACGGCGCGGCGCTCGGGCGGGATCGCGGCCAGCAGCTCAGCCGCGCCGGGCATGGGCCGGACGGTGCCGGCGTCGTCGATCTCGAGCTCGTCGATGCGGGCCATCGCGGCCGCCACCCGGTGACCGGGCAGCAGATCGGCGACGATGTCGGCCGTGGTGCGACCGTGGGCGTCGGCCAGTCGCGCGGGGTCGATCTCGAACTGCCGGCACCAGCGCAGCCAGCAGCGCGCGATGGAGTCGGTCGAGTCGACCAGCGTCCCGTCGAGGTCGAGCAGGATCGCTTCCGCCGTGAGCACCACCATCACACCTCGATGTGATGGGTCATGCATGGAGCGCTGTCGTCCATCTGCCGTCCTCCGCCTCGGACCGACGGCTCGAGGGAGCCATCGGCCCCCGCTCGCCGCCGGTGTGCACGACCCATCACGGGACAGGAGCCTATCGGGGGCGCCCTCCGCGAGCCGCGCAGCCGTCAGGCGTCGCGGCGGACCAGCACGACGGCGGCGACGGCGAGCAGCGCGGCCGTCCATGCGGCCATGACCAGCCCACCGGCGACCGGCGCCAGCGCGTCGTCGATCGCGAGCCGGTCCTCACCGGCGACCATCCGCATGCCGGCCAGGTCCGGCAGGTACCGCGCGAGCGGGGTCACCTGGTACAGCAGGAACGACACCGACACCACCGAGCCGTTCGCGACCAGCACCACCAGCGGAACGACGCCGCTGCGAGCGAACACGGTGATCGCCAGCGCGATCAGCGCCGTGAGGACGGCGTAGACGCCGCCACCGACGGCGCGGCCCAGCACGCCGTCCGCATCCGGCCCGGGGCCGGCGACCAGGCGAGCGGCGAGCAGCGCGGCCGGGAACGCGGCGGCCGCCGCGGCCGCGACCAGGACGGCGACCACCGCGGCCTTCGCCGCCAGGACGGCGGGACGCCGTGGCATCGCGGCGAAGGTACTGGCGATCTGCCGGCCGCCGCCGTACTCGCTGCTGACGGCGACGACGCCCAGCACGATCGCGCCGACCATGACCAGCGGCTCCGCGGCGAGCGCCGCCTCCGCCGCCGAGCCGCGCGGATTCTGCGACGCGGTGAGCGCGGCCAGCGCGACCGGACCCAGCACGGCCACGACCAGCGCGCCCAGCGTGGCGGGCAGGGTGAGCACCTTGCGCAGCTCGGCGGCGACGGCGTCGACGGCGCCGGCGACAGCAGCGGTCACGACGCACCGCCCGTCAGCGCGAAGAACGCGTCCTCCAGCGTCGGGTGCCCGGCGGTGACCGCGTCCAGCGGCCCGGCGGCGACGACCTGCCCGGCGGCGATCACGACCAGGTCGTCGGCCAGCTCCGCGACCTCGGTCATGAGGTGACTGGACAGCAGCACCGTCCCGCCGGCCTCGGCGTGCGAGCGCAGCAGCCGGCGGATCCACCGGATGCCCTCCGGGTCCAGCCCGTTCACCGGCTCGTCCAGCACGAGCGCCCGCGGCTTGCCGAGCAGCGCGGCGGCCAGGCCGAGCCGCTGCCCCATCCCGAGCGACAGCCGCCCGGCCCGCACCCGCGCCGCGTCGGTCAGGCCGACCTGTTCCAGCACCTCGCCGACCCGGCGGCGCGGGATGCCGTTGCTGCGGGCCACCCAGGCCAGGTGCTGGCGGGCCGAGCGGGACCGGTGCGCTCCCGAGCCGTCCAGCACCGAGCCGATCACGCCCAGCGGCCGCCGCAACGCGAGGTAGGGACGGCCGTCCACCAGCGCCCGGCCCGACGTCGGCCGGTCCAGCCCGAGGAGGATCCGCAGCGTCGAGGACTTGCCGGCGCCGTTCGGACCGAGGAAGGCGGTCACCCGGCCCGGCTCGGCCCGGAACGTCACGCCGGAGAGCACCTCGCGGGCGCCGCGGCGTTTCACCACATCGTCGAAAGTGAGCATGCGCCCATGTCAGCCGAGCACAGCCGGGTTGTCATCGGGCCACGGTCGCTCGGACCGTGGTCCGATGTGCGACCCGGCCGTCGTCCCTAGACTCGCGGCATGGAGACCGGCCGGCCGACCTGGCGCTCGCGGGCCTGGCCGGTGGCGTGGGCGACACTCGTGCTCCTGGTCGCGGCGCTCATGACCATCGGCGTCCGGGGATCGACGGCGCAGGTGCTTCCGCTGGTCGTCGTCGGCATCGCGGTGCTGGTGACGGGGTGGGCCGTGCTGCGCACCCGGCGCGAGCGCCGCGCCCACGAGGACCGGCTGGCGGCGTGGGCCGGCGAGCGGGCGGCCCAGGCCGAGCGGCTGCGCATCGCCGCCGACCTGCACGATCTCGTGTCGCACGGGCTGGGCCTCATCACCGTCCGGGCCGCCGTCGCCGCCAGGCTGACCGGGCCGGAGGGGCCGGCGGAGCAGACGAGCGCGCTGGCCGACATCGAGGCCGTCGGCCGCGAGACCACCACCGAGCTGCGCCGCATGCTGAGCGTCCTGCGCGCCCCCGGATCCGACGCGGCGCTCCGGCCGGCGGCATCGCTCGCCGACCTGCCCGACGTCGTCGCGGCGGCACGCGGCGTCGGCCTCGACGCGACCCTCGACGCCGCGGCCGGGCTCGGCGCCGTCTCATCGGGAGTGCAGCTGACGGTGTGCGCGGTCGTCCGCGAGGCGCTGAGCAACACCGCGCGGCACGCCGGGCCGACCCGGGCGCGGGTGCGTCTGCGGCGCGACGGCCGGTCGGTCGTCGTGACCGTCGCCGACGCGGGGCCCGCCGGCGGCTGGGAGCCGCGGCCCGGTGCCGGGCAGGGCCTGGCCGGGCTGCGCGAGCGGGTGACGGCGCTCGGCGGCACCCTGGACGCGGGCCCGGACGGACCCGGGTACGCCGTCGTCGCCCGCCTCCCCGACGGGACCGCGGGATGACGCCGTCGCCGGTCCGGGTACTGGTCGCCGACGACCAGCCACTGCTGCGGCACAGTCTGGCGCTGCTGCTCGACGCCGCCCCGGACCTCGCCACCGCCGGCACGGCGGCCACGGGCGACGAAGCGGTCCAGTTGACGCGCGAGCTGCGCCCCGACGTGGTGCTGATGGACATCCGCATGCCCGGCGGCGACGGCATCGAGGCGACGCGGCGCATCACCGCCGACGCCGCACTCGACGCCGTCCGGGTGCTGGTGCTGAGCATGTTCGAGCTCGACGAGTACGTGTACGCCGCGCTGCGGGCCGGCGCCAGCGGCTTCCTGCTCAAGGACGCCCGCCCGGACGAGCTGCTCGACGCGGTCCGGCGCACGCACGCCGGCGAGTCGCTGTTCGCCCCGAGCATCCTCACCCGGCTGGTCGAGCACTACCTCGCCCGGCCGGTCGCGCCGGGCCGTGACCGGCGCCGGCTGGGCACCCTGACCGAGCGCGAGACCGAGGTCCTGTCGCTGGTCGCCGGCGGGCTGTCGAACGACGAGATCGCCGCCGCGCTCACCATCTCGGTCAAGACGGTGAAGTCCCACGTCGGCAGCCTGCTGGCGAAGCTGGCCGCCCGCGACCGCGCCCAGCTGGTCATCGCCGCCTACGAGAACGGCCTGGTCGGCTCCGCGGGTCAGGCGTCGTAGTCGACCTCGAGCGTGGGCGTGGTGGGGTGCGACTGGCAGGTCAGCACGTAGCCGGCCGCGACCTCGTCGTCCTCGAGGGCGTAGCGGCGCTCCATGGTGACGCTGCCGTCCAGGACCTTGGCCCGGCAGGTGCCGCAGACGCCGCCCTTGCAGGCGAACGGGGCGTCGTTGCGGACGCGGAGCACGGCCTCGAGGACGGTCTCGTCGGGGTCGTCGACGGTGACGGCGGTGCGGCGGCCGTCGAGCACCGCGGTGACGGCGCAGGTGACCGCGGCCTGACGTGCCTCCTCGCGGATGGCGGGCGGCGGGTCGCCGACGTGATACAGCTCGGCGTGCACGTGGGCGCGGTCGACGCCGCGGCCGGCCAGCACACCGCGCGCGGTCGTGATCAGCTCGTACGGCCCGCACAGGTACCAGTCGTCGACGGTGCCGGGCGGCAGCAGGGTGTCGAGCAGCCGGTCGAGCCGGTCGCCGTCGAGCCGGCCCGACAGCAGCTCCGTCGACCCCGGCTCGCGCGACAGCACGTGCACCAGCTGCAGCCGGCCGGCGTAGCGGTCCTTGAGGTCGGCCAGCTCGTCGAGGAACATCACCGTCGACGACGTCCGGTTGCCGTACAGCAGCGTGACCCGGCTGTCCGGCTCGGTCGCCAGCGCCGTCGCGACGATCGACAGCACCGGCGTGATGCCGCTGCCGGCCGCGACCATGGCGTAGTGCCTCGCCTGCCCGGGGTGGAACGACGGCGTGAACCGCCCGGCCGGCGTCATGACGTCCAGCTCGTCGCCGGCCGCCAGGGTCGTCAGCGCGTGCGACGAGAACACCCCCGACGGGATCCGCTTCACCGCGATGCGCAGCACGCCGGAGCCGGCCGGCGAGCAGATCGAGTAGCTGCGCCGCACGCCGTCGCCGCCGGGCAGGGCGATGTTGACGTGCTGGCCGGCGGCGAAGTCGTAGTCGTCGGCGAGCTCGGGCGGCACGGCGAACGTGACGGCGACGGCGTCGTCGGTCAGCCGGTCGACGGCGGCGACACGGAGCCGGTGGGTGACGGAGTGCCGCCGCCGCTCCGTGCGGGGCTGGGTGGCAGCCGTCGTCATAGCGGCTTCACGTGGTCGAACGGTTCCTGGCAGGCCCGGCAGACCCACAGCGCCTTGCACGCCGTCGACCCGAACCGGGACAGCTCGCGGGTGTCGGGCGAGCCGCAGTGCGGGCACCGGACGGAGAGGGCGAGCGCCGTGACGGTGCCGCGCGCGGGCCCAGGCGGCGCGATGCCGTACTCCTCGAGCGCCGCGCGGCCCTCGGCCGTGATCCAGTCGGTCGTCCACGCCGGGGCGAGCACCAGCCGCACCTCGGCGCCGTCGACCCCGGCCCCGGCCAGCGCGGCCTCGACGTCGGCCCGGATCGCGTCCATGGCCGGGCAGCCGGAGTAGGTCGGGGTGATGTCGACGGTGACCCGCCCGGTCGCGTCGACGCGGACGTCGCGCAGGATGCCGAGCTGCTCGATCGTCACGACCGGCAGCTCCGGGTCCGGGACGGCGGCGACGGCGGCCCGCACGTCCTCGATGCTCAGGGTCGCGCTCACCAGGTCGCCCCCGGGTGGGTCCGGTGCAGGTGCTGCATCTCGGCGAGCAGGTAGCCGAGGTGCTCGGTGTGCAGGCCGCGGCGGCCACCGCCGCGGGGTGCGGCGCCGGCGGGCGGCTCCAGCCCGGCCTCTGCCAGGACGGTGCCGACGTACGCCGTCCACGGCTCGCGCAGGGTGGCGGGGTCGACCGCGACCCCCTCGGCGACCAGCGCGGGACCGGGGTTGCCGCCGTCGTCGAAGAGCTCGTCGACGTAGGGCCAGACGGTGTCGAGGCCGGCGACCATGCGGCGGCGGCTCTCGTCGGTGCCGTCGCCCAGCCGCAGCACCCACTGGGTGGCGTGGTCGCGGTGGTAGTGCACCTCTTTGACGGCCTTGCCGGCGACGGCGGCCAGCGTGGCGTCGGTGCTGGCGCGCAGCCGGTCGTACAGCTCGTACTGGTAGGCGGCGAAGACCAGCTGCCGGGCCATGGTCTGGGCGAAGTCGCCGTTCGGCAGCTCGACCAGCAGGACGTTGCGGAAGTCGCGGTCGTCGCGCCAGTACGCCAGCGCGTCCTCGTCGCGGCCCGCGCCCTCCAGCTCGCCGGCGTGGGTCAGCAGCGTGCGGGCCTGGCCGAGCAGGTCGAGCGCGATGTTGGCCAGCGCGACGTCCTCCTCGAGCTCCGGCGCGCGGGCGACCCACTCCCCCAGCCGCTGCGCGAGCACGAGCGCGTCGTCGCCGAGCGCCAGCGCGTACTGGTCCTTCACAGGTGCTTCGCCTCCGCCGGCACCTCGTAGAACGTCGGGTGCCGGTAGACCTTGTCGCCCGCGGGGTCGAAGAAGGCGTCCTTCTCGTCCGGGCTGCTGGCGGTGATCTGGTCCGACGGGACGACCCAGATGGACACGCCCTCGCCGCGGCGGGTGTAGACGTCGCGGGCGTTGCGAACGGCCATGGCGGCGTCGGGCGCGTGCAGGCTGCCGACATGCAGGTGCGACAGGCCGCGCCTGGCCCGGACGAAGACCTCCCAGAGCGGCCACTCGGCGCTGGTCACGCTGCCTCCGTCTGCGTCTTGGCCCGCTGCTTGGCCGCGTAGGCGGCGGCCGCCTCGCGCACCCAGGCGCCCTCGGTGTGCGCCGCGACCCGGTGCGCCAGGCGCTGGGCGTTGCAGGGGCCGTCGCCCTTGATGACGCGGAACAGCTCGTCGTAGTCGGGCGCGGTGAAGTCGTAGTGGCCGCGCTCGTCGTTCCAGCGCAGGTCCGGGTCGGGGATCGTGAGCCCGAGGACCTCGGACTGCGGCACCGTCATGTCGACGAAGCGCTGGCGCAGCTCGTCGTTGCTGAAGCGCTTGATGCCCCACCGCATGGACTGCTCGGTGTGGCCGCCGCTGACCTGCTCGCCGGTGTCGGGCGGGCCGAACATGGCCAGGCTCGGGTACCACCAGCGGTCGAGCGCGTCCTGCGCCATCGCCTTCTGCGCCGCGCTGCCGCGGGTCAGCGTCAGCAGCGACTCGAACCCCTGCCGCTGGTGGAACGACTCCTCCTTGCAGATGCGGACCATCGCGCGGGCGTACGGGCCGTAGGAGCAGCGGGTCAGCGGCACCTGGTTGGTGATGGCGGCGCCGTCGACCAGCCAGCCGATGGCGCCGACGTCGGCCCAGGTGAGCGTCGGGTAGTTGAAGATCGACGAGTACTTCTGCCTGCGGGTGTGCAGCAGCTCGAGCAACTGGTCGCGGGACACGCCGAGGGTCTCGGCAGCCGCGTAGAGGTACAGCCCGTGGCCGGCCTCGTCCTGCACCTTGGCCAGCAGGATCGCCTTGCGGCGCAGGCTCGGCGCGCGGCTGATCCAGTTGCCCTCGGGCTGCATGCCGATGATCTCCGAGTGCGCGTGCTGCGCGATCTGCCGGATCAGCGTCTTCCGGTACGCCTCGGGCATGTCGTCGCGCGGCTCGATGCGCCCGTCGGAGTCGACGATCGCGTAGAACGCCGCCTCTCGTTCGTCGGTACCCGCCATGGTTCCAGGCTAGGCCCGGATGTGACACCTGTCCAGCATCCCTGTGTGGTTGGTGTAATACCTCGGCCCCGCTGGGACCGCCGCCGGGTCACGCGAGCGCCGCCAGCCGGTCGACGCCGAGGCCACTGATGAGCAGCCGCTCCTTGCCGTTGCTGAGCAGGTCGCGGGCCCAGCCGACGAACCCGCCGTCGCCGACCTCTTGCGGCTCCCCGCCGCCGAACCGGGCCATGACCTTGAAGCACAGGCCCTCGTAGTAGCCGCGGCCGGTCGCGCGGCCGGGATCGTCGACGGCGCCCTCGATCGCCTCCGCGACCGGCTGGAAGGCCGGATCGAGCACGGTCAGCCGCAGCTCGACGCCGTCGGCCCCCAGCTCGGCGAGGGCCCGGGTGAGGACGGCGAGCTGCCCGGCCAGCGCGGCCCGCTCGAAGCCGCGCCCGCCGCCGTCGCGACCGGCGGTGACCTGAGCGAACAGCGTGAAGTGCGCGAACATGCCGGAGACGTCGACGAACTGCGCCCGCACCACCCGCTGGACGGCGGCGAGCCGGACCACGTCGCGGGGCGCGGCGCCCCGGCGGCGGACGGCGGCCTCGAGCGCCAGCGCGTTGGTGGGGTCGGCGGCGACGTCGGTGCCGCGGGCGGTGGTGACCACCTTGTTCTGGTCGACGGTGGCGAGCACCGAGTGGGTGCCGAGCGGCGCCAGCGGCGCGAGCGCGACGACGTCGGCCGGCTCCGGCTGCGCGGCGACGGCCTCGAGCAGGGCATCCTCGACCCGGCGCAGCGCGCGGAACGGCACCGGCGCCGGGGCGGTGAACCGGTCGCGCCGGTACTGCGCGAGGACGTCGGCCGGCGACAGCGCCGCGGCCCGGCGGCGGGCGAGCTCCAGCTGCAGGGTGGTGAGGTCGGCGCCCGGCAACGCCGTCAGCGCGTCGAGGACGCCGTCGCCGCCGACCCGCCGCAGGACCCGGCCGAGCGCCGCGCGCTGCCCGTGTTCCGTCATGCCTCCACCCTCACCGGACGGACAGCTCCGGTCCACCGAATTTCAGCCGCCGGCCACGCGTCGTCGTCACTGTGCGTGACGACCGTCACCCACGGTGTCTCTGCGACCCGTGAGCCTCTTCTCACGAGCTCACTCATGGTCATATCGCCCGGATTGTCTGGATATGACCCATGAGCTGCGGCGTTGCCGAGGCGATCCGTCGGCGTCCGGTTCCGGCCGACTTCGGCGGGTCCGGACGGATTCGCGCGAACGGCAGACGGCGCCGTCCGCCTTCTGAGATCATCCGTGACGGTGCGTCATTTTCCCGGCAGGATGATCATGTTCGGGGCGATTTGCCGGGAATGTCCGCATCACGCATCGACGGCGAGACGCCACCTGCGACAGCGGAGGAGCTGACCCTGTGACGACCGATGGGACGCACCACCATCCGGGCCTTCCAGACGTTCCGATCCACTCCGTCGATCTCAGCGAAGCCGAGGCGTTCTTCCGGCAGCACGCGGCTGAGAACCCGAACGCCCCCGATCCCGAAGAGCGCTTCAGCGAGGCGCTGGTCGAGTTCGGCCGCCGGGGCACGTTCGGTCACACCACCGAGGAACTGGAGTTCGGCGCACGCGTGGCGTGGCGCAATGCCAACCGCTGCATCGGCCGTCTCTACTGGCGCAGCCTGATCGTCCGCGACCGCCGCAGCGTCCGCAGCGCCGAGGGCGTCGCGGCCGAGTGCGTCGAGCACCTGCGCGTGGCCACCAACGGCGGGCGCATCCGCCCGGTGCTCACCCTGTTCGCCGCGGACCAGCCCGGCCGGCCGGCGCCCCGGCTGCGCAACAGCCAGTTGATCCGCTACGCCGGCTACCAGGGCATGGAGTCGGTCATCGGCGACCCCGGCCAGGCGGAGTTCACCCGCTGGGTCGAGAGCATGGGCTGGTCGGGCAAGGGCACCGACTTCGACGTGCTCCCGCTGGCCATCGAGACCCCCGAGGACGGCGTCCGTCTGTTCGACATCCCCGGCGACGCCGTCCTCGAGGTACCCCTCTCCCACCCGGAGTTCCCCTGGTTCGCCGAGCTGGACCTCAAGTGGCACGCCGTCCCGGCGATCTCCTCGATGCCGCTGCGCATCGGCGGCATCACGTACCCGACGGCGCCGTTCAACGGCTGGTACATGGGGACGGAGATCGGCTCGCGCAACCTCGTCGACGCCGACCGCTACGACCGCATGACGCAGGTGGGCCGCCTCCTCGGCCTCGACGTCGACAACGACCGGTCGCTGTGGAAGGACCGCGTGCTGGTCGAGATCAACCGGGCGGTGCTGCACTCCTTCGACGAGGCCGGCGCGAAGATCGCCGACCACCACCACGAGTCGGAGATGTTCATGCGGTTCGTCGAGAAGGAGGAGCGGGCCGGGCGCGAGGCGCACGCCGAGTGGTCGTGGGTGGTGCCGCCGCTGGCGAGCACGACGTCGCCGGTCTACCACCGCTACTACGACGAGTCGGCGGTGCTGCCCGGCTTCCTGCCCGGCACCGGCTGGACGCCGCCGCAGGACGACGCCGTCCCCGCCGAGTGCCCGCACCACGCACGCACGGGCGCCTGACCATGTGAGTCGCCGGTCCTGCCCGGCCCTCCTGGGGCCGGGCGTATCGTGGGGCGGGTGTCCGAGCCGCCCATCGTCGCCGATCGTTCCGTCCGTCTCGCCTGGGCCGCCGACACCGACGCCATCGGTGCCGTGCAGGCCCGGGCGTGGACGGCGTCCTACGGCTCGCTGCTGCCGCCCGCGCTGCTCGCCGACGTCGACGCCCCGTCGTTCGCCGCCGCCTGGCGCGAGGCCGTCACCCGGCCGCCGTCGGCCCGGCATCGGGTGCTGGTCGCGCTCGAGGCCGGCCGCGTGGTGGGGTTCGCCGCCACCGCGCCGTCCGAGGACCCCGACGCGCAGCCGGCCGACGGCGAGATCGTCGCCTTCCACGTCGACCCCGCCGCGTTCGGCGAGGGCCACGGCTCCCGGCTGCTGGCCGCCGTCGCCGACACCCTGCGCGCCGACGGCTTCACCCGCGCCCGCATCTGGCTGGTCGTGGGCGACGACGCGCTGCGCGGGTTCCTCGAGCCGGCCGGCTGGGCACCCGACTCCGCGCACCGCACGCTCGACCTCACTGGCGACGGGTCGGCGACGCTGCGGCAGGTGCGGCTGCACACGTCGCTGGCCACGGAAGCGGAGGACGCGTCGTGAGCTTCGCAGGCATCCCGGTCGAGGCGCTGGACTTCTACGAGGACCTCGAGAACGACAACACCAAGTCGTTCTGGACCGCGCACAAGCACGTCTACGAGAAGTCCGTCCGCGACCCCATGCGCGCCCTGGCCGACGAGCTCTCCCCCGAGTTCGGCACCGTGCGGTTCTTCCGGCCCTACCGCGACGTCCGGTTCGCCGCCGACAAGACCCCGTACAAGACCCAGCAGGGCTTCACCGCCGGCGGGCACTACGTGCACGTCAGCGCGGCCGGGCTGTTCATCGCCGCCGGCTACTACCAGATGGCGCCGGACCAGGTCGCCCGCTACCGCGTCGCCGTCGACGACTCCCGGCGCGGTGAGGCCCTCGTCGAGATCGTCGAGTCGGTGCGCGACGCCGGCTTCGTGGTCGACGGCGAGGCGCTGAAGACCAAGCCGCGCGGCTACGACGCCGACCATCCGCGCATCGACCTGCTGCGGCAGAAGGCGCTGGTCGGCTGGCGCGACGTCGGCGCCCCCGACTGGCTGCACACGCCGGCGGCGACCGCGCGGGTCGCGGAGGCATGGCGCGAGCTGGCGTCGTTGCGGCAGTGGCTCGACGACCACGTGGGGCCGTCGGACCAGCCGCGGCGCTGAGTCAGCCCTCGGTGGCGTCGAGGTAGGCGCGGCCGCGCGGGGAGATGCGGTAGCCGACGGGGAAGCTCTGCGTCAGGCCGAGGTTCTTCAGCTTGCGCACGTCGAGCTTGAACGGCGCCCGCTCGCGGCCCACCAGGTCGGCGAGGTCGCCGGCGCGGCGCTCCGGGTGCTGCTCGATGATGCGCAGCGTCTCGCGGGTCCAGGCACCGTAGGAGGAGGCGCGGTCGAGGCGGTCCAGCCGCTTGGTGATGGCGTCGATCTCGGCCGCGTCGAGGTCGACGCCCGCGGCCAGCTCGGCGCGCGGATCGGCGTCGGTCGCCGGGTGGAACTCGATGCGGTAGGTCGGGTTGGCGGGGTCGCCGGGGAGATCGGCGAGCAGGCTCGCGGCGTCCGGGTGCCCGGCCGCGCGGGCGTCGTCGTCGCTGATCGCTGCCGGATCGACGACGGTGACGGCGGTGACCTCGATGCGGCCGGCCTGGGTGCGGTACGGGCGGCCGGGCAGCACCTGCTGGCGGGCCCAGCGCCGGAACGCCAGCGTGACCGTGCCGTCGGCGATGCCCGGCCAGAAGCGCTTCTGGAACAGCACGGGGCCAGGGTAGCGGTATCGCCATCCGAACCGACTGCAGCACTGTCGGACCGGATGAGTACTGTCCCCCCATGGGTCAGGAATCGCGGGCCGCGATCCGGCGCGACGCCGCCGCCATGGCCGCCTACGCCGGAGCGTTCGGCGCGTCCTTCGGCGCCGTCTCGGTCGCCTCGGGCCTCACGGTGTGGCAGACCATGGTGCTCAGCCTGGTGATGTTCAGCGGCGCCTCGCAGTTCGCGCTGGTCGGCGTCATCGGCAGCGGCGGGGCCGGGCTGGCCGCCGTCCCGACGGCGCTGCTGCTCGGCGTGCGCAACGCGTTCTACGGCGTCCCGCTGACGCGCATCCTCGGCCGGCGGGCGTTGTCCGGGCCGCGCCGGCTCGTCACGGCGCAACTGGTCATCGACGAGACGACCGCCATGGCCGTCGGGCACGACGAGGAGCCGGCCCAGCGCTATGCGTTCTGGGCCACCGGCGTGCTGCTCTTCCTGCTGTGGAACGCCGGGACGCTGGCGGGCGCGCTGGGCGGGTCCGCGATCGGCGAGCCCGCGACGCTCGGGCTCGACGCGATGATCCCGGCGGCGTTCCTGGCGCTGCTGTGGCCGCGGCTGCGGACGGTGGAGGGGCGGGCGGTGGCGGCGGGCGGTGCGCTGGTGGCGACGGCGCTGATCCCCCTGGTGCCGGCGGGCATTCCCGTGCTCGCGGCCGCGCCCATCGCCGTCGTCGCCGGTCTGCTGCACCGGCGGGAGGCGGCGACATGACGACGGTGTGGGTGGCGGTGGTGGTCGCCTCGCTCGGTTGCTATGCGCTGAAGCTCGCGGGCGTGTCGCTGCCGGCGTCGGTGCTCGAGCGCGACGACGTCCAGCGGGTGGCGACGCTGCTGCCGGTGGCCATGCTGGCCGCACTGGTCGCCGTCGAGCTGTTCGACTCCGCCGGGAGCCTCGGGATCGACCTGCGGCTGCTCGCGGGGGTCGCGGCCGGCGTGGTCGCGCTGATCCTGCGGCAGTCCTTCCTGGTCGTCATCGTCGTCGCCGCGGCCACGACGGCGCTGCTGCGCGCGCTGACGTAGCCTTCGCGCGTGATCACCTGCGTCGTCACCTACACCATCGATCCACGCAAGATCGCCGACTTCGAGCGGTTCGCCCAGCGCTGGCTGTCGCTGGTGAACGAGCACGGCGGGACCCACCACGGGTACTTCCTGCCCTCCGAGGGCGCCAGCGACCAGGCGCTCGCGCTCTTCAGCTTCCCGAGCCTGGCCGCCTACGAGGAGTACCGGACGCTGTTCGGTGTGCACCCGGACTTCGTCGCCGCCGACGCCCTGCGCGACGAGACCGGCTGCGTCCTGCGCTACGAGCGGACGTTCATGCGCCCGCTCCTGCCCCGGGGCGAAGGCTGAGCGGCTGCTCATAGGCGACGAGCAGCACACCGGGAGCATCGGCCTCGGCACCGCGGAGGGCGGCCAGGTCGTCGCCGGCCAGCGCTGCCGGCTGCAGCAGGGTGCACAGGTGCAGTGCGGTGCCGGACGGCGACGGCGCTGGTGGGCCGGCGCGGTAGGTCACCACGTGGTGGCCGAGCCGCTCCTCCAGCCGGCTCCGGGCCACCGCGAGCTCCGGTGTGGGCACGACCAGCTCCGACAGCTCCAGTCGCCCGACGAGGTCGTCCGGTAGTTCCGCGAGCACCGGCAGCGCCCGCCGCAGGTCCGCCAGGTCGGGCGAGCCGGTCGTCGTCGCCGTCGTTGCCGGGAGGTCAGCGCCGCGGACGGAGCACCGCCGCGCTGCCGCCGCCGCGGCGGACCGGTTCGGCGACCGCCTGCAGCTTGTGCTTGCCGAGGAGCTCGATCGCCGTCGCCGCGCCGATCTCGGCCGTCGGCACGAGCGTGTGCCCGTACTGGCCCTCGAGGATCGCGCCGAGCGGGCCGCCGTCGATGGCGGGCTCGGCCGTGGTGTTGACGGCGTTCGGCTGGAACAGGCGCGGCGCGGCCAGTGCCTCGGGCAGGTCCATGCCGAGGTCGATGCGGTTCACCAGCGTCTGCAGGACGGTCCCGATGATCGTCGCGCCGCCGGGGCTGCCGAGCGCGAGCAGCGCGTCGCCGTCGCCGTCGAGCACGATGGTCGGCGCCATGGACGAGCGCGGCCGCTTGTCCGGGCCGGGCAGGTTCGGGTCGGGCGCGCTGCCCTGGGTGGGCGCGAAGTTGAAGTCGGTGAGCTCGTTGTTGAGCAGGAAGCCCCGGCCCGGGACCGCGATGCCGCTGCCGCCGGTCTGCTCGATGGTCAGCGTGTAGGCGACGACGTTGCCCCAGCGGTCGGCCGTCGTCAGGTGCGTCGTCGAGCCCTCGTCGGCGACGGCGGCCGGCTCGGCGGCCGCCGCGCAGCCGCCGTAGTCGCCGTCGGGGACGCCCGGAGCGACCGGTTTCGGCGCGGCCGCGTCGGGATCGAGCAGACAGGCGCGCTCGTCGGCGAACCCCTGCGACAGCAACTCGTCCAGCGGCACGTCGACGGCGTCGGGGTCGCCGACGTAGCGGTTGCGGTCGGCGAAGGCGAGCGCCGTCGCCTCCATGTAGTGGTGCAGCGCCTGTGCCTCGTCCATGGCGGCGAGGTCGAAGTTCTCGAGGATGTTCAGCGCCTCGCCGACGGTCGACCCGCCCGACGATGGCGGCGCCATGCCGTACACCTGCAATCCTCGGTAGTCGACGACGGTCGGGTCGCGCTCGATGACCTCGTAGCCGGCGAGGTCGCCGGTCGTCAGGTCGCCGGGCCGCACGGTGCGCGTCGCGCCGTCGCGCACCGGCGGGTCCTGCACGGTGGCGGCGATGTCGGCGCCGATGGGGCCGTCGTAGAACTCGTCGATGCCGTGCCGGGCGATCTGCCGGTAGGTGTCGGCGAGGTCGGGGTTGGGCAGGACGGTGCCGACGGCGGGCGGCGCGCCACCCGGCAGGTACAGCTCAGCCGACGCCGGGAAGTCGGCGAAGATGGCGGCATTGCCCTCGACCTGCGACCGGAACGTCTGATCGACGACGAACCCGTCCTCGGCCAGCTCGATGGCCGGGCCCAGGTTGCGGGCGAGGCTGCGGCGGCCCCAGCGGTCCAGCGCCTCGTCCCACGTGGCGAGCGTGCCGGGCGTGCCGACGGACAGGCCGCTGACCCGGGCCTCCTGGAACGGCAGCGGCGTCCCTGTCGCCGGGTCGATGAAGCGCTGCTCGGTGGCCGTCGCCGGGGCGCTCTCGCGCCCGTCGAGCGTGCTGACCTCGCCCGATCGCGCGTCGTAATAGACGAAGAACCCGCCGCCGCCGATGCCGGACGAGAACGGCTCGCTGACGCCCAGCGCCGCGGCCGCCGCCACCGCCGCGTCGACGGCGTTCCCGCCGCGGCGCAGCACCTCGATGCCCGCGGCGGTGGCGTCGGGGTCGACGGTGGCGACGGCGCCGCCCGATCCCGTGGCGACGGGCTGCTTGGGCGGCGGATCGCCGTCCGGCCGCCGGTCCTCGGCCGCCTGCGCGGGCGCGAGCAGCCCCACTCCCGCCAGAGCGATCGTCCCGACGAGGGCCACTGCCGCCGTCCGCCTGCTCCGCTGCACACCCATCACCGGTCTCCCTCGACACCCGCCGCCGTGCGATCCCCCTACCTTGCCGAATTTCGATCTCGCTGAGAAGTGATCAGCGCACAGAGGGCGGACCAGTCCGGCCGGCGACGCCGCCCGGCTTCGGGCGGTGGCCCGGACCTGACCCGCGGACCTCACCCGGCCGGGATGCACCCTCATCCGCCGCGACACCACATGCCGGAACCGGCTACGCCCCATACGGTTCTCACCCGGGTGAGGTGCTCCCGCCGCGAGTGTGGTCGCGGTCGACATGTCTCGACAGCCACCGGCGCCCCCTCGGCGCGACGCTGCCGCCCGGCTGAGTGCCGCGCGGTCAGCCGTGCAGGGCGATCGCTCGCCGGGCAGCCTCGCGCGCCCGCGACCGGTCCCCCGCGTCGTCGTAGGCCAGGGCGAGGCGGAACCACACGCGCCAGTCGTCCGGGTCGGCCTCGGCCTCGGCGCGGCGCCGCTCGAACAGCTCGTCGGCGGCACCTCGCTCGGCGCGGCCGCTGGGCCGGCGCGGGAGGTCGTCGACCGGCAGGCCGCCCTCGTCCTCGAGCTCGCGGGCGAGCGCCTGCGTCCGCAGCCCGAACTGCACCGACCGCCACAGCACCCACGCGCCGACGACCGCGATCACCACGACCGCCACCCCGATGCCCGCTCCGGCCGCCGACCCGGACCCGATGAGCAGCGCGCCGCGCCACACCACCAGCACGAGCAGCGCCCCGACCAGGATCGCCATGCCGGCGGCCCACACGCGGTCGCGCCGGTCCGCCCTCACCGGTCCACGCTCGGCTCCGCGCTCACAAGCTCCGCGCTCACAGGCTCCGCCCCCACCGGTCCACGCTCGGCTCCGCGCTCACAAGCTCCGCGCTCGCAAGCTCCACGCTCACAGGCTCCACGCTCACAGGCTCCGCGCTCACAGGCTCCGCGCTCGCAAGCTCCACGCTCACAGGCTCCGCGCTCACAGGCTCCGCGCTCACAGGCTCCGCCCGCACCGGTCCACGCTCGGCTCCGCGCTCACCGGCTCCGCGCTCACCGGCTCCGCGCTCACCGGCTCCGCGCTCACCGGCTCCGCGCTCACCGGCTCCGCGCTCGGCTCCGCGCTCGCAAGCTCCGCGCTCACAAGCTCCGCGCTCGCAAGCTCCGCGCTCACAAGCTCCGCGCTCACAGGCTCCGCGCTCACAGGTCGAGGATCTCGTCGAGCCCGACCGTCAGCCCGGGCCGGTCGACCACGCCGCGCACCCCTGCCAGCACGCCGGGCATGAACGAGGCGCGGTCGAAGGAGTCGTGCCGGATCGTCAGCGTCTCGCCCGGCGACCCGAACAGCACCTCCTCGTGCGCCACGAGCCCGCGCAGCCGGATCGCGTGCACCGGCACCCCGTCGACCCGCGCACCCCGGGCGCCGTCGAGGCCGCTGGCTGTCGCGTCGGGCGCGGGCGGCACGTCGGCGGCCCGGCGGGCCTCGGCGATCACCTCGGCGGTGCGCACCGCCGTCCCGCTGGGCGCGTCGACCTTGTCGGGGTGGTGCAGCTCGATCACCTCGACCGACTCGTAGAACCGGGCCGCCTGAGCGGCGAACCGCATGGTGAGCACGGCCCCGATGGCGAAGTTCGGCGCGATGAGCACACCCACCTTCGGCTGCACGGCCAGCGCCGCCCGGACCTGCTGCATCGACTCGTCGGTCCAGCCGGTGGTGCCGACCACCACGTGCACGCCCTGCTCGACGCAGTGCAGCACGTTGGCGAGCGACGCCCCCGGCACCGTGAACTCGACGGCGACGTCGGCGCCACCGAGGTCGCCGAGGTCGTCGCCCACGTCGAACCGTCCGGCCGGCTCGAGGTCGGCGGCCTCGTCGACCGCCCGGCACACCTGCTGCCCCATGCGACCGGCCGCGCCGATCACCGCAACCCGCAACGTCATGCACCAAGTCTGTCGTATCCCCGCGATCACCTCCCGCCCTGGTCGGCCGCATCTCGAAGCGAGGCTGCCGCGAGCGCGAGGAACCGCTCCCGGTCGAGCCCGTGGGCGGCCGCTGCGAACGACCGCCACATCTCGGCATACGACGGCCCCACGAGGCGCCGCCCCACCTCGGCCTCGACCGCCGGGTCGGCCAGGGCCACGGCGGCGTGGTGGGCGTAGACCGGTGTGGAGCCCGGGTCGATCGCGTGCATCGCGACGAGCGACTGCACGAGGGCGAACAGCTCGGCCGCCACGCGGTCGAGGCCCTGGTCCATCAGCAGCCGCACGCCCGCCGCCGGTTCCCCGTCGAGGTCAGGCGGAGGCGGCAGGTGTTCGGCGCCGGACCGGGCCGCCGCCCCGAGCGCGCCGCCCCACTCGGTGAGGTCGTGCGTGTCCTCTTCGATCAGGTGTTCCAGCCGCCGGGCGGCGGGCTCGTCGACCACGAGCGGCGCACTCGCGAAGATCGTCGCCGGTGTGCCGGGCGCACCTGGGACGTCGAGCAGCCGGCCGTACACCGGCGAGCCCGGCGCCGTGCCCACCGCCTCACCGAGGTGTCGCACGACCCGCTGCTCCCCCGCGGACCGGTCGCGGACCCGCAGCTCGACGCCCGTGACCTCGCCCAGCTCGTACACGCGCCCCGGCGCCATCGCCCAGCCGCGGCCGCCCCCGGCCCGCCGCTCCAGCTCGGGCGCGACCCGCACCAGGAACAGCTCCAGCAGCAGCTCGTCGAAGAGCAGGGAGTCGGCGACCGTGCGCGACACCGTGATCTGCCGGGCCCGCAGGCGCCAAGGCAGGGCAGGGTCGTTCGGCGCCCCGAGGTCGCCCGCGCCGGCGCGGATCTCACGCTCGATGCGGGCCGCCAAGGGGCTCGGGACGCCGGCCACCCAGCGTTGCGCGGCGGCGACGGCGAACCGGGCCCACTGCCACGGCTCGGCGCGCTCGCCGAGCGTCACCAGCTCGGCCAGCTGTCTCTCCCAGCCGCTGCCGCGTCGATGCGGAGTTCTCCGCAGGTGCGCGAGCGCGGTCTCGAGATCGCCGTCCTGCTCGGCGACCATCGCCGCCATGAGGTGGTCGCGGTGGCGATCGGTGAAGAGGATCGGGCTCGCGTCGCGGTGACTGTGGGCGGCCCGCCGCTTGGCGCGGCGCTTGTCTGCGCGTGTCTTCGTCATGCCTCGACACTGCTCCGCCGGCCGGTCCGCGTCACGATCGATTCCCCAGAATGTGGACAACTCGGCGAACTCGTGCCGGCTGTGGACGACGCCCGGCGGGCCCGGCGGCGACACCGTCCGGGCAAGCGGTCCACCCACTCGGGCAACCGCTCTGAGCTGCGCGCACCGCCTGCGGGCAAGTTCCCGGGCAAGGGTCGTTCGCGACCTTGGGGGCGTCCCACCCCGGAGGGAGCCACCCCGTGTCCGCAGCCATCCCCGTCACGTCGCAGCCCGCCATCGCGGCCACCACCACCGCCGCCACCACCGCCGCCGCCACTGCTACGGCCGCCGGCCCGGCGCGACGCAGCGACGACAGTCTCGTCGGGCAGCTGAACGCCGAGTGGGCACGGCTCTGCGCCGACCCCTCGTCCGCCCGCGCCGTCGCCCGCTGGCGGCTCCCCTCCGTCGCCGCGCCGGCCGACCTCGAGCTCGCGGTCCGCGGCGACGCCGACGGCATCCTCCTCGCCTTGCTCCGCCAGGGCCGCAACGGCGACGCGCTGGCGCTGCGATCGGTGTTCCAGCTCATGCTCGGCAAGGCGGTCCGCATCGCCGCCACCCACGCCGGCCGCGACTCACGCCCTGCCCTCGAACAGGCCGCCGTCACCGCGCTCTGGACCGTCGTCGCGAGCTACCCGGTCGCCCGGCGACCGGTGAAGGTCGCGGCCAACATCGCCATGGACACCCTCCGCCTCACGGTCGACGAGCTCGCGCACCAGCGGCACGAGACCCCGGCCGGCCACGAGCACCTGCACCCGGCCGCCAGCGCGGGGTCCCCGCCCGACCTCGAGCTGTTCGAACTGCTCGCCTGGGCGGTCGGCAACGGCACGGTCACCCACGAGGAGGCCACGCTCCTGGTCGACATCTACGCGCCACCCGCGGGCCGGCAGGGCGGCAAGGCCGCCGCCGAACGCCACGGGCTCACCTGGGCGGCCGCCCGCCAGCGGGCCAGCCGCGCCACCCGCCGCATCGCCGACGCCGTCCGCGCCGACGTCCCCTAGGTTCCCACCGCGGCACCGGCACCGGCGCCCGCGCCGACGCCTCGCCGGATCGCCAGTGCCATCGCGGCCGCCATGGCGCACAGGGCGCCGGCGCCGATCCAGGCGATGTCGTAGCTGCCGTACGCGTCCCTCGTGAGCCCCGCCCCGAAAGCGACCAGCGCGGCGCCGATCTGGTGCGACGCCAGCACCCAGCCGAACACGATCGGGCCGGAGGCGCCGAAGTGCTCGCGGCACAGCGCGATCGTCGGCGGCACCGTCGCGACCCAGTCGAGGCCGTAGAAGACGATGAAGAACAGCATCGGCGGGTGCACCGTGTCGGCCAGCAGCAACGGCAGCACCATGAGCGACACCCCGCGCAGCGCGTAGTACACGCCGAGCAGCAGCCGCGGGTCGAACCGGTCGGTGAGCCAGCCCGACGCGACCGTGCCGACCAGGTCGAAGATCCCGATCACCGCCAACAGCCCCGCGGCCGTCGTCACCGGCATGCCGTGGTCGTGCGCGGCCGGGACGAAGTGCGTCCCCACCAGCCCGTTGGTCGAGGCGCCGCAGATCGCGAACGTCCCGGCCAGCAGCCAGAACGCCTTCGTCCGCGCCGCCGACGTCAGTGCGCCGATCGCGCGCCGCCCGGCACCCGTCCCCGAACCCGGCGGCGGCGACGCGGGCGTGTCCAGCGGAGCGCCGTACGCCCGCAGGCCCACGTCCTCGGGACGGTCGCGCAGCAGGAACCACACCAGCGGCACCGCGGCCAGCGCCACCGCCGTCACGACCAGCGACGCCGGCCGCCAGCCGCGATCCTGGACCAGCACCGCCAGCAGCGGCAGGAAGACCAGCTGGCCGGTCGCCGTCCCGGCCGTCAGGATGCCCGACACCAGGCCCCGCCGCGCGACGAACCAGCGGTCGGTGACGGTGGCGACGAACGCCAGCGCCATCGACCCGGTCCCCAGGCCGACCAGCAGGCCCCAGCACAGCACCAGCTGCCAGCTCGCCGTCATGAACACCGTCAGCCCGCTGCCGGCCGCGACCAGCGACAGCGCCAGCGACACGACCCGGCGCATGCCGAACCGCTCCATCAGCGCCGCCGCGAACGGCGAGGTCAGCCCGTACAGCATGATGTTGACGGAGATCGCGAACGAGATGGTCCCGTGCGACCAGCCGAACTCCTCGCGGAACGGCTCGATCATCACGCTCGGCGTGGCCCGGAACGCCGCCGCGCCGACCAGCGCGACGAAGGCCACCAGCGCCACCCACCAGGCGCGGTGGATCCGGCCCACCCGGCGCGGCGACGACGGGCGAGCCGGCACAGTCTGCGTCACCCGACGATCCTCGGGCATCGCCCGCACCCCCACCAGTGGCCGGACAGCCACCATATGAAAGAATCCGGCCATGACGGCAGGACCCCATCGCGTGGTCGTGCTCGCCCGGGACGGCGTCATCCCGTTCGAGCTGGCCATCCCGGCGCGCATCTTCGGCGCGGCCCGGACGACCGACGGCCGGTCGCTGTACGAGGTGCACACCTGTGGTCTCGCCCGCGGCACCGTGCGCACCGACGCCGACTTCGACGTCGTCGTCCCGCACGGCCCCGAGGCGCTCGCGCACGCCGACACCGTCGTCGTCCCCGCGTCGTACGAGACCACCAGCGTCTCGCGCGACGGCACCCTCCCCGACGACCTCGCGGCGGCGTTCGCGCAGATCACGCCGGGCACCCGCATCGTCTCCATCTGCACCGGCGCGTTCGCGCTGGCCGCGGCCGGGCTGCTCGACGGCCGCCCGGCGGCCACGCACTGGCGCAGCGTCGACCGCTTCGCCGAGCTGTTCCCGCAGGTGAAGCTCGATCCTGACGTGCTCTTCATCGACGACGGCGACATCCTCACCTCCGCGGGGGTGGCGGCCGGCGTCGACCTGTGCCTGCACATCGTCCGCCGCGACTTCGGCACCGCCGTCGCCAACCGCGCCGCTCGCCGCTGCGTCGTCCCGCCGTGGCGCGACGGCGGCCAGGCCCAGTACGTCGACCGGCCGGTCCCCGAGCCCGACGCGCTGACCACGGCCGACGCCCGCAGCTGGGCGGTCGCGCACCTCGACGAGCCGCTGACGCTGCACGACCTCGCGTCGCGGCAGTCGATGAGCGTGCGCACGTTCACCCGCCGGTTCCGCCAGGAGCTCGGCGTCAGCCCCGGCCAGTGGCTCATCCAGCAGCGGGTCGACCGCGCCCGGCACCTGCTCGAGGACAGCGACCTCACCGTCGACGAGGTCGCCCGCCGCTGCGGCTTCGGCACGACCGCCTCGATGCGCCAGCACCTGCGCGCGAGCTTGGGCGTGTCGCCGTCGGGCTACCGCCGCACGTTCCGGACGTGAGATCGTCCCCAGCGTGTTCCACGTCGTCTTCTACGAGCCGCGCATCCCGCCGAACACCGGCAACGCGATCCGCATGGTCGCGGCCACCGGCGCCCACCTGCACCTGATCCGCCCGCTCGGCTTCGACCTCGACGACGCCAAGCTGCGCCGCGCCGGCCTCGACTACCACGACCTCGCGAACGTGACGGTGCACGACGACCTCGCCGCCGCCTGGGCGGCGCTGCGGCCGGACCGGGTGTTCGCGTTCGCCACCAGCGGCACCACCCGGCACAGCGACATCGCCTACCGCCCCGGCGACGTGCTGCTGTTCGGTCCGGAGCCGACCGGGCTGCCGCCGTCGGTGCTGGCCGACCCGCTGGTCACCGACCGCGTCCGCATCCCCATGCTGGCCGGGCGGCGCTCGCTCAACCTCTCGAACTCCGCCGCCGTCGCCGTCTACGAGGCCTGGCGCCAGCACGACTACCGCGGCGTCTGAGTCGGCCCGCGATCACCCGGACCGTCACACGCCCGCGGAGTACCGTCCTGCCCATGGAGCGACCCGAACCCCTCACCGACCTCGACTGGTCTCCCGATCGCGCCGCCGAGTTCGGCCAGGCCACGCTGGAGCTGTGGACGGAGTACCTGCGGCGGCTGCCGGAGCTCCCGGTCACGCACCCGCACACCCCGGCCGAGACCCGCGCCGCCGTCATCGACGGCCGCGAGGTGCCGGAGAAGCCGCTGAGCGACGACGAGCTGCTCGACCACCTGCGCACCGTCGTCATGGACTACGGCACCCAGACCGGGCACGGCGGCTTCATGGCCTACATCACCGGCGCCGGCACGGTCCCGGGCGCGCCGGCGGCGCTGCTGGCGGCCGGCATCAACCAGAACCTGGGCGGCTGGCCGCTCGGCCCCGCCGCCACGGAGATCGAGAACCACGTCTTGGCCTGGTTCGCCGACCGGCTCGGCCTGCCGCCGGAGACGTCGGGGGCGTTCGTCACCGGCGGCGCCACCGCCAACCTCATGGCGCTCGCCGTCGCACGCGACTCGCTCTGCGGGTGGGACGTGCGGCGCGACGGCGTCAGCGCCGGCCCGCGGCTGGCCGTCTACGCGTCCGACGACGTGCACGAGACCGTCGACCGGGCCGCGGACCTGCTGGGGCTGGGGACGGCGGCCGTGCGCCGGGTGCCGACGGACGACCGGTTCCGGCTGCAGGCGTCCGCCGTCGAGGCGGCCATCGAGCGCGACATCGCCGACGGCGTCACGCCGCTCTGCGTCGTGGGCACCGCCGGGACGACCGAGATGGGCGCCATCGACCCGCTGTCCGACCTGGCCGACGTCGCCGAGCGGTACGGCTGCTGGTTCCACGTCGACGCCGCGTACGGCGGGCCGGCCGCGATGGTCGACGAGCTGAAGCCGCGGTTCGCCGGGATCGCCCGCGCGGACTCCGTCACGTGCGACCCGCACAAGTGGATGAACATCCCGATCTCGGCCAGCCTCGTCCTGTTCCGCGACCCGGCCCGGCACGTCGCCGCGTTCACGCTGCAGCCCGACTACACCAAGCTCGACGCCGAAGTGCTCAGCGAGATGGTGCTGCGCTACCAGTGGACGCCGCAGTTCACGCGGCCGTTCGACGCGCTGCCGGTCTGGGTCTCGCTGCTGGCGCAGGGCTGGGACGCGACCGCCCGGCGCATCCGCCACGACGTCGAGCTGGCCTCCTGGCTGCACCACCTGGTCGGCGCGCACGACGAGCTCGAGGCGCTGGCCGACCCCGAGCTGTCGATCGTCTGCTTCCGCTACGTCCCGCCCGGCGAACACGACGACGCGCATCTCGACGACCTCAACGAGCGGATCCTCTATGCCGTCCAGCGAGCCGGCAAGGTCTACCCGTCGAACGCCGTCATCCGCGGCCGGTACGCGATCCGGGCCTGCCTCATCAGCTACCGGACCGAGGCCGCGCACGTCGAGGCCCTCGTCGACGAGGTGGTCACCCATGGCCGGCGGCTGCACGCGGAGGGCTCGCCCCCGCCGAACTGACCCTGTCGGTGGCTGCCGGTAAGACATTCGCACGTTCTGCATATCTGCTTGGGTCATAGCGGGCTCACTGAGCGTTGATCGTCCACGCCGCCCCCGGGAGCGGTGTCAAGCACATCACTGCGGAGGCGGTGTCGCGGCCGAGGACAGTCCGTCTCACCGGAGCTGTCATGAGTCTGGGGCGCTGTCGAGGTGAGAGACGATCGCCCGCGTGACCGTGGGCATGTCCGGGTACGGGAATTGGTGGTGGTCCACTCCGTCGAGCCAGAGGCCCTTCGCCGCGGGGATCAGGTCGACAAGCTTGTGAGCGTGCTCGATCGGAATGAACGTGTCGGCTGTTCCGTGGACGACCAGGGTCGGGGCCCGGATGCCGCCCAGCAGCGCATACCGAGAGCGAGTGATCGTGACCGCGACCTGATGCTGGACGATGGCGCGCAGGTTGATGCCGCGCCGGTACCGCAGGTCGTACAGGACGAGCTCGGCCAGCTCCTCGATGTCCACGCCTCCGGCGCCGTTGACGCTGATCATCTTGGCGACTCGCTCTCTGACCAGATTCTTCTCACCGCCCAAGAGCCGATATCGCAGAAGAGGCAGTCCCATGAGACCCGCTCGCAGCATCGGTCCGATGCGCATCCCGGGGAGGCTCTTGTCCGTCGGATCGGCCGCCGTCGACATCAGGGTGAGAGATGCCACGCGATCGGGATAGCCGATCGCGATCTCCTGGGCGACGAACCCACCCAGCGAGAGACCGATGACGTGGGCTTTCGCCACCTGCTGCGCGTCGAGCACGGCAACCGCATCGGCGGCCATGTCGAGCAGGGAGTACGGCTGCTTCCGACTCCAGTCCGGCAACCAGTCAGAGGCGCCGGTGCCGCGCTGGTCGAAGCGGATCACCCGGTACCCGGCGCAGGTGAGACCGCGAAGGAAGCCCGGAGGCCAGAACAGCGAGTCGCCCCCCATGGAGACGTTGAGCAGCACAACCCCCTTCTCGGATCCCTCCGCGGCGATGCTCTCGTACCAGATGCGGACTCCCTCCGAGTCCGCGTACCCCGTCTCGCCGTCGACGACATGCGCCACGTCGCTCCTCGACACGCGCTCGATGATGGCCGTCGCACCGGGTGGGAGCTTCGGGCCTCCGCGCAGGAACCAGAACGCCAGGCCAACGACACCGGCGATCACCCCTGCACGCGCGCGACCCCTCACCATCCCATGGTCTCAACGAGCGCGTGATTGGTTCAATGTATGTCCAGCGCACATCACCCGCGCTCTCCGAAGGGCATACGAGATGCCCCCACTGAATGGCGTCGTGAAGCGACTTTTCAGCGACACGCGCGTCTCTCAACATCCGGGGTCTCCGGGTCGTTGCAGGTCATGCCCGCCCGCACGCAGTACACATGAGCAGCCCCTTGCCGGTGCGCCAGCCCGCACCCGCCCCGAGCGCGGGCAGACGAACCCGTCCGGCCAGCGCAGCCGCTCCAGATACTCCAGGCACGCCCGGTTGTCCGGGAGTCAGGCCAGCAGCTCCTGAAAGGTACCCGGGTAGTCGACGCCCGCCACCGGATGGCGGCGTTCATGATCACCGCTCACGCCGGCCTTGTTCTTGACGTGAGCAGATATGCAGATCGCATGTCCTGCATGTCTGCTCAAGTCAAGTCACGGCCGCCGACCGGCCCGGGCGATGCGCGAGTCGGCTCGCCTGCGTCGTCGATTCGATCCGGGACGGCGACGGCGACCGGCGTGCTCAGCCGGCCACGCGGTATCGCAGGTGTGTGACGCCTGGGGCGTCGACGACGCGGACGAGGTCGAGCTGGCGGGGTGAGCCCAGCGTGCCGAAGAGTGACCGGCCGCCGCCGAGCAGGACGGGGACCTGGTGGATCTCGAGTTCGTCCAGCACCCCGGCCTGCAGTGCCAGCTGCGCTGTCGTCGCCCCGTGCACCAGCACGTCTCTGTCGCCGGCCGCGGCTTTGGCCCGCGCCATGGCCGCCTCGATGCCGTCGGTGGCGTAGTGGATGTTGGGGCCCTGGATGGCGTCGGCTACCGGCTCGGAGCGGGTGAACACCTCGATGTGGACGCCGTTGTGGTGGCCGCCGCCCCAGCCGCCGGCCGCGTCGAACGTGCGCTTTCCCGTCAGCACGGCGCCGGTGGCCAGCATCTCCTGGGCCACTGGGAGGCTGGCCGCGCTGGTGCGGATGACTGGGAGTCCGACGCCACCGCGGGCCTCGTGGTCGCCGTCGAACAGCCAGGCGTGCAGCTGTTCGCCTCCGGTTCCGAGGCCGTTGTCCGGGCCGTCATCGGGACCGGTGATGAAGCCGTCGAGCGACATGGACATGTAGAGCACGGAGCGGGACATGATCGGGTCTCCTGTCGTGGGTGAGTGTGGACGGGCCGAGCGAACACGAGGCGGCTTCATAGCCGCTTCATGCTTCTCCTCACCGACCGCCGGGGTGCCCGGAGCTCATCGTGACCTTCCAAGTCATCATCCGGGGTCGCGGGGTCGTTGCAGGTGGGGCAGTCACGGGCCGATCAGATCCGGGTGCGGATGCTGCGCGCCGGATGCCGCGATCCGCATCCTCCCTGATGAAGCCGCCCTTAGCGGGGCGCCGCACGAGATAGCTCGTAGCCCCTGAGACCAGCTCGAACTCCGGCTCGGCGTTCGGGCCGTGAGGGAAAGAGCGTGGTCGTGACTTGCTTGTGCGCGTGGCCTCGTCATTTGTGCCGGGGCTCCCATCGGAAGAAGCGGGTGACGGCTAGAGCGGTCAGCACCAGCCAGGCGGACATGACGGCCAGTCCAGGAAGCGTGTGGATGAGGCTGTCGAGGAGCCCTGCACCGTTCTCGGCGCCGAGCCAGCCGATGCGCACAACCTCACCGAACGGCCCGAGCGGCGAGAACCACCACATCACCGTCTCGAACGAGTCGGGAAACGCGCCGTATGGGGCCAGCACACCGGGAGTCGCGAGGAAGAACGCCACGGTCGGGAAGGTGGTCATCATGGCCGCCTCCGAGCTTCGCGTCACCGCGGACACCACCGCCGCGATAGTGGTCATCAGGCCGGCAGCCAGCAATACGGCCAGCAGGATCGAGACCGGGTTGAGCGGCACGGGGAATCGCAGAACCAGAACCGCGTAAGCCCCGAGCAGGACCGTCTGGGCGAGATAGATCACGGTGACCGTGCTCGCGGCGCCGGCGATGATCGTCGCGTCGGCCGGCAGGCCGGCGCGGAGGCGTTTCAACACGAGTTCCTGTCGGCGAGAGGCGTAGACCGTCACGAGGTGGTGATGGACGAAGATCGCCACGATCATGCCCAGAGCCCTCGCGATCCGCTCCGCACCGGCTCGTTCGTCACCCACCGCGACCTGGTCCACACCCAGTATGAGCACACCCACGACCAGCGGTAGGACCACGACCAGCACCGCCGCGGCCATGTTCCGGCGAAGCAGCAGCAGTTCCATCCCGAACAGGGCGCAGAGCTGTCGCCATATCCCGGACTCGAGCTGGGTCGCGGTCATTGATGTGCCTTGTCGGCGGCTGTGTGGTTGGCGGCGATGTCGAGAAGTACATCTTCGAGCGACGCCGATCTTGCCGTCAGCCCGCGTAGCGTCACCCCGTGATCGCGGGCCCAGTCCAGGAGGTACGCGAGATCCACCTGCACGTCGGAGGACTGGTAGCCCACGCGGCCTTCGTCGATCGCGACCGTCGCGTGCGGCAGCTCCGGCGGACGCAGTCCGGTGGGCTCGAGGAAACTGATCCTCGCGGGCAGGACCGTCACCACGTCATCCGGTGTTCCGATGGTGGCGATCCGCCCCGCGTGCATGATCGCCACCCGGTCGGCGAGCGCCTCCGCCTCGTCCAGATAGTGCGTCGTGAGCAAGACAGTGGTCCCGTCGCTGCGCAGCCGGCGGATCACGTCCCAGGTCGTGCGCCGCGAGGCCGGGTCCATTCCCGTGGTCGGTTCGTCGAGGAACAGCAACTGGGGCCGGCCGAGCACCGCGAGCGCCAGCTCCAGGCGGCGGCGTTCGCCACCGGAGAGCTGCTCGACGGCGACTCCGGACCGGGGCGACAATCCGACTAGGTCGAGCACCTCGTCGGTTGTCCGCGGACGGTGGGTGAGCCCGCGCCACACCTGGACGCTCTCTCGCACGGTCAGTTGCCCGGTCAGCCCGCCGTCCTGCAACATCACGCCGGTGTGGCGGCGCAGCGCACGGCGATCGCGGCGCGGATCCCTTCCCAGCACCCGGACGCGTCCGGCGGCGGCGGATTGCAGGCCCTCCAACACCTCGATCGTGGTGGTCTTGCCCGCGCCGTTCGTGCCGAGCAACGCGAACAGCTCACCGGAGGCGACCTGGAACGACACCCCGCGTACGGCCTCGAACGCTCCGTAGCTGCACCGCAGATCGAGGACATCGAGGGCCAATTCGGCCACATGTCCTCCTGACGACTCACGTGCGCCGCAGGGGTAGCGGCGACCCGGGACCCACGATGTCCGCGCCGAGCGGAAAAGCCCATGACCGACGGCGGACGTGTCCGAAAGTTTGGGATGCTGGTCGCATCTGACTACCCTCGCGGCATGGATGGGCGGTCGGTCGTCGTCGTCGGCTATGCCGACACCGAGTTGCTCGACCTCGCCTGTGTCACCGCGACCCTCGGCATGGCGAACGCGCTGGGATCAGGCGCCCCGTATCAGGTCACCGTCGTCAGCGCGGACGGCGAGCCGATCACCTGCAGCTCGGGCCTCACCTTCCAGCGCCGCAGTCCAGGGCTCACCGTGGCCAGCCAGCGGTCGCTGCAAGGCACGCGCGGACCGTTGGACACTCTGATCGTCGTGGGAGGCGTCGGCAGCGGACGCGCGGCCAACGATCCGCACATCGTCGGCCACGTGCGCCGGTTGGCGCGGGAGAGCCGACGCATCGCCTCGGTCTGCACCGGCGCGTTCGTTCTCGCTGCCGCCGGCCTGCTGGACGGAAGGCGCGGCACGACACACTGGGCCGTCGCGCAGGACCTGGCGACCCACTTCCCGACTGTCGCCGTGGACCCCGACCCCATCTACATCCGCGATGGCCACATCGCCACCGCCGCAGGCGTCACCAGTGCCCTGGATCTCATGCTGGCCTTCATCGAGGAGGACCACGGCCTGGATCTCGCCCGGCAGGTCGCCAGAGCCCTGGTCACCTACCTACAGCGACCCGGGAACCAGGCGCAGATCAGCATGTACACCGCCGCGCCTCGCACCGAGAACGAACTGGCGCGCAAGATCGAACAGCACGTGACCACACACCTGGACTCCGACCTCACAGCCGCCGCCTTGGCCCGCGTAGCCGGCGTGAGCACGCGGCACCTCACCCGGATCTTCCTGGCCAACCTGGGCGTGACGCCCGCCCGCTTCGTCCGGAATGCTCGAACGGAAGCGGCCGCACACCTGCTGGCGACCACCTCGCTGCCGATCACGAGAGTAGCGGCACGCTGCGGCTTCGGATCGACCGAAGCACTCCGGCAGGCCTTCGTGAACCGGTATGGCACCACACCCTCGCACCACCGCTCCCTCAACCTCGGGCGTGCCCGCACCATGACGCCGGTGTCACCATCCGGGGTCTCCGGGTCGTTGCAGGTCATGTAGCGGGTGGGGGTCGGTGGCGACGGCTTGCTGGAGGAGCCGGTAGAACAGCGAGCCCCGCTTGCGGGCGGTGCGGCGGTTGAACCGGAAGGTGTACTCGTCGAGGTGGTAGCACAGGTGCTCGGTGCTGACGCGATGGTGCAGCGTGCCGGCGATCCAGCGCTTGAGCAGCGACGCGATCAGGTGCACTCCCGGCAGCACGGCCGACCGGTCGGCGGCGTTGTAGCCGGTGGTGTCGTGGTGGGTGTAGCCCATGTCGGCCAGCCGACGCAGCCCTCGGGCACCGTCGGTGTGGATGGTCGAGCCGGGCTCGACGACGCCGGTGGCGAAGGGGTGACCAGCTGCAAGCTGCCCGGCGCAGTGACGATCCGAGCACGCATGCGCCCCAGCCGCTGGCCGTCGCTGCGCTCGACCGCGACCATGACCGGGACCGTGTCCCCGCCCGCGCCGGCGGTACCTACGTCGACGCCGCCGACCATCACCTCGTCGACCTCGACGGTCCCGGACAACCGGTCCCGGACAGCCGGTCCCGGTCGGGCCGGACCATCGCCCGACGCAGCTTGTGCAGCCAGCGCGGTCTCGTACGAACCGAACCCCGGCACCCGCTGCAGACCCAGGCGGACACGCCGTCCTTCTGCGACGTGACGAACCAGATCGCGGCGAACCACGTCGCCAACGGCGTACGGGTCCGGTGGAAGATCGTGCCCGCCGTCACCGACACCTGCCGCCCACACGCAGTACACATGAGCAGCCCCTTGCCGGTGCGCCAGCGCGCACCCGCCCCGAGCGCAGGCAGAGGATCGGGCCCCCGCCCTCCTGAAGCCGCCTACGCGTCGACCATGCCCGCCGCCTTGCGCCGGGCGTAGGTGCGCAGCGCGCGGAGGAAGTCGACCTGGCGGAAGCCGGGCCAGTAGGCGTCGCAGAAGTACAGCTCGGCGTGGGCGGCCTGCCAGATCAGGAAGCCGGACAGCCGCTGCTCGCCGCTCGTGCGGATGACGAGGTCGGGCGCCGGCTGCCCGCGCGTGTACAGGTGCCGGGCGATGTCGTCCGGCGTCAGGTCGTCGGCCGAGCCGCCGTCGTCGAGGTAGGAGCGGACGGCATCGACGATCTCCTGGCGGCCGTCGTAGCCGATGGCCACCGTCAGCTCCAGCCCCTCAGACCGCCCGGCCGTCGACGAGACCGCCAGCTTCAGCGCGTCACGCGTGGAGTCGGGCAGCTCGTCGAGCCGCCCCGCGACGTGCAGCCGCCACCGGTGCGACGGCGAGGCCAGCCGCGTCGCGACGACCTCCTCGACCATGCGCATGAGGTGGCCGACCTCGTCGGACGAGCGCTTGCGCAGGTTGTCCGACGACGCCACGTACACCGTCACGTGGCCGATCCCGATGGCGGCGCACCAGGTCAGCAGCTCGTCGACGTGCTCGGCGCCGAACCGGTGCCCGATGGTGGGATCGGCGTAGCCGGCCTGACGGGCCCAGCGGCGATTGCCGTCCATGGCGACGGCCACGTGCCGCGGCAGCGCGCCGGGCCCGGCCGCCCGCAGCCGGGCGGACAGCCGCCGCGCGTACCACCGGTAGGGCAGCCCGCGCAGCGCCCGTCCCACGATCAGATCAACCCAGCGCCGCTTCGAACCGGCCCGCCGAGTCGAACGGTCCCACGACCGCGAGCGTCGGTGTCGCCGGCAGCAGCGCGCGGGCGAGGTCGGCGACCTGGTCGATGCTGACGCCGTCGACTCGCGCGATGAGCTCGTCGACGCTGGGCAGCTCGTCGTAGACGAGTTCGGCCTTGGCCAGCCGGCTCATGCGGGCGCTGGTGTCCTCGAGTCCGAGGACCAGGCCGCCGCGGGCCTGTCCCTTGCCGCGTTCGAGCTCCTCGGCCGTGATGCCGCCGCGCACGACGTCGGCCAGCACGGTACGGCACAGCTCGAGCACCTGGTCGACCTTCTTCGGCTGGCAGCCGACGTACACGCCGAGCAGCCCGGCCGCCGCGTGCTGCGAGGCGTAGGAGTAGACGGAGTACGCCAGGCCGCGCCGCTCGCGGACCTCTTGGAACAGCCGCGACGACATGCCGCCGCCGAGCGCGGCGTTCAGCACGCCCAGCGCGAACCGGCGCTCGTCGTTGCGGGCCAGCCCGGGCACCGCCAGCACGACGTTCGCCTGCTCGGTCGGCCGGTGCAGCAGCGTGACGCCCTGGCCGGACGACGGCGCCACCCCGCCCGTACGCGGCGGGGCGGGTGAGTCGTCGACGTCGAGGAAGCCGGCCTCGCCGAACGCCTTCTCGACCAGCGCGACGACGTCGTCGTGGCGGACGTTGCCGGCGACGGCGACGACCATGTTGCGGGCCAGGTAGTGGCGCCGGTAGTAGTCGTTGACGGTGTCGCGCGCCATGCCCGTGATGCTCTCGACCGTGCCGAGGATGGACCGGCCGAGCGGGCTGTCACCCCACATGCGGGTGGCCAGCAGGTCGTGCACGGCGTCGGACGGGTCGTCGTCGCGCATGGCGATCTCTTCGAGCACCACCTCGCGCTCGCTCTCGACGTCGGCCGGCGCGATGAGCGACGAGGTGACCATGTCGGACACGACGTCGACCGCCAACGGCAGGTCGGTGTCGAGCACCCGCGCGTAGTAGCAGGTGAACTCCTTGGCGGTGAAGGCGTTGATCTCGCCGCCGACGGACTCGATGGCCGCGGAGATGTCCAGGGCCGTGCGCTTCGGCGTTCCCTTGAACAACAGGTGCTCGAGGTAGTGCGTGGCGCCGGCCTCGGTGAGCTGCTCGTCGACCGAGCCGACGCCCACCCAGATGCCGAAGGCGACCGACCGGACGGTCGGAACGGCCTCGGTGACGATACGCAGACCGCCGGGGAGGACGGTGCGGCGGACCAGTCCGCCGTCGTCCTCCCCCAACAACGTCTGCGTCGACGGAGTCGTCACGCGGCCGTCAGGCGTCGACTGCCTCGCCGGCATCGGCTGCGGGCTCCTCGTCGACGACGGGGGTCAGGGCGAGCTTGCCGCGGTCGTCGATCTCGGCGATCTCGACCTGGATCTTCTGCCCGACCGAGACGACGTCGTCGACGTTCTCGACCCGCTTGCCGCCCGCGAGGGACCGCAACTTGGAGATGTGCACCAGGCCGTCCTTGCCCGGCAGCAGCGAGACGAACGCGCCGAAGCTCGTCGTCTTGACGACGGTGCCGAGGTAGCGCTCGCCCACCTCGGGCATCGTCGGGTTGGCGATCGCGTTGATCTGGGTGCGCGCGGCCTCGGCGGACGGGCCGTCGACGGCACCGATGAAGATGGTGCCGTCGTCCTCGATGGCGATCTCGGCGCCGGTGTCGTCCTGGATCTGGTTGATGATCTTGCCCTTGGGGCCGATGACCGCGCCGATCTGGTCGACGGGGATCTTGATGGAGATGATCCGCGGCGCGTAGGGGCTCATCTCGTCCGGCTCGGAGATGGCCTCGGCCATGACGTCGAGGATGGTGAGCCGGGCGTCGCGGGCCTGCTGCAGGGCAGCTGCCAGGACGGATGCCGGAATTCCGTCCAGCTTCGTGTCCAGCTGGAGCGCCGTGACGAACTCGCGCGTGCCGGCGACCTTGAAGTCCATGTCGCCGTAGGCGTCCTCGGCACCGAGGATGTCGGTGAGCGTGACGTAGCGCTGCTCGCCGTCGACCTCACCGGAGATGAGGCCCATCGCGATGCCGGCGACCGGGGCGCGCAGCGGCACACCGGCGTTCAGCAGCGACATGGTGGAGGCGCAGACCGAGCCCATGGACGTGGAGCCGTTGGAGCCCAGCGCCTCGGAGACCTGCCGGATGGCGTACGGGAACTCCTCGCGCGCCGGCAGCACCGGCAGCAGCGCCCGCTCCGCGAGCGCGCCGTGGCCGATCTCGCGGCGCTTCGGCGAGCCGACCCGGCCGGTCTCACCGGTCGAGTAGGGCGGGAAGTTGTAGTTGTGCATGTAGCGCTTGGACTTCTCCGGCGAGAGCGTGTCGAGCTTCTGCTCCATGCTGAGCATGTTCAGCGTGGAGACGCCGAGGATCTGCGTCTCGCCGCGCTCGAACAGCGCCGAGCCGTGCGCCCGCGGGATGGGGCCGACCTCGGCGGACAGCGTGCGGATGTCGGTGAGGCCGCGGCCGTCGATGCGGACCTGGTCGCGCAGCACGCGCTCGCGCACGACCGACTTCGTCAGCGACCGGAACGCGGCGCTGATGTCCTTCTCGGCGCCCTCGAACTGCTCGGCGAGGCGCTCCTTGACCGACGCCTTGATCTCGTCGAGACGCTCTTCGCGCTCCTGCTTGGCCGCGATGGTCAGCGCCTTGGCCAGCTCGTCGCGGGCGGCGCCCTCGACGGCGGCGTAGATCTCGTCGGTGTAGTCGAGGAAGATCGGGAACTCCGCCGTCTCCTTCGCCGCGGCGTCGGCCAGCTGCCTCTGCGCGGAGGCCAGGGCGGTGATGAACGGCTTCGACGCCTCGAGCCCCGCGGCGACGACCTCCTCGGTCGGCGCGGTGCGGCCGGCCTGGACCAGCCCCCACGTCTCGGCGGTCGACTCGGCCTCGACCATCATGATGGCGACGTCGCCGTCGGGCAGCACCCGGCCGGCCACGACCATGTCGAAGACGGCCTCGGACAGCTGCGAGTGGCTCGGGAACCCGACCCACTGGTCCTCGATGAGCGCCACCCGGACGGCGCCGACGGGGCCGGAGAACGGCAGCCCGGCGAGCTGGGTGGACGCCGACGCGGCGTTGATGGCCACGACGTCGTACAGGTGGTCCGGGTGCAGCGACATGACCGTCATGACGACCTGGACCTCGTTGCGCAGGCCCTTCGTGAACGACGGGCGCAGCGGCCGGTCGGTGAGCCGGCAGGTGAGGATGGCCTCTTCGCTGGGCCGGCCCTCGCGGCGGAAGAACGAGCCGGGGATGCGGCCCGCGGCGTACATGCGCTCCTCGACGTCGACCGTCAGCGGGAAGAAGTCGAGGTGTTCCTTGGGGTTCTTCGACACCGTGGTGGCCGAGAGCAGCATGGTCTCGTCGTCGAGGTAGACGACGGCGGAGCCGGCGGCCTGCTGCGCGAGCTGGCCGGTCTCGAAGCGAATGGTGTGGCTGCCGAACCTGCCGTTGTCGATCACGGCTTCGGCACTGTGGATCTGCGGACCCGTCATGGGTCGTCCTCCTGGAGCATCACGGGAGGCCGCTCGAATGAGATCTCGTACGCGCCGGTCTTCGATGGAAGCCCGCGGGACTTGCCCGAGGACCACAACCGAGGACCGGCCTGCCGCGTTCAAGTCGGCCGCCCTGACTGGTTGGGCTTGTCTTCAGTTGATGCCGGCGGCTGATATGCCGAAGGGAGCGGCTCCCGGTGCGGGAGTCCGCTCCCCGCGGCCTCAGCTCATCGGCGCAGGCCGAGCTTCTCGATCAGCGCACGGTAGCGCTCGATGTCGACCCGCTGCAGGTACTTGAGCAACCGGCGGCGCTGGCCGACCAGCAGCAGCAGCCCGCGGCGGCTGTGGTGGTCGTGCTTGTGCACCTTCAGGTGCTCGGTGAGGTGGTTGATGCGATGCGTGAGCAGCGCCACCTGCACCTCGGGCGAGCCCGTGTCGCCGTTGCCGCGGGCGTGCTCGGCGATGATGGTCTCTTTGGTCTTCGTGTCGGTCGGCACGGAACTCCTTGTCGAATCGTTGCGCGGCGCAACCGGGCATGTCCACCGGTGCACTCTGAAACCGCGGCCGTTCTGACGGCGGCGCCAAGGATACCAGCGCGGCCCAGTTCGAATCGAATCAGCCCTCGGGTCGCCCTGGTGACACCTCAGACGCCGAGAACGACCCGGGCCTTGGCGACGTCGTCGTTCATGGTGGCGACGAGGTCGTCGACGGAGTCGAACCTGAGCGTCGGGCGCAGCCGCTCCACGAACTCGAGCAGGATCTCGTCGCCGTAGAGGTCGAGGTCGGTGCGGCCGAGCACGTAGGCCTCCACCCGCCGCGCCTCCCCCGCGAACGTCGGGTTGGTGCCGATCGAGATGGCCGCCGGCAGCCGCTCACGCGACCCGGGCGTCACGACCGACAGCCAGCCCGCGTACACGCCGTCGGCGGGCACCAGGCCGTCGGCCGAGGCCGACAGGTTCGCCGTCGGGAACCCCAGCTCGCGACCCCGTTTGTCGCCCTCGACGACGACGCCACGCAGCCGGTGCGGCCGCCCCAGGATCTCCGCGGCTCCGCCCACGTCGCCCAGGGACAGCAGCTCGCGCACCCACGTCGACGACCAGCGCCGGCCGCCGTCAGGCGTCTTCACCTCGTCGATCACCTCGACGCTGAAGCCGTACTGGGCCCCCAGCGAGAGCATCGTCGACAGGTCGCCCGCGTTCTGCCAGCCGAACCGGACGTCATGGCCGACGACGACGGTGACGGCGTGCAGCCCGTCGACGAGAAAGCGGCGGACGAACTGCTCGGGCGACTGCCGCGCGAACTCCCAGGTGTAGGGCTGCACGAGGACGGCGTCGAGGCCCGTCGAGGCGAGCAGCTCGAGCTTGTCGCGCACGCCGGTGATGAGCGGCGGCGCGTCCTCGGGCCGGTGCAGCCGGCGCGGGTGGGGGTCGAAGGTGACGGCGACGGCTTGCGTGCCGCCGCCGGCCGCGTGGGCGTCGGCCACCATGCGGGTCAGGACCTGACGGTGGCCGAGGTGGACGCCGTCGAAGTTGCCGATGGTGACGACCGCCGGCCCGAACCCGGGAGGGACCTGGCCCAGATCGGTCCAGTGGTGCACGAGCGTCCTCTCCCGGGTTCGATGTCGCCTGTCTACGTTCATTATGCCCGCGCGGCGGCCTCCTCCAGCTCCGCCGGCTCGGCGTCGCCCACCGTCGTCCGCAGCGAGGTCTCCTTCATGAAGAGGACGGCGACGAACGCGATCAGCGCGATGACGCCGGCGATGAGGAACACCAGGGCCGTCGCGTCGCCGTAGGCGTGCTCGACGATCACCCGCACCGGCTCCGGCAGACCGGTGAGGTCCAGCGACGTGGAGCCGCCGCTCTGGGTGGCGTCGCCGGCGCCCGGAATCGACGCCAGCCCTTCGGAGATGAGGTCGGTGACGTGCGTGGCCAGGATCGCGCCGAGGACGGAGACACCGGCCGCACCGCCGAGCGAGCGGAAGAACGTCACCGTCGACGTCCCGGCCCCGAGGTCGCGGTAGTCGAGGCCGTTCTGCGCGGCGAGCACGAGGTTCTGCATGCTCGACCCGACACCGACGCCGAGGATCGCCATGTAGACGCCGATGAGCACCAGCGAGGTGGAGTGGTCGATGGTGCCCAGCAGCCCCAGGCCGACGACGATCAGCGCGGACCCGGCGACGAGGAACCTCTTCCACCGCCCGAACCGGGTGACCAGCTGGCCGGTGATGGTCGATGCCAGCAGCAGGCCGACGATCATCGGCAGCGTGAGTAGGCCGGCCGCCGTGGGCGAGTAGCCGCGGGCGATCTGGAAGTACTGCCCGAAGAAGACCGACGAGCCGAACATCGCGATGCCGATGGCGACGCTGGCGATGATCGCCAGCACCATGGTCCGCTGCCTCAGCAGCCGCGGCGGCACGACGGGGTCCTGAACCCGGCGCTCGACGGCGACGGCGAACGCGATCAGCAGCACGCCACCGGCCACGAACACGGCCGACTGCCACGACATCCAGGCGAAGTCCTTGCCGGCCAGCGTGACCCAGATGAGCAGCACGCTGATGCCGCCCGGGATGAGCAGGGCGCCCAGCCAGTCGATCCTCGTGGTGGCCGTCAGGACCGGGAGCTTGAGCGTGCGCTGCAGCAGGACCAGGGCCGCGATGCCGAACGGCACGCCCACCCAGAAGCACCAGCGCCAGCCGAGCAGCTCGGAGTCGACGAGGAAGCCGCCCAGCAGCGGGCCGCCCACCGTCGCGACGGCCATGACGGCACCGAAGTAGCCCATGTACCGGCCGCGCTCGCGCGGGCTGACGATCGAGGCCATGACGATCTGCACGAGCGCCTGCAGACCACCCAGGCCCAGGCCCTGCAGCACGCGGAAGCCGATGAGCGACTCGGTGTTCTGCGAGAACCCGGCCAGGACCGAGCCGATCACGAAGACGGTGATCGACAGCTGGACGAGCAGCTTCTTGTTCATGCGGTCGGCCAGCTTGCCCCAGATCGGGGTGGTGGCCGTGGCCGCGAGGAGGGTCGCCGTCACCACCCAGGTGTACTGGTCCTGGTTGCCGCCCAGGTCGCCGATGATGCGCGGCAGCGCGTTGGCGACGATCGTTCCGGACAGCATCGCCACGAACATGGCGAGCAGCAGCCCGGACATCGCCTCCAGCACCTGTCGGTGGGTCATCGCCGACGGGGTTTCCTGCGGTACCTCGACGGAACCGGCGGAGTTCGCCATCAGACGCGTCCCTTCTCCCCGCAGAGGTCGTCGCGGAGATCGGTGTTGAGCTTGGTGAGCAGGTCGACCAGCTGCCGGGCCTCTGCGTCACTCCAGTCCGACAGCGCGGAGGCCATGACCTCCGTGCTGCGGTCCATGGCGCGCCGCAGGGTCGCGTGGCCCTCGGCGGTGACGTCGAGCAGGCCGGCGCGGGCGTCGCCGGGGTCCGGACGGCGCCCGACCAGCCCACGTTCCACGAGCTCGGACGCCTGCCTGCTGGCGACGGACGGGTCCACGTGCAGCCGGTCGGCGAGCGCCGTCAGCCGCATGGGGCCCTCCTTGCTCAGCGTTGCGAGCATCCCGCCCAGCGCCGGACCCACGCCCTCGTAGATCTCGACGTGGCGGTGTGTGAGCAGCCGGCCCATGCGGACCAGGAGCCGCCCCTGTTCGACGAGCTCGCTCCAGACGTCGCTGCGCATGCTCGTCTCACCGCCTCAGATGGTTGGCTGCTGCAACTATATGGTCAATGGTTGCAGCACACAACTTTATTCCGGAGGGCGAGGCTATTCCTGCGAGAGGGACTCGTTCAGGCGTTTCAGCAGAACGGCCAGGGTGTCGACGTCGGCGGTGGGCCAGTGCTCCAGCGCCTCGCCGAACCAGCGGCCCCGCGCCGCCCGCAGCTGCTGGACCCGCGACCGGCCGTCGTCGGTGATGTGGATGAGCCGGGCCCGGCCGTCCTGCGGGTCGATGACGCGCTGGATCAGCCCGAGCGACTCCATCTGCGTGACCTGGCGGCTGACGGTGGACTTGTCCAGTCCGAGCCGGTCGGCGAGGTCTGCGGCGCGCACGTCGCCGCCGTCGGCCAGCAGGCCCAGCAGCCCGTAGGCCGCGGCCTCGAGGCCCTCGTCGACCTGGCGGGCGAGGTCGATCGACAGCCGGCGCACCCGGCGCCACAGGAACGCCAGCTCCGCCTCGAGCTCCTCGTGGACCTGCTGCCGATCAGTCATACGAACACCGCCAGGTGCTTCGCGCGGGAGCCGCGGTCCTCCGCCAGCGAGAGCAGCGTACCGTCCGGCCCGAAGACGGCGACGGGGCCGGGGCCGAGGCCCATGGCCGGCAGCGGCATGCCGTGCGCCACCTTGCCCGCGGTGGCGGCGTCGACGTCGAGGCGCGGGAACGCCGCGGCCGCCGCGTCGGCGATCGGGAGGACGACGAGGTCCTCGGCGAGCGCCTCGAGCGTGTGCGCCCGGTCCAGCCGGTAGGGGCCGACGGCGGTGCGCCTCAGCGCCGTCAGATGGCCGCCGACGCCCAGCGACGCCCCGAGGTCGCGGGCCAGCGCCCGGATGTAGGTGCCCGACGAGCAGGCGACCGACACGTCGAGGTCGACGTACGGGCCGTCGCGCCGGGTGGCCAGCACGTCGAACCGGCTGACCACGACGTCGCGGGGCGGCAGATCGACGTTCTCGCCGGACCGGACCCGGTGGTACGAGCGCACGCCGTCGATCTTCACGGCGGAGACCGCGCTGGGCACCTGCTGGATCGGCCCGGTGAGGGCGGCGACGCCGTCGGCGACCGCCGCGTCGGTGACGGCGGAGGCGTCGGCCGTCGCCGTCACCTCGCCCTCGGCGTCCTCGGTGACGGTGGTGGCGCCGAGCCGGACGGTGGCGTCGTACTCCTTCTCCGTCAGCGCCAGGTGGCCGAGCAGCTTGGTGGCCTTGCCGATGCCGACGACCAGGACGCCGGTGGCCATCGGGTCGAGCGTGCCGGCGTGGCCGACGCGGCGGGTGCCGGCCAGCCGCCGGATGCGGGCGACGACGTCGTGCGAGGTCCAGCCGCCGGGCTTGTCGACGACGACGAGGCCGTCGACGTCACCCACGAGGGTCGTCGCCGTCCTCGTCGCCGTCGTCATCCAGGTCCCCGTGGACCTCGTCGTCCAGATCCTCGTCGACCTCGTCCTCCGCGGGCTTGCGGTACGGGTCGGGGTCGCCGGCGTACTCGGCGTCGGCGGCCACCTGGGCGACCCGCTCGTCGGACTCGCGGGCGGTGCGGAGCAGGTCGTCGATGTTCGCGGCGTTCTCGGGGATGGCGTCGGCGACGAACTCCAGCGTCGGGGTGAACCGGACGCCGGTGCGCCGGCCCACCTCGGAGCGGACCAGCCCCTTGACGCTCTCGAGCGCGGCGGCCGTGGCCGAGCGCTCCTCGTCGTCGCCGTAGACGGTGTAGAAGACGGTGGCGTCGCGGAGGTCACCGGTGATGCGGGCGTCGGTGACCGTCACGAACCCCAGCCGGGGGTCCTTGACCCGGCGCTCCAGCGTCTCGGCCGCGATCTCGCGGATGCGGTCGGCCAGCTTGCGTGCCCGCGCTGGATCGGCCATGGCACTACTCCTCGTCCTCGTCGTTGTGGATCCGCCGGCGGGTGGAGAGCAGCTCGATCTCCGGCCGGTCCGCGACGTGCTGCTCGACGGCGTCGAGCACGTCGATGCACTGCCGGGAGTCGCCGGCGACGACGGCGACCCCCACCTTTGCGCGGCGATGCAGGTCCTGGTGTCCGACCTCGGCCACGGCGACGTCGAAGCGGCGCCGCAGTTCGGCCACGATGGGCCGAACGGCGGCGCGCTTCTGCTTCAACGAGCGGACGTCGCCGAGGAGCAGGTCGAACGTGATCGTTCCCACGAACACGGCTCGGGTTCCGCGGACGGCGTCAGCCGCGCGGCTTCTCCTTCATCTCGTAGGTCTCGATGCGGTCGCCGACCTTGATGTCGTTGAACGAGCCGAGGCTGATACCGCACTCGAACCCGTCGCGGACCTCGGTGACGTCGTCCTTCTCGCGCCGCAGCGACACGATCGTGAGGCCCTCGCCCACCACGACGCCGTCGCGGACCAGCCGCGCCGACGCGTTGCGCCGCATGATGCCGTCGGTGACCATGCAGCCGGCGATGTTGCCGACCTTGGACGACCGGAACACCTCGCGGATCTCGGCGGTGCCGAGCTGGACCTCTTCGAACTCGGGCTTGAGCATGCCCTTGAGGGCCGCCTCGATCTCCTCGATCGCCGCGTAGATGACCGAGTAGTACCGGATCTCGACACCCTCGCGGTCGGCCAGGTCCTCGACCGTCCGGCTCTGCGGCCGGACGTTGAAGCCGATGATGATGCCCTGGTCGATGGAGGCGAGGTTGACGTCGTTGGCCGTGATGGCGCCGACGCCGCGGTGGATGATGTTGAGGTTGACCTCGTCGCCCACGTCGATCTTGAGCAGCGCGTCCTCGAGCGCCTCGACCGAGCCGGACACATCGCCCTTGAGAATCAGGTTCAGCGTCTCGACCTTGCTCTCGGCCATGAAGCTCTCGAGCGTGACCCGCTTGCGGGCCTTGGCCAGGGCGGCGTTGCGCTCCATGGCCTCGCGCTTCTCGGCGATCTGGCGCGCGGTGCGGTCGTCGTCGGCGACGAGGAACTTGTCGCCGGCGCCGGGCACCGCGGTGAGACCGAGCACGAGGACCGGCCGCGACGGCAGGGCCTCCTCGACCGGCTTGCCGTACTCGTCGAGCATGGCGCGCACCCGGCCGTAGGACTGGCCGGTGACGATGGCGTCGCCCGGACGCAGCGTGCCGCGCTGCACCAGGACGGTCGCCACCGGACCGCGGCCGCGGTCGAGGTGACCCTCGATCGCCACGCCGCGTGCGTCCATCTCGGGGTTGGCCCGCAGGTCGAGCGCCGCGTCCGCGGTGAGCAGGACGGCCTCGAGCAGCTTGTCGATGTTGATGCCCGGCTTCGCCGCGACGTCGACGAACATGGTGTCGCCGCCGTACTCCTCGGCCACCAGGTTGTACTCGGTGAGCTGCTGGCGGATCTTCGACGGGTTGGCGCCCTCGACGTCGATCTTGTTGACCGCGACGACGATGGGCACACCGGCCGCCTGGGCGTGGTTCAGCGCCTCGATGGTCTGCGGCATGACGCCGTCGTCGGCCGCCACCACGAGGATGACGATGTCGGTCACCTGGGCACCACGGGCACGCATGGCGGTGAACGCCTCGTGACCCGGGGTGTCGATGAAGGTGATTGCCCGCTGCTCGCCCTCGTGCTCGACGTAGACCTGGTAGGCACCGATGTGCTGGGTGATGCCGCCGGCCTCGGACTCGACGATGTTCTCCTTGCGGATCGCGTCGAGCAGCTTCGTCTTACCGTGGTCGACGTGGCCCATGACGGTGACCACCGGCGGCCGTGCCGCCAGTGCCTCGTCGTCGCCCTCTTCGGCGTCGAAGTCGATGTCGAACGACTCGAGCAGCTCGCGGTCCTCGTCCTCGGGCGAGACCATCTGGATCTCGAAGCCGAGCTCCTCGCCCAGCACCCGGAAGGTGTCTTCGTCGACCGACTGGGTGGCCGTGACCATCTCGCCGAGGCCGAACAGGACCTGGACCAGCTGCGCGGGGTCGACGTCGATGCGCTCGGCGAAGTCGGCGAGCGACGCGCCGCGGGGCAGCCGGACGACCTGGCCGTTGCCGCGCGGCAGCCGCACGCCGCCGATCGACGGGGCCTGCATGTTGTCGTATTCCTGGCGCTTCTGGCGCTTGCTCTTGCGGCTCTTGGCCGGCTTGCCGCCGGGACGGCCGAACGCGCCGGCCGTGCCACCGCGGCCGCGGCCACCGCCGCCACCGGGACGACCGCCGCCGCCCGGACCGCCGCCGAAGCCACCGCCGCCACCGGGACGGCCACCGCCGCCACCGAAGCCGCCGCCGCCACCGGGACGGCCACCGCCGCCACCACCGGGACCGCCGGGACGGCCGCCGCCGCCGGGACGGCCGCCGCGGTCACCGCCGGGACGGCCGCCGCGCTCGCCGCCACCGCCACCGCCGCCGCCGGGCCGCTGCGACGGGCGCGGCGGCATCATGCCGGGGTTGGGACGCGGGCCTCCGCCGCCACCGCCACCGCCCGGACGCGGCGCCGGAGCGCTGGGACGCGGGCCACCCGGACCGGGGGCGCCGCGGCCCTCGCCGTCGCGGCGCGAGCCGGGACGCTGCATGCCGGTGGAGCCACCGGACGAGAACGGGTTGTTGCCCGGACGCGGGCCGCCGCCGGGACGAGGCCGGCCCATGCCGGTGTTCTCGCCGCCGAACGGGTTGTTGCCCGGACGCGGGCCGGCCGGACGCGGCGCGGCGGGGCCGGGCTTCGGGCCGCCGGCCGGACGCGGCCGGTCGCCGCCGGGCCGCTGACCCTGGTCCGAACCCGAACCCGGACGCGGCCGGTCGCCGCCACCGGGACGCTGGCCCTGGCCGGGACGTGCGCCCTGGCCCTGGCCACGGCCGTCGCCACCGCTCGGGCGCGAGCCCGCGGGCGGTGCTGCGGGGCCGGGACGCGGGCCCGGAGCCGGGCTCGGTGCCGGCCGGGACGCGGGCGGCGCAGCCGGAGCGGCCGGAGCCGCCTGCTCGGCCGCGGGCGCCGGAGCGGCCGGACGCGGGGCAGGCTTCGCCCCCGGCGCGGCGGGTGCCGGCGCCGGTGCGGCGTTGGTGCTGGGACTGGGGGTGGGTGCTCCCGGCCTGGCCGTGGGGCCAGGGCGGCCAGGAGACCGCGTGGTTCCCTTGCCGGTCGATTGATTGGCGAATGCGTCGCGAAGCTTGCGGACGACGGGAGCCTCGACAGTCGACGATGCCGACTTGACGTACTCCCCGAGGTCGCCCAGCTTGCCGAGGACATCCTTGCTCGTCACACCGAGCTCTTTCGCGAGCTCGTGTACCCGGACCTTTGCCACTGCTCTCCTTCTCGGCCCGGGCGTGTCGGCTCGGACCGGCTAGGTGGTGCGCGTGCTCATCGCTGCGTGCTCATCGAGCGCTCGTGAGCGTCACGTCGTGTCTCCTTCTTCCGTTCCGGTCGGCCGTGGCAGCCGACCGGGTCGTTCCTCGTGCTCGGCCAGCCATCGACGCAGCTCAGCACCGTCGAGCGGCCCCTCGGCGCGAAGTGCGCGCGAGAACGCCCGACGATGCTCGGCTAGGTCGAGGCATTCCTGGCTCGGGTGCAGGTACGCACCCCGGCCCGGTAGCCGGCCGCCGAGGTCGGGAACCAGCGCCCGTTCGGCGCCGGCACCGCCCGCGACGACGCGGAGCAGTTCGGACTTCACCACGCGGGACCGGCAACCCACGCAGGTGCGCACAGGTGACCGGCCGGTCGCGCGGTCATTCACTCGAACAGTTTAGCGTCTATCACGCCTGAACGGTCACGCGGGCGCATCGGCGCCCCGATCGGCGGGTTCCGGCTCGGTGTCGGGACGGATGTCGATGCGCCATCCGGTGAGCCGGGCGGCCAGCCGCGCGTTCTGTCCCTCGCGCCCGATGGCCAGCGAGAGCTGGAAGTCGGGCACCGTCACCCGGGCCGACCGCGCGGCCGCGTCGACGATCTCGACCCGCTGCACGCGAGCCGGCGACAACGCGTTGGCCACCAGCTCAGCGGGGTCCTCGGACCAGTCGATGATGTCGATCTTCTCGCCGTGCAGCTCGGACATGACCGCGCGGACCCGCGAGCCCATGGGGCCGATGCAGGCGCCCTTGGCGTTGACCCCCGGCACCGTGGAGAACACGGCGATCTTCGTGCGGTGGCCGGCCTCGCGGGCGATGCCGGCGATCTGCACCGTGCCGTCGGCGATCTCGGGTACCTCGAGCACGAACAGCTTCTTCACCAGGTTGGGGTGCGTGCGCGACACCGTGATGACGGGGCCGTGCTGGCCCTTGCGCACCTGTACGACGTAGCAGCGGATGCGGCTGCCGTGCTCGTAGCGCTCGCCCGGCACCTGCTCGGCCGGCGGCAGCACCGCCTCGACCTTGCCGAGGCTGACCATGACCGTGCGGGGGTCGCGGCCCTGCTGGATGGTGCCGGAGACGATCTCGCCCTCGCGGTCGAGGAAGTCGCCGAACGTGTTCTCGTCCTCGGCGTCGCGCAGCCGCTGCAGGATCTCCTGCTTCGCGGTGGTGGCGGCGATGCGGCCGAAGCCGGCGGGGGTGTCGTCCCACTCGCGCACGACGGCGCCGTCCTCGTCGAGCTCCTGGGCCCAGACGGTGACATGGCCGGTCTTGCGGTCCAGCTCGACGCGGGCGCGCGGCTGGTGGCTCTCGGAGCGCTGGTAGGCGAGCAGCAGCGCGCGCTCCGTCGCCTCGACGACCAGGTCGAAGGAGATGTCCTTCTCTCGCTCCAGTGCTCTCAGGAGCGAAAGGTCGATGTCCACGCTCTCAGTCCTCTTCCTCGAAATCGTCGAGCTCGGAGTCGTCGGTCTTCCGGAACTCGACCTGAACCTTGGCCCTGCGGACGTCGGCGTACGCCAGCTCGCGGCTGTCGCCGTCGACGTCGAGCACGGCGGAGTGGTCTCCCGCCGACACCACCCGGCCGGTGACGTCGCCGCCGTCGTGCAGGACGGCGCGCACCAGCCGGCCCGTCGCCCGCGACCAGTGCCGCGGGAGGGTCAGCGGCCGGGAGACGCCCGGCGAGCTGACCTCGAGGGTGTACGCGTGGTCGCCCATGACGTCGGAGTCGTCGAGCACCTTGGCGATGTGCCGCGACACCTCGGCGCAGCGGTCGAGGTCGACCCCGCCGTCGGCATCGACGATGATGCGCAGCCGGCTGCGGCGACCCGCCTGGGACAGCTCGAGCTCCTCGAGGTCGAGCCCCTCTGACGTCACCACGGGCTCGATGACCTGCTGCAGAAGGTCACGGGTGGCCGATGTCATCGGGTGCCCCTTCCTCGATGTCGAGTTGTCTCATGGTGTCTCATGGGTTGGCCGTGTTCTTGACTCCCTGCCGCCAAGAGTAGCCAAGACTACAGCTCCGGCCGGTGATCCAAGCGCGGGTTCTCACCGGTTACGGTGTCCCCCGTGACGCAGAGGGTGGACGACGGCCGGCGGCGGCTGCTCGCGCTGGTGGCCGGGGCTCCGGTGCTGGGTGCCGCCGCTCTCGTCGCGCTGCCGGGGTGCGCCGCCGACCCGCGTCCGAAGGCCGCGCCCGGGGCACGCTCGTCGCTCGACGCGGACGTGAAGCTGCGGTGGCGCGCGGTGGCGTCCGAGCAGCGGTTGCTGGCGCTGCACGCGGCCACCGTCGCCGCCCATCCGGACCTGGACGGGCGGCTCGCGCCGCTGACCGCGCACCACGAGGAGCATCTCACCGTTCTCGGCGACGACGGGCCGCTGCCGTTCGGCTCCGCTCCTGATGCACCCGAGGCCGCGGCGCCGGAGGTCCCGGGCGAGGCGGGCGCCGCGCTGGCCGCCGTCGCCGAGGCGGAACGGGCCGCTGCCGACGCGTGTGTCGTGGCCTGCCTGGCGGCGTCCGGGCCGCGGCTGGCCGCCGTCCTCGCGTCGATCGCCGCCTCCGAGGCCGGTCACGGGGTGCTGCTCGGATGAGTATCGACGCAGCTCAGGCGGCACTGGCGGGCGAGCACGCGTGCGTCTACGGCTACGGCGTGGCCGGCGCGCACCTGGCCGACGGCGCAGAATCGGCCCATGCCGCGCTGGCGGCCCATCGTGCGCGCCGCGATGCGCTGGCAGCGCTGATCCGCGCGGCCGACGCCGATCCCGTCGCCGCCGAGCCCGGCTACGCGCTGCCCTCCCCCGTCACCGACGAGGCATCCGCGGCGGCGCTGGCGGTGTTGCTGGAGGAACGCCTCGGCGCCCTGTACGCCGACCTCGTCGGCGCCGCGGACTCGCCCGAGCTGCGCGAGTTCGCCGTCCGCGGCGTGGTCGCGGCCGCGGTCCAGGCGCTGGCGTGGGGCGGCTCCCCGGCCGCCTTCCCCGGCCTCGACGGCCGGGTCTAGCCCGTCCTCGCGGCGTCGAGCACGTCGCCGACGAAGGCGACGAGCTGCTCCGCGACCTCGGCGGCGTGGGTCTCGAGGAAGAGGTGCCCGCCGTCGTAGATGTGCGCCTCGAGGGTCTCCATCTCCTCGTGGTAGGCCAGGACCTCCGCGATGTCGAAGTAGACGTCGTGGCGGCCCCACAGCACCAGGCACGGCGGCTGGTGCTCGCGGTGGAAGGCGGCGATCTCGGGGAAACGGGCCACGTGGTGCTGGTAGTCGACGAAGAGCTGGAAGTGCGCCTCGACGTTGCCGGGCCGTGTGAGCCGCTCCCAGTCGAGGTGCCACGTCTCGCGCGGCTGCAGGGCCTGCAGGTCCGGCGACAGCCCGCTGAGGTACTGGTCGCGGGTGCCTTCGAAGGTCAGCCAGTCGGGCAGCGCCGCGCGGTTCTCCTCGGTCGGCTCCGCCCAGTACCGGCGCGCGGTGTCCCAGGTCTCGCCCATGCCCGCCTCGTGCGTGTTGCCGTTCTGCACGACCAGCCCCAGGATCCGCTCCGGGTGGCGCAGGGCCATGAGATATCCGACCGGCGTGCTGTAGTCGGTCACGTAGAGGACGTAGCGCCGGACGCCCAGGTCGTCGACCAGGGCCTCGATGGCCTCCGACAACCGCTCGTAGGTGTACTCGTACTCGTCCGGCGGCGGCGCGTCGGAGAACCCGAACCCGGGCATGTCCGGCGCGACGGTGTAGAAGTGCTCGCCCAGCACGGGGAGCACCGCGCGGAACGAGTGCGACGAGGCCGGGAAGCCGTGCAGGAGCAGCACCGCCGTCGACGACGGGATGCCCGTCTCGCGGTAGTGCACCCGCAGCCCGCCGACGTCGCGGAACAGGTGCCTGGTCTTGGCTGCGTGTCTCATGCCGTAACCGTACCCAGGCCTTAACCGGTTATTCGGGCTGCTAGAGGTCGAAGCGTTCCAGGGCGCGGAGCTTGTTGGTGACGTCCAGCGCGGCGACCTTGTAGGCCTCGGACAGAGTCGGGAAGTTGAACACGGTGTCGACGAGGTAGTCGACGGTGCCGCCGCAGCCCATGACCGCCTGGCCGATGTGCACGAGGTCGGCGGCGCCCGTGCCGAAGACGTGCACGCCCAGGATGTGCCGGGTCGTCGGGCTGACCAGCAGTTTCAACATGCCGTAGGAGTCGCCCACGATCTGGCCGCGGGCGAGCTCGCGGTAGCGGGAGATGCCGACCTCGTACGGGACCGCCTCCTGGGTCAGCTCGACCTCGGTGCGGCCGCAGTAGGAGATCTCGGGGATGGTGTAGATGCCGATGGGCTGGATCTCGCGCAGCTCGTTGGCCGGCTCGCCGAACGCGTGCAGCGACGCCAGCCGGCCCTGGTCCATGCTGGTGGCGGCCAGCGCCGGGAAGCCGATGACGTCGCCGACGGCGAAGATGTGCGGCACCGTCGTGCGGTACTGGCCGTCGACGGTGATGCGGCCGCGGCCGTCGGCCTCGAGGCCGGCGTTCGCCAGCCCCAGCTCGGCGGTGACGCCCTGCCGGCCGGCCGAGTACATGACGGTCTCGGCCGGGATCCGCTTGCCGCTGGCCAGGGTCGTGACGGTGCCGCGCGAGCCGATCTCGACCTTCTCGACCTCTTCGCCGAACCGGAACGTCACCGAGAGGTCGCGCAGGTGGAACTTGAGCGACTCGACCACCTCGGGGTCGCAGAACTCGAGCATCTGCGCCCGCTTCTCGACGACGGTGACGCGGGTGCCGAGGGCGGCGAACATCGACGCGTACTCGATGCCGATGACGCCGGCCCCGACGACCACCATGGAGTCGGGGATGCGCTCGATCGTGAGGATGCCGTCGGAGTCGACCACCCTGCCGTCGTCGAACTCGACGTGGGCCGGGCGGGCCGGGGTGGTTCCCGTCGCGATGACGATGTTCGCGGCGGTGACCTGACGGCGCTCCCCCGGCCCCTCGACGGCGACGGTGTGCGGGTCGACGAAGCGGCCGGAGCCGACCACGAGATCGACGTGGTTGCGGAACAGCTGCGCCCGCACCACCTCGATCTCGCGGCCGATGACGTGCTGGGTGCGGGCGAGCAGGTCCTGCACCGTGATCTCGTGCTTGACGCGGTACGACTGGCCGTAGAGCTCGCGCATGGACAGACCGGTGAGATACAGCACGGCCTCGCGCAGCGTCTTCGACGGGATGGTCCCGGTGTTGACGCACACGCCGCCGATCATGTGCCGGCGCTCGACCACGCACGCCCGTTTGCCCAGCTTGGCCGCTCCGATGGCCGCCTTCTGCCCACCGGGCCCGGAGCCGATGACGAGCAGGTCGTAGTCGTACTCGGGCTCGTCCATGACCCCACGCTAGCGGCGTCGACCCGTCGTCGTCATCAGCACGGCCGCGCCGATGAGCACCGCACCGGCCAGCCCGGCCGCGCCGAGCCGCTCGTCCAGCACGACGGCGCCCAGGACGGCGGCCGTGATCGGCTCCAGCAGCGAGATCAGCGCCGCCGAGCCGGTCGCGACCGTGCGCAGGCCGGTGAAGTACAGGCCGTAGGCCAGCGCCGTCGGCGCCAGCCCCAGGTAGAGCAGCAGCGCCACCGTCGGCCCGTCCAGCTCGACGGTGACACCGCCGGTGAGCGCCGCGACCGGCAGCAGCACCAGGCCGCCGGCGCAGAACGACAGGCCCGCCGTCGGCAGCGGCCCGAGGTCGTCGACGGGACGGGCGCCCAGCATGGTGATGGCGGCGAACCCGGCCGCCGAGCCGAGCGCGCACGCCGTCCCGGCCAGCACCGCCCCCGGGTCGCCGGCCGCCGGCGTGCCGACCAGCAACCCCAGGCCGGCGATCGCCGTCGCGATCGCCACCAGGATCCGCCCCGACGGCCGCCGCCGCCCGAGGACCGCCTCGGCGGCGACGACGAGCACGGGCGACGCGCCGAGGGTGACGAGGGTCGCCAGGCTGACCGAGGTCAGCGAGACGGCGGCGAAGTAGCAGCTCTGGTACAGCGCGGCCAGGGCGCCGAGCAGCACCAGCCGCCGGACGCCGCGCCCGCCCAGCCGCAGCGTGGTGAGCCGGCCGGTGGCCAGCAGCCACAGGGCGACCAGCCCGCCGCCGACGAGCAGCCGATAGGCGGCGACGGCGAGCACGCCGAGGCCGGTGCGGTCGATGAGGAGGACGCCGGTCAGGCCTCCGGTCCCCCAGAGCACGCCGGCGCCCACGACCGAGAGCAGGTCGGTGCGCGACGACGAAGGTGTGAGCGTACGAGTGTGTTCCACGGATCAGCTCCTGCGACGAGAAGAGAAAGAGGCGCGCGGGAGCGGGACACGACAACAGGAATGCGCGAAGAAGCCGGCCACCCGTCAGAGGGGCAGCCGGCGCGCTGAGAGACGCGCCCCGCTAGGAAGCGGGGGGCGGGGTGATCGGGAACAACCGATGCATGAGGGGATCATACGGGAACGACGGACGCACCGCTCAGCTCCGCGGCCAGCTGCGACGGGGTGCAGCCGGCCAGGGCGTGGAACTCGCGGACCAGATGGCTGTGGTCGGCGTAGCCGGTGTCGGCGGCGAGGTCGCTCAGCGCCCCCGGCGGCGCCCCGCCGAGGCGCCGCACGGCGCGCGCGAACCGCAGCACCCGAGCCGCCTCCTTCGGGCCGAGCCCGGTCTGGTGCCGGAACCGGCCGGCCAGGTGGCGCCGGCTCCAGCCGACCTCGCCGGCCAGGGCGGCGATGCGCACGCGCCCGCCGGAGCGCACGAGCCGGTCCCATGCCCACCCCACCTCGGGGTCGGCCACCGGAGCGGCCTCGCGCCGGCGCAGCAGGAACGAATCGGCCAGCGCGAACCGCGACGGCCAGTCCGGCGCCGCCGCCAGCCGCTCGACGAGCTCGTCGCCGGACCGCCCGAGCACATCGCCCAGCCGCAGGGCGCCGTCGCGCAGGTCGCGGCCGGCCAGGCCGAGCAGCCGGTGCGCGCCCAGCGGCGTGAGGTCGATCTGCAGGCCGCGCTGGGCCCCGACGAACTCCGTGACGGCGAAGGTGTCGTGGAACCCGGCGACGAACGCGGTCAGCTCGCCGCTGAAACCGGGCGATCGCACCGACAGCGTGTCGCCGAAGCTGACGATGACCGGCACCCGTGGACCGGGCAGCTCGCGCCGCCGGACCGGGACCGCCGAGTGCTCGACGTAGCCGCAGTAGCCGACCACGTCGCCGGCCAGCGCCGGGTGTGCGGCGCCGGCCGGGTACTCGCCCAGGAGCGGTCCCGTCATGCCCCTATTCTGCGACGATCGCGCGCAGCCGGTCGACGACGGCGCCGACGGCGACCTCCTCGCGCTCGCCGGTGGCGCGGTCCTTGATCTCGACGACGCCGTCGGCCAGCCCGCGCCCCACCACGACGATGGTCGGCACGCCGATGAGCTCGGAGTCCTTGAACTTCACGCCCGGGCTGACGCCGCGGCGGTCGTCGAACATGACCCGGACCCCGGCCGCGTCGAGCTCCGCGGCGATCCCGGCCGCCGCCTCGAACACCGCGTCGTCCTTGCCGGTCGCGACGAGGTGCACGTCGGCCGGTGCGACCTCGCGCGGCCAGATGATGCCCAGCTCGTCGTGGGAGTTCTCGACGATGGCCGCGACGGCGCGCGAGACGCCGACGCCGTAGGAGCCCATGGTGACGGTGACCAGCTTGCCGTTCTCGTCGAGCACCTGCAGGCCCAGCGCGTCGGAGTACTTCCGGCCGAGCTGGAAGATGTGCCCCATCTCGATGCCGCGCGCGGTCTCGAGCGGCCCGGAGCCGTCGGGCGCGGGGTCGCCGGCGCGCACCTCGGCGGCCTCGATGGTGCCGTCGGGCGTGAAGTCGCGCCCGGCCACGAGGTCGATGACGTGCTTGCCGGGGGTGTCGGCGCCCGTGACCCAGCGGGTGCCCTCGACGACGCGGGGGTCGACGAGGTAGCGGATGCCGGACGCGTTCTTCTCGCCCAGGACGCCCGGGCCGATGTAGCCGCGGGCCAGAGCGGGGTGCGCGGCGAAGTCGTCCTCGGTGAACGGCTCGACGGCGGCCGGCTCGACCTGGGCCTGCAGCCGCTTCTCGTCGACCTCGCGGTCGCCGGGCACGCCGATGGCCAAGGGCTCCCGCGAGCCGTCGGGGTGGTGCAGGACGACCAGCACGTTCTTGAGGGTGTCCGACGCCTGCCAGGGCCGGTCGCCGCGCGGGAACCGCTCGTTGAGGTGGTCGACCAGGGTCTGGATGGTCGGTGTGTCGGGGGTGTCCTCGGCGTGCGCGGCGGGCGTGTCCTCGTAGGACAGCGGCGGCGGGACGGGCGTGGTGACGGCCTCGACGTTGGCGGCGTAGCCACCGGGCGAGCGGACGTAGGTGTCCTCGCCGTTCTCGGCCGTGACCAGGAACTCCTCGCTGGCCGAGCCGCCCATGGCGCCAGACGTCGCCTTGACGATGACGTAGTCGAGGCCGAGCCGGTCGAAGATCTTGATGTAGGCCCCGCGATGGGCCAGGTAGGAGTGCATGAACGCCTCGTCGGAGACGTCGAAGGAGTAGGAGTCCTTCATGACGAACTCGCGGCCGCGCAGGATGCCCGCGCGCGGCCGGGCCTCGTCGCGGTACTTCGTCTGGATCTGGTACAGCGACAGCGGGAGGTCCTTGTACGACGAGTACAGGTCCTTCACCAGCAGCGTGAACATCTCTTCGTGCGTGGGGCCGAGCAGGTAGTCGCCGCCCTTGCGGTCCTTGAGCCGGAAGATGGTGTCGCCGTACTCCTCCCACCGGTTACTGGCCTCATAGGGCTCGCGCGGCAGCAGGGCCGGGAAATGCACCTCCTGCGCGCCGATGGCGTTCATCTCTTCGCGCACGATGTTCTCGATGTTGCGCAGCACCGTGTAACCCAGCGGCAGCCAGGAGTAGATGCCGGGCGCCGCTCGGCGGACGTACCCGGCGCGAACGAGCAGCTTGTGGCTCGGCACCTCGGCGTCGACCGGATCCTCGCGCAGGGTTCGCAGGAACAACGTCGACATGCGCAGGATCACGGAGAGCTCCAACTGGCTCGCGAGACGATGGGAACGAAGGACGAGGATAACCGCCCGCTCAGCGGGTGGTCACGGGGATCCCAGCAGCGTCGCCCCGGCGGCCGCGCCGCCGCGGCTCAGCACGATCTCGGTGGTGCGGTCGCGGGCCTGCCGCAGCCGGGCCGCCGAGGCGGTTCCGGTGTCGCCACTGGCGAGCGCGGCGGGCACGTCGAGCACCTCGACCGGCGGCTGGTAGGTCTGGTACAGCGGCAGGAACTCGGCGCCGGTGACGGTGAACGCCCCCGTGCCGCCGGCGGACTCGGTGAACGTGAACCGGGTGAGCAGCCCCTCGGCCTTCGGGCCTTCGGGCTCGGCGTGGTTGGCCATGAGGTTGCCCATGCCGTAGACGACCCACTCGCCGCCGATGTTCTCCATCGGCTGGACGACGTGCGCGTGGTGGCCGAGCAGCAGGTCGATGTCGGGCGACGCGATGAGCTCGGGCGCGAGCTCGCTCTGCAGCGCGTTGGGCTCGTGGACGTACTCGTCGCCCCAGTGCAGGGCCGCGACGACGACGTCGGCGCCCTCGGACCGGGCGGTGGCGGCGTCGGCGAGGATGCGGGCGGGCTCGATCTCGTGGCCGCGCCAGGTCTCGCCGCCGGGCGCCGGGATGCCGTTGAAGCCGAACGTGTACGACAACAGCGCGACGTCGACGGGGTCGCCGCCCGTCACGGGCACGGTGACGTGCGTGATGGCCTGCGACTCCTCGGGCGTGCGGGCCGAGCCGGCGTGCGCGAGCCCGGCGGCGTCGAGGGCGTCGAGCGTGCGATCGACCCCGGCGGCGCCCTGGTCGAAGGTGTGGTTCGACGCGGTGGTGCAGGCGTCGTAGCCGGTCTCGGCCAGCGCGGTCGCGACCTGCGGCGGCCCGGAGAACGTCGGGTAGCCCTCGTAGGGCCCGCCGGCCGGCGCCAGCGGCACCTCGAGGTGGCAGACGGCCAGGCTCGCACCCTGGACGATCGGTGCGATGTTCGCCAGCTGCGGCGCGAAGTCCATCTCCTCGCCCGGCCCGGCGTCGGTGCGGGCCTGGTTCCACAGCCGCTCGTGCAACAGCACGTCGCCGGTCGCGACCAGCGTGAACGCGCGCGGATCGGGGGCCGGCGCAGGGGTGGGGCTCGGCGACGGCGACATCGTCGGGTCCGGCGGGGACGAACGAGCGGCGCCGGGGCCGTCGCCGTCGGCCCCACCACACCCCGCGACGAGCAGGACGGAGACGGCGGCGGCAGCGGTGCGACGGGCGAGTCGGCGGTTCATCGCCGACCAGTGTGCCTGACGAAGGTGATGCGCACGGCCGTCTTCAGAACATGATGGTCGCGAAGCGGCCGACCTCGGCGAAGCCGACCCGGCGGTACGCGCCGCGGGCGGCCACGTTGAAGTCGTTGACGTAGAGCGTGACGGCGGGCGCGATCTCGCGCAGCGCGTGCTCGGCCACCGCCGCCATGCCGCCGACGGAGAGCCGCTCGCCGCGCCGGTCGGGCCGCACCCACACCCCCTGCACCTGGCAGGCGTGCGGCGTGACGGCGCCGATCTCGGCCTTGAACACGATCTCGCCGTCCTCGAACCGGGCGAACGCGCGGCCGGCCCGGACCAGTTCGGTGAGCCGGGCCCGGTAGTAGGCGCCGCCGTCGGTACCCGTGGGCGAGACGCCGACCTCTTCGGTGAACATCGCGACGGCGGCCGGCAGCAGAATGTCGATCTCGTCGGGCCGCACCCGGCGCACCAGCGGGTCGGGCTCGACGGCGGGCCGCGAGCGTAGCGCCATGACCGGCTGGCACGCGCGGACCTCGCGGGCCGGGCCCCATTCGGGGCGCAGCAGGTCCCACATGGAGAGGACGGCGTCGGCCGGCCCGACGATGGACGAGCACCGGCGGCCGCGGCGGACGGCGAGGTCGGCGAACGTGCGGGCGGCCCGGGCCGACGCGGCCACCGGCACGAGGTTGGCGCCGGAGTAGCACAGCGAGCGCAGCCGGTAGTCCTCGTAGTAGCCCCACAGCTCGCCGGCCAGCCGGGTGGGCGCCAGCCCGGACGCGTGCACGCGCGAGCCGACGAACACGTCGAGGCAGGGGTCGCGGTCGAGCAGCGCGGTGGCGTCGTCCAGGTCGGCCTGGCTCAGCGGGCGCACCGCCGTCGACGTACTGAGCACGTCGCCCCCTCTCCCCCGAGCTCCCCGTGCGACCGCCGCCGTGCCGCGGTGCCGCCGTCAGGCGACGGTCACCACGGGGCCGCCGTCGCCGCCGGCGTCCTCCATGGTCTCGGCGATCCGCATGGCCTCTTCGATCAGCGTCTCGACGATCTCGGACTCGGGCACCGTCTTGATCACTTCGCCCCGGACGAAGATCTGGCCCTTGCCGTTGCCGGATGCTACGCCGAGATCGGCCTCGCGCGCCTCGCCCGGGCCGTTCACCACGCAGCCCATGACGGCGACCCGCAGCGGGACCTCCATGCCCTCCAGGCCCGCGGTGACGCGGTCGGCCAGGGTGTAGACGTCGACCTGGGCGCGGCCGCAGGACGGGCAGGACACGATCTCGAGCTTGCGCGGGCGCAGGTTCAGCGACTGCAGGATCTGGTTGCCGACCTTGACCTCTTCGACCGGGGGCGCGGACAGCGAGACACGGATGGTGTCGCCGATGCCCTTGCTCAGCAGCGCGCCGAACGCCGTCGCCGACTTGATGGTCCCCTGGAACGCCGGGCCGGCCTCGGTGACGCCGAGGTGCAGCGGCCAGTCGCCGCGCTCGGCCAGCAGCTCGTAGGCGCGGACCATGACGACCGGGTCGTTGTGCTTGACCGAGATCTTGAAGTCGTGGAAGTCGTGCTCCTCGAACAGCGACGCCTCCCAGACGGCCGACTCGACCAGCGCCTCGGGAGTGGCCTTGCCGTACTTCGCGAGCAGCCGCGGGTCGAGCGAGCCGGCGTTGACGCCGATGCGCAGCGAGATGCCGGCGTCCTTGGCGGCCTTGGCGATCTCGCCGACCTTGTCGTCGAACTTCTTGATGTTGCCGGGGTTGACGCGGACGGCGGCACAGCCGGCGTCGATGGCCGCGAACACGTACTTGGGCTGGAAGTGGATGTCGGCGATGACGGGGATCTGCGACTTCTTCGCGATGGCGGGCAGCGCGTCGGCGTCGTCGGCGCTGGGCACCGCCACCCGGACGATGTCGCAGCCGGCCGCCGTCAGCTCGGCGATCTGCTGCAGCGTCGCGTTGATGTCGGTGGTCGGCGTGGTGGTCATGGACTGCACGCTGACGGGGGCGTCGCCGCCCACCTCGACCTTGCCGACATGGATCTTGCGCGACGGCCGGCGCGGCGCGAGCACGGGCGGCGGCAGCTGCGGCATCCCCAGGGCGACGTTCATGCGAATTCCACTCTCTCCTTGCGCTCTAGCCCAGTAGCCGGACGGGGTTGACGAGGTCGGCGTAGATCAGCAGCGCGCTCATGCCGATGAGGACGACGGCGACGCCGTAGGCCAGCGGCAGCGCCTTGGCGACGTCGACCGGCTGCGGCTCGGGCCGGCGGAACACCTTGGCGAAGGCCCGCTTGATGGCCTCCCAGATGGCGCCGGCGGCATGCCCGCCGTCGAGCGGCAGCAGCGGCACGAGGTTGAAGATGGCGATGGCCATGTTGAACGAGGCCAGCATCATGACGAACGTGGCCACCCGCTGCGCCGCGGTGAGACCGTCGGCCGACGCGATCTCGCCGCCGATGCGCCCGGCGCCGACGATGCTGACCGGAGTCTCGGGGTTGCGCTCGCCGCCGCCGAACGCGGCGTCCCACACGTCGACCATGCGCTGCGGGATGCGCGACATGGCTTCGGCGGTGTTGCTGATGAAGCCGCCGGTCCAGGCGAGCGTGCCGCCGACGGACTCCTGCTGGAAGTGGTCGAGCGTGGGGGCGATGCCGAGGAAGCTGGTGTCGACGGTGGCCCCTTCGGGACCGTCGGGATCGGGCCGCTCGGCCATGATGAGCTCGGGCGTGAGGTTCATCCGCTGCCCGTCGCGCTCGATGACCATGGGCATGGGGCCCTCGCCCGCGGCCTGGATGGCGGCCGAGACCTCGGCCCAGCTGCTGACGGCCGTGCCCTCGATCTCGAGGACGCGGTCGCCGGGCAGGATGCCGGCCGCCGCCGCGGGCGCGTCGGGGAAGCCGGTGCAGTCGTCGCCGGCCTCGGCGGCCTGCGACGCCGGGATGACGCACTCGTTGACGACGCTGACGACGGGGGCGAACACCGGCTTGTCGGGGTTGCCGAACGTCATGAGCACGCCGCCGGCGAGGACGATGGCCAGGACGACGTTCATGGCCGGCCCGCCGAGCATGATGATGAGCTTCTTCCACCAGGCCTTGCGGTAGAAGACGCGGTCGCCGTCGTTGGGCCCGATCTCTTCACGCGAGGCGGTGCGGGCGTCGCGGGCCATGGTCTGGAACAGCCCGGTGCTCGACTGTCGCAGCTGGGTGCCGTCGCCGCCGGGCTCGGGCGGGAACATGCCGATCATGCGGACGTAGCCGCCCAGCGGGACGGCCTTGAAGCCGTACTCGGTCTCGCCTCGTTTGCGCGACCACACCGTCCGGCCGAAGCCGATCATGTACTGGCTGACCTTGACGCCGAACAGCTTGGCCGGCACGAGGTGGCCGATCTCGTGCAGAGCGATCGAGACGATCAGCCCGACGGCGAAGAGCAGGATGCCGACGACGGCCAGCAGGTCCATCAGCGTTCCTCTTCCGATCCGGCGAGCTCGCGGGCCCGGGCACGCGCCCAGTGCTCAGCGGCCGCCACGTCGTCGACGCTCCGCGCGTCACCACCACCGTACTCGTCAAGGATACGGGCGATGGTGTCCACGATGCCCGGAAACCGCAGGCGCCCCGCGACGAACGCGGCCAGGCACTCCTCATTGGCGGCGTTGTAGACGGCGGGCGCCAGTCCCCCGCGGGTGCCGGCCGCGCGCGCCAGCTCGACCGCGGGGAACGCCTCGTCGTCGAGCGGCAGGAACTCCCAGGTGGACGCCGTCGTCCAGTCGCAGGCCGGTGCGGCGTCGGCCAGGCGGTCCGGCCAGGACAGCGCCAGCGCGATGGGGATGCGCATGTCGGGCGGGCTGGCCTGCGCGATCGTGGACCCGTCGACGAACTCGACCATGGAGTGGACGATCGACTGCGGGTGCACGACGACCTCGATGGCGTCGAACGCGACGTCGAACAGCAGGTGCGCCTCGATGAGCTCGAGGCCCTTGTTCACGAGGTTGGCGGAGTTGATGGTGACGACCGGGCCCATGCTCCATGTGGGGTGGGCCAGCGCCTGCTCCGGTGTGACATCGGTCATCTGGGCGCGCGTGCGGCCGCGGAACGGGCCGCCGCTGGCGGTGAGGACGAGCTTGCGCACCTCGGTGCTCGTGCCGGAGCGCAGGCACTGGGCGAGGGCGCTGTGCTCGCTGTCGACGGGGACGATCTGGCCGGGCTTCGCCTTCTGCTTGACCAGCGTGCCGCCGGCGATGAGCGACTCCTTGTTCGCCAGCGCCAGGGTGCGGCCGGCCTCGAGCGCGGCGAGCGTGGGCGCGAGGCCGATGGAGCCGGTGATCGCGTTGAGGACGACGTCGGCGTCCTGGGTGGCGGCCAGTTCGGCGGCGGCGTCGGGGCCGGCCAGCACCTTGGGGACGCGATGGTCGCCCGTCTCGTACCCGCGCTCGCGGGCCGCGGCGTAGAAGGCGAGCAGCAGGTCCTCGGCGGCGCCGGCCTTGGCGACCGCGACGGTCTCGGCGCCCAGCTCGAGCGCCTGCGCGGCCAGCGCGGCGGGGTCGGAGCCGCCGGCGGCCAGCCCGGTGACGCGCAACCGGTCCGGGTTGCGCCGGACGACGTCGATGGCCTGGACGCCCACCGACCCGGTCGAGCCGAGGATGACGACGTCGCGGACGCTCTGCATGGGCCCCATTGTCCCCCGCCCTCCTGAGCGCGGCCTGAGCGCGCTGTCCGCCGGCCTCGGAATGATCACGTTCAGCACGTGATTCCCTGCTCCACCAGGCCTGCAGGACTCGTGACGCTGAAGAACACCTCGTGATGGGGGCGGCGGTGAACGTGACCACTCCCCGGCGGGACCGGTCGCCGCACCACAGCGGAACCTGGAGCGGCGAGCGAGCAGCTCACCGGTGGGCCCGAGGGCCCGACCCACGTCAGCGCCCCCACGCCGTCCCGGCACATGACAACGGCGAACTCGGCTCCCCGCCGCCGAATGTCCGTCAGGTTGCGGACATCACAGGAGGATCTGCAGTTCGGTCTCGATCGGGCCAAGGACGCTGGACATTCGACACGCTGACAGGTCCAGACCATTGACGGCGCCGAGCGGCCGATGGTAGACCAACCGGCCAATAGGTCTACTGGCGCGACTCCGCGTGCCGAATGCGAGGTACCCCCCATCATGGCGACATCCGCTTCCCGCGCCCGCAGGTTCGCCGCCGGCCTGGCCGCGGCCGGGCTGACCCTGTCCGGCCTGGCCGCCGCCGGCCTCCCCGCCGCGACCGCCGCCACCGACGATGCCGGCTCCGGCGACGATGCCGAGCCCACGTCGCTCACCATCGCCGTCGCGCAGGAGGTCGACTCCCTCAGTCCATTCATCGCGGTGCGGCTGATCACCACCAACATGCACCGATGGATGTACGACTTCCTCACCAACTACGACCCCGAGACCGGTGAGACGATCCCAGCGCTCGCGGAGTCGTGGGACACCTCCGACGACGGCCTCACCTGGACGTACCACATCCGCGAGGACGCGACCTGGACCGACGGCGAACCGGTCACCGCCGAGGACGTCGCCTGGACCTTCACCACGATGATGACCGACCCGGCCGCGGCCGAGGCCAACGGCAACTTCGTCGAGAACTTCGCCTCGGTCACGGCCACGGACGAGTACACCGTCGAGATCGTGCTCGACGAGCCGCAGGTCACCATGCTCGCGCTGGACGTGCCGATCCTGCCGGAGCACATCTGGTCGCAGGTGAGCGACTTCGGCGCGTTCAACAACGACACCGACTTCCCCATCGTCGGCAGCGGCCCGTTCATCCTCACCGACTACCAGCCGAACGTGTCGATCACGCTCGAGGCGAACCCGGACTACTGGCGCGGCGCGCCGAAGTTCGACCAGCTGATCCTGCGCTACATCGACGACCCCGACGCGCAGGTCGAGGCGCTGCGCAGCGGCGAGGTCGACTTCGTGTTCGGCCTGACGCCGGCCCAGTACGAGGCGCTGCAGAACGAGGAGGACATCACCGTCAACGCCGCCCAGGGCAAGCGGTTCCAGGCCATCACGCTGAACCCCGGCGCGAGGCTGCAGGACGGCACCCCGTTCGGCGACGGCCACCCGGCGCTGCAGGACCCCGTCGTGCGCGAGGCGCTGGTGCACACCATCGACCGCGACGCCATCTACGAGGTCGCCTACGGCGGCCTGGGCGAGGCCAACGGCGGCTACATCCCCTCGCGCTACGACACCTACCACTGGGAGCCGTCGGAGGACGAGGAGATCGGCTTCGACATCGACGCCGCCAACCGGCTGCTCGACGAGGCCGGCTATGCGCCCGGCGGCGACGGGATCCGGGTCGGCCCCGACGGGCGGCCGCTGTCGTTCCGGTTCAACGTGCACGGCGACAACCCGCAGTACGTCCAGGCCGCCGAGATGATGGCCGAATGGGCCCGCGAGGCCGGCATCGAGCTGGTGGTCGAGCCGGTGTCCGAGGTCGGCTCGCTGCTCGACGAGGGCACCTACGACATCCTCACCACCGGCTGGAACGTCAACCCGGACCCGAACTACGTCCTGTCGATCAACCTGTGCAGCGGGTTGCCGACGGAGCTCGGCGGGCCCTACCTGTCCGACGCGTACTACTGCAACGAGGAGTACGACCGGCTCTACGCCGAGCAGCTGTCCGAGCTCGACGTCGACGCCCGGGCGGAGATCGTCAAGGAGATGCAGCGCGTCCTGTACGAGGACAACATCTTCGTGGTCTGGGGCTACGCCGACGCGCTCGAGGCGTACCGCAGCGACGTCATCGCCGAGATGACGCCGCAGCCTGACCCGGGCGGCAACTACTACGGCCAGGACGGCTACTGGAGCTGGTGGTCCGCGGTCCCGGTCGGTGAGGAGGACGACACCGCCGGGGGCTCCGGCTCCGACGACGGCGACGACAGCGGCTCGAACACCGGGCTGATCGTCGGCATCGCCGCCGCGGCCGTCGTCGTGCTGGCGCTGGTGTTGCTGCTGCTCCGGCGTCGCGGCACGACCGCCGACGACCGCGAGTAGTCGGAGCTCGATGGCCGACTCGGCACTGCCGACCGCACCGGTCCCGCAGCTCGCGCAGAGCGTGCGGGACCGGTCCGGTGTCCGGCGCAGGTTCCGGTACTACGGCGAGAAGCTCGGCGGGTCGCTGGTCTCGCTGTTCGCCGTCATCCTGACCAGCTTCTTCCTGTTTCGCATCATCCCGGGCGACCCGGTGCGGACCATGACGCACGGCCGCCCCGTGAGCATCGAGCAGCAGGAGCAGCTGCGTCGCGAGTTCGGGCTGGACCGGCCGCTGGCCGAGCAGTTCTGGAGCTACCTGACGGGCGTCCTGCGGCTGGACTTCGGCGACTCGTTCCAGTTCAACCGGCCGGTCACCGAGCTCATCGGCGACCGGTTGTGGCCGACGGTGCTGCTGGTGGGGACCAGCGTGCTCGTCTCGGCGGCGCTCGGGCTGTGGCTGGGCGTGCGCTGCGCGTGGAACCACGGCAGCCTCGGCGACCGCGTCAACACCGGCGTGGCGCTGACGCTGTGGTCGGTGCCGAGCTTCTGGCTGGGCCTGATCCTCATCGTGATCTTCGCCTCCGAGCTCGGCTGGTTCCCGACCAGCGGCATGGAGAGCACCGGCGTCGAGGGCTGGGAGCGCATCCCCGACCTCGCCCACCACATGGTGCTGCCGCTGGTCACGCTGGTGGCGGTGGTCTACGCGCAGTACCTGATGATCATGCGGTCGTCGCTGCTGGACGAGATGGGCAGCGACTACATCGTCACCGCCCGTGCGAAGGGCCTGCGCGACGTCATCGTGCGGCGCCGGCACGCCGTCCCGAACGCGCTGCTGCCCACCGTCACGCTGATCTTCGTGAATCTCGGGTTCGTGGTGTTCGGCGCCGTGCTGGTCGAGACGATCTTCAGCTGGCCGGGTCTGGGCCAGCTGTTCTACTCCGGGCTGAGCGTGCCTGACCTGCCGCTGGTGCAGGGGTTGTTCATCCTGTTCTCCGCGGCGGTGATCCTCATGAACCTGATAGCCGACCTGCTCTACCCCGTCCTCGACCCGCGGGTGCGGCCGTGAACGGGCTGGTGTGGGCCCGGCGACGGCGCACGGCCGCGCGGTTCTGGACGTCGTACCGGCAGAACCGGGCCGGCCTGTTCGGGCTGGTGGTGCTGGCGCTGTTCGTGCTGACGGCGCTGCTGGCGCCGGTGCTCACGCCCGACAACGCGCTGAGCGTCACCCGCCCGCCGGGGTCGCCGCTGGAGGGGCCGAGCGCGGAGTTCCCGCTGGGCACGGACCGGTCCGGCCGCTCGATGATCGACATGATCATCTGGGGGTCGCGGGTCTCGCTGACGGTCGGGTTCTGGGCGACCTTCATCTCGATCGCGTTCGGCACGCTCTTCGGGATCCTGGCCGGGCACTTCGGCGGCTGGGGCTCCAGCCTGCTGATGCGCGTGACCGACTGGTTCCTCGTCATGCCGTCGCTGGTCCTGGGCGTCGCGCTGGCCGCCGTGCTGGGCCGCAGCCTGACGACGATCATCGTCGCCATCGGCGTCACGTCCTGGCCGACGACGGCCCGCCTGGTGCGGGCGCAGACACTCGCCGTCGAGGCCCGGCCGTACATCGAGCGGGCCAGGGCGCTCGGCGGCGGGCACCTGCACGTCATGTCGAACCACGTGCTGCCGAACGTCATGCCGATCGTCCTGGCACAGACGACGCTGATGGTGGGGTCGGCGATCCTGACGGAGTCGACGTTCGCCTTCCTGGGGCTCGGCGACCCGACGACGGCGTCGTGGGGCGCGACCATCCAGGCGGCCCGCGACGTCGGCGCCGTCAGCTCCCGGATGTGGTGGTACATCCTGCCGCCGGGCATCGCGATCGTGCTGGTCGTGCTGGCGTTCACGCTGGTCGGCCGGGCCATCGAGGGCGTCCTGAACCCGAAGCTGAGGGAGCGCCGCGGATGAGCCTGCTGGAAGTCAAGGACCTGACGGTCACCTACCGGGCTTCGACATCCGCGGCCTCACCGGAGAAGCGTGGTTCGGCCGGTGCCGGCGACGTGCCCGCGGTCCGCGGCGTGTCCTTCACGCTGGACGCGGGCCAGAAGCTGGGCCTGGCCGGCGAGTCCGGCTGCGGCAAGTCGACCATGGCGCTGGCGCTGCTGCGGCTGCTGCCGAAGACGGCGCACCTGACCGGTGAGATCCGGTTCGACGGTGAGGACCTGCTGACGATGTCGTGGGGCCGGCTGCGGGCGGTCCGCTGGGCCGGCGCGTCCATCGTCTTCCAGGGCGCCATGCACTCGCTCAACGCCGTCCAGCGCATCGGCGCGCAGATCGGCGAGCCGATCCGGCTGCACTCGCCCAAGGTCGGTGACGCGGAGATCCGGCGTCGCGTCGGCGAGCTGCTCGAGCACGTCGGCCTGCCCGCCCGGCGTGCCGACGCCTACCCGCACGAACTGTCCGGCGGGCAGCGCCAGCGGGTCATGATCGCCATGGCGCTGGCCTGCGACCCGCAGCTGATCGTCGCCGACGAGCCGACGACCGCGCTGGACGTCATGATCCAGGCGCAGATCCTCACGCTGATCGAGTCGCTGGTCGCCGAGCAGGGCATCAGCCTGCTGATGATCAGTCACGACCTGTCCGTCCTCGCCGACACCTGCGACCGGCTGGCGATCATGTACGCCGGGCGGATCGTCGAGGAGGGCCCGGCGGCGACGGTGTTCGGCGCGGCCAGGCATCCCTACGGCCAGGCGCTGGCGGCGGCGTTCCCGCGGATCGGCGACCCGGCGTCGCGGCGCCGTCTGCAGGGCCTCGCCGGCGACCCGCCCGACCCCGCCGACCTGCCCGCCGGGTGCTCCTTCCACCCCCGCTGCGCGGTGCGGCTGGGCCACTGCGACCTGGTCGACCCGTCGCTGTGGCCGACGGCCGGCCGCGAGGTCCCGGACGACGGCGAGTCCCACAAGGGAAAGGGGAATCGCCCGGCCGGAGACGGGACCCGGGCGGCCTGCGTGCGCGTGCTGCCCGACGACGGTCTCTCGTTGGTGGAGAAGGAGTCCGCGTGAGCGAGCCGATCCCGAATGCGCCGATCCTGTCCGCCGAGGACGTCCACGTCGAGTTCGAGGCCCGCCGCGGCGATGGGCGGGCGCGCGCCGTCGACGGCGTCAACCTCGACATCGCCCCCGGGGAGATCGTCGCGCTGGTCGGCGAGTCCGGCTGCGGCAAGACGACGCTGGCCCGCACCCTGCTCGGCCTCGAGAAGCCGACGTCGGGCCGGGTGCTGCACCGCGGCATCCCTCTGGCCTACACCTCGAAGGCGCTCAAGCGGTTCCGCCGCGACGTGCAGCTGGTGCTGCAGGACCCGAGCGGCTCGCTGAACCCCCGGCACACCGTCTACGACGCCGTCGCCGAAGGGCTGCGCATCCACGGCGACGTGCCCGACGAGCGGGAGCGGGTCGCCGACGCGCTGTCGCGGGCCGGTCTCCGTCCGCCGGAGCGGTTCTTCCTGCGTTTCCCGCACGAGTTGTCCGGCGGCCAGCGGCAGCGCGTGGTCATCGCCGGCGCGCTGGTGCTGGAGCCGAACGTCATCGTCGCCGACGAGCCGGTCGCGTCGCTCGACGCGTCGGTGCGCGGCGAGATCCTGGCGCTGCTGCTGCGGCTGCGCGACGAGCTGGGGCTGGCGGCGCTCGTGGTGACGCACGACCTCGGACTGGCCTGGAACATCGCCGACCGGGTCGCCGTCATGTACTTGGGCCGCATCGTCGAGACCGGGCCGGTGGAGAAGATCCTCACCGCCCCGGAGCACCCCTACACGCAGGCGCTGCTGTCGGTGCTGCCCGAGGCGCCCGGCGCCCCGGTCGTGCTGCAGGGCGAGCCGCCGGACCCGACCCGGATCCCGGCGGGCTGCCGGTTCCACGTCCGCTGCCCGGTGCTCGCGTCGGGTGCGGCGGCCGCGGCCGGGGTGGACGGCCGCTGCCGTGGGGACGACCCCGGCGTCCTGGCCGGCGGGACGGCCATCCAAGTGGCCTGTCACTACGCCCGCACCGTCAGCTCGCCGGACGGCCCGTCTGACGGCCCGGCTGCGGCAGCCCGGCCCTGAGCTGCGCGAAGCCGTCGGCGACCAGCTCGCGCAGCGGGCGGTCGGTCTGGCCCGCCGCCCAGAGGTCCATGGATGTCTTGACGGCCTGGGCGGCGGCGCCGGCGATGAGGTGCGGGTAGAGGTCGCGGCTCGCGTCGGTGCCGGTGCGCGCCGCGATGGCCGCGGCGAACCGCCGGCGCATGGCGTCGAACGCGGCCAGCTGGTTGGCGATGACCGTGGGGTTCGCCATGACCATCTGGATCTGTGCGACCATGCGGGCGCGCGCGTCGGCGCTGTCGTCGAGCGTGGCGAGATAGACGTCTTGCAGGCTGTCCCAGATGGGCTCGTCGGCCGGGCGCCGCTCGAGCTCGTCGGTGAGCCGGTCGGCCCAGTCGATGATGGAGGCGACGATGGCCTCCTCGCGGCTGGAGAAGTAGTTGTGGAACGTCCGCGGCGACACGTCGGCGGCCGCGGCGATGGCCTCGACGGTGACGTGCTCGACGCCCAGCTCGACGGCGAGCCGGTTGGCGGCGGCGCTGAGAGCGGCGCGAGTGGCCGCCTTCTTGCGCTCGCGCAGGCCCACTTCTCCTGTCATGTCAACTATTCTAGTGGATATTTTGCGGCTCGCGCAAAACTTCGGTGAACGCAAACTTGCGCACCGACGCAGACCCCCTGCGGCTCGCCCGTTGATCTTGGAGTAAGGGCGGAATCACTCGGACAGTTCGCCCGGCATCTCTGCACTTCCTCCAAGATCAACGTCGGCGGGGAGGGCGGGAAGCCGGTGCTGCCACGCCCGGACAGGCGAACGGGCGGCCCGGACCTCTCCGTCGGGCCGCCCGTCTTTCACCGGGGGGCTTGTGTCCCTTTCCCTCGTGGACCTCGGCGCCGCCTGGACGTCGCGGTCAGCGCACGGCCCCTCCCTGCGCGGGCTCCGGTTCCGGCTCCTCGGCCGGCGCCGGCGCGTCGTGCAGCTGGCGGCTGAGCTTCTCGCCCTCGACGTCGACGTTGGGCAGCAGCCGGTCGAGCCAGCGCGGCAGGAACCACGCCCGGCTGCCCAGCAGCGTCATGACCGCCGGGACGATGGTCATGCGGACGACGAACGCGTCGAACGCGACCGCCGCGGCCAGCGCGAGGCCGACCTGCATGATGACGTCCTCGCCGCCGAAGATGAACGCCGCGAACACGCTCATCATGATCAGCGCGGCGGCGGCCACCACACGGGCGCCGTGCTGGAAACCGATGACCACCGAGTCGGTGGGCGACGCGCCGTGCACGTGCTCTTCGCGCATCCGCGTGACGAGGAAGACCTGGTAGTCCATGGCCAGGCCGAACACCACGCCGATGAGGAAGATCGGCAGCATGCTGATGATCGGGCCGGTCTGCTCGATGCCCAGCAGGCCGTTGAACCAGCCCCACTGGAACACCGCGACGATGGCGCCGAACGTCGCGCCCATGGTCAGCAGGAAGCCCAGCGCGGCCTTCAGCGGCACCAGCAGCGACCGGAAGACCAGCATCAGCAGGATGAACGAGAGCCCGACCACGAGCGCCAGGTACGGCAGCAACGCCTCGGTCATCCGGTCGGAGAAGTCGATGTTGATGGCCGTGCTGCCGGTGACCGAGACGCTCGCCCCGGCCTCGTCGCCGACGGCGCCGACCTGGTCGCGGATGTCGCCGACGAGGGCCTCGGTCTCGGCGCTGCCCGGGCCGAACTCGGGCACGACGTTGATGATCGAGGTGTCGCCGGCCTCGTTGGGCACCGGGTCGGTGACGCTGACGACCCCGTCGAGCCCTCGGAGCGAGTCGGCGACGGCGACGGCCGCGGCCTGCGGGTCGGGACTGCCGACACCGTCGACGACCACCGTGAGCGGGCCGTTGAAGCCGGCGCCGAAGCCCTCGACGGTGAGGTCGTAGGCCTTGCGCTGCGTGCTGTCGGGCGGCGAGCTGCCCTCGTCGGGCAGGCCGAGACGCAGGTCGAGCATCGGCGCGGCGAGCGCCAGCATGCCCGCCACCGCGACGGCCAGCACCGGGATGGGCCGGCGGGTCACCAGGTTCGCCCAGCGCCGCCCCAGGGTGGGCTTGCCGCCGTCGTCCGCCCGCTCGCGGATGTGGCGCAGGCCCGGGATCCTGCCGCCCAGGACACGGTGCTTGGCGAAGCCGAGCAGCGCCGGCAGCAGGCTGAGCGCGATGACGACGGCGATGCCGACGGTGAGCGCCGCGGCCACGCCCATCTCGGTGAGCATGGGAATGTTGACGACGAACAGCCCGGCCAGCGCGATCATGACGGTGAGGCCGGCGAACACGACCGCCGACCCGGCGGTGCCGACGGCGCGGCCGGCCGCCTCCTCGCCGTCGCGGCCCACGGCCAGTTCGTGCCGGTAGCGCGAGACGATGAACAGCGCGTAGTCGATGCCGACGGCCAGGCCGAGCATGAGCGCCAGCGTCGGCGTGCTGGACCCGATGTCCATGAAGCCGCTGGCCGCGGTGATGGCGGCCATGCCGATCACGATGCCCAGGACGGCCGTCAGCAGCGGCAGGCCGGCGGCGATGAGCGATCCGAACGTGATGATGAGCACCACGGCCGCGACGCCGATGCCGATGAGCTCGGTGCCGGCCGGCTCCTCCTCGCTCATGGCCGCCTCGCCGCCGAGCTCGACCGTCAGTCCGGCATCGCGGCCGGTGTCGGCGGCGGCGGTGAGCGCCTCGCGTGCCTCGTCAGTGAGGTCGAAGAACGGGACCGCATAGGTGACCTGCGAGAACGCGATGGTGCCGTCCTCGGACACGGTTCCGATCTCGAACGGGTCGGGGACGGCGGCCACCTGTGGCGCCGTCGTCAGTTCGGCGAGGACATCCTCGACCGCGGCCTGGTTCTGCGGGTCGGTGAGCGTCTCGCCCTCGGGAGCGGCGAACACCACGCGCGCCGTCGCACCGTCGGTGTTGCCGCCCGGGAACCGCTCCTCGAGCAGGTCGAACGCTTCCTGGGACTCGGTGCCGGGGATGGAGAACGTGTCGGACGTGGGCCCGGACAGCGTCGAGGCACCCACCCCGAAGAGCGCGACGAGGGCCAGCCAGACGGCCAGCACCACCCCGCGTCGTCGATAGGAGAACCGGCCGAGCCGGTAGAGGAATGTCGCCACCGATGACTCCAAGGGTTGAGAAGTGCGACGTCAGAACACCACGGCGAAGCTGTGAGCAGCCTGAGAGCGAGGTGCCCCGCGCCCACGCCGGTGTGAGACTGCGACTACCAGCCTGCTCCGGCCGCAATCTGACACTAACTTACTTCTTGCGCTCTCTGCAAATCTGCCCGGTGAGCAAGTTTGTTGTCGCCGCCAGTCAGATGCTCGTCATCTCCCCGTTGCCGGATTCCTGACCTCTGGTCACCTCCGCCCCTTAGCGTCCGGCCATGACGATCCGAGCGCGCAGACGCGCAGGTGTGACGGCAGTACTGATGAGTGCCGCCGTGGCGGCGCCGCTGGCGGTCATGGAGACGGCCGCGGTCGCCGAGGAGTCGCGCGTGGGTCAGCAGACCCTCTGGCGCGAGGGCTTCAACGGGCTCTCCGGCGGCGTCGCCGCCGACGGCTACACCCACCGGCCGCCGCAGGGCTGGTCGGTCGAGGTCACCCCCGAGATGGAGGCCGGCGGCGTCGACGACTGGCGCGGCTGGTCCTTCACGACCCGCGAGTACTGGACCGCCGCCGAGGACCAGATGCGGTTCCGCTTCGCCCGCGCCGACGACGTCATCGCCGTCGCCGACTCCGACGAGTACGACGACGCCGCCGGTGCCGCCGGCCGGTTCGACACCACACTGAGGTCGCGGCCGGTGCGGGTCTTCGGCTACCCCGAGCTGGAGCTGACGTTCGACTCGCACCTGCGGCCGTGGACCGGCCAGTCCGCCACGGTCACCGTCGAGTTCGACGACAGCGGCGAGGAGACCACGCTGCTGCGCTACGACTCCACCAACACGACCAACAACTACGACGGCGACCTCGCCAATAGCACCGAGGTGCTGCGCTTCGCCGTCCCGTCCGGGGTGCGGCAGGCCGTGTTCCGGTGGCGCCTCGACGCGCCGCGCAACTCCTGGTACTGGGCGATCGACAGCGTCTCGGTGCGCACGACCGCCACCGCGACGCCGTCGCTGGACGACGCCACGCAGCTCTGGGTGGTCAGCGACATCCAGGGTCACCCCCGCGATTTCGCCCACGGCCTGCGCGACTTCGACGCCGTCCGGCCCGACGGGGCCGGCCTGCTGATCGCGGGCGACATCGTCCCCACCGGGACGGCGGCCGAGTGGCGCCAGATCGACGACGTGGTGTCCGGCGCCGAGGCGGCGGGGATCATGCCGCCGCAGCTGGTGGCGGCGATCGGCAACCACGAGAGCTACGCGGCGGAGTCCTGGGAGACGCTGCGTGACCGGTTCCTCGACTTCGCCGGGCGTGATCGGGTCTATGGCGAGTACGTGCTGACCGGCGGCGGCGGCGAGGTTCCCGTTCTCGCGATCGGCCAGGAGTTCCCCCGTCCGCCCGAGGTCGGCATGTCCGACGAGCAGGTCGCCTGGCTGGACGAGCGGCTGGACTACTGGACCGAGCGCAAGAAGCAGGTCATCGTCATCACCCACTTCCCGCTCGGCGACACCGTCTCCGCCTCCTGGATCCCCTGGTACCACGAGCACCACGAGCGCAACGCCGAGCTGACGACGATGCTCGGCGACCACCCGAACGCGATCTTCCTGTCCGGCCACACCCACTACCCGTTCGAGCTCGGCGACTGGGCCGTCCGGCGGCGCGTCCCCGGCGGTCACCCGGACGGCTTCCTCGCCATCAACACCGGCGCCATGCACATCGAGTGGGACGCCCGTGGCGAGAACACCAGCAGCATCGGCGAGGTCACGACCCGCGACATCAACCGCGGCCTCACCATCGACGTCTATGCCGACCGCGTGGTCATCGAAGCGCGCGACTTCGGCCTGGCCGGCCCGACGGGCGACAACGACGTGAACGAGGTGCTGCGCCACCTCGAGGTCGCGAATCCCCTGTTGCACGGGCGTAAGCGCTGATCGGTTCCTGCTCCAATGGTTGAGGGATCGGTGTCGCCATGACGACACCGATCCCTCAATCATCCATTACCGTGGCGCTATGCAGGGCGGCAACGACGGCGACGGCGTGCGGTACGCCGCGGAGTCGCTGCGCGCCCTGCACGACGAACTGCCGGCTCTCGCCGAAGGCCTGGACCGCGAGGTCCGGAAGAAGATCGAGGACACGGCCACACCGCTCGAGCAGGCGGAGCTGATCAAGGAAGCGCACGAGATCCGGCTGATCGGCACCCGGATGACGGCGGCTCGGGAGGACGCGTTCGCCTCGGTAGCGCACGTGCTCGCCGGCACTGCGGACGAGATCGAGACGCTGTTGCGCTCTGCCGACGACGGCGACACCCCTCCGCCGGTGTTCTCGATCCCGCCGCCACCCCTCCCGCCGGCGAGCGTCGTCACCACCGCCCAGCAGACCGTGGTCGTCCAGCAACACCTCCCGAATGCGGACGCTCATGCCGCGGCGATCCATCAGGTCGGCGCCGTGTGTCCTCCCGGAGAGTTGACCACCATGCTGAACCTGTTGAACGGTGCGTCCGCGCACGCCGTCGAGCGACACGGCCACCATCTCTCGCAGGAGCACCAGGTCGCCCGGGCCCAGTGGCGCCTGGATCCCGCCGGCATGGACGGGTGGCGCCTCAACGCCGATGGCTCCGCCGATTCGTGGCGACAGCACGGTCAGGGACCGCACCAGGTCGGGACCATCGTCGGCCACTACACGTCACCCGAGGCGGTCGCCAAACCTCTTCTCGCGGTACTCGGCGCGGCCGGTCCGACGCAGGCGGACCTCCACACCTTTCTCGATAGGAAGGCGAACGGCCAGACGATCATCAAGATCTTCCTTCGCACCTCTGACACCGGAATCACCCCGGAGGACGTCTTCACGGTCCGAGCACCTGGCACCGACACGGAAGCAGGCGAGGAGATGTGGCTCCGAGCCCGGGACGGATCCATGGCAGGTCTCGGTCCGGCACCTGCCGTGCGCGCACACGACATGGTTACCCGTGGCGCGCGGCCAGGTAGCCTGATCATCTTCGCCAAGAGGAGGAACGAGTCGTGGCGCTTGATCACGAGCTACTTCGTCGACAACCCACGACGAGTTGCGTACCTGGAGCTGTGATGGAGCAGACGCCCGAATTCGATCGATGGATGCAGGTCTTCAGCAACGACCAAGCCGAACTGCTCGACTTCTACTACGAAGCTTGCGAAAGCGTGCCGCGGTGGTTGGAGACGAACCACGACGACATCCGGGGCTTCCGGGCCGAGCTCGCAGCGCACATCCGCGATTCGTCCGAACCGCCGTACAGTTCCGAGACGCAGTGGACCACCGATGAGATCCTGCGGAATCTCTGGTTCGACGTGTTCGGGGTGGAGCCACCGCCGGGTGACCCGTACCCCGTCCCGCGAGAGCGGTGGGGTCGGTACCGGATGACCACCTACATGCGCGACATCCCGTACCGGCACCCGGAACGGGTGCGCCGCGAAACACAGACCTGGCTCGATGCGCGCTGTGTAAGCATCGAGGACCTGGCGGCGTACCGGGAGCCGGGGGCGGAGGTGGAGTACTCGCGGCCGGAGCCGCCGGGGTTCCGGGACCGGCTGGCCGAGCTGACCGCAGCCGGCAAGCGATCCGGGCCGGCCGAGGGCGAGCACGCCGCCGAGGCGCGCGCCGACCTGCTCGACGCCAAGCGAAGCTATCTCGAGACCGGCCACTCGGAGCAGGCTGCCGCCGTCGACCGCATCCTCGCCGACCGCGAGCCCCGCGACGAGTGAGCCGCCGCCCATGATCATCAAGGATCGACCACGCCATCACGTGGTCGATCCTTGATGATCATGGGGCGTGCGCTCCTTTCGCGCCAGCGCGCTCAGGCCGAACACCACGCTGAAGCCGAGCACCGTTGCCCACCCGCTCCGGCAGCGGCCGGGCCAGCACGATCGACGCCCGATGATCAACGACGAGCCGGACGATGGTCCTCGCGCCCTGCGCGGGCCTCAGATTTCAATGTGCTACAGATGTCACACCAGGGCGGGCGCGTCGAGCGTCAGCGTGCCGGCAGCAGCGTCCAAAGTCGCCGGCACGCCCAGCGGCACCGTGATGGTCGACGGGCCGTGGCCGAAGCCGAGCTCCGTCACCACCGGGACCCCCAGCCCGCCGAGCCGATCCTGCAGAAGCTCCTCCACCGGCTCGCACTCGTGCCACGACCCGAGCGCGATCCCCGCCACGCCGTCGAGCCAGCCCGAGCGGAGCAGGTGCGTGAGGAACCCGTCCAGCCGGTACGCCTTCTCCCCCACGTCCTCGAGCAGCACGAGAGAACCCGCCGCCGACGGCAGCCCCGTCGGCGTCCCGATCTCGGACGCCAGCAGCGCGAGACAGCCGCCCACGGTCACCCCGGACGCCCGGCCAGGCACCAGGGGACGGGCCGACGGCGCCCCCAACACCAAGGACGACGGCGACGACGGCGCGAACAGCAGCGACCGCAGCAGCTCAGCCGTCGACGGGGACGCGACGAACGCGTCGGTCGCGACCATCGGGCCGTGGATCGTCGCCACCCCGAGCCTGCGCGCGAACGCCGAGTGCAGCGCCGTGATGTCGCTGTAGCCGACGAACACCTTGGGCGCGGCGGCGGCCATGGCGGACCAGTCCAGCAGCGCCGACATCCGCTGCACCCCGTACCCGCCGCGCGCACACAGCACCGCCGCCACCGACGGGTCGCACCAGGCCTGCTGCAGGTCTCGCGCCCGATCGAGATCGGACCCGGCGAGGTAGTCCAGCGACGGGTGCGCGTCCAGCACGTGCGGCATCACGAGGACGTCCAGCCCCCACGACCGCAGCACGGCGCAGCCGGCGTCGAGGCGGTCCTTGGGGACCGGGCCTGCGGGCGCGACGACGGCGACGCGGTCACCCTCGACCAGGCGGCGCGGCCGCCGCAGCGGCTCCACGAGGCTCACGCCGACGCCGTGAAGCCGAAGACCTTCGCGTACAGCGCCAGCTCCTTCTCCAGCGCCGTCACGATGGTCTCCTTGCGCCGGAAGCCGTGCTGCTCGCCCTCGAACGCGACGTACTCATGGTCCACCCCGAGCTCGGCCACCCGCTCGGCGAACCGCTGGGTCGGCCCGGGTGGGCAGACCTCGTCCTCGAGCCCCTGGAGCAGCAGGAAGGGGACGGTGAACTTCTCCGGCACGTTGATCGGCGACCGCTCCTTGTACCGCGCCTCCGCGTCGGGCCAGGGCCCGACCAGCCCGTCGAGGTACTGCGACTCGAAGTCGTGGGTCTCGCCGGTGCGGAACGCGACCAGGTCGAGGACGGGGTACATGATCGTCGCGCAGGCGAAGACGTCCGCGAACGCCAGCGCGGCCGCCGCCGTCCAGCCGCCGGCCGAACCGCCGCGGATCGCGAGCCGGGAGCCGTCGGCCGCCCCCTCGTCGACCAGGGCCTTCGCCGCCGCCACGCAGTCCTCGACGTCGACGACGCCCCACTCGCCACGCAGCCGCTCCCGGTACGGGCGGCCGAACCCGGTCGAGCCGCCGTAGTTGACCTCGACGACGCCGAGGCCGCGGCTGGTGAAGAACGCGACCTCGAGGTCGTGCACCATCGGGACGCGGCTGGTCGGCCCGCCGTGCGCGAACACGATGAACGGCGGCTTCTCACCGGCCAGCCCGCCGAACCGGGAGCCCCACGGCGGGTAGACGACGGCGTGCACGTCGCGGCCGCCCGGCCCGGCGAACGTCCGCTGCACCGGCTGCGGCAGCGACGTCGCCGGCACCGACAGCGGCGACTGCACGACCGCCGACACCGTCCCGACCGACGCCTCGACCACCTCGAACGGCCGGACCGGCGACGCCGCGACGCCGTAGACCGTGCGCCCGGACACCGCGAGTGTCGGCGCCCACTCGGTGTGCTCGTCCTCGAGCAGGTCGTAGAGCAGGCCGCTGCGGGTGTCGAGCAGGTTCAGCCGCGCCGACGCGCGGCCGCGGATGACCGCGACCTCACCGTCGCCGAGCGGCGCGAACCAGCGCAGCCCCAGCTGCCAGAGCGGCCCGGCGAACTCCTCGGCCCGCTCCCCCAGCACCTGCGGCTCACCGCCGTCGAGCCCGACCCGGTGCAGGTTCCACCAGCCGGTGCGGTCGGTCGCGATCAGGAGCGCGTCGGGCGTCTCCCACTCGGCCTGCGCGATCGACTCCGACTTTCCGCCGGCGACGGTGACCGGCTCGCCCACGCGCGCGACGCCGCCGTCGTCGACCACCTCCGCGACCCGCAGGACCGTCCCGTCCCACGGCATGTTCGGGTGCTCCCAGCCGATCCACGCCAGCCGCCGGCCGTCGGGAGACGGGCGCGGGCAGGCGAGGAAGTGGGTGTCCTCGACCAGCACCCGCACGTCTCCGGAGCCGTCCAGCGGCACCGCGACCAGCGCGCGCCGCACGTCCGTCGGCGCCGGGCCGGTGTGCTCCTCGCGGATGCACCAGATCTCGCTGCCCGACGGCGCCAGCAGCGGTTCGGCGTAGCGCAGCCCCGACGGGATCGACGGCGACGGCGTCAGCGCCGCCGGCTCCGCGTCCGAGCCGGGGACGTACCGGTACAGCCGCTGGTCGGTGTACTCGGCGAAGACGACGGCGGCACCCTCGCCCGCGCCGCCGGCCGGCGACGGCACGACCACGTAGGCCATGCCGCCGTACTCGTGCACCCGGGTGCGGACGTTCCACGGCGCCGGCAGCACGACCTCGGGCTTCACGGCGCCGTCGCGCAGCCGCAGCAGCGCCACCCGGCCGCCCTCGGCGGGCTGCGGGCGCGTCCACCACAGGGCCCCGCCGTCGTGGCTCACCCAGCCGGGACGGCCGTCGTTCTCGGCGACGATCTCGGCGGTCACCGGCGACGGCCAGCTCCCGTACGGTGCGGTATCGGGCACGGTGTTCTCTCCAGACGAGGAACGGCAGTGGTCAGGTGGTCAGGAACCGGTCGAGCACCCGGACGCCGAACTCCAGCGCGTCGACGGGCACCCGCTCGTCGACGCCGTGGAACAGCGCCGAGTAGTCCAGGCCGGGCGGCAGCCGCAGCGGCGCGAAGCCGTAGCCGGTGATGCCGAGCCGGGAGAACTGCTTGGCGTCGGTGCCGCCGGCCATGCAGACGGGGACGACGTGCGCGTCGGGGTCCTCGGCCCGCAGCGCGTCGGCCATGGCGGCGAACGCCGGCGACGCGGGGTCGGCGGAGAGCGCGACCTCGGCGTGCTCGTACTCCCAGGTGATCCCGGGCCCGACGAGCTCGGTCACCACCGCCTCGAACTCGTCGCGGGCGTCGGGCACCACGCGGCCGTCGACGTACGCCGTCGCCGTCTCGGGGATGACGTTCACCTTGTAGCCGGCGCTCAGCATGGTCGGGTTGGTGCTGTTGCGCAGGACGGCGTCGACCAGCTCGCGCGCGGGGCCGAACCGGGCGATGGTCGCGTCGGCGTCGTCGAGGTCGACGGCGACACCGAGCGCCGCGCCGATGCCCTCGATCGACGCGCGCACCGTGGGCGTCAGCCGCACCGGCCACCGGTACTCGGCCAGCCGGTGCACCGCGCCGGCCAGCGCCGCCACCGCGTTGTCGTGGTTGACCCGCGACCCGTGGCCGGCCCGGCCGCGCGCGGTCAGCTTCAGCCACGCGGTGCCCCGCTCCCCCGCGGCGACGGGGTAGAGCCGCCGGCCGCCGGCGTGGAACGTGTAGCCGCCGGACTCGCTGATGCCCTCGGTGACGCCCTCGAACAGGTCGGCGTGCTTGGTGACCAGCCAGGTGGAGCCGTGGTCGGCGCTGGCCTCCTCGTCGGCGGTGAACGCGAGCACGACGTCGCGCGGCGGGCGCCGGCCCTCGCGCGCCCAGGCCCGGACGACGGCGAGCATCATCGCGTCCATGCCCTTCATGTCGACCGCGCCGCGGCCCCAGAGCATGCCGTCGCGGACCTCGCCCGAGAACGGGTGCACCGACCAGTCGGCTGCCTCGGCCGGCACGACGTCGAGGTGACCGTGCACGAGGATCGGGTCGCGGCCCGGGTCGGTGCCGGCGATGCGGGCGACGACGTTGGCGCGGTGGGGCGCCGACTCGATCAGTGTGGCGTCGATGCCGGCCTCGCCCAGCCTCTCGGCCACGTACTCGGCCGCCGGCCGCTCGCGCCCGGTGCCGTCGCCGGTGTTCGTGGTGTCGATGCGGATGAGGTCGGAGGCGAGGGTCAGGACGTCGGGCTCAGCCATAGTGGTTCTCGATACCGTTCGAGATCAGGGTCGTGACCGCCTTGAAGCAGCGGATGAGGTCGTGCGCGGTGCCGGCGGTGTAGCGCACCCGGCGCTCGGCGACACGCTCCACCGTGGGGACCATACCCGCGAAGTCGGCGAGCTGCGTGGCGTCGACCTCGATCTCGACGGTGTACGGCCCGCGGTCCGTGGCGGGCTCGTGGCGGACGGCGAGGGCGACGGCGTGCTTCGCCTCGACCCGGATGGTCTCGAAGGTGCGCGCCGGCGGGCGGCAGCGGGCCGCGTAGCGCGACACGTAGTCCTTGACGGCTGCCGTGCGTGCCAGGGGCGCGTACGTGGCGGCGTCGGCGCACGCGCGGTCGTCGCCGGTGACCAGGATGACCGGCGTGCCGTACTCGGCCGCGACCAGCGCGTTCAGCCGGCCCTCGCTGGCCGGGTCGCCGTTCACCCACACCCCGGTGATCGAGTTGGGCAGGTACGTGTGCGCCAGCACGCCCTCGGCGCCGGCGCCCGCGTGGTACCCGAGGAAGACGACGCCGTCGACGTCGCCGCTCTGGATGCCCTCGACCATGGTCAGCGCCTTGTGCCGCCCGGTGATCATGGTGGCGCGCTCGTCCAGCTGCTCGAGCAGCAGGTTGCGCATGGTCGCGTGCGCCTCGTTGACCAGCACCTCGTCGGCGCCGCCGTCGAACAGCCCCGCGACCGCGCCGTTGACGTCGGACGTGAACATCGCCCGGCAGCGCTGCCACTGCTCCGTCCCCGGCTCGACGTCCGCGGGCCACGTGACGCCGGTCGCACCCTCCATGTCGGCCGAGATCAGCAGCTTCACGAGATGTCACCTGCATCGCTGCGGTGGCGCGCACGGCTCGCGCTCCGGGTCGCGCACCACATCTCTGTGTCGGCCGAGATCAGCACCTTCATAGGGCGCAACGCTATCTCGTGTCACGAGATCGCTGACGGACGGTCCTCCGCACCGAACCGCTGGGTCAGGTCGGCGAGCAGCGTCTTCAGCAGCCCGGCCAGCGTCGCCCGCTGCGCGTCGTCGAGGCCGTCGAGCAGTGTCTCCTCGTGACGCAGCAGATCGGCGACGACCCGCTCGTTCAGCTCCCGCCCCTCGTCGGTGAGCGCGACGACGGCGGAGCGCCCGTCGGCGGCCGAGCGCTCGCGGCGGACCAGCCCGGCGGCCTCGGCGCGGGCGATGCGCTGCGACACCGCGCCGGCCGTGACGAAGCTGCGCGCGGCGATCTGGCCGGGGGTCAGCCGGTATGGCGGCCCGCTGCGGCGCAGCGTGCTGAGCAGGTCGAGCGTCGGGTTGTCGACGCCGAGCCGCTCGAGCGTGCGGCGGCGGTCGTCGGCGAGCAGCTGCCCCAGCCGCCACATCCGGGTGATGACGCCGATGGAGCCGACGGGCACGCCCGGCAGCTCGCGCCGCCAGGCCGCCTGGATGCGGTCGGTGCCGTCGTCCGTCGCTTCGGGGTACGCTGTCATCGCCAAATACTTTAGCACTAAAGGAGTTTGCGATGAGTGCACGCACGGTCGTCGTCACGGGCGGCGGGACCGGCATCGGGCGGGCGGTGGCCGCGGGCTTCGCGGCGGCGGGCGACACCGTCGTCGTCACCGGGCGCCGGCGGCCGAGGCTGGACGAGGTGGTCGCCGAGCTCGGCCCGAAGGTCAGCGCCGTCGACTTCGACGCGTCCGACCCGGCCGCCGTGACCGAGGCGCTGGATCGGCTGCCGGCGACGGTGGACGTCCTGGTCAACACGGCCGGAGGCAACACCGCCTTCGGCCGGCCCGCGCCGCAGCCCGGCGACCTCGCCGCCGTGGCCCAGGCGTGGCGCGAGAACTTCGCCGCCAACGTGCTGACGGCGGTGCTCATGACGACGGCGCTGCTGCCCCGGATGCCCGAGGGCGGGCGCATCGTCACCATCGGCTCGATCGCGGCCAAGCGGGGCGGCGGCAGCTACGGCGCGGCCAAGGGCGCCGTCGAGTCGTGGACGGCGTCGCTCGCGGCCGACCTCGGCCCGCGCGGCATCACCACGAACCTCGTGGCTCCGGGGCTGACCTCCGGCACCGAGTTCTTCCAGGGCCGGCTCACCGACGAGCGGCGGCGGAAGAACATCGCCGAGACCATGACCGGCCGCGCCGGCACCGTCGACGACGTCGCGGCGGCCGTGCACTACCTGGCCTCGCCCGCCGCCGGGCACGTCACCGGCCAGGTGCTGCACGTCAACGGCGGCGCCTACCTGGGCCGCTGAGCCGGCGCCGCCGGCGGCGGGCCTACGGCGCGACGACCTCGACCTCGTAGCCGTCGTCGTTCTCCATGTACGCCGCGTAGTGGTGCGGGCCGCCGGCGTGCGGGTGGCGGTCGGCGAACATCAGGTGCCAGCCGTAGGCCGGCGCCTCGGAGACGATGCGATCGACCATCCACTGCTCCGGCACCGCCAGCGCGAGGTGGTTGAGGCCGGGCGCCTTGCGGTCGTACGCGACCCAGCTGAGGTCGGGCGAGCACTCGATGACGACGTACGGGCCGCCGCCGGGCGCCTGCCAGGACCGGCCGTTCTCCCAGGCCTGGAAGAGCGTCCAGCCGAGGCGCTCGAACAACCAGCCGAACGAGCGGGTGGCCGAGTCGAGGTCGCGCACCCAGATCTCGATGTGGTGCAGGCCGGTGGACGGCGTGGACGACGGCGCCAACGAGGCGTCGTCGACGGCCGGCTCAGGCGCCCGCTGCTGATATTGCTCCGGCGGCGGCGCCGCGGCCGGCGGCGGGGTCTGCCCGTAGTTGGTGTCGAGCGCGCGCAGCACGGGGTCGAGCTCGTTGACGGCGGAGTCGGTGAGCGGATCGTACGCCTGCGTGTCGTACTGGCTGGTGCCGTGCGACGTCCCGTGCGACGAGGTGTCGTAGTAGGCGGCCGGGTACGACGGGTTCGACGGCGGCCCGGACGGCGGGCCGTAGCCCCCGGCGGCGGGCGGCGGCATGACCGGCGGCGCGGCGGGCGGCGGGGCCACGACGGGCGGCGCGACCGGGGCGGCGCCCATGGGCGGCCCGGCGGGCGGGATGCCGGGGCCCTGCGCGTAGGCGTTGGCCGGCACCTGCTGGTGCTGCGGCGCCTGCTGCTGCGCGGCGGCCTTGCGGCGGGTCCGCAGCTCCGAGGCGGCGGCGTCGAGCCAGTCGTCGACGTCGTCCATGACGTAGCCCTCGCGCATGCGGACGACCTTGAACTCCTCGGCCTCGATCTGCTCGGGCGTGACGCCGCGCCCGGAGGAGCGTCCCTCCAGCGCGTCGATCACCACGTCGACGAAGTCGTCGACGGCGTCCAGGTCATAGCCCTCACGCATACGAGTGGTGCGGAACTCAGGCTCGCGACTGACGGCCACCAGGTGTCACTCTCCTCCCGAACACAGAACGGCCGGCATCGGGCGATTCCCCGGCCAGCGAGTCCAGCCAGCTCGCTGCCCGCGAAGCCGATATCCCCCGAGACCGGCCGAGCCAAGCGCAATGCATACTAATCACCAACGGTAGCCAACTGGCCACACGCCCCGTCGATATCGCTTCCGCGGGTGTCCCGGATGGTCACCGGCACACCCCTGTCCTCCAGCGCGGCCACGAACGCCGCCTCGTCCTCGGGGCGCGAGGCCGTCCATTTCGACCCGGGCGTGGGGTTCAGCGGGATCGGGTTCACGTGCACCCAGCCGCGGCCGCGCTCGTTGAGCAGCTTGCCGAGCAGGTCGCCGCGCCACGCGTGGTCGTTGATGTCGCGGATCAGCGCGTACTCGATGGACACGCGCCGCCCGGTCTTCTCGAAGTAGGCCCGCGCGGCGTCGAGCGCCTCGCCGACCTTCCAGCGGGTGTTCACCGGCACCAGCTCGTCGCGCAGCTCGTCGTCGGGCGCGTGCAGCGACAGCGCCAGCCGCACGCCGAGGTTCTCGGCGGCCAGCTTGTCGATGGCCGGGACCAGGCCGACGGTGGACACCGTGACGCCGCGCCGGCCGATGCCCAGGCCGGACGGCGCGGGGTCGGTCATGCGGCGCACGGCGGTGACGACGGCCTTGTAGTTGGCCAGCGGTTCGCCCATGCCCATGAAGACGACGTTGGTGACGCGTCCGGTTCCCCCGGCGATCTCGTTGCCGGCCAGCATGCGCTCGGCGGCGACGACCTGCTCGATGATCTCGGCCGCCGACATGTTGCGGGTCAGGCCCTGCTGCCCGGTGGCGCAGAACGGGCAGTTCATGCCGCAGCCGGCCTGGCTCGACACGCACAGCGTGACCCGCGGACGGTCGCCGGTGTAGCGCATGAGCACGCTCTCGACCAGGGCGCCGTCGAACAGCCGCCACAGCGTCTTGCGCGTGGTGCCGCCGTCGGTCTCGAGGTGCCGGACGGCGGTCGTCAGCGTGGGCAGCATCGTGGCCGCCAAGGTGTCGCGCACGGACGCCGGCACGTCGGTCATCTGCTCGGGGTCGTTGACGTGGCGCGCGAAATAGTGCCGGGAGAGCTGGTCGGCCCGGAACGGCTTCTCGCCGAGCTCGGCCACCGCCTGGCGGCGGGCTTCGACGTCGAGGTCGGCGAGATGGCGGGGCGGCTTGCCACGCCTTGCGGGAACGAGCGTGAGCTCACCGGGTCTGGGCATGATGGCGACCATTGTCCCACGTTCGGCGCGCTGATGACGTATGTCGAGGTCGAGGGGGCCGATCGGCCGGTCACGCCGCCGTCTGAACGCCCCACACCGCATCGTCGTCAGGTGGTGACCACGTACTCCAGGACGAACCAGACCAGCGGCGCAGACGGCAGCAGCGAGTCGAGGCGGTCCATGAGGCCGCCGTGGCCGGGCAGCAGCTGGCTCATGTCCTTGATGCCGAGGTCGCGTTTGATCAGCGACTCCCCCAGATCGCCCAGCGTGGCGCCGAGGACGCCCGTGACGCCGAGGACGACGCCGGTCCACCAGGGCGCGTCGAACGCGAGCACCGCCACCGGGACGGCCACGCCGATGCCGAGGACCAGCGAGCCGCCGAACCCCTCCCACGACTTCTTCGGGCTGACGCTCGGCGCCATGGGATGCCGCCCGGCCAGCACGCCGGCGAGCAGGCCGCCGGTGTCGGACGCGACCACCACGACCAGCAGCGCGAACACCCACCAGGCGCCGTCGTCGTGACGGACCATGAGCATCGCGAAACCGGCCAGGAACGGCACGTAGACGCTGGTGAAGATGCCGGCCGAGACGTCGCGCAGATACCCCGGACGGCTGTCGCCGAGCCGCCACGCGCACACCGCCGCCACCGTCAGCCCGAGGCCGACCATGAGCGGTGAGCCGCCGCCCAGATAGGCGCCCACCAGCATGAGGACGGTGCCCAGCACCACGGGCACGACCGGGACCTGGATCGACCGCGCGCCGAGCGCCGTCGCCAGCTCCCAAACCGCGACCACCATGACGATGACGACGAGCCCGACGAACGCGGGCTTGAACGCGAACAGCGTGCTGAGCACGATCGCACCCAGCGCGAGCCCGACCAGGCTCGCGGCACGCAGGTCTCGGCCGGCCCGGCCGTGCCGGCGGGATCGGCTGCTCGTCGCCCCGTCAGTCATCACCACGTGTGTACTCGTCAGACCTCGAGGAGCTCTGCTTCCTTGTGCTTGAGCAGGTCGTCGATCTGCTCGACGTAGGTCTTCGTCACCGATTCCAGGTGCTTCTCCGCGCGAGCGACCTCGTCCTCGCCGGCCTCGCCGTCGCGTGCGAGCTTGTCCAGCGTCTCCTTGGCGTGACGGCGCACGCTGCGGATGGACACCTTCGCACCCTCGGCCTTCTCGCGCGCGAGCTTGATGTACTCGCGGCGGCGCTCCTCGGTGAGGGTGGGAAGCACGACGCGGATGATGTTGCCGTCGTTGGTGGGGTTGACACCCAGGTCGGAGTCGCGGATGGCCCGCTCGATGGCCGCCAGCGAGCCCTTGTCATAGGGCTGGACGGTGATCATGCGGGCGTCGGCCACGTGGAACGACGCGAGCTGGCTGAGCGGGGTCGGCGCACCGTAGTAGTCGACCACGATCTTGTTGAACAGCGACGGATGAGCACGACCGGTCCGGATGGAGGAGAAGTCCTCCTTGCCGACCGATACGGCCTTCTCCATCTTCTCCTCGGCCTCGAGGAGGGTCTCGTCGATCACCACTGCTCCTTCGCTTGCTGTGTGGCGACGATCCTAGGGCACCGCGCGGCCGCAGCCGCTCGATCAGCCCTCGATGACCGTCTCGATGTTCGAGGCGACCAAGGTACCGATGCGCTCGCCGCGGATGGCACGCGCGATGCCGTTGGCCTCGCCGAGTCCGAACACGACGATCGGCAGCTGGTTGTCCATGCACAGGCTGAAGGCGGCCGGGTCGGCGACGTTGAGCCGCTGCCGCAGCACGTCGCCGTAGGTGATGCTGCTGTACTTGCGGGCCGTCGGGTCCTTGCGGGGGTCGGCATCGTAGACGCCGTCGACGCCGTTCTTGCCCATGAGCAGGCGGTCGCAGCCGATCTCGAGCGCGCGCTGGGCGGCGACGGTGTCGGTGGTGAAGTACGGCATGCCGGCGCCGGCGCCGAAGATGACGACGCGGCCCTTCTCGAGGTGCCGGGCGGCGCGGCGCGGGATGTAGGGCTCGGCGACCTGACCCATGGTGATGGCGGTCTGCACCCGGGTGTCGACGTCGAGGTGCTCGAGGAAGTCCTGCAGCGCCAGGCAGTTCATGACGGTGCCCAGCATGCCCATGTAGTCACCCCGCGCGCGGTCCATGCCGTGGTGCTGCAGCTCCGCGCCGCGGAAGAAGTTGCCGCCGCCGACGACGACGGCGACCTGGACGCCGTCCTTGACGACGACCTCGGCGATCTGGCTCGCGATGCCCTTGACGACCTCGGGGTCGACGCCCACGGCGCCGCCCCCGAACACCTCACCGGAGAGCTTCAGCAGCACCCGGGTGGGCTGCCCCGTGCCGGGCTCCGCGACGGCCGTGCCGGGCTCGGGCACGGCCGAGGCCGGCGCCGTTTCGGTTCCGTTGGTCTCCGTCACGGTGCCGGCCTCCTGCGTGTTCGAGATGGCGTGTCCTGGGCGTCGGTGGATGCTACCGGTACCCGGTCAGGCCTCGAGGCGCACGATCCGCTGGACCGTCACGCCCGCGTCGGCGAGCACGGCGCCGACCGACTTCTTCGACTCCTTGACCGACGGCTGGTCGACCAGCACGGCCTCCTTGAAGAAGCCGTTGACACGGCCCTCGATGATCTTCGGCAGGGCGCCCTCGGGCTTGCCCTCCTCGCGGGCGGTGGCCTCGGCGATGCGCCGCTCGTTCTCGACGACGTCGGTGGGGACCTCGTCGCGCGTGGCGTAGCTCGCCTTCAGCGCCACGACCTGCATGGCGGCGTCGCGGGCAACCTGCTTGGCGGCGTCGGAGCCGTCCGAGGTGTACACGACGAACGAGCCCACCTGGTACGGCAGGTCGGCGGCGCGACGGTGCAGGTAGGTGGCGAACTCGCCGTCGACGACGGCGACCGCGCCGATCTCGATCTTCTCGCCCATGACCGCGGCGGCGGCGTCGAGCGCCTCGCCGACCTTGCGGCCGTCGGCCAGCTGCGCGTTCAGCAGCGCGTCGACGTCGGCCGGCTTCGCCTCGGCCGCGGCGGCGACGATGTCGGCCGCGAGCTGCTGGAAGTCGGCGTTCTTGGCGACGAAGTCGGTCTCGCAGGCCAGCACGATCATGGCCGGGCCCTGCGCGGCGACCAGGCCGTTGGCCGTGGTGCGCTCGGCGGCGCGCTTGGCGGCCTTGGCCGCACCCTTGATGCGCAGCGCCTCGATGGCCTGGTCGAAGTCGCCGCCGGTCTCCTCGAGCGCCTTCTTCGCGTCCATCATGCCCGCACCGGTGGCATCGCGCAGCCGCTTGACGTCGGCCGCAGTGACGTTCGGCATCCTCACACTTCTCTCTGACTAGTTCGCTGGCGTGGTCTGGTGACCGGCCCGGACGGCCGCCGCAGCGGGCGCCGTCCGGGCCGGGGGTGTCGTCAGGCCTGCTGGGTGGCGGGCTCGTCGGCGGTCTCGGCCGGAGCCTCGGCCTCGGCCGGGACCTCGGCAGGAGCCTCGACCGGCGCGGCCTCAGCCTCGGCCGGCGCGGCCTCAGCCTCGGCCGGCGCGGCCTCAGCCGTAGCGGCCTCGGCGGGCGCGGCCGGAGCGGCGTCGGGGGCCGCGGCGACGTCGGACTGCTGCAGCAGTTCCTTCTCCCACTCGGCCAGCGGCTCGTCCGAGGCCAGCTCGGCGCCGTCGGTGACCTCGCCGCGCTGGCCCTGGCGGCCCAGCAGTCCGTCGGCCACGGAGTCGGCGACGACGCGGGTTAGCAGGCTGACCGCACGGATGGCGTCGTCGTTGCCCGGGATCGGGAAGTCGACCTCGTCGGGGTCGCAGTTCGTGTCGAGGATCGCCACGATGGGGATGCCGAGCTTGCGCGCCTCGTCGACGGCGAGGTGCTCCTTCTTGGTGTCGACGATCCACACCGCGCTGGGCACCTTGGCCATGTTGCGCACGCCGCCGAGGGTGCGCTCGAGCTTGTCCTTCTCACGCTTGCGCATGAGAAGCTCCTTCTTCGTCAGACCGGAGCCGGCGACGTCGTCGAAGTCGAGCTCCTCGAGCTCCTTGAGCCGCTGCAGCCGCTTGTTGACGGTCTGGAAGTTGGTCAGCATGCCGCCCAGCCACCGCTCGGTGACGTAGGGCATGTTGACGCGGGTGGCCTGCTCGCGCACGGCCTCCTGGGCCTGCTTCTTCGTGCCGACGAAGAGCACCGTGCCGCCGTGGGCGACGGTCTCCTTGACGAACTCGTAGGCGCGGTCGATGTAGGACAGCGACTGCTGCAGGTCGATGATGTAGATGCCGTTGCGCTCGGTGAAGATGAAGCGCTTCATCTTCGGGTTCCAGCGCCGGGTCTGGTGCCCGAAGTGCACGCCGCTCTCGAGCAGCTGACGCATGGTGACGACGGCCATGGCCTCGTCCCCTCCTCTCGCGCCGGCGCGAATACTCGCCCTCCGGCACGCTCGTTCCGGTTCATCGCGACGGTGGTCGGCCGCCGCGCCTGGTGCCCACCGGCCTACCGCCACCCGCCGCCCGCGTGAAGCGGACGTCAGGACCGACGGCGTAGGACCGTGCTCAGGGCACGCGAATTTGACCCAGCAGAACTGGGCCGATCACCAGTGTACGGGACTCGCCCGCCCGGGCTCCAATGACAGGAGACCCCGCCCGCAACCGACACCCGGCTGACCGCTCGGCGTTCACCGCGGGTTCACGCCGGTACGGTGAGGTGGTCGAGTGCTTCCCGCCCATCCGTTCGGCCCGCCCCTCACCGCCACCCTCAGCACCGACGGCTCGCAGGTCACCATGCAGTGGGTGGCGGCCGACGACGACTGGGTGTCGCTGGGCGAGCACCTGGGCGCGTTCGACGTACCCGATGCCGACGCGCTGACCGGCGCGGAGCTGCTGGCCCGCTCGCCCGGCGTCGCCGACTACCTGCTCGAGCACCTGACCGTCGCCCAGGACGGCACCGCCTGCGAGGGCCGGGTCGATGCCATCGACCCGCTGGGCGAGGGCGCGCGGCTGGTCTTCGACTGCGCCGCCCCGGTCACCGAGGTCGAGCTGACGGTCGCGGCGCTGACGGACATCAACGAGAGCTATCGCACGGTCGTCTCCAACGAGGGCGAGACGGGCACGCTGTTCACGGCCGACACGGCGACCCAGCCGTGGGACTTCGACGCCGGCGGCGCGTCGACGCTGCCGCTACTGATCGCGGGCGCCGTCCTGCTGGTCGCCGGCGGCGTCGCGGGCCTGTTGTGGTGGCGCCGGTCCGCCGCCCGCGCCGTCGTCCCAGGGCCCGCGGAGACCGTCACCGGTCCGTGACGCCGTGCAGGTGGCAGGCCGCCGCCTGCTCCGGGCCGGTCGGCTGCAGCACCGGGTCGTGGTCCGGGCACGGCTCGAACACCTTGGGACAGCGGGTCCGGAACCGGCAGCCCGACGGCGGGTCGGCCGGGCTGGGCACGTCGCCGGTGAGGACGATGCGCCGACGCGACCGCTCGCGCTCCGGCTCCGGCACCGGGACGGCGGACACCAGCGCCTCGGTGTACGGGTGTGCGGGCGCCGACGACACGGACGTCCCGGCGCCGAGCTCGACCACGCGCCCCAGGTACATGACGGCGACGCGGTCGGCCACCTGCCGCACCGCCGCGAGGTCGTGCGACACGAACAGGTAGGTCAGCCCGAACTCGCGCTGCAGCCGCACGAGCAGGTTCACCACCTGCGCCTGCACCGACACGTCGAGCGAGGCGATCGGCTCGTCGCAGACGACGAAGTCCGGCTCGCCGGCCAGGGCCCGGGCGATGCCGACCCGCTGCCGCTGCCCGCCGGAGAACTCGTGCGGGTAGCGGCCGCCGAGGCGCGGGTCCAGCCCGACGACCTCCATCAGCTCGCCGACGCGGGCCCGCCGCGCCGCCCGGCCCCGGTGCAGCTTGTGGATCGCCAGCGGCTCGCCGATCGACTCCGCGACGGTGCGCCGTGGGTCGAGCGACGCGTACGGGTCCTGGAAGATCATCGCCGTGCGCCGGCGCAGCTCCCGCAGCCCGCGCCGGCCGGCCGCCGTCACGTCGGCGCCGTCGAACTCCACCGTCCCGTCCGTGGGCTCGACCAGCCGCAGCAGCGCGTTGCCGAGCGTGGACTTGCCGCAGCCGGACTCCCCCACCAGCCCCAGCGTCTCGCCGCGGCGGATCTCGAGGTCGACGCCGTCGACGGCACGGACGTCGCCGAAGTGCACCCGCAGGCCGCTCGCGCGGACCAGCACGTCGCTCATCGCGCGTCACCCCCGTCGGCCGGAGCGGCCGAGTCGGCGTAGAAGCTCGCCGCGCGATGGGCCACGGCGCTGCCCGGCACCGGGGCCAGCGGCGGCGGCTCCGTGGCGCACCGGGCGTCGGCACGGACGGGGCAGCGCGGGTGGAACGCGCAGCCGGGCGGCAGCTCGACGGGGTCCGGCGGCAGTCCGGGCATCGTCGTCAGCTCCTCCCGCGCCCGTGCCGGGCGGGGATCGTCGACCACCGGCAGTGCGCCGAGCAGTCCGCGCGTGTACGGGTGCGCCGGGCGGCCGAACAGCTCGTCGACGGCACCCTCCTCGACGCAGCGGCCGGCGTACATGACGACGACGTGGTCGGCGATGCCGGCGACGACGCCGAGGTCGTGGGTGATCCAGACGACGCCCATGCCGTGTTCGTCCTGCAGCCGCTCGATCAGCTCGAGGATCTGCGCCTGGACGGTGACGTCGAGCGCCGTCGTGGCCTCGTCGGCGACCAGGACCTTCGGGTTGCCGGCCAGCGCGATGGCGATCATGACCCGCTGGCGCATGCCGCCGGAGAGCTGGTGCGGGTAGGCGCGCAGCCGGGCCTTCGCGTCGGGGATGCCGACCTCGGTCAGCAGCTCGGCGGCGCGCGAGCGGACACCGTCGTCGGACACCTTCTCGTGCGCCCGCAGCGCCTCGCCGATCTGCCGCTCGACGGTGAGGACGGGGTTCAGCGAGGTCATCGGGTCCTGGAAGACCATGCCGATGCCGGCGCCGCGGACCTTGCGCAACTCCTCCTCGGAACGGCCGATCAGTTCGGCGCCGTCGAAGGTCGCGCTGCCGCGGACGTCGGCGGTGCCGGGCAGCAGGCCGAGCAGGGCGAGCGAGCTGACGGACTTGCCCGATCCCGACTCGCCGACGACGGCGAGGGTGCGCCCCGGGTGCAGTTCGAAGGAGAGGCCGTTGACGACGCGGGCCGGTCCCCGCCGGGTCCGGAAGGCGACGTGCAGGTCGTCGACGGCGAGCACCGGCGCGGTCACGCGGTGACTCCCGTTCCGGCCATCGCCTGGCGTTGCCGCGGGTCGAGCACGTCGCGCAGCGCGTCGCCGAGCACGTTGAACGCGAGCACCGTCACGAAGATCGCCAGGCCCGGGAAGACCGCCATCCACCACGCCTGCTCGACGAAGCCGCGGCCCTCGGAGAGCATGCGGCCCCACGACGGGTCCGGCGGCTGGGTGCCGAGGCCGACGAAGCTCAGCGCGGCCTCCGAGAGGATCGCGAACGCCAGGCTGATCGACGTCTGGACGATGATCGGCGCCGTCACGTTCGGCAGCACGTGCCGGCCGATGATGCGCAGGTCGCCGGCCCCGGCCGAGCGGGCCGCCTTCACGTAGACCTCCTCGCGGACGCTGAGCACGCTGGCCCGGGTGATGCGGGCGAAGATCGGCGTGTAGACGATGCCGATGGCGATCATGGCGTTGGTCGAGCCGGGCCCGAGGATCGCGAGCACGGCGATCGCCATGAGCATGGCCGGGAACGCGAACAGCACGTCGGACAGCCGCATGAGCACGTCGTCGACCCAGCGGCCGTAGTAGCCGGCCAGCAGGCCGATCAGCACGCCCGCGACCAGCGAGATGCCGACGGCGACGACGCCGACCCGCAGCGACACCTCAGCGCCCAGGATGACCCGCGACAGCACGTCGCGGCCGAGCTCGTCGGTGCCGAACCAGTGGTCGGCGCTGGGGCCCTGCAGCCGGTTGGACACGTCGGTGCCGGTGGCGTCGTAGGGCGCGAGCCGCTCGCCGAGGAACGCCGTCAGCACGAGCAGGACCAGGACGGCGGCCGCGGCGAGCGCCGTCGGGCCGCGGAACAGCAGCCGCAGCGTCTCTCCGGCCCTCATCGCGCGCTCCGGTAGGTGATGCGCGGATCCAGTCGCGCGTACGCGAGGTCCACGACCAGGTTGACCAGCAGGAAGATGACCGCGAACAGCAGCACGGCGCCCTGCAGCACCGGATAGTCGCGCGACTCGACCGCCTGGAAGGCCAGCTGCCCCAGCCCCGGCCAGGCGAACACGAACTCGACGACGACCACGCCCGACAGCAGGTAGGCCAGCTGGACGCCGCCCACCGTCACCAGCGGGACCAGCGCGTTGCGCAGGACGTGCCAGGTGAGCACGTCGCGGGCGCGCATCCCCTTCGCCCGGGCGGTCCGCACGTGGTCCTGGCCGAGCGACTCCAGGACCGACGAGCGGACGAACCGGGTGAGGATGGCGCCGCTGGAGACGCCGGCGGTGATGGCGGGGAGGATCAGGTGCTCCAGCCAGCCGGCCGGGTCTTCGGTGAGCGGTGTGTAGCCCGACGACGGCAGCCAGCCGAGCGTGCCGGCGAACACCAGGATGAGCATGATGCCGAGCCAGAAGTCCGGCACGCTCAGCCCGGCCTGGCTGGAGAGGCTGGCGAACCAGTCGACCGGCTTGCGGGGTCGCAGCGCCGACGCGGTGCCCAGCGGGATCGCGATGAGGAGGGCGACGACGATGGCGCCCAGGGCCAGCGACAACGTCGCCGGGACGCGTTCGAGGATGAGCGAGAGCACCGTCTCGCCGCTGCGGAAGCTGACGCCGAAGTCGCCGGTGACGGCGTGCGCGATCCAGGTGACGAACTGCTGCGGCACGGGGTCGTCGAGGCCGGCCCGCTCTCTCAGGGCCTGGTAGGTCTCGGGATCGGCCTGCTGGCCCAGCGCGGCGCGTACCGGGTCGCCCGGCACCAGCTGCATGATCGCGAAGACCAGCACGCTGACGCCCAGCAGCACCGCGACCGACTGTGCCAGCCGCCGCAGCGCGTAGCGACTCACTCCGGCAGCCTCACGGTCTCGAAGTTGATCGCCTTGTCCGCGCGGATCTCGTAGCCCTCGAGGCCCGGTGCCCACGCCTGCACGACGTCGGGGTTGTAGAGGTACAGATAGCTGACGTCGTCGACGATGATCTCCGCGGCCTGGTCGTACAGGGCCTTGCGGGCGTCCTGGTCGGTCTCGGCGGCGGCCTGGTTCAGCAGCTCGTCGACCTCCGGGTTGCAGTAGCCCTGGAAGTTCGACGTCCCCTCGCACACGTGCTGCGCGTGGTAGAAGCCGAACGGGTCCAGGTTGCCCAGCCAGCCGAGCAGGAACGCGTCGTAGTCGCCGGCGGCCTGGCGGTCCAGCCAGGTGGCGAACGTCTCCTGCTCGATGCCGACGTCGACGCCGACCTCGGCCAGCTGCGCCTGGATGACCTGCGCCGCCTGGACGGTCTCGGGGTACTCGTCGGTGACCATGAGGCCCATGGGTTGGGGATCGGCTGTCGCGGCCTGCTCGATGAGCTCGGTGGCCTGGTCGGGGTCGTGCTCGAACGGGGCGTACTCGTGGTACCAGAGGCTCTGCTCGGGGATGGCGCTCTGGTTGGTGGTGGCGGCGCCGAACCGCGCCGCCTCCGTCACCTCGTCGCGGTCGATGCCGAAGGCGACGCCGCGGCGGAGGTCGCGGTTGTCGAACGGCGGCTTCGCCTGGTTCATGGCGAGGTACCAGTAGTCGACGCTCGGGGTGACGCCGAGCTCGATCTCCTCGTCGTCCTCGAGGCCCTCGATGTCCTGCGGCGGCACGTTGTCGGTCCAGTGCACGTCGCCGGACCGCAGGGCGGTGAGCGCGGCGGCCGGCTCGCTCACGTACTGGAACTCGACGCCGTCGACGAGGGCCGGGTCGCCCCAGTAGTCGGCGTAGCGGGCCAGCGTGACCCCGCCGGCGCTGGTGCCCTCGAGGGTGAACGGGCCGGTGCCGATGGCCGTGGTGGCGAGGTCGGTGGCGTCCGCTGCGCCCTCGGGGATGATCGACATGCCCTTGAAGCCACCGATGTTGTCCAGCAGGGCGGGAGTGGGCGCGCTGAGTGTGATCGTCACCGTCCGCGGGTCGGGCGCGTCGATGCTCGCGACGCTGGCGAAGCGGTAGGCGTTGGCCAGCTGCTCGTCGATGATCCGGTTGTACGAGTAGACGACGTCGGCGGAGTCGAAGGCGCTGCCGTCGTGGAACGTGACGCCGTCGCGGAGCGTGAACGTCCACGTGAGGCCGTCCTCGCTGGTGGTCCACTCGGTCGCGAGGCTGGGCTGGAACTCGCCCTCGGCGTCCGGGACCACGAGCGTGTCGTAGACGTTCTCGAGGATCTGGAAACTGGCATAGGCCTGGGTCTTGTGCGGGTCGAACTGGTCGGGCTGGGCGGAGATGGCGGCGACGAGGGTGCCGCCGCCGGCGTTCTCGCTGCCGCCGTCACCGCCCGAGTCCGATCCGCCGGTGCCGGCGGGATCGTCGACATCGACGTCGCCCCCGCCGCCGCAACCCGCGCTGACCAGCGCGATCGCCGCGAAGGCGAGGACCTGACCACGGACCTTTCCACGATTCATGAGGAGACCCATACCCGTCTGTTCGCATCGTTCACGTCGGCTTCGTCACCCGTCTCGCCCTCGACCCTTCCGGCCGAGGGGGTGGGGTCGTCCAGTCGAGGCCGGGGCGCGCCAGGCTTCGTTGCGACTTCGTGACAGACCTGTGAGCGGATCGCTCGGCGTGTCGCCGGCGGGCGGTGGGCGGTGCGTCGTCCCGCGCGTCGTCCCGTGCGTCGTCCCGCGCGTCGTCCCGCGCGTCGTCCCGCGCGTCGTCCACAGGTCCCACGAATTCGCCGACTTGTCCCCAAATCCGCTCCGGCCGGCTGACGCGGCCCGGTTCGGCGCGGAGGCTCGCTGCATGAGCCCTCTTCTCGCCGCCGTCCCCCTGCTCGGTCTCGTCCTCGGCCTGGTGCCCGCCGACCGCGCGGTCGCCCTGTCGCCGTCCTCCCCCGGCCCGCCGGCGGTGTCGTCGCATTCGGGCGCCGCCCCGCCGGCCGCGGGCTGGGTCTACCCCGTCGGGCCGCCGGGCGGGCCGGTCGAGGTCGTGCACGGCTTCGACCCGCCCGCCCGGCCGTGGCTGGCCGGACACCGCGGCGTCGACCTCGCGGCGACGGCCGGTACCGAGGTCCGGGCGGCGGGGCCGGGCACCGTCGCCTACGCCGGCCCGCTCGCCGGCCGCGGCGTCGTCGTCATCGACCACGGCGGGCTGCGCACCACGTACGAGCCGGTCGCCCCCTCCGTCACCGTCGGCAACGAGGTCGGGGCGGGCGAGCCCGTCGGCGCCTTGGAGGTGGCCGGGAGCCACTGCGCGCCGGCGGCCTGCCTGCACTGGGGCGCGCGCGAGGGCGAGCGCTACACCGACCCACTCGCCCTGGTCGGCGCGGGCCCGGTGCGACTGCTCCCGCTCGGCTCGAGGACGCTCTCCGGCGACCCGCCCCCACCGCCGTCGCCCCCGTCGCTGCCGCCGGCCTCGGGCGGGCTGGCCTGGCCCGTCGCGGCGCCGCGGGTGACGTCGCCGTTCGGTCTGCGGGTGCACCCGATCACCGGCGAGCGCAAGCTGCACGACGGCGTCGATTTCGCGACGGCGTGCGGGGCTCCCATCCGGGCCGCCGCCCCGGGCCGGGTGACCGATGCCGGCGACCACGGCCCCTACGGCCTCCAGGTCACCGTCGGCCACGGCCCGATCCGCGGCACGCCGCTCACCACGTCGTACAGCCACCTGTCGGCGGTCGCGGTGACGGCCGGCCAGTGGGTCGGGGCCGGCCAGGTGGTCGGGCGGGCCGGCACCACGGGCCTCTCGACCGGCTGCCACCTGCACTTCATGCTCATGGCCGCGGGAGGGGTCACCGACCCGGTCCCGTGGCTCCCCACCCACCCGGCGACGGCGACGCGTGCGAAAGGTCCTCCGCGAGGCGGGTCGCGAACGATGACGGACTGATGTCACAGGCGTCACAGTCGCTCGCATCGAGCGGAATCGGTTGTGCCGTGGATCCCGGCTGTGCACCCTGGTCAGATCCGTTGATCTTCGTGGGCACAGCCGTGCCCGCCCCTCTCGTGCCCGGAGCTGACGTCCGCATGTCCGTCCCTGTGTCCCCGACCCTCGCCCTCAACGAAGCTCTGGCGGAGAAGCGCCGGCACGGCCTGCCCGTGCTGCCGCTCGGGTTCGGCGAGGCGGGGTTGCCGGTCCATCCGGCGCTGCGCGAGGCGCTGGCCATCGGGAGCAGCCGCAACGCGTACGGCCCGGTCGCGGGGACGGCCGAGCTGCGCGAGGCGGCGGCGGGCTACTGGGGTCGCCGCGGCCTGCCCACCGACCCCGGTCTCGTCGTGGCCGGGCCGGGGAGCAAGCCGCTGCTGTACGGGTTGCTGCTGGCGCTCGGCGGCGACGTCGTGGCGCCGTCGCCGGGGTGGGTGAGCTATCGGGCGCAGGCGCGGCTGACGGGGCATCGGCCGATCCACGTGCCGACGGTGCCGGGCCAGGGCGGTGTGCCGCGCCCCGACCTCGTCGCCGACGCCGTGCTGGCCGCTCGCGCAGCCGGCCGCACCGTCCGCAGCATCGTCGTCACGACGCCGGACAACCCGACCGGCGACATCGCGCCGCGCAGCACGATCGAGCAGATCGCCCAGGTGGCCCGCGAGCTCGATCTCTCCATCGTCTCCAACGAGATCTACCGCGACCTCGTGCACGACCCCAGCACGTTCGTGCACAGCCCGGCCGAGTTCGCGCCCGAGCGGACGGTCGTCACCACCGGACTGTCGAAGAGCCTGGCCCTGTGCGGCTGGCGCCTCGGCGTCATGCGGCTGCCCGACAGCCCGCTCGGCCGGTCGCTGCTGGCAGACGTGCTGGGCGTCGCCAGCGAGGTGTGGTCCAGCCCGGCCGCGCCGGTCCAGTACGCCGCCGCCTACGCGTTCGGCGAGCCCGAGGAGCTGACCGAGCGGGTCGAGCGCAGTCGCCGCCTGCACGGCGCGGTGGTCCGGGCGGTCGCCGACCGCCTGCAGCGCGCGGGCGCCGTTCTGCCGACACCGCGGGCCGGCTTCTACCTCTACCCCGACTTCGCCGGCTGGAGCGGCTACCTCGAGCGCGAGCACGGCATCACGACCGGCCGGCAGCTGACGACGTTCCTGCTGGACGCGTACGGCCTGGGCGGGCTGCCGGCGGCCGACTTCGAGGGCGGCCACGACGCGCTGCGCATGCGCCTGGCGACCAGTCTCCTCTACGGCGACACCGACGTGCAGCGCTATGCCGCCCTTGCCGCCGACGACCCGACCCGGCTGCCGTGGATCCGTGCTCACCTCGACCGCCTCGACGAGATCCTCGGCGATCTCGCCCGGCACGCCGACCCGGTCCACGCCCGCGGCGTGGCCTGCTGACCGAGGCCACCGCCGACGACCGTGTGGGTCGCCGCATCGTCCAGGACCGCCACCAGCACCGATCGCGCCGGGCCCGCCGTCGTGTCGAGCCGATCCCTTGCCAGCGGGTCGGCGTGCCGACCCAGGCGCCCGCGACCGCGCGCGATCGTCACCTCGACCGTGGGCCGCCACCAGCACCGACCGCGCAGAGCTTGCCGTCGTGTCGAGCCCGGTCCCCTTGCCGGCGGCTCGGCCTGCCGACCCAGGCGCCTCGCGACCGTGCGCGATCGTCACATCGCCCAGGACCGCCACCAGCACCGGTCGCGCAGGGCCGCCGTCGCGTCGACCCGATCTCTTGCCGGCGGCTCGGCCCGCCGACCCAGGCGCCCGCGACCGTGCGCGATCGCGGCATCGACGGCGGGGCGGCACCGTCGCCCCAGCGACAGAACCCCCAGTGACAGACCCCCGGGCGTCCGAGCAGCGATGTCACGCCGAAAGCGGCCCGGCCCATGGCGGCCGGCTCAGGCGCGCGGGTGGGCCTGCTGGTAGGCCTTGCGCAGCCGCTCGACCGAGACGTGCGTGTAGATCTGCGTCGTGCCGAGGGAGGCGTGCCCGAGCAGTTCCTGGACGCTGCGCAGGTCGGCGCCGCCCTCGAGCAAGTGGGTGGCGGCGGTGTGGCGCAGGCCGTGCGGGCCGAGGTCGGGCGCACCCGGAACCGCCTGCAGCCGGCGGTGCACGATGGTGCGGGCGGCGCGCTGATCGAGGCGGGCGCCGCGGACGCCGACGAACAGGGCCGGGCCGCCGGCGGCGGCGACCAGCGCCGGCCGGCCAGCGCTCAGCCAGGCGTCGAGTGCCTCGGCCGCGGGCAGGCCGTACGGGACCGTCCGTTCCTTGCGGCCCTTGCCGAGCACCCGGACGACCCGCCGGTCGCGGTCGACGTCGTCGACATCGAGGCCGACCAGTTCGCCGACCCGGATGCCGGTCGCGTACAGCAGCTCCAGCAACGCGTGGTCGCGCAGGTTGACCGGGTCGCCGTCGGAGGCGTCGTCGGCCGCGGCGTTCATCAGCGTGGCGGCCTCGCCCGCGCGCAACACCTCGGGCAACGCCCGGCGCGCCTTGGGGGTGGCGAGGACCGCGCCGACATCCTCGGTCAGCAGCCCGGTGCGGTGCGCCCAGGCCGTGAACACGCGCGCCGCCGACGCGCGGCGGGCCAGCGTGGCCCGCGACCGGCCACGGGTGCTCTGCCCGGCCAGCCAGCTGCGCAGTGCGGCGAGGTCGAGCTGGCCGACCTCGGTGCGCCCGAGCCGCGCCACGTGAGCCATGAGGGCGGTGACGTCGCCGGTGTAGGCCCGGACGGTGTGCTCGGACCGGTTCCGCTCGGCGGCGAGATGCCGGGCGAACTCCGCGACCGCGCCGGCCAGCGCCTCGGGCAGGTCCTCGTCGGCGTCCATGACTCCAGGATCGCCCAGCCGGGCGGCGGCCCGGCGCCGCCACGCGGGCGCCGGCGCCGGGAGTCGCCGTCAGTCGTCGAGCACGAAGGTGACCTCGAGGGCCACCTGGTAGGCGACGATCTCGCCGTCGCGGATCTCGACCTTCTGATCCTTCACCCACGCTCCGGAGACGTTGCGAAGCGTCTGGTTGGCCCGCGAGATGCCCAGACGGACCGCGTCCTCGAAGCTCGTCTCGGACCGCGCGCTGATGTTGGTGATGCGTGCGACAGAGCCCATGAGTGGTTCCCCTCTCCGTGGCGGCGCCGCCGGGTGGCGTGGCGCCCGTGGTCTCCATGCATACCCCTTCCACGCAGGTCATGTACGTGTTTCCAGTGGACTGATCATCGCGCCGAGTCGCCACCCGCCGTCGACCCTGGTGACCCAGCCGCCCGCGGCCAGCTCGCGCAGCACCCGAGCGGCGGTGCTCGCGGGCACTCCGGCGCGCACAGCCAGGTCGGCGGTGGTCTCGACGGCCCCGGCGAGCATGACCTCGCGGACCATCCGCTGCGCCGGCCGCAGCGCGTCGATGGGCCGTGCCTCGATCTCCGGATCGGGCGCGGTGACCTCGCCGAGCCGGCCGACCGCCTCGAGGACGTCGGCCACGCCCGTGACCAGCGTGGCCGCGCCGTTGCGGACGAGGGTGTGACAACCGGCCGACAACGCCGACGTGACCGGTCCCGGCACGACGAGCGTCTCGCGGCTGAGCTTCTGGGTCCACGACGCCGTGTTCAGCGCCCCCGACCTCGGCGCCGCCTCGACGACGACGGTGCCGGCGCTCAACGCGGCGATGATGCGGTTGCGCTCGAGGAACCACTGCCGCATGGGCCGGCTTCCCGGCGGCACCTCGCTGAGCACCAGCCCGTCCGCCGCGATGCGCTCGAGCAGCTGGGCATGGCTGCGCGGGTACGGCAGGTCGACGCCGCTGGCGAGCACCGCGAGGGTGGTGCCGCCGACGGCGAGTGCGCCCCGATGGGCGGCGGCGTCGATGCCGAACGCCGCGCCGGACACCACCGTCCAGCCGGCCAGCGCGAGATCCGTCGCCAGGTCCGACGCGACCCGTTCGCCGTAGCGGGAGCAGTTGCGCGATCCGACGACCGCGACCGCCGACTCCGCCAGGGCCGCGAGATCGCCGTCGCCGGACAGCCAGAGCCCCAGCGGCGGCGGCACCGGCTCGCCGTAGTCGAGTGTCGCCGCCATGACGTCGAGCGGCGCCGGCCAGCCCGGCTCACCCGGGCACAGGTAGCGGATGCCGAGCCGCTCCGCCCGTTCGAGCACCTCGGCGCCGTCGACCCGTTCGGCCCGCCGCCGCAGCACGTGCGTCTTGTCGAGGGCGTCGTCGCCGGCGCAGATCGCCCGCCAGGTCGCCGCCGCCCCGGTGTCGCGCAGTCGGACGGCGATCGCCGTGTCACCCGGCTCGGTGACCGCGCTCAACGCCGCCCGCGCCGCCCGGTCGGCGGATGTCGCGGCCTGCCGCACCTGTTCGCCACTCATGCGGCCTCCCCGTCGGCGGCAGCCGCCGGACCGCCGGCGTCTCGCACGCGGGCGCACCCGATCGTCCTGTCACCCGGCTCGGTGACCGCGCACAACGCCGCCCGCGCCGCCCGGTCGGCGGATGTCGCGGCCTGCCGCACCTGTTCGCCACTCATGCGGCCTCCCCTCGGCGAAGCTCGAGCGCCTTCTTCACGTCGGCGACGGTGGGGCGGTCGCGGCCGGCGAGGTCGGCGATGGTCCAGGCGACGCGGAGAACGCGGTCGACTCCGCGCAGGGTGAGACGACCCGCGCGTACATCGGCGAAGGCGGGTGCGGTGACGTCGGCCGGAAGCTTCAGCTCGCGCCGCAGGTACGGGCCGGGAAGCTCCCCGTTGCAACGCCACGGGGTGCCGCGCAGCCGCCGCTCCTGGCGGGCGCGAGCCTCGGCCACGCGATCGGCGACGGCCTTGCTGGGCTCGACGCCGTCGGCCGCGGCGTCGAGTTCGGCCATGGTGGGCGCGTCGACCTTCATCTGGATGTCGACGCGGTCGCGGACCGGGCCGGACAGCCGCTGGCCGTAGCGGCGGACGGCGTCGGGCCGGCAGGTGCACGCGTGGACCGTGCTGCCGAAGTTGCCGCACGGGCACGGGTTCTGCGCGAGCACCAGCAGGAACCGGGCCGGGAACACCGACGTCGCCTCGGCGCGGGCCAGGGTGAGCGAGCCGCTCTCGAGCGGCTGGCGCAGCGAGTCGAGCACCCGCGGCGGGAACTCCGGCGCCTCGTCGAGGAAGAGCACGCCGCGGTGCGCCAGACTGGCCGCGCCCGGCCGTGGTACCCGCGACCCGCCGCCGACGATCGACACGACCGACGAGGTGTGGTGCGGATCGGCGAACGGCGGCCGGACGATGAGCGGCCGGCCGGGCGGCAGCACGCCCGCGATCGAGTGGATGGACGTGACCTCGAGCGACTCGTCGAGCGAGAGGTCGGGCAGCAGCGACGGCAGCCGCCGGGCCAGCATGGTCTTGCCCGACCCCGGCGAGCCGGTGAGCAGCAGGTGGTGGTGCCCGGCCGCGGCGATCTCGACCGCCCGCTTCGGCTCCTTCTGCCCGGCGACGTCGGCGAGGTCGGCGGTGTCGTCGACCGGCGTGGTGCCCGACGACCCCGAGGCCTCCTCCAGCTCGTCCGGCGCCTCGGGCGGGATCTCCGTCCCGCGCAGGAACGCCAGCACCTGCCGCAGCGATCGGGCGCCGAAGACCCGCACCCCGGGGATCAGCCGCGCCTCCGCCACATTGGCCTCGGGCACGACGGCTCGGCCGAGCCCGGCGCGCTCGGCGGCCAGGACGGCCGGCAGCACTCCGAGCACCGGGCGCAGCCGCCCGTCGAGCGCCAGCTCGCCCAGGAACAGCACACCGTCGACCGCGTCGAGCGGCACCTCGTCGGCCGCCGCGAGGATGGCCACCGCCACGCCGAGGTCGAAGTGGCTGCCGCGCTTGGGCAGCGCCGCCGGCGACAGGCTGACGGTGATGCGCTGCAGCGGCCACGACTCCCGGCTGGACAGGACCGCCGCCCGGACCCGGTCGCGCGACTCGTACAACGACGCGTCAGGCAGGCCGATCAGCGAGAAGCCGGGCATGCCGCCGATGTGCACCTCGATGTCGACGACGGTGCCGCGGACGCCGATGAGCGCCACGCTGCGACACCGCGCCAGCCGCGTCACTGCGCACCTCGCACGTGCACGACCTGGGGCGCGCCCCGGCGGCGCCGGTGCACCGCGACGACGTCGACCCGAAGGTCGGCGCCGGCCCGCCCGGCGGCGTCGCGCCAGCGCCGCGCCAGCCGGTGCAGCCGGGCCAGCTTCTGCGGCGTGACGGCCTCGAGCCCCGAGCCGAACCCCAGGCCGCTGCGCGTCTTCACCTCGCACACCACGACCGTGGCGCCGTCGAGCGCCACGATGTCGATCTCGCCGATGTCGCAGCGCCAGTTGCGCTCGAGCACGACGAACCCGGCCCGCTCCAGATGCTCCACGGCGACCCGTTCGCCGTAGGCACCGATGCCGTCCTTGACCCGCACCGGCCTCACCTCCCGCCATCGAGCTTGGCGGGTTCAGCGGGCCGGCCCCACCGCGACATCGCGGAATGTGGACAAGTCAGGAAACCGGCAGGGCCTGTGGAGAACCAGAGCCGAGCGACGTGTCAGGACTTGGGGATCTCGAGGTCGCTCTTGGCGAGCTCCTCGACGTTGACGTCCTTGAACGTGACGACCTTGACGTTCTTGACGAAGCGCGCCGGGCGGTACATGTCCCAGACCCAGGCGTCGCTCATGGTGACCTCGAAGTAGACGTCGCCGCCTTCGCCGCGCACCTGGAAGTCGACGTTGTTCGTCAGGTAGAACCGTCGTTCGGTCTCGACCACGTACGAGAACAGGCCGACCACGTCGCGGTACTCGCGATAGAGCGACAGCTCCATCTCGGTCTCGTACTTCTCGAGATCCTCGGCACTCATAGGTCGGGTTCCCCTTTCCAGCCTTCGTCTCCAAGGGATACCACGCGCGCGACGTTGGCGTAGGACCGACGGTGAACAGGGCTCGGACCGTGTCGGCCCAGCGCCTGCTGGTGATCGTCGGTGACGTAGCCCTTGTGCGCGTCGAACCCGTAGTCGGGCCACTGTTCGTGCAGGTCACACATGATGCGATCGCGGGTGACCTTGGCGATGACGGACGCGGCGGCGATGCATGCGGCCACCTGGTCGCCCTTCCACATGGCCAGCCCGGGAACGCCGAGTCCGGTGACCGGGAAGCCGTCGGTCAACACGTACGACGGCGCCGGCTCGAGCCGGGCCAGCGCGCGGCGCATGGCGATGATGTTGCTGCGGTGCAGCCCGACGCGGTCGACCTCGTCGGGCGGGACGATGATGACCGACCACGCGACGGCGCGGGCCAGCACCTCGTCGTAGGCCCGCTCGCGCGCGGCCGGCGTGAGCAGCTTGGAGTCGGCCAGGCCCGGGATCTCGCCGCGCTTCCCCGGCGCCAGCACGGCCGCCCCGACCACCAGCGGGCCCGCACAGGCGCCCCGTCCGGCCTCGTCGGCGCCCGCGACCGGCGCGAACCCGGACCGGGCCAACGTCCGCTCATAGGCGTACAGTCCGGCGTCGCGCCGGACCACGATGCGTCGTCGGGCCAGGGTGGTCATGTCACGGCTCGGGGACGCCGTCGAACGCGCCGTCGCTGCTCACCCCGCCCCAGCGAGCGATCGGCCAGGCGACGGAGAAGGCGCGCCCGACCACGAGGTCGGCGGAGAACGTGCCGTGGATGCGGGAGTCACCGGAGTTGGAGCGGTGGTCGCCCATGACGAACAGCTCACCCTCGGGAACGGTGCGCTCGAACTCGTTGAGCGACGGCGAGTCGCCCGGGTACAGGTACCCGGACTCCTCGATGGAGTGCCCGTTGACCTGGATGCGGCCCTGGTCGTCGCAGCAGCGGACGGTGTCGCCGCCGACGCCGATGACCCGCTTGATCAGATGCTCCTCGGAGTCGTCGGGAAGCACGCCGACGAACTCGAAGACGTCCTTGATGGCACCGCCGAGGCCGGAGCCGCCGTCGGGTGCCTGGTCGCCGAGCCAGCGGTCGGGGTCCTCGAACACGACGACGTCGCCGCGGTGGATCTCGCCGAACTGCAGGCTGATCTTCGACACCAGCACGCGGTCGCCCACGAGCAGGGTGTCTTCCATGGACCCGGACGGGATGAGGAAGGCCTGGACGAGGAAGATGCGCACCACCGTGGCGATGAGCAGCGAGAGCGCCACCACGATGGCGGTCTCTTTGAAGAAGGCACTCAAGCCACTACGAGCCGGCTTTCCGGCCGGCTCGCTGCTGTCGCCACCGCGACGTGGGCTCCCGTGGCCTTCCCGAGGCAGGCTCTCCTCGGTCACGGCATCTCCCTGGGGTGTCCGGGGCGAGCCCGGCGAAGAGTCGAACGCTTCGGGTGGCACGTGAGCAACAATACGTGCCACCGGCACGCTACCCGGTGACGGTGCCGTGTCGTGCCACCGGGTCCCGCAGCGGGAGTGTCAGGCCGTCTCGCGCTTCTCGCGGATCTTGGCGGCCTTGCCGCGCAGGTTGCGCAGGTAGTACAGCTTGGCCCGGCGGACGTCGCCGCGGGTGACCAGCTCGATCCGCTCGATGACCGGCGTGTGCACGGGGAACGTGCGCTCGACGCCGACGCCGAAGCTCACCTTGCGGACGGTGAACGTCTCGCGGATGCCCGAGCCCTGGCGGCGGATGACGACGCCTTGGAACACCTGCACGCGAGAGCGGTTGCCCTCGACGACGCGGACGTGGACCTTCAGGTTGTCGCCGGCGCGGAAGGCCGGGACGTCGTCGCGCAGCTGCGCGGAGTCGACGGAGTCGAGGACATGCATGATCGTGTTCGCTCTCTCGCGGGCGCCACAGGTCGCCTACGGACTCAGGGTTCTGTCAGGGTGAACCGCAGGCCCGGCCTTCGCGTCGGCGCTCCCCCTGTGGCAGGGGCGTCAGCGAGCCGGGCAACAGCTGATCAGTCTGCCACAGAGGGCGGCCGAACCGGAAACCCGGCCTCGTCGAGCACCTCGCGGTCGCGTGCGTCCAGCGCCGACGGGTCGAGCCGCGCGACGAGGTCGGGACGGCGTTCAGCGGTGCGCCGCAGCGCCTGGTCGCGCCGCCATCGGGCGACATTGCCGTGGTGCCCGGACAGCAGCACCTCGGGCACGTCGAGGCCGCGCCACGTCGGCGGCTTGGTGTAGACGGGGTACTCGAGCAGGCCGTCGGCGCCGTGCGACTCCTCGACCAGCGACTCCGGGTTGCCGACGACGCCGGGCAGCAGCCGGGCGACGGCCTCGACGACGACCAGCGCCGCCACCTCGCCGCCGTTGAGGACGTAGTCGCCGAGCGACACCTCCGTGACCGGCATGCGGGTCGCGGCGTCCTCGACCAGGCGCGCGTCGATGCCCTCGTAGCGGCCGCAGGCGAACACCAGCCACGGCTCTTCGGCCAGCTCGTGCGCGAGATCCTGCGTGAAGGGACGGCCCGACGGTGTCGGCACCAGCAGCCGCGGGGCCCGGGCGGGGTCGCCGCTGCCCACGACGTCGTCGAGCGCCGCGCCCCACACGTCGGGCTTCATGACCATGCCGGCGCCGCCGCCGTACGGGGTGTCGTCGACGGTGCGGTGGCGGTCGGTGGCCCAGTCGCGCAGGTCGTGGACCCGCAGGTCGAGCACGCCCGACTCGCGGGCCTTCCCCACCAGCGACAGATCCAGCGGCGAGAGATAGTCGGGGAAGATCGTGACGACGTCGATCCGCATCCGAACCGTCAATCCCCTTCGAGCAGCCCGGGCGGCGGGTCGATGACGACCCGCGCGCCGGCGACGTCGACCTCCGGCACGATCTCGAGGACGAACGGCACCAGCGCTTCGCCACCGCCCGCGACCTCGATGGACAGCAGGTCCTGGCCGGGCGCGTGGATGACCTCGCGCACCACGCCGATGGCAGCGCCGTCGACCCCGACCGCCTTCAGCCCCACCAGCTGGTGGTCGAAGAACTCGTCGGGGTCGCCCGTGGTCTCGTCGTCGGCGACCTCGGCCAGCAGCAACGTGCCGCGCAAACCCTCGGCGACGGTGCGGTCGGCGACGCCCTCGAACGTCACCAGCAGCCGGCCGCTGTGCCAGCGGGACCCGCGTACGGTGAGCGGGCCCCGCTGAGCGGGGTCGGTGGTGAGCACGGCGCCGTCGGCGAACCGCTCGTCGGGCGTGTCGGTGCGGACCTCGACGCCGACCTCGCCGCGGATGCCGTGCGCGCGCCCGATGCGCCCGACGGTGACGATCACGCCGTCGTCAGCGCCCGTCGACGTCGACGAAGTCGATGCGCACGCCGCCGTCGGACGACAGCGCCGCGACGACCGTGCGGAACGACGTGGCCGTGCGGCCGCCGCGGCCGATGACCTTGCCGAGGTCGTCGGGGTGGACCCGGACCTCGAGCAGGCGGCCGCGGCGGAGCTGACGCGTGCGCACGCTGACGTCGTCGGGGTGGTCGACCACCCCGGCGACCAGGTGCTCCAGCGCCTCGGCCAGCATCAGGACTCGTCGGCCTTCGCCTCGTCGGCCTTCGCCTCGGCGGCGGGGGCCTCGTCGGCGGCGGGCGCCTCGGCAGGGGCCTCGTCGGCCTTGGCCTCAGCCTTGGCGTCGGCCTTCTTCTCGGCCTTCGCCTCGGTCTTGGCCTCGGTCTTGGCGCCGTCGGCCTTCTCGGCGGGCGCGTCGGCCGCGGGGGCCTCGGCAGCCTCGTCGGCCTTCGCCGCGTCGTCGGCCTTGGCCTCGGCCTTCTTCGCCGTGGTCTTCTTGGCCGGCTTCTTCTTGGCCGTGGTGGCCTCGGACTTCGGCTCGCCGTGGACCTCGGCCAGCGCGGCGTCGAACGCGAGGCGCTTCTCGGCCTTGGGCTCGGCGACCCTCAGCGTGCCTTCGGCGCCCGGAAGGCCCTTGTGCTTCTGCCAGTCACCCGTGACCTTGAGGATCGCCAGCACCGGCTCGGTCGGCTGCGCGCCGACGCCCAGCCAGTACTGGGCGCGCTCGGAGTCGACCTTGATGAGGCTCGGCTCGAGCTTCGGGTTGTACAGGCCGATCTCTTCGATGGCCCGGCCGTCGCGCTTGGTGCGGGAGTCGGCGACGACGATGCGGTAGTGCGGCGAGCGGATCTTGCCCATCCGCTTCAGCTTGATCTTGACAGCCACTGGGGTGGAGTCTCCTTGGATGTTTCACGCACGGGTGAGTCGCCGTCACCTGAGTGGGGCACCGATGACGACGATTCGATGGATCCGGTGTTCGAGGGTGAGAGGGCCGCACGATCGCCGGTTCAGCAGGCCATTGTGCCAGATTGCGGCGGCCGAACCCAACTCACTGCCTTTCCGTTGCCGGACTCGTCCCTGCCCAGACCTCGCGGTCGGCGTCGGGCGGCTACACCGTCTGGGCGACCGGCTCCTCGTCGTCGACCGGTTCCGGCACCGCGACCTTGCGGACGAGAAGGACGATGGCGCAGGTCAGGATGGTGATGGTCATGGCGGCGACGAGCACCCGATAGTCGACGACGGCGATCAGCGCGGCTCCCGTGGCGGTCCCGGCCACCTGCGGACCGTTGAGCGCCATGTTGGCGGCGGCCGACGTGCGGCCCTGCAGCCGGGGCGGGGTCAGCCGCTGCCGCAGCGTCACCATGCCGACGACGGACCACACCACGCCGATCCCCACGATGGCGGCAGCGATCAGGACCACGACGGCCGACGGGGCCAGCGCGAGCCCCAGTCCGCCGCCGAGAGCGACGAGTCCGACCCCGACGGAGGCCCGCTCGCCCACCCGCCGGATGAGCAGTGCCGCCGTCAGGCCGCCGACGATGGACCCGCCGCCCTGGACGCTGGACACGACGCCGAAGAACTCGGTCGGCAGGCCGAGTCCGTCGTCGATGATCGCGAAGGTCGTGGAGTTGGCGAATCCGGTGACGGCGAACACGACGGCCATCAGCAGGATCAGGTCGGCCAGCGGCCGCGTGGAGCGCAGGTGCCGGAACCCGGCGGTCAGCTCGCGCCGGAACCCCTCGCGCTCCGCCGCCGGCGTGGGCGGGCTCTCGTCGACGCGGACGGTCAGCAGCACCAGCGCCGCGGTGACCAGCATGAACGCCGTCAGGACGGCGACCGCACCCCCGCCGTACAGGGCGTAGACGCTGGCTCCGGCCAGCGGCGTCAGCAGCCGCAGGCCCTGATCGAGCGTGGTCAGCAGGCCGTTCGCGCCGGCCAGGTCGCCGTCGTCGAGCATGTCCCTGAGCAGCCCGGACTGGGCCGCGCTGGTGACGTAGCCGACCCAGCCGTAGCCGAACGTGACCACGTAGACGATCCACAGATCGGCGGCGTCGTCGACGGCGAGCAGGGCCAGCACTCCCGCCGCGGCGACGAGGTTGACGACGGCGACGAGCCGCTTGCGTGACACGCGGTCGGCCAGCTGCCCGGCCAGCGGCGCCAGGAACACCGGCAGGCCGAGCGCCAGGAAGACCAGACCGGCAGCGGCGTTGCTGCCGGTCAGGTCCTTGGCCCAGACGGCGACGGTGAGGTACAGCGCGCTGTCGCCGAAGTTGCTGAACGTCCAGGCGACGGTGAGCCGGCGGAACGGCCGGTGTGCCAGCGCGGACGGCATGCGCTCAGGCCGCGCTGCTCAGCCGGTTGACGGCGGACAGGTTCAGCGCCGGCCGGCCGTCGCCGGCCCGGCGGTCGAGCAGGATCGCCAGGCGAGCGGAGCGCTCGGCCCATCGGTGCAGCCGGCGGCTGCGGACCAGGGCGCGGCGGGTGCGGAGGGCGGCCGCGGCGTTGCGACGCTCGGCGTGCGGGTCGTAGTGGATGCTGGGGTCGACGAACATGGCGGTCTCCTACGACTGGTCGTGGGCGTCTGCGTGGTCTGCGGTGCTCGTGTGCGCCGGAACGTCGACGTCGGGGCTCAGCGCGCCGAGGAAGTGGACGACGCGGGCGCCGTCGGGCCGCAGGGCAGGATCGTCGCGGCGGCCGGAGAAGCGCTCTTTGAGCTCGTCCTGGAACTCGCCGAGGCGCTCGATCATCACGTCGAGCTCCTCGTGCGTCATCCACACCGACGACGTCCGGATGGTCATGGAGTCGAGCCAGGCGGGCCCGAGCTCCGCGGCCCGCGTGATGGCCTTGTGCAACCTCGCCGCCTCGCGGTCGACGATGATCTGCGCGAACGCCCCCGCCTCGCGGACCGACTCCGGATCGTCGACATCGGGACCGATGGTCCGGCTGCGGCTCACCAACCGCCACGGCTTCTCGCGCCCGCGCTGCTCCCCCGGCCGGACATAGCCGTACTTGGCCAGCATGCGCAGGTGGAACGAGCAGCTCGCGACGCTCTCGCCGGTGCGCTCGGCGCACTGGGTGGCGGTCAGTTCCGCTTCGAGGGCCAGCAGGTCCATGAGCTGCAGGCGCAGCGGGTGCGCGAGAGCCCGCATGGACTGCGGATCGGTGATCCTCTGGGTCTCGTCGTCGCTCATGATGCTAAAGCTACCTTGCTAAAGACTTCTTTAGCAAGGGTTCTTGAGGATGGGCCGCAGAGCTGTGCCCAGGGCGCGAGCTGGTGGGGCACGGAGGTTGGCCGGGCGTGGCGTTGGCCGGGTGTGCCCGGGTCGCCGGCCCCTGCTGCTGTCCATCGTGGGGGCTAGGGAGGTCGCTCGAGCGGACCAGAATGTGGCGCTTCGCGCGGCGGGACCGCGTGACCCGGCCTCCCGCGCCCCCGTTCGAGCAGCGTCAGGGGGCCGCCCCGAAGACGGCCCCGAGCCCGCTGGCGCCCTGTTCCGATGGCCGCTGGCGGTTCCGCTGTGGTGTTCGGCAGTCGGTCCCGCCGTGACCCTGCCCCGCCGGCCGCCGGCGGTGAACACCCATGATCATCAAAGAAACGGTCACCATCACGACCCGAAACTTGGATGATCATGGAGAAAGGAGGGCCACCAGCGCGGCGGAGGCCGACGTTCTCCATGATCAACAGCCAGCGGCCGACGCGAAGCAACCCTCGGCGGGGCCACCTGCCGGACACCACGGTGCGACCGTCAGCGGCCGGCGCGACTCACCACCAGCGGGACTGAGGCCGGGGCCCTTCCCGGGAGGACCCGGGTGCTGTGGAGAGCGCGGCGCGGGCGGTGCGGGTCGCGTCCGAGCGCCCCGGCCACAGCACCCCGCACCCACAGAGCGCGCGGACTCGAGGCGCGCCGCCGCTCCCTCGACGATCGGGACAGCAGGGCCCGACCCACGTCCGCACTCCCCCGCCGAACCGGCTAGCGAACGACCCGCCCCCGCAGAACGATCCGCACCGGCTCCAACAGCACCTCGGGCGAGACCCGCGGATCGGCGGCGTAGACGCAGAGGTCCGCGGCGGAGCCCTCCTCGAGCAGCCCGCTCCCGCCCAGCAGATACGACCGCGCCTTCCACGACGCGGCGGCGACGGCATCCACCGCGGGAATCCCGGCCGCCACGAACTCGAGGACCTCGCGGGCGAGCAGGCCGTGCGGCAGCTGACCCCCGGCGTCGGTCCCCGCGAACACCGGCACGCCGGCGTCGAAGGCGTCGCGGACGTTGTCGTACCGGCGCGCGTGCAACGTTCGCATGTGCGAGGCGTACGCGGGGAACTTCGCCTCGCCCTGTGCGGCGAACGTCGGGAAGTTGGCGATGTTGACCAGCGTCGGCACCATCGACACGCCCCGCGAAGCCATTGAGGCGATGAGGTCGGCCGACAACCCCGTCCCGTGCTCGATGCCGTCGATGCCGGCGCCCAGCAGGTCGGGCAGCGCGTCCTCGCCGAACACGTGCGCCGTGACCCGGGCGCCCAGCTCGTGCGCCCGCGCGATCGCCGCGTCGAGGGCCCAGCGCGGCCAGCACGGCGACAGGTCGCCCTTCTCGCGGTCGATCCAGTCGCCCACCAGTTTCACCCAGCCGTCACCGCGCCGGGCCTCCTGCTCGACGTAGGCGACGAGCTCGTCGGGCTCGATCTCCCAGCCGAAGTTGCGCAGGTAGCGCTTGGTGCGGGCGAGGTGCCGGCCGGCCCGGACGATCTTGGGGAGATCCGGGCGCGAGTCGATCCAGCGGGTGTCGGCGGGCGAGCCGGCGTCGCGGATGAGGAGGACGCCGGTGTCGCGGTCGGTGCGCGCCTGCTCCTCCGCCACGTCATCGGGGACGGCGCCGCCGGCGGCCAGGCCGACGTGGCAGTGCAGGTCGACCAGGCCCGGCAGGATCCACCCGGCGCCGACGGTGTCAGCGTGCGGCACGGGCTCGTAGGTGACGACGCCGTCGCGCACCCAGAGGTCGCGGTGCTCGCCGTCGGGCAGCACGACGCCGCGCAGATGGAGCGCGGGTGCCGCCTCCGACGCCGACGGGGGCGCGCTCACCGACCCTTGAGGAACTGCGCGATGTCGTCGGGCAACTCGAAGTTGCCGTCGCCACCGGCGGCGTCGCCGCCGAACGCGGACGGCACCTGGCCGGGCTGCGGCTCGGCGGAGCGCTTCTCCTCGGCTGCCGCGAGCTGGGCGGCGCGCTTGGCCGGGTTGCCCGACCGGGACCCGCCCTTGCCCTTCTTGCCCTGCTTGGGCTGCTTGCCCTTGCTCTTCTTGCCCCCCATGCCGGGCAACCCGGGAATGCCGCCCGCCATGCCGGGCATGCCGCCGAGGCCCCCGAGCTTGCCCCGCGCGGCCTGGCTCATCATCTCGCGGGCCATGAAGAACCGCTCGACGAGCTGGTTGACCTCGCTGACCTGACGCCCGGAGCCCTTCGCGATGCGGGCCCGGCGCGAACCGTTGAGGATCTTCGGGTTGTCGCGCTCGGCCGGTGTCATCGAGTGGACGATGGCCTGGACGCGGTCGAGCTCGCGCTCGTCGAACGACTCGAGCGCCTCGCGCATCTGGCCGGCGCCGGGGAGCATGCCGAGCAGGCTCTTGAACGAGCCCATCTTCTTGATCGCCTGCATCTGCTGCAGGAAGTCGTCGAAGGTGAACTCCTTGCCGCCCTTGGCCTGCAGCTTGCGGGCCATCTCTTCGGCCTGCTCGGCGTCGAACGCCTTCTGCGCCGTCTCGATCAGCGTAAGCATGTCGCCGAGGTCGAGGATGCGCGAGGCCATGCGCTCGGGGTGGAACACGTCGAAGTCGGTGAGCTTCTCGCCCGCCGAGGCGAACATGACCGGCTTGCCGGTGACCGACGCGACCGACAGCGCGGCGCCGCCGCGGGCGTCGCCGTCGAGCTTGGTGAGCACGACGCCGTCGAACCCGACGCCGTCCTGGAACGCCAGGGCGGTGGTGACGGCGTCCTGACCGATCATGGCGTCGACGACGAACAGCGTCTCGTCGGGCTTCACCGCGTCGCGGATGTCGGCGGCCTGCTTCATGAGCTCGGCGTCGACGCCCAGCCGGCCGGCGGTGTCGACGACGACGACGTCGTAGAGCTTGGCGGTGGCGTGCTCGATGCTGGACCTGGCGACGGCGACCGGGTCGCCCACGCCGTTGCCCGGCTCGGGTGCCCACACGGCCACGCCGGCGCGCTCGGCGACCACCTGGAGCTGCGTGACGGCGTTGGGCCGCTGCAGGTCGGCGGCCACGAGCAGCGGCTGCTTGCCCTGGTCCTTCAGCCAGAGGGCGAGCTTGCCCGCGAGCGTCGTCTTACCGGCACCCTGCAGACCCGCGAGCATGATGACCGTCGGCGGCTGCTTGGCGAACCGCAGCCGGCGCGTCTCGCCACCCAGGATGCGGACCAGCTCGTCGTTGACGATCTGGATCATCTGCTGGGCGGGGTTGAGCGCCTGCGAGACCTCTTCGCCCCGCGCGCGCTCGCGGACGGCCGCGATGAAGTCCTTGACCACCGGCAGCGCGACGTCGGCTTCGAGCAGCGCGACGCGGATCTCGCGCGCGGTGGCGTCGATGTCGGCCTCGGAGAGGCGGCCCTTGCCACGCAGGTTCTTGAACGTCGCTGTCAGGCGGTCACTGAGGGTGGCGAACACGTCGGCTGGAGTCCTCGGGTGTCGGCAGAGTTGCGGGGGTCCATCGCAAGGGTAACGCGCTGCCCTGGCCCACGGCATGCGCCAGACTGCCCGTATGGCTGCCGACGTCGCCCCGGTGGTGCGGGTCCGTCCCGCCACGCCCGACCGCTGGGACGATCTGCGCGTCCTGCTCGCTCCGCGCGGCGAGGGATCGGACGCCTGCTGGTGCCTCGCCTGGCGGCTGCCCTCGGGCGAGTTCGGCCGGATGCCCGGCCCTGACCGCGAGGACCGGCTGCGGGCGATGGTCGACGGCGGACCCCCGCCCGGCGTGCTCGCCTACGTCGACGACGAGCCCGCGGGCTGGTGCAACGTCGGGCCCCGGGCCGCCATGGAGCGGCTGGTCCGCTCGACGACAATCCATGCGGTCGACGACCTCCCGGTCTGGTCCGTCGTCTGCTTCGTGGTGCGGACGGGGTACCGGCGGCAGGGACTCGCGGAGGAGCTGCTGCACGGGGCGGTCGAGTTCGCCGGGTCGTACGGCGCGCCGGCGCTGGAGGGCTACCCGGTCGACACCGGCGGCGCACGGCTCAGCACGGCGCTGGCCTACGTGGGCACGACGGGGATGTTCGAGCGGGCGGGGTTCCGGCGAGTCGCCGGCACCGACGCGACCAGCGCCGGGCGGCCGCGCTGGGTGATGCGCCGCGATCTCGCGGGGGGCGCAGGTGGGTGACCCACGCGAGGTGCTGACCCGGGCCGCTCCCCCGCCGATGCTCACGGTCGCCTACGGAGACGTGCCCGACCAGGTGGCGGACGTGTGGGTGCCCGAGTTGCCCGCGGGCGACCCGGGCACGTCGGGCCACCTCCGCACCACGACCGGCGCCGCGGGACGGACGGTGCCGCTGGTGGTCGTGGTGCACGGCGGGTTCTGGCGGGCGGAGTACGACCGCACCCACGCGCGGCCGCAGTGTGCCGGGCTCGCGGCGGCCGGATACGCCGTCGCCGCGATCGAGTACCGCCGAGTCGGGGCGGGCGGCGGCTGGCCGGCCACCTTCGACGATGTCGCGCTGGCGCTCGACACGGTTCCCGGCCTCGTCGTGGCGGCGACGACGGGCGGCCCGGTCGCGGTGGACCTGAGCCGGGTCGTGCACGTGGGGCACTCGGCCGGCGCGCACCTCGCGGTCTGGGCGGCCTCGCGGCACCGGCTTCCGGCGGGTTCCCGGTGGGCGAGCCGGACAGGCGGGCAGGCTCGGCCGATCGAGGGCGGCTCGCTCACCGGCGACGCCACGCTCGCCGGGGTGGTCTCGCTCGCCGGGGTCCTCGACCTCGCGGCGGCCGCCGCCCTGGAGCTCGGCGACGGCGCGGCGCCGGAGCTCCTCGGCGGAGATCCCACGACGCGGCCGGAGCGGTACGCCGTCGCCGATCCGATGCGGCTCGTACCGCCGGCCGTCCCCGTCGTCCTGCTGCACGGGACCGAGGACCGGCAGGTCCCGCCCGGCCTCAGCCGCCGCTACGCCGCCGCGGCCGGACCGCGCATCACTCTGCGAGAGCTGCCCGGCGTCGAGCACTTCGGACTCATCGATCCCGCGTCGGCCGCCTGGCCGGCCGTCCTCGACGCCGTCGCCACCCTGCTGGAGCCGCGAGGATGACCGCGACCCGCCGCCTGCCGGGCGCGCTGCGCCGGACCGGCTTCGCGCCGGAGCCGCGGGTATGACGCCGTCGCCGGGCGTCACCGTCGTCCCCGCCGGCGAGGCGAGCTGGGACGACCTGCGGGCGGTGTTCGGCACCCGCGGATCGGCCGCGCGCTGCTGGTGCCAGCGGTACAAGCTGGCGCCGCGGGAGTCGTTCGGCTCGGTCCCGGCCGAGGACCGCGCGGACCGGTTGCGCGACCAGGCGGCGGACGGCACCGGCGGGCTGCTCGCCTACCTCGACGGCGAGCCGGCCGGCTGGTGCGCCGTCGAGCCGCGCCCGCACTACACCGGACTCGCCCGCGTGTTCACGGTGCCGTGGAAGGACCGCGACGAGGACTCCGCCGACCCCGGCGTGTGGGCGGTGACCTGCTTCGTGACCCGCGCGGGGTACCGCAAGCGGGGCGTCGCGACGGCGCTCGCGCGGGCCGCCGCCGGCTTCGCGCAGGACAACGGCGCCCGGGCCGTCGAGGGCTATCCGATCACCACGACCAAGGTGGTTCTCGAGGAGCTGCACGTCGGCACCGTCGCCATGTTCGCGGCCGCCGGTTTCACCGAGGTCAGCCACCCGACGCCGCGCCGGACGGTCATGCGGATCGACTTCTGACCCACGGCGCCAGCTGCGCCGCCACCTCGTACATGCCGTCCCACTCGGGTGCCTCCTGGACGCACCGGGCGAACAGCCAGAGCCGCAGCCGCTCCGGGTCGAGGTCGAGCAGCGCGGCCATCCGGTCCGACAACGCCCCGGGGTCGGTGTGCAGGCGGTCCATGTTGAACATGTGCTGGGTCGCGTCGTAGGTGCGGTCGCCGACGTGCGGCTTCGGATCGACGACGAGCCACGGCTCGCGCTGGGCGGCGAGCACGTTCTCGGGGTGCAGGTCGGTGCAGAGCAGGACGTCGTCGTCGCTGGTGCGCGGCAGCTCGCGGTAGAGCGCGACGCCCTCGCTCAGCAACCCGCGGTCCCACCCCCGCCGATCGGCGACGGCGTCGGCCCGCGACTCGTAGTCGCGCGCCCAGTGGTCGCACATCGAGGCCAGCGACGGGAACGGGTGGCCGTCGGGCGGGCGGCGCCACAGTCGGCGCAGCATACCCGCGAGCATGACGTCCTGGTCCTGCGGCGGCATCGAGTCCTTCAGCCAGGTGCCCGGCGTGCACCGCTCGAGCAGCAGCGCCCGGGTGTCGTCCGTGGCGACCTCGTCGTGCAGCCGGACGACGCCGTCGCCGTTCCAGAACCGCAGGCCGTCGGCCTCGTGCTCGGCCTCGGGATGACGCCAGGTGACCTTGAGGACGACGGCGTCTCCCGACGGTGTCGTGCCCGGCGCCACCCACGAGCACTGCCCGCCCGGTTCGTACGGCGCACCCATCGTGAGCCCCCACCGCTCGACCAGCGCCGGCACCATGGACGGCAGCGTGTCCGCCGCCCACGTGGTCAGGCCGGGTTCGAGGCCGCGGTCGGCGGCGCGGGCGAGCAGCGCGGGCAGGCGGAAGGCGGTCACGCCGGTCATTCAAACCGACGCGACCGCCGTCGCGCACCTCGCCCTTCAGACAGCGCCGTCAGGCGTCGCGCTTGCGGAACAGCCAGCCCGCGAGCAGCAGGAGGAGCGCCGTCTCGCCGACGAACACCCCGAGGCCGGTCCACGGTCCCAGCAGGTCGGGGTTGAAGGACTCGACGGTGGCGATGGTCGACCCGGCGTTGCCCGGCATCAGCTTCGTCAGCCACTCCCCGGCGGCGCCGGGGACGAGCCCGACCAGGTTGCCGACGATGAAGATCAGCGCGATGCCGACGGTGACCGCACCGGCCGTGTGGCGCATCAGCAGGCCGAGGGCCAGGCCGAAGACGCCCAGCACGGCGAGGTACAGCCCGCCGCCGATCATGGTCCGCAGCACGTCGGGGTCGGTGACGGAGAACCCGATGCCCTCGCGGCCGAGGAAGAAGTTGCCGGCCAGGAACGCGGCGGCCGACGTGATGGTGCCGAGCACCAGCAGCAGCCCCGCCAGGACCGTCGTCTTGGCGACGAGCACCGACCACCGGCGTGGCGCGGCCGCGAGCGTGGTGCGGATCATCCCGCTGGAGTACTCCGAGGTCGCCACCAGGATGCCGAGGACCAGCGCGGCGATCTGGCCGAACATCAGGCCCCAGGTGGCGAACGCGCCGACCGGCTCGTCACCGCCGGCGCCGCTGGCGAGGTCGCCGGCCGCGGCGAGGCAGATCAGCGCCGTCAGGCCGACGCTGGCGACGAAGAGCGAGACGAGGGTCCAGACGGTGGAGCGGACGGTGCGGATCTTGGTCCACTCGGCGTCGAGGATGCGGCCGAAGGTGAGCCGGGCCTGGCCGGTCGTGGCCGCCTGCCGTGCGCTGGGCACGGCCGGTTCGAGGGTCGCGGTGGTCATGGGGTCACACTCCGGCGGGAACGGGCTGGTCGGTGCGGGCGTGGTACTCGACGCTGTCGGCGGTGAGGCGCATGAACGCCTCCTCGAGCGAGGCGTTGACGACACTCAGTTCGTGCAGGTAGAGGCCGCGGGAGCCGGCGACGTCACCGACCTGCTCCGCTGACGCGCCCTCGACGAGCAGCGCGCCGTCGTCGTCGCGGCGGATCGTCCAGCCGCGCTCGCGCAGCGCCTCGGCCAGCACCCCGCCCTGCGGCGAGCGCACGCGCACGTGGGCCGCGGCGTTGCGGGCGATGAAGTCGGCCATGCCGGTGTCGGCGAGGATCTGCCCGCGACCGATGACCAGCAGGTGGTCGGCGGTGAGCGCCATCTCGGACATGAGGTGGCTGGACACGAACACCGTCCGTCCCTCGGCGGCCAGCGACCGGATCAGGGTCCGAATCCATCGGATGCCCTCCGGGTCCAGCCCGTTGACCGGCTCGTCGAAGAGCAGCACGCCGGGGTCGCCGAGCAGCGCGGCGGCGATGCCGAGCCGCTGGCCCATGCCGAGCGAGAAGCCGCCGGACCGCTTGTGCGCGACGGCGTCGAGCCCGACCAGGCCGATCACCTCGTCGACACGGCGGCGCGGGATGCCGTTGGTCTTCGCCAGCCACAGCAGGTGGTGGTACGCCGACCGGCCGCCGTGGATGGCCTTGGCCTCGAGCAGCGCGCCGACCTCGTGCAGCGGGGCGGGCAGGTCGCGGTAGGCGCGGCCGTTGACGGTGACCCGGCCGCCGGACGGATGGTCGAGGCCCATCACCATGCGCATGGTCGTGGACTTCCCGGCGCCGTTGGGGCCGAGGAACCCGGTGACCGAGCCGGGCCGGACCGTGAAGTCGATCGCGTCGACCGCGGTCGTGTCTCCGTAGCGTTTCGTCAGCCGTTCCGCTGTGATCATGGCGGCTACGCTACGGCCGCCACGACCAGCATCACAGCAGTTCAAGGGTGGTTTCAGGGGCAGCTCAGGGACATCTCGGGGTCGCCCCTGACGGCGTCCTCAGGGGGTGCCGGCCGAGGTACGCATCTCAGCCGAGGACGCGAGTGTTTGGATGTCCCCATGGACAGCGACTCCGACTCGACCGGCGACGAGCGCGTGCCGGTCGCTCAGGTGCTCAGCGGCCTCGAGGTGCACCCGCTCGCCCAGGGCGAGACGGCCATCGAGGCGTTCGTGCTGATCAAGGTCCTCGACGCCGACGGGCGGCCGGCGTGGTCGTACCGCACCACCAACCGGCTGAACCGCGAAGAGCTGCTCGGCGCGCTGATGGTGCAGGTCGACGTGTTGCGCAAGGAGTTGCGTGACGAGTGGGACGACGGCTGAGGACACGTCGTCCCACTCGTCACAGGCCCCGGCGGCGCCTGGGGAGGACCGGGCACAGGAGGTGGGGCTACCTCGTGCGCACCCGGTGCACGCCGCCGAGCTGGGTGCCGGCGTAGAGCCACCGGCCGTCCGGGCTGATCTCCAGTGACACGACCGACAGGTTCTGCAGGCCGCCGGACACGTTCGTCCAGCTGCGCCCGCCGTCGGTGCTGCGCAGCACGCCTCGGCCGCCCTTGATCAGCCCGTTGGCGTCGAACGAGCCGGTCGCGGCGTACCAGACGTCCGGGTCCGACGGCGACACGACCAGGTCGCCGACCAGCATCGGCAGCCCGCCGGTGTCGGCGTCGTGCCAGGTGGCGCCGCCGTCGTCGCTGACCCGGATCGCCGGGCCGGCGGCGATCACGCGGTCACCGTGGACGGCCACCGTCGTGTACCGCCCGTCGACGACCTTCTCCGCCGTGATGCCGAAGTCGTCGCTGCGGTACAGGCCGTCGTCGCTGGCCAGCCAGAGCCGCTCGGGGGTCGCGGGATCGGTGGCGACGGACCAGAACAGCTGGTCGTGGAAGAACTTGCGCCACACGGTGCCGCCGTCGCGGGTGACGTAGAGGCCGGTCCCGCCGAGGCTCCAGAACGAGACCGCCACGGTGCCGGAGTCAGCCGTCCCCACGACCAGGTCGAGCGGCACCTCGTAGGTGCGCCCGCGCAGCTCCCACTCCCTGCCGCCGTCGCCGCTGCGGTAGACCCAGAACTGCGACAGCGCGTCCTTACGGATCTTCCACACCGTCTGCGGGTCCTGCGGGTCGACGGCGAGCTGGCCGATGCGGGTGCCGACGTAGGCCTCGTAGCCCGACAGCCCCCACTCCGCCCCGCCGGCCGGCAGTTTCGGCCGGGTCGGCAGGTCGGTCGCGTAGACGTCGGTGTCGGTGCCGGCGAGCAGCCGCGGCGTGCCGTCGTCGTCGGCGATCTCGAGGTCGTGGATGGTGCTGCCCTGGACGCCGATGCGCCGCGGGTCGGCGCCGTCGTCGCCGGTGAGGAAGAGCCCGGCGCCCGGCGACGACCACAGCAGCCCGCCGGCCCACGGCTGGACGTCGTCCTCGACGGCGCCGTTGATCGGCTCGGGCAGCTGCTCCCATGTCGCGCCGCCGTCGCGGCTGACGTGCTGGACGTCGCGGTACGTCGTCACCGTGATCAGGTCGTCGCTGACGAGGATGTCGAGGGCGCCGCCGTCCGGGACGGGGTACAGCTCGGCCCAGGTGGCGCCGCCGTCGCTGGTGCCGTGGACGACGTCGTCGACCAGCGCGACGACGGTCTCGCCGTCGCCCGTGGCGGCCAGGCCCTCGACGAACCCGTCCTGCGTCGTGTAGACGGTGTCGCTGCCGGTCGGCTCGCCGGCCAGCACGCCGCGGACCGCCCAGACGGCGTCCAAGCCGGCCAGGTACAGGTCGTCGCCGCTGACGGCCGCGCCGGTCAGGTCGCTGCCGGCCGGGTTCGGGTAGCTCGCCCAGCCGTCGCCGCCGTCGCGGCTGACGATGATCGAGTCCGGCCGGACGGCGACCAGCACCCGCGTCTGCGGGTCGCTGAGCAGCGCGATCGTGTGCGCGTCGGGCACATCGAGCTGCCGCCAGGTCGCGCCGCCGTCCTCGCTGCGCAGGATCCGGCCCTCGTAGGTGTTGTCGAGCCGGACGCCGAAGCTGAGGCCCGTGGCGGCGTTGACGGCGTACCACATGGTGTCGGGGTCGTCGGCGGCGATGACGAGGTTGTCGTTGCCGCTGCCGGCCGCGACGGGCAGCCGGTTGTGCTGCCGCCAGGTCTCACCGCCGTCGTCCGTGGTCCACGGTCCCGCCTTCGTGTACTGCGTGACGGCGGCGACGTCCGGGTCCGCGCCGCTGACGGTGATGGGGCCGGCCGACGTGTTGGGCCCGATCGGCTGCCACGCGGCCGGGTTGCCCGAGTTGCCCGTAGGGGCGGTGACCTCGAAGGACGTACGTCCGGTGACGGTGGCGCCGAGCGTCGTGCCCGCGGTGACGGCGACGGCGTACGCGCCGGCTCGCGACCCGGTGAGCTCGGCCCGGTACCAGCTGTCGTAGTCGTGCTCGGCCCGGACGGTGACCGGGCGGCCGCGCGGCGGGGTCACCGTCACGGTCGGCGGCTCGGTCAGCGGCGCCGGGCTCCAGATGAAGGCCTCCGAGGTGCCGTCGCTGGGGTCCGGCGAGGTCTGCACGACGAGGTGCCGGGCGGCCAGCAGGTACGGGACTCTGACAGTGGCGCCGGTGGCACCGCTACTGCCGGTGGTGGTCGCGACGATCCAGCCGGCCAGGTCCGCGTCCTGCGCCGGGGTGTCGGCGGCGACCGTGACCGTCACCTCGAGCTCACCACCGGCGGGGATCGTCGCCTGCGACGGGGTGACGGTGGCGGTGCCGATGGCGGCCGTCGCCTGTTCGGCGGCGAGCGTGACCGCGACGTCGGTGTCGCCGGGGTTGCGCAGCGTGGTGGTGCCGCTGCCGCCGATCGTCGGGCCGGACAGGTCGGCCAGGCCGAGCGAGACCGAGGTCGGGGCGGCGATCAGCGCGCTGTCGACGGCGGCCGCGACGTCCACACGACCGGCGCCGGACGTCGTCGGGCCGGTGCCCTCGACCGCTACGGCCGAGCCGGTGAGCCGCCCGTTCGTGTCGGCGACGGACTCGTCCGGCCGGAGCTGGCGCAGCAGCGCCGCCGCGCCGGCCACGTGCGGCGCGGCCATGCTGGTGCCGGAGATGCGGTAGACGCCGGGCGCCCAGAACTCCAGCGGCCAGGTCGACCGGATCTCCACGCCGGGGGCCACGACGTCGGGCTCGAGGTCGAAGTCCGGCGCCGGGCCGCGCGAGCTGAACGAGGCGATCTGGTCGGTGACGTCCTGGCCGGAGATCTCGATGTGCACGGGGCCGGCGGCGAGGTCGCGGCTGAGCTGCTCCCACTGCATCTCCAGCAGGCCCATGACGACGAGTCGGTCCAGCCGGAAGCTCTCCCCCGGTTCCTCCAGGACGCCGGGGAGCGCGACGTCGACCACGCCGGGCTCGGCGGCCGCCGCCGCGGCGGGCTCGTCGAACAGGACCGGGCCGCCACCGCCGCCGGTGTAGGCGATGAGCGCGAGGGCGCCGCGCTCCTCGGCCAGCCGCGCCTGCTCGACGAGGAACGGCGCCACGTCGGCGAGGCTGCGCGGCAGGTTCTGCCGGTACGCGACCACCTTGCCGGTGACGTCGCCGACGCGGTCGTAGTCCTCCTCGTAGCCGTCGCCGACGTCGACGAGCTCGCCGACGACCGGGGTGGTGGGCGCGGGTGCCGAGAACGGCGCGCGGAAGGTGTCGATGGGCTCGTCGCGCGGCGCCGTCAGCCGGGCCGACGGCAGCACCAGGCCGCTGGCGGACGCGCCGACCGAGAGGACGCCGTCGGCCAGTGCCGGGCTGCCCATGGTCTGCTCTCCGGGACCGGCGTTGCCGGCGGCCGCGACCACGACGACGCCCGCCTCGGTGGCGGCCGTGGCGGCCAGCCCGAGCGGGTCGGTGCCGTCGCCGGGGCCGCCGAGGCTCAGGTTGACGACGTCGGCGCGGTACGGGTTCGCGGGGTCGACGGCGGCCTCGAGGCCGGCGATGATGTCGGACTCGTAGCCGGCGCCCCACCCGTCGAGCACCTTGTAGGCGGTGAGCAGCGCGCCGGGCGCGACGCCGGTGGTCTCCGGGGTGCCGGCGCCGGTGCCCGCGACGATGCCGGCGACGTGGGTGCCGTGGCCGTTGTCGTCCATGGGGTCGGCGTCGCGGTTGACGAAGTCGTAGCCGGCGACGACCTTGTGGCCCTCGCCGAAGCCGCCGCCCAGCGACGGGTTCGTGTAGTCGATCCCGGTGTCGATGACGGCGACGATCGTGCCAGTGCCGTCGGCCGGGGCCCCGCCGGGCGCCTGGCGCTCCCACACCTCCGGCGCGCCGATGAGCGGCACGCTGACGTCGGTGGCGGCGCGGATCCGCTCGTCGGGAACGACGCCGGCGACGCCGGGCAGGTCGTCGAGGGCGGCGACGTCCTCGGCGGCGACGGTGAGCGCGACGGCATGGACGAGGCCGGTGAACTCGTGCTCGACCTCGGCGTCGATGCCCTGGTCGGCGGCGGCCGTCAGCATGGTGCGCTGGGCGGCGACGGCGGCCCGCTCGGTCTGCGCGCTCGCGGTCGCCGAGGCCCCTGCGGCGGGACCTCCGGGTTCGCCGTCGGGACCCGCCATCACGACGATGACGCGAGTGTCCTGCTCGGCCTCGGGGGCCGCGCCGGCCTCGGGGGCCGTGCCTGCGACCAGGGGGGTCAGGCCCGCTGCGGCGAGGGCGACGGCGAGTGCGGCGCCGGATCCGGCGCGGAGTCGTCGAGCAATCATCATGCTCCCGATGTCAGACCACGGCCCGGGGGTAGCCATGGGTTTGCGACATTCGTAGTGGGTGGGACTCCGCCTATCAATGGATGCGGCTGGCCGGTTGCGGCCGGTGGCACAATTCGGCCACATTGGTCCCATGAGCACAGAAGACGACTTCTCGCTCGCCTCCGTGGGCCTCGCCCCGTTCGACGAGGAGGTCTACCGCGCGCTCCTGACCTGCGCCGACGCGACCCCGGCGACGTTGGCCGAGCAGCTCGGGCAGCCCGAGGGCCGGGTCGACCGCGCGTTCGGGCGGCTGCGGGCACTCGGCCTGGTGACCCGGATGTCCGGACGGCGCCGCCGCTACACCGCCGTCGACCCCGAGGCCGCCCTCGACGCGCTCGTGCGCGAACGGGCCGGCGAGCTGGACCAGGTGCGCAGCTCCGCCCTCGCGCTGTCGTCGATCTTCCACGCCGTGCGCCGCCAGGAGGGCGGCGGCAGCACGATCGAGCTGCTCAACGGGCCCGAGGAGCAGGGCCGCTGGTTCGTGCGGCTGCAGCACCAGGTGCGCTCGGAGATGATGGTGCTCGACCGGCCGCCGTACGTCCTGGCCGCCGTCAACCCCGTCGAACCCGTCCGGCTCGACAGCGGGGTGCGCTGGCGGGCGATCTACGCCCCCGAGGCGCTGGAGATCCCCGGCGCGATGGACGAGGTCAATGACCTCACCAGCCGCGGCGAGCAGGCCCGCGTACTGGCCGGGCTGCCGATGAAGCTGGCGATCGCCGACCGCCGGGTGGCGCTGCTCACGCTGTCGATGGACGTCGGCCACGCGCAGGGACTGATCGTCCGCGAGTCGACGCTCCTCGACGCACTGGTGGAGTTGTTCGAGCTCTACTGGGCGCGTGCGACGCCGCTCGGCCCCGCCGCCGTGGCGGACGTACCCGACGACGACCGGCAGCTCGTGCAGCTGCTGGCGGCCGGGCTGACCGACAACGCGATCGCCCGCCAGCTCGGCCTGTCGACGCGCACGATGCGGCGCCGGACCCGCCGGCTGTTCGACGACCTCGAGGCGACCAACCGGTTCCAAGCCGGCGTCCAGGCGGCTCGGCGGGGCTGGCTCTGACGAGCCGCGGCCGGGGACGAAATCCCGTGGCCGCCGGGCCGGCACCGCGATACGGTGCCGCTGATGGGCCTGCGACGCATGACCGACCTGCCCGGCTGCGCGCCGGCGGGGAGTTGAGCCGGTGGTGAGCAGCGACCTGGTGGTCGTCGGCGCCGGCATCGTCGGAGCCTCGGTGGCCTATCACGCGGCCCGGGCCGGCGCCGCCGTCACGCTCGTCGACGCCGGGCGACCGGGCGCCGGCGTGACGGCGGGCTCGTTCGCCTGGATCGGATCGTCCGGCGTGCGCACCGGTCCGGCCGCCCCGCTGCGGGCGGCCGCGACGGACGAGTACCGCCGGCTCCAGGCCGAGCTGCCGGGACTCCCGGTGACCTGGTCCGGCTCTCTGTCCTGGGGCACGACCGACGGCCCGCCGGAGACGGGGCCCGGGCAGGAGATCGTGGACGCCGTCACCGTGGCGAGACTCGAGCCCGCCGTGCGGCAGCCTCCGGAGTGGGCCGTCTGGGCACCCGGCGACGGCGCCGTCGACCCGGTGGGCGTGACCGAGCGGCTGGTCGCGGGCGCCGAGGCCCACGGCGCCCGGGTCCGTCCGGACACCCCGGTCACCGCGGTCCGCCGCGACGCCGCGGGCGGGGTCGCCGGGGTCGAGACGGCCGCGGGACCGATCTCCGGTGCGACGGTGGTGCTGGCGGCGGGGGTGGCCACGGCCGCGCTGGCCGCGCCGCTCGGCGTCAGCGTCCCGGTCGGCCCGTCGCCGGCGACGCTCTTCCGGTTCCGCGCTCCTGCCGGTCTGGTCCGCACCGTGGTCAACACCCGGGACTTCGATCTGCGGCAGGTCTCGGCCGACCGGCTGATCGCCGCCGCGGACTCGCCCGAGCGGACCCTTGCCGCCATCCGGTCGACCTTCCGCGGCGCCGCGGACGTCGAGCTGCTCAGCAGCCGGGTCGGCGCACGCCCCATGCCGGCCGACGGCGATCCGATCATCGGCCCGGTCGCCGAGGTGCCCGGCCTGTACGTGGCGGTGCTGCACCCCGGGGTCACGCTCGGCCCGGCCGTGGGCCGCCTGGTCGCGCGGGAGCTGGTCGACGGCGCGGTCGAGCCGATGCTGGCGGGCTGCCGCCTCGACCGCTTCTAGCGCACTCCCCTGGGGCGGAACTGGACGCTGATGCGCGGCCCGACCGGCTTGGCGGTCTTCGGGACCGCGTGCTCCCACGTGCGCTGACACGACCCGCCCATGACCAGCAGGTCGCCGTGGCCGACGGCGAAGCGCAGGGTCGCGCTGCCGCCGCCGCGCTGGCGCAGCAGCAGCGACCGCGGCGCCCCGAGCGACACGATGGCGACCATGGTGTCCTCGGTACTGCTGCGCCCGATGGTGTCGCCGTGCCAGGCGACGCTGTCGCGGCCGTCGCGGTAGAAGCACATGCCGGCGGTGGTGAACGGCTCGCCCAGCTCGGCGCCGTAGTGCCGGCTCAGCGCGTCGCGCGCCTCGGTCAGCAGCGGGTCGGGCAGCGGCTCGCCGTCGCCGTAGAAGCGGACCAGCCGCGGCACGTCGACCACGCGGTCGTACATGGTGCGCCGCTCCGCCCGCCACGGGACCGACTCGACGAGGCCGGTGAAGAGCTGGTCGGACCCGTCGACCCAGCCGCGCCGGACGTCGACCCAGGCGCCGAGGGTGAGGACGGTGCGCTCGACGGTGTGGCCGAGCGGACCCAGCGAGGCGCCGCCGCTGACGCCGTCGAGCAGAGAGGCTTGGAACGCTACGCTCATTCGTCCACACTAGCCGTATTCGAACGAATGTTCTGCATATCTGCTTAAATCAAGTACGATGGTGGGCGTGAGCGGTGATCATGAATGCCGCCATCCGGTGGCGGGCGCGGACTACCCGGGGACGTATCAGGAGCTGCTGGCCTGGTTCCCGGACAACCGTGCGTGCCTGGAGTACCTAGAGCGGCTGCGCTGGCCGGACGGGTTCGTCTGCCCGCGTTGCGGCGCGGGCGCGTGCTGGCGCACCGGCAAGGGGCTGCTCATGTGCGCGGCCTGTGGGCGGCAGACGTCGGTCACCGCGGGCACGATCTTCCACCGGACCCGCACGCCGCTGGCGACGTGGTTCGCCGCGATCTGGTTCGTGACCTCCCAGAAGAACGGCGTGTCCGCGCTGGGTCTGCAGCGGGTGCTGGGGTTCGGCTCGTACGAGACCGCCTGGGCCTGGTTGCACAAGCTGCGCCGAGCCATGGTGCGACCCGACCGGGACCGGCTGTCCGGGACGGTCGAGGTCGACGAGGTGATGGTCGGCGGCGTCGACGTCGGCACCGCCGGCGCGGGCGGGGACAAGGTCCCCGTCATGGTTGCCGTCGAGCGCAGCGAGGGCCAGCGGCTGGGTCGCATGCGCGCCCAGATCGCCGCCGCGCCCGGTACCTTGCAGCTGGTCACCTTCGCCGCTGGTGTCGTCGAGCCCGGTTCGACCATCCACACCGACGGCGCCCGAGGGCTGCGCCGGCTGGCCGACATGGGCTACACCCACCACGACACCACCGGCTACGACGCCGCGGACAAGTCCGCGGTGCTGCCCGGCGTGCACCTGATTGCGTCCCTGCTCAAGCGCTGGATCGCCGGCACCCTGCATCATCGCGTCAGCACCGAGCAGCTGCCCTACTACCTCCACGAATACATCTTCCGGTTCAACCGCCGCACCGCCCACAAGCGCGGCCTGCTGTTCTACCGGCTCCTCCAGCAAGCCGTCGCCACCGACCCCCACCCACTGCATGACCTGCAACGACTCGGCGACGCCGGATGGTGACTTTGACACAAGCAGATCCGCGGAACCTTGTCGATCGCGGGAATCTGCAGGGTGCCGCCATGGCCTCCACAAGCCGACGGGAGGGCGACCGATGAGCGGCCGGGCAAGAAGATCAGCCGCCGCGCCTACCCCCAGTGCCGAGGTCGCCCAGATAGCCGTTGGAGTCGCGGGCATGCGGGGGAACCAGGCTCTTCGGTCGGTTGAACAGGGCGATCGTCGCGAGAAGTCCCCAGCTGACCGCTGTGGCGAGCATGACCAGACTCGTGATCGCCCAGAGGACGTCTGACACTGGCCCGGAAACCGACGCCGTCACGCCAATGACCAGCAGCATCACGCCGAGACTGAGGATGGGGATGCCCGCGTACGGGTGAATCGATTCCAAGACCAGCGCGCCACGATCAGCCGGCACGATGCGGGACGAACCAGCGCCGGACCACGCGGAGCGCCAGCGGCTCAGCAGCCACAGCCCGCCCGCGATGAGCACCACCGTCGCGGCGATGACTGGAGGACCAAAGGAGAGATCCTCATCCGTCGTGGACGCACTCGCACGGACCAGTTCGCCTATGTACACTCGCCGCCCCTCATGCCAACCAGTTAGTCCCCGCCAATATCCCGGAGCTTACGCCTGGCGCCCACGGCACCTCGGATCACAGCAAGGAGCAGGCCCGAGTCCATGATCAACGCCCGCGCCACTGTCGCACTTGACCTAAGCAGATATGCAGAACGAATGTTCTAGCTGCCGGTCGGCAGCGGCATGAAGCAGAGATGAAGCAGCCTCATGATGCGGTGGGAACGGAACGGCTTGCCAGCCGCTCGTGTCGTCGAGGAGAGATGGGTCATGCGAGACGTCATTCTGTACATGTCGATGTCACTGGACGGGTTCGTCGACAGCGACCGGGAGCACCCCGGGACGATCCCCGAGGGCGCCGAGCTCAAGCAGTGGAAGCTCGACCGCATCAGCACGGCCGGCGCCCACCTCATGGGCCGCGTCACGTACCAGCAGATGGCGTCGTTCTGGCAGCACTCGGACGACCCGTACGCGGCTCCGATGAACGACATCCCCAAGGTCGTGTTCTCCAGGACGCTCAGCGACGCCGAGGCGACCTGGCCGGTCACTCAGGTCGCTCGGGGTGACCTCGCGGCCGAGGTCGCCGCGGTCAAGGCCGCGCCCGGCCCGGACGTGGTCGCGTGGGGCGGCGGACGGTTCGCCGGCGCTCTGGCCGCGGCGGACCTGATCGACGAGTACCGTCTCCTCGTCCAGCCATTGGTGCTGGGCCAGGGGCGGGCGCTGTTCGACCAGCTGCCGGAATCGCGGCACCTGGACCTCGTCGAGGCCGTGTCGTTCCCCAGCGGCATCGTGGCGCACGCCTACCGGCCGCAGCGCGCCTGAGGAGGAGAGACACCGTGGGCAAGGTGGTGGCGCAGGCGATCATGTCGCTCGACGGGTACGTCGCCAAGCAGGACAACTCCATCGGCCGGTTGTTCGACTGGCTGCAGAACGGCGAGGTCGAGCTTCCAACTCCCGCCGGCGACTTCGCCGTCCGCCTGTCCCCGCAGAGCTCGGAGCACTGGCGGCGGTGGGTGTCCTCGGTCGGCGCGCTGGTCTGCGGCCGGACGCTGTTCGAGGTGACCGAGGGCTGGCATGGTCGCCACACCCTGGACGTCCCGGTCGTCGTCGTGACGCACCGGGTCCCCACCGACTGGGTCGACGCACACCCGGAGGCACCGTTCACCTTCGTGACCGACGGAGTGGCGGCCGCGGTCGCCCATGCCCGGGCGCTCGCCGGCGACCGCGTCGTCGCGGTCACCGGTGGCACCATCGCCCGGCAGAGCCTGGAGCTGGGGCTGCTCGACGACGTGGCCGTCGACCTCGTCCCGGTCGTGATGGGCGAGGGCAACCGCCCCTTCTTCGGCAAGCTCTCGGCCGACGACGTGCTGCTCGGCAACCCATCGGTCTGCGTTCAGGGCGACCGCGTCACCCATCTCGTGTTCCCGGTGGTGCACTAGCTCGGGGGAGTCCCGTATGCCCCCACCGTCCGCGACCCGCGGGCATCTCGCTCGGCCTGTGGACGTCACGTCCAGCGTCCACGGCTCGATCATCCCTGGACGGCGTGCGCCCGGTCCGGCCAGGATGAGCGCGACCCGTGGACCGCCGCAGAGGAGCCGACATGACCGTTCTCGCCGACCTGCTCGACGCCGTCGCCGGCGGCCGCATCGAGGTGCTCGACCTCACCGCGCCGCTGAGCTCGCAGACGCCGATCCTGAAGCTCCCCGAGCCGTTCGGCCAGACGGTCCCGTTCCAGCTGCAGGAGATCAGCCGCTACGACGACCGCGGCCCGGCCTGGTACTGGAACAACATCACCACCGGTGAGCACACCGGCACCCACTTCGACGCGCCCGTGCACTGGGTCACCGGGCAGGACGGCGGCGACGTCGCGCAGGTGCCGCTCCCCCGCCTGGTCGCGCCTGCCGCCGTCGTCGACGTGACGCAGCAGGCGGCGGCCGACCCGGACTTCCTGCTCGAGATCGACCACGTCAAGGCGTGGGAGTCCGAGCACGGCCCGCTGCCCGACGGCGGCTGGCTGCTGCTCCGCACGGGGTGGGACGCGCGGTCGGACGACCAGGAGGCGTTCCTCAACGCGAACGAGACCGGCCCGCACACCCCCGGCGTCAGCGTCGAGTGCGCGCGCTGGCTCGCCGACGAGGCGCCGGTCCTGGGCATCGGCGTCGAGACCGTCGGCACCGACGCGGGCGCGGCGCACTCGTTCGACCCGGCGTTCCCGTGTCACTCGTTCCTGCTCGGCGCCGGGAAGTACGGGCTGACGCAACTGCAGAACCTGGCGTCTCTGCCGCCTGTGGGCGCGGTGGTCATCGCGGCGCCGCTGCCGATCGTGGGCGGGTCGGGCAGCCCGGCGCGGGTGCTGGCGCTGGTCGAGCGGGGCTGATCCCTGGTGCTGGTCGGCGAGGCGGTGGGCCGGGCGCTGGCGGAGCTCGGCGTGCGGCAGGCGTTCGGCGTGGTCGGCAGCGGCAACTTCCACGTCACGAACGCGCTGGTCAGCGGTGGCGCGCGGTTCGTCGCGGCTCGGCACGAGGGCGGCGCGGCGACCATGGCCGACGCGTACGCGCGAATGAGCGGCGAGGTCGCGGTGCTCACCGTCCACCAGGGCTGCGGGCTCACCAACGCGCTGACCGGCATCACCGAGGCGGCCAAGAGCCGCACGCCCTTGCTGGTGCTGGCCGCCGAGGCGACGGTGCCCGGCTCGAACTTCTTCGTCGACCAGCCGGGGTTGGCCGCCGCGGTGGGCGCGTCGTCGGTGCGGGTGTCGTCGCCGTCGACGGCGGTGCCGGAGGTGGCGCGGGCGTTCTCCCTGGCCCGGGACGAGCGGCGCACCGTCGTCGTCAACCTGCCGCTCGACGTGCAGGGACTCCCGATCGACGACGGCGTCAGCCCGCGGCCGGTCGGTGGTCCGGTCGCGCCGCCGCCGTCGCCGTCGTCGTCGCCATCGCCGCCGTCGTCGCCGGAGGTCGGTGAGCTGGCGTCCCTGCTGGCCGGGGCGGAGCGGCCGGTGCTGATCGCCGGCCGGGGTGCCCGGCACGCCCGCGCCGAGCTGCTCGCGCTGGCCGACGCGTGCGGTGCGCTGCTCGCCACGTCCGCCGTCGCCCGCGGCCTGTTCCACGGCAGCCCCTGGTCGCTGGACGTGTCCGGCGGGTTCGCGTCGCCGCTGGCCGCGTCGCTGATCTCGTCGGCCGATGTGATCGTCGGGTTCGGCTGCGCGCTGAACATGTGGACCATGCGGCACGGGCGGCTGATCGGCCCCGGCGCCCGGGTGGCGCAGGTCGACCTCGACCCGGACGCGCTCGGCCGCAACCGCCCCGTCGACGTCGGCGTGACCGGCGACAGCGCCGCGGTGGCCGCCCTGGTGACCGCGGCGCTCGCCGAGCCGACGCCGTCGGGCCCCGGGTATCGCAGCGAGGCCGTCCGCGAGCGGATCGCGCGCGACCTGCGCTGGCGCGACGTGCCCTACGACGACTGGGGCGGTTCCGGTCACGTGGACCCGCGGACCCTGACCATCGCCCTGGACGACCTGCTCCCCGCCGAGCGCATGGTCGCCGTCGACTCCGGCAACTTCATGGGCTACCCGAGCATGTTCCTCTCCGTGCCCGACGAGTTCGGCTTCTGCTTCACGCAGGCGTTCCAGTCGATCGGCCTCGGGCTGGCGACGGCGATCGGCGCGGCCCTGGCCCGCCCGGACCGGCTCCCCGTCGCGGCGCTGGGCGACGGTGGCGCGCTGATGGCGGCCGCCGAGCTCGACACCGTCCGGCGCCTGGGCCTGCCGATGGTCGTCGTCGTCTACAACGACGACGCCTACGGCGCCGAGGTGCACCACTTCGGCGCCGATGCCGACCTGTCTTCAGTGGTCTTCCCGGAGACCGACATCGCCGCTGTGGGTGCGGGCTACGGCTTCGACGCGGTGACGGTGCGGTCTGTGGCGGACCTGGCCGGCGTGCGGTCCTGGGTCGACGGCGACCGCGCCCGGCCGCTGCTGATCGACGCCAAGGTCGCCGCGCCGCGGGGCTCCTGGTGGCTGGAAGAGGCCTTCCGCGGTCACTGACCGGCGAGCGCCCGCAGCGCGACGATCGTGCTGCGCAGCCGGGCCGAACGCGTCGGGCGGCGGCGGGGTGTGGACGCTCATGAAGCCGCGCCCGCGGGCGCTCGCAGCTGACCGGCCGCGCCCGCGGCGGCGACGACGGCGTCGGTCAGCTCGGTGAGCAGCGGCGACTCCAGCTTCCAGCGCTGCCAGTACAGCGGCACGTCGAGGTGCCGGCCGGGCGCGATCTCGACCAGCCGGCCGTCGGCGAGGGGATCGCGCGCCATCGACTCCGGCAGCATGGCCCAGGCCAGCCCGAGCACCGTCGCGTCGGCGAAGCCCACCGACGACGGCAGGACGGTGACGGGCGGGTCGACGCGGCGGCCGGCGAGCTCGCGGGCGAACCGCGACTGCAGGGCGTCCTTCCGGTTGAACACCAGCGTCGTGGCGGCAGCGAGCGCCGTCGCCGTCGGGCCGTCGGGGAACCAGCGGCGGGCGAACGCCGGAGCGGCGACCCCGAGGTAGCGCATGCGCCCGAGCGGGCGGACGGTGCAGCCCTGGACCGCCCGCTGGTCGGCCGTCACCGCGGCCACGACGGCGCCCTCGCGCAGCAGCGTCGCCGAGTGGTCCTGGTCCTCCTGGTGGATCTCGAACCGGGCCGCCCGGTCCGCGGCCAGCCCGGCGAGAGCCGGCAGGAACCACGTCGCCAGCGAGTCGGCGTTGACGGCGACCGCCAGCCGCACGTCGGCGGCGTCGGCACCGCCTTCGGCGCCCGCCAGCGCCGTCAGCGCCTCGGTCTCGAGCAGCCGCACCTGGCCCGCGTACCGCGCCAGCACCTGCCCCGCCGGTGTCGCGCCCGTGGGCCGCGTGCGCGTGACCAGGATCTGGCCCAGGCGCGCCTCGAGCGCCTTGATCCGCTGGCTCACTGCCGACGGCGTCACGTGCAGCCGGCGGGCGGCGGCCTCGAAGCTGCCCTCGTCGACGACGGCGGCGAACGCGCTCAGCTGGGCCAGATCGATCCGCATCATGAAGCCATGCTAATGAAGGCTTAGAAACTTGAGCTGGTCTTCATCAGGCGACGGCCCTACCGTCGGGGACGTGTCCAGTGCCGTCATCGGGTTCGTCACCTCCCTGTCGCTGATCGTCGCCATCGGCGCGCAGAACGCGTTCGTCCTGCGCCAAGGCATCGCCCGGCGGCACGTGCTACCGGTGGTGCTGGTGTGCGCGACGGCGGACGCGCTGCTCATCGGCGCCGGGATCGCGGGGCTCGGGGCGGCGCTGACGGCGCACCCGTGGGCGCTCGACGCGGCGCGGTACGGCGGGGCGGCCTTCGTGATCGGCTACGGCGTCCTGGCCGCCCGGCGGGCGCTGCGGCCGTCGTCGCTGTCGTCGGCCGGCCGCTCGGCGACGACGGCGCGGGCCGCGGTGCTCGCGTGTCTGGGGTTCACGTTCCTCAACCCGCACGTCTACCTCGACACCGTCGTCCTGCTCGGCGCCCTGGCCAACCAGCACGGCGCCGACGGCCGCTGGCTCTACGGCCTCGGCGCGATGACCGCGTCGATCGCCTGGTTCACCGCGCTCGGCTTCGGCGCCCGCGGCCTCAGCGGGGTGTTCGAGCGGCCGCGCGCGTGGCAGGTGCTCGACGGCCTGATCGCCCTGGTCATGGTCGCGATCGGCGCCGGCCTCCTGCTCGGCTGAGCTGGATGGGGGCGGTGTGCCGGCGCTGTGGCACCAGCGAACCGCCACCCATCCGGCGTCGAAGCGTCAGCGGAGGCCGTTGAGCTTCGCCACCTCGATCAGCAGGGTCGGATCGTCGGTGATGATGCCGTCGACGCGCAGGTCGATGAGGCGCTGCATGATCGACGCGTCGTTGACGGTGTACGGGACCACCTTCACGCCGAGCCGGTGCAGCTCCCCGATCTCCGGGCTGTGGAAGTAGGACGGGTCCTCGCGCAGGTACCAGTCCGACGACACGACGGTGCCCTGCGACGGGTCGTGGACCTGCCAGTTCGCCGACACCGTCGAGGCGCCCGCCCGCCGGGTCATGAGGCCGAGGTTCTCCGAGCGCCACCAGTCGATGCCGTCGGTCCAGGGGCTCTTCACCGACGGGTCGCCGTAGGCCGCCTGCAGGGAGCACTCGTCGGCCAGCGAGGCGCACTCGGCCGGGCCGTACTGCCAGACCAGGGCGACGGTCTCGATGTCGCGGTCGAGTTCGCGGGCGTAGCGGATGGTGCGCCAGTCGAAGGACTGGATGGTGGCGCGTCCGGTGAAGCCCGCATCGTTGATCGCGTCGACCAGCTTGCGGGTGAACTCCCGGTACGGCGCCGTGTCGTTCACCAGCGGGCTGATCTTCGTCTCGATGTTGAGCCGCACGTCGTCGCGGCCGCTCTGCTCGACCAGGTCGAACACCTCGTCCAGGGTGGGGATCCGCGCGCCCGGCGCCGGCACCTGCTCCGGCAGCTCCGGCAGCGTCTTGGTGCCGCAGTCGATGGTCTTGAGCTGCGCGAGCGTGAGGTCGCGGACCAGGTCGCCGACGTACGGGTACTCGGGGTCGCCGGGCGTCGCGGGCGCGGTGTCGATGCAGTGCGAGCCGTTGACGGCGCGGTCGTGCGTGACCACCAGGACGCCGTCGGCCGTGACGCCGGTGTCGAGCTCGAGCGTCGAGATGTCCTCGTTCTCCAGCGCCAGCGAGAACGCCGGCAGCGTGTTCTCGGGCCGGTCCCAGCGCCCGCCGCGGTGCGCCTGGACGTCCAGCGGCGACGCGACCGGCTCCGGCAGCGCGAAGCCCCGCTCGGCCATGATGGCGCGCAGTCGGTCAGGATAGTCGGTGATGATGCCGTCGACGCCGTCGTCGATGAGCTTCTCGATCGTGGCCGGGTCGTTGATCGTCCACGGGACGACGTCGATGCCGTTGCGGTGCGCGTGGCGCACCATGTCGCGCGTGACGTAGGGCCGGTAGTCCGGGTCGTTCACCGAGCCGCCCTGCGGGAAGCCGTGCACCGGCGAGAACGCGTCGGCGCCGAACGACGTGATCGCCGCGATCGGGTCGTCGCCGAAGTCGTCGATGTCGATGCCGCCCAGCCACGGCGAGGCGCCCGGCCGGTCGACCTGCAGGAAGTCGTAGTTGGTCAGCGCGACCAGCGGCAGCCGCGGCGCCACCTCGCCCATGCGCATCAGCGCGCCCCAGTCGAACGACTGGATGGTGACCTGCTTCTCCATCCTCGCGTCGCGGATCTCGCGGGCGACGACCTGGACGAACTGCTCGCGCGGCGCGGTCTCGTGCGGCGCGCCGGCCTCGACCTTGGTCTCGATGTTGAGCGTGATGTCGTCGGCGTCGTACCGCTTCACCAGGTCGAAGACCTCGCTGAGCAGCGGCATGCCCGCGCCCGGCACGACCTCCTGCTCCGGGTAGCCGGCCAGCCGGCGGGCGCCGCAGTCGAGCGTGCGCACCTGGGCGAGTGTGAGGTCCTTGATGTACCTGCCCTGGGCGTACGGGAACTGCGGGTCGCCCGGGGTGACGGGCGCGGTGTCGGCGCACTTGGCCGGGTTGATGCGTCGGTCGTGGGTCACGACGGCGTACCCGTCCTTGGTGATCTGGATGTCCAGCTCCAGAGTCGACACGCCCAGCTGCAGGGCGTTGCCGAACGAGGCGAGCGTGCTCTCGGGCCGCAGCCCCAGCCCGCCGCGGTGCGCCTGCAGGTCGAACTCGGGCGCCGGCTTCGCCGCTTCGGCGGGCGCGGCGAGCAGGCCCGCGCTCAGCGCCACGGCGGCGACGGCGGCGATCGGCCGCCAGATGGTCATGGTTGTCGACATGGCGCGATCGTGTCCACGCCGGTTGAACACCGCGGGGTGGTCAGGTGACCGGGAGCCGACCGGCAGGACGACATCAGGTCGCCGAGCGGGCGCTCACCAGGCCGGTCTGGTAGGCGATGACGACGAGCTGGGCCCGGTCGCGCGCGCCGAGCTTGATCATCGCCCGGCTGACGTGCGTCTTCGCCGTCGCCGGGCTGAGTGACAGCGAGGCGCCGATCTCGGCGTTCGACAGCCCGGTGCCGACGAGCGCGAGTACCTCGCGCTCGCGCTGGGTGAGCACGCCGAGGCGGTCCTCGGCCACCTGGTGCGCCATCCGCGAGGCGGTGAACTGGGCGATCAGCCGCCGGGTGATCTTGGGTGCGAGCAGCGCCTCGCCGGCGGCGACCACGCGGATGGCGTGCAGCAGCTCCTGCGGCCCAGCGTCCTTGAGCAGGAACCCGCCGGCGCCGGCCTCGAGCGCGTCGAACACGTACTCCTCGGTGTCGTACGTGGTGAGGATCAGCACCTTGACCTGCTCGAGGCCCGGGATCGCGGCGATGCGGCGGGTCGCCTCGATGCCGTCGAGCACGGGCATGCGGATGTCCATGAGCACGACGTCGGGGCGCGACTCGCGGCAGCGCTCGATGGCCTCGGCGCCAGTGGCCGCCTCGCCGACGACCTCGATGTCGTCCTCGACGTCGAGCAGCACCCGGAACCCGGTGCGCACCAGCACCTGGTCGTCGGCCAGCACCACCCGGACCGCGCCGGTCAACGGACGGCCACCTCGGCGCGCTCGAGCGGCAGCCGCGCACTCACCCGGAAGCCGTCGCCGTCGGGGCCCGCCTCGACCGCGCCGCCCACCAGCTCGCACCGTTCGCGCATGCCGGCCAGGCCGCGGCCCGGCTCGACCGGCGGCCCCTGCTGCGCGGCGGTGAGGTCTCCCCCGTCGTCGGCGACGGTGACCCGCAGCTCGTCGGTGCCGAGGTCGAGCGTGACCGCGACCCGGGCCGGCCCCGCGTGCCGGATGACGTTGGTGACGGCCTCCTGCACGATCCGGTAGGCGGCGCGGTCGGTGGCCTCGGGCAGCACCCCGGCGGGCACCGAGCCGGACACCGTCACGTCGAGACCCGCCCGCCGCGCCACCGCCAGCAGCTCGTCGAGGGCGGCCAGGCTGGGACCGGGGCCGTCGTCGTCGCCGCGCAGCACGCCCAGGATGGCCCGCATCTCGCGCAGCGCCCGCGCGCTGGTCTGCTCGATGGTCAGCAGCGTCTCGCGGGCCCGCTCGGGCCGCTTGTCCAGCACGTGCGCCGTGACGCCGGCCTGCACGTTGATGATCGCGATGGCGTGCGCGACGGTGTCGTGCACCTCACGAGCGATGCGCAGCCGTTCGGCGTCGACCCGGCGGCGGGCCACCTCGTCGCGGGTGCGCTCGGCCTCCTCGGCACGGCGCAGCGCGTCGGCGGCGATGACCCGGCGCGAGCGCACCGACTCGCCCAGAGCCGCCGCCATGATGGTCGCGCCGATGCGGAACGCCAGCCAGCCGAGCTCGCCGGGTTGGAGGTCGGCCGTGAGCACCCAGCCGACGAACAGCACGAACAGGCCGTTCGCGGCGAAGACGAGCGAGCGGCGGCCGTCGCCGTGCGCAGTGAGCGTGTACGTCGCCACGAACAGCGACAGCCAGCCGGGGCCGTCGGGATACCCGGACCAGAAGTAGCCGACGCTGATGGCGGCCGTGATGAGGAAGACCGGGACCGGCCAGCGCCGCCGCACCAGCAGCACCAGGCCGCCGAGCGCCAGGAGGGCGTTGCCCGCGATGCCGAGCGCGGTGGCCGCCGGCTGGTCGAGCTCGGCCTGCACGACGACGGCCGCGTGCGTGCCCTGCACCTGCAGCAGCGTGACGAAGCCGGCGATCAGCACGTCCTGCGTCCGCGCCGACAGCGTCGGGAGGCGCCGCACCAACCGCTCCATGGGATCGATCGTAGCGATGCGGCACTGGTGGGAACGTCCGCCCGCGGGACCATCGGCCTACTCCCGGGGGCGTAGCCGGACGCGCGCGAACGCTCCGGATGGGCGACGACGGCGCGCGGGTCGCGCTTCGAGGATCACGGTATGACCCCGACTGAGACTGTGAGGCCCGGGCCGCTCGGCCGGCTCGCGGGCGCCTCGTTCCGTCACCGCGGCCGGGTCCTGGCCGGCTGGGCCGCCGCCCTGGCCGTCGCCGCCGGGCTGGCGGCCGCGTTCGGCGGCGACTACGAGGTCGACTACTCGACGCCCGGCAGCGACTCGCAGCAGGCGCAGCAGCTGCTCACCGAGCGGTTCCCGGCGCAGGCCGGCGAGCCGGTCGACGTGGTGGTGCGCTCGTCCGACGTTCCCGTGACCGATGCGGCGGTGCGCGCCGAGGTCGGCGCGCTGCTCGACACGCTGCGTTCGCTGCCGCACGTCACCGCCGTCGACGACCCGTACACGGCGCCCGGGGCGCTGGCGCCGGACGGCCGGACGCTGGTCGCGCGCCTGGGCCTCGACGTCGACGCGCCCGAGGACATGCCGGTCGCCGACACCGAACGGCTGCTCGACGCGGCGTCGGCGGCCTCGCGACCCGGCCTGGACGTCGCGCTGGGCGGCGACACGATCCGGACCGCCGAGGCCGGCGAGTTCGGCGGCGAGATGGTCGGCCTCGTCGCGGCCGCCGTCATCCTGCTGGTGACGTTCGGGACGGTGGTCGCGGCCGGCCTGCCCATCGGCGTCGCCGTCGCCGGGCTGGCGGTGAGCACGACCCTGACCGGGCTCGTCGCCGCCGTCATGGACGTGCCGAACTGGGCACCGATCCTGGCGTCTCTGCTGGGGATCGCGCTGGGCATCGACTACGTCCTGCTCATGGTGACGCGGTTCCGCGAGTGGCGGGCGGCCGGGCTGTCGCCGTCGGACGCGACGGTGGCGACGCTGGACACCGCCGGGCGCGCCGTCATGGTGGCCGGCAGCACCGTGATGATCAGCATGTTCGGGCTGTTCGCGACCGGGCTGACGTTCATGCAGGGCACGGCGGTCGTGACGATGGTGGCGGTGCTGGTCGTGCTGGCCGCGTCGGCGACGTTGTTCCCGGCACTGCTCGGCTTCTTCGGGCACCGGATCGAGCGGTGGCGGCTGCCGGTCCTGCGGCGCGGCCGCGGGCCCGGCGCCGTGACCGTGACGGACGGCGGGCACGTGGAGCCGTCGCGTGCGTGGCTGCGGTGGAGCAGGCTGATCGAGCGGCGCCGGGTCGTCGCCGTCGTGCTCGGGACCGGGCTGATGCTGGCGCTGGCGGCGCCGTTCCTGGGGACGCGGTTCGGCTTCCCCGACGCCGGCAACGACCCCGAGGACCACTCCGCGCGGCAGGCCTACGACCTGCTCGCCGACGGGTTCGGGGCCGGCGCGAACGGGCCGCTGCTGCTGGTGACGTCGGTTCCTCCGGGGGTCGACGGCGGCAGCGCGCTTCCCGCCGTCGCCGACGCCGTCGCCGCGACCCCGGGCGTGGCCGCCGTCCTGCCACCCGTCCTCGACCCGTCGGGCGACACCGCACTGCTCACCGTCGTGCCGTCGGCCGGCCCGCAGGATGCGGCGACCGAGTCGCTCGTCCATGCTCTGCGCGACGACGTGCTGCCGGGTGCGGCCGGGACGGGGCTGGACGTGCACGTCGGTGGCGTGACGGCCGCGGCCATCGACGTCAACGAGACCATGGCCGACGGGCTGCCGCTGCTCATCGGCGGCGTCGTGGTGGTGTCGATGCTGTTGCTGCTGGTCTCCTTCCGCAGCGTCGTCGTCATGCTGACCGCCGCGGTGATGAACCTGCTCTCCGTCGTCGCCGCGTACGGCGTGGTCGCGCTGGTGCTCGAGGGCGGCTGGGCCGGGCGGCTGGTCGGCATCGACACCGAGACGCCGATGCCCGCGTACGTGCCGGTGGTGATGTTCACGGTGCTCTTCGGGCTGTCAATGGACTACGAGGTGTTCCTGATCAGCCGGATGCGCGAGTCGTGGCTGCGGACCCGCGACAACGCCCGCTCGATCGTCGACGGCCTGGCGGGGACGGGCCGCGTCATCACCGCGGCGGCCGCGATCATGGTCACGGTGTTCGCGGCATTGGTCCCGAGCCCGGACGTGGTGCTGAAGTCGCTGGGGCTGGGCATGGCGGCGGCGATCCTCATCGACGCGACGGTGGTGCGGATGCTCCTGGTGCCCGCGACGATGCACGTGCTCGGACGGGCGAACTGGTGGGCGCCGCGCTGGCTGGACCGCCGGCTCCCCCAGCTCTACGTCGAGGGCCGGCCGGACCTCTTCCTTCCGGCACCGGGGCTGCGCACCGCGGCCGAACCCGTCGCCCGCTGAGCGCCCGCGGCCGATGGTTGAGGGATCGGTGCCGCCCTGGCGACACCGATCCCTCAACCATGCACCTGCTCGGCGCCCAGGTGCGCGGACGCTCAGCCGAGGATGCCGTCGACGAAGGCCTCGGGGTCGAAGGGGGCGAGGTCGTCGGGGCCCTCGCCGAGGCCGACCAGCTTGACCGGGACGCCGAGCTCACGCTGGACGGCGACGACGATGCCGCCCTTCGCGGTGCCGTCGAGCTTGGTGAGGACGATGCCGGTGACGTCGACGACCTCGCCGAAGACGCGGGCCTGGACCAGGCCGTTCTGGCCGGTGGTGGCGTCGAGGACGAGCAGGACCTCGTCGACCGGGCCGTGCTTCTCGATGACGCGCTTGACCTTGCCGAGCTCGTCCATGAGGCCGACCTTGGTCTGCAGCCGGCCGGCGGTGTCGACGAGGACGGTGTCGGCCTCCTGCTCGATGCCGGCCTTGACGGCGTCGAAGGCGACGCTGGCGGGGTCGCCGCCCTCGGGTCCGCGGACCGTGACGACGCCGACGCGGTCGCCCCAGGTGGTGAGCTGGTCGGCGGCCGCGGCGCGGAAGGTGTCGGCGGCGCCGAGGACGACGTCGCGGTCCTCGGCGACCAGCACGCGGGCGAGCTTGCCCACCGTCGTCGTCTTGCCGGTGCCGTTGACGCCGACCACCAGCACGACGGCGGGGCGGCCGTCCTCGACGTGGCGCTCGGTGCGCAGCTCGCGGTCGAGCGACGGGTCGACCAACGCGAGCAGTTCCTCGCGGAGCATGGTGCGCGCGTCCTCGGGGCTCTGGATGCCCTCGACGCGGGCGCGGGTGCGCAGCCGCTCGACCAGCTCCTGGGCCGGCGCGACGCCGAGGTCGGCCGTGAGCAGCGTGTCCTCGATCTCTTCCCAGGTCTCGTCGTCGAGGCGCTCACGCGACAGCAGGCTCAGCAGCCCCTTGCCGAGGCTGGTCTGCGAGCGGGCCAGCCGCGAGCGCAGCCGCACCAGCCGGCCGGCCGCGGGCTCGGGCCGCTCGACGGCCGGCGCCGCCGGCTCCTCGACGGGGGCCTCGACGACGGGTTCGGGCAGCGTGACGTCGCTGATGGGCGCCCGGTGCTCCTCGACCGGCGCGGTGGCGTCGTCACCGACTCCGGGCTGGTAGTCGACCCCCGGCCGCGGCGGCGCCTCGACCTGGCCCCGTCGCCGGCGAGGGATCAGGAAGGCCGCCAGGGCGACGGCCGCGACGACCACGATGGCTACGACGATGACGATGTACTCCACGGCCGCCATCCTCGCATGCTCTCAGCGGCCCGCCGGACCCACACCGGGGGCCGGCGGCGCCGCCGTCACCCCAGGCGGGGGGTCGCCGGCCGGGGGGCGGCCGGCGACTGCTCCGGGCGGGTCAGCCGCTGGGCCAGTCCGCGACGCGCCATGCGCAGGCCGTGGAAGGCCGCCTCGCGCCAGTCGTCCGAGCGGGTCACCGCAAGAAATCGCCAGCGGCGCAGCCTGCGCTGCATCGCCGCGGACCCCGCCACGTGGTGATAGGCCCCGACGGCGGCCAGCACGACCGTCGCCACCGTCACGATCACCAGCATGGCCACGACCACTGCCGTCATGTGACACCCCCGTTGGTCACAGCAGTAACATCATTCACTCTCGCACCACCGACGGTAGCGCAAGGGTGAACCCCCGTACTGGTATTACGCGCGGCGTGTCCGAACGGTTGCCGCGGGCTCAGACCGGCTCGGACTCGCGGATTCGCTGCGAGATGACGGCCGTGACGCCGTCGCCGCGCATCGAGACGCCGTAGAGGGCGTCGGCGATCTCCATGGTCCGCTTCTGGTGGGTGATGACGATGAGCTGGCTGCGTTCGCGCAGCTCCTCGTAGATGCCCAGCAGCCGGCCGAGGTTGGTGTCGTCGAGCGCGGCCTCGACCTCGTCGAGGATGTAGAACGGGCTCGGCCGGGCCCTGAACAGCGCGACCAGGAACGCCACCGCGACCAGCGACCGCTCGCCGCCGGACAGCAGCGACAGCCGCTTGACCTTCTTGCCGGGCGGACGCGCCTCGACCTCGATGCCGGTGGCGAGCAGGTCGTCGGGCTCGGTGAGGATCAGCTTGCCCTCGCCGCCCGGGAAGAGCCGGGAGAAGACGTCGGCGAACTCGCGGGCGGTGTCCTCGAACGCCGACGCGAACACCTGCTGCACGCGGTCGTCGACCTCTTTGACGATGTCGAGGAGGTCGCGGCGGGTGTTCTTGAGGTCCTCGAGCTGCTCGGTGAGGAACGCGTGCCGCTCCTCGAGCGCCGCGAACTCCTCCAGCGCCAGCGGGTTGACCCTGCCCAGCGCCGACAGCCCGCGCTCGGCGGCCTTGAGCCGCTTGAGCTGCTGCTCGCGCACGTAAGGGATCGGCTCGCGCGGCTCGCCGTCGTCGCCGGGCGGGACAGGGACCGGCAGGTGCGGGCCGTACTCGTCGACCAGCGTGACCGGGTCGACGCCCAGTTCCTCCAGGGCCTTGGCCTCGAGCGCCTCGACCCGCATGCGGTGCTCGGCGCGGGCCAGCTCGTCGCGGTGGACGGTGGAGGTGATCTCGTCGAGCTGAGCCGACACCTCGCGCACGCGCACCCGCTCGGCCGACAGCGCCTGCTCACGCTCCGTCCGCACCCGGGCGACCTCGTCGCGCTCTTCGGCCGCCAGCTCGAGGGACCGCTCGAGCCGGCGGAGCACGACGGCGGCACCGCGGGCGACGGCGTCGGCGACGCGTGCTTCGCGGGCACGGCGGCGGGCCTCGGCGACGGCGGCCTCGCGGGCGGCGCGCTCCTGCCGGGCGGCGCGCTCGAGGCTCTCGGCGCGGCCGGTGAGGGCACGGGCCCGCTCCTCGCCGGTGCGCAGCGACAGCCGCGCCTCGGTCTCGGCCTGCCGCAGGGCGCGGACGCGCTCGGCCAGCCGGTCGCGCTCCTCGGTGGACGGCTCGGCCTCGTCGTCGCCGGACTCCTCGGCGGCGGCGAGCCGCTCCTCCATCTCCTCCAGCGCGCCGAGGTCGCGATCGCGCGTCTCTTCCGCGCGGGCGACGGCCTCGGCCAGCCGCTCGGCCTCCTCGGTGGCGGCGCGGGCGGTGCCGCTGAGCCGGCCGAGCTGTTCGGCGACGGCGGACAGCTCGGCGTCGGACTCGCGCAGCTTCGTCAGGGCGTGCGACTCGGCGGCGGCCGCCTCGGCCCGGGCCCGCTCGGCGGCGGCCAGCTTGCGGGCGAGGTCCTCGGCCTTGCCGGTGGCGATGGCCAGCCGGTCGGCGGCCTCGTCGACGGCGGCCTGGACCTCGAGCAGGCTGGGCGCACGGCTGGACCCGCCGTAGGCGCGGTCGCGGCCGAGCAGGTCGCCCTCGCGCGTGACGGCGATCAGCTCGGGCAGCTCGGCGACCAGCGCGCGGGCGGTGGCGAGGTCGTCGACGGCGGCGACGCCGCGCAGCAGGTTGGTCAGCGCGGGCCGCAGCTCGGCCGGTGCGGTGACGAGGTCGACCACGTAGCGCAGCCCGCCCGGCAGCGGCTGCCAGGCTCCGGGGTCGTCGTACGGGGCACCGCCCACCAGCAGGCCGGCCCGGCCGAGGTCCTCGTCGCGCAGCAGCCGCAGCGCGGTGACGGCGTCGTCGACGGATCCGACGGCGACGGCGTCGGACGCGGCCCCCAGCGCGGTCGCGACGGCCGCCTCCCAGCCGGGCTCGACGGTGAGCAGCGCGGCGACCGAGCCCAGCACGCCGGACAGCCGGTCCGACGCCGCCAGCAGCGCCTCGGACCCGTCGCGCCGGGCCAGGCCCATCTGCAGCGCCTCGTGCCGGGCCACCAGCGCGGCCCGCTCGCCCTCGGCGGAGCGTTCCTGCTCGCGCAGCTTCGTCAGGACGTCGTCGGCGGCGGCCAGCGCGGCCGCGGCCCGCTCGTGCTCGCTGTCGAGGCCGTCCTCGCCGACGGAGAGCCCGGCGATGGTGGTCTCGATGACGGTGTGCTCGTGCTCGGCCGCTGTGGCGCGGCGCCGTGCCTCCTCGCGGGCGGCGGTGAGCCGGGCCAGCTCGGCCTCGGCCGCGGCGGCGCGGCGGCGGGCGCCGTCGAGCTGACCGGACAGGCGGGCCATGCCCTCTCGGCGGTCGGCGCTGGCGCGGACGGCGGCGGCGAGACGGCGCTCCTCGGCCTCGGCGGCCTCCTCGGCGGTGCGACGCGCCTCGAGGGCGTCGTCGAGCGACTCGCGGGCGGCGGCGATCTGCTCCGCGAGCTCGGCCTCCTGCTCGCGGACGGCGGCCGCTTCCCGCTCGAGCTCGTCGGGGTCGCGGCCGGTGCGCGGCACCTCACCGGCGGCGGACAGGTGCCGCGCCCGCTCGGACGCCAGCGACGCCGTGCCGCGGACCCGCTCGCGCAGGCCGGACAGCCGGTACCAGGCGTCGGAGGCCTGGGCCAGCCGCGGGGCCACCTGGGCGACCTCGGCGTCGAGCCGGGCCTCGGCGGCGCGCGCCTGCTCGAGCGCGCGGACCAGCTCGGCCTGCCGCGTCTTCAGCGCGGTCTCGTCGGCGACCTCCTGCTCGAGGCTCGCGCGGGCCTGCACCAGCTCGTCGGCGAGGACGCGCAGCCGGGAGTCGCGCAGGTCGGCCTGGATGGTGGCGGCCTTGCGGGCCAGCTCGGCCTGCCGGCCCAGCGGCCCGAGCTGGCGGCGCAGCTCGGCGGTGAGGTCCTGCACGCGGGTGAGGTTGGCCTGCATCGCCTCGAGCTTGCGCAGCGCCTTCTCTTTGCGCTTGCGGTGCTTGAGGACGCCGGCCGCCTCTTCGACGAAGCCGCGGCGGTCCTCGGGCGTGGCGGAGAGGACGGCGTCGAGCTGCCCCTGGCCGACGATGACGTGCATCTCGCGGCCGATGCCGGAGTCGGACAGCAGTTCCTGGACGTCGAGGAGGCGGCAGCCCTGCCCGTTGATGGCGTACTCGGAGCCGCCGTTGCGGAACATCGTCCGCGAGATGGTGACCTCGGAGTACTCGATGGGCAGAGCGCCGTCGGTGTTGTCGATGGTGAGGACGACCTCGGCGCGGCCGAGCGCTGGGCGCCCGGCCGTGCCGGCGAAGATGACGTCCTCCATCTTGCCGCCGCGCAGGCTCTTGGCGCCCTGCTCGCCCATGACCCAGGCCAGGGCGTCGACGACGTTCGACTTACCCGAGCCGTTGGGACCGACCACACACGTGATGCCCGGTTCCAGGCGCAGCGTCGTCGACGACGCGAAGGACTTGAATCCCCGTAACGTCAAGCTCTTCAGGTGCAATAGACCGACTCCCCTGGACTCGGGGGTCAGCCTACAACCGCGACCCTCAGGTCAAGGCCGGTTGCGGCACCTGTGTGTCGTCGAGCACCAAGCGGCTGTGATCGACGGCCGCCTCGGCGAGGTGGTCGTTCTCCGCCTGGAGCCGGAGCACCTGCGCCTCGAGATCGGTCACCCGCCTGCGCAAGCGCTGAACCTCGGTTGCGATCCTGGGATCAGTACCCCCGACATAACCCAACAGCGCCTTCGCCATTGTCGAAGCCCTCCACAAAGGCCATAGAGAAATGATCAAACATTCATCATCGAGGCTGCGGCGGGCGCAGGTCTGACCGAGACGCACAGGCCGCAGCACTTACCAGCATCGCACTGTGCATGCCTCTTGGTCAACACGTTCTCGGGTATCGGTCATCACGCTCACCAGCGCGCATGCCGCGGACGGGGCTGGCAGCGGGGGCACGTGTACGACGATCTGTTCATGAACGGGTCACGCCGGATCGGGGTGCCGCAGCGCCCGCACGGCCGGCCCTCCTGCCCGTAGGCGTCCAGCGACCGGTCGAAGTAGCCGCTCTCGCCGTTGACGTTGACGTAGAGGCTGTCGAACGAGGTGCCGCCCTGCTGCAGCGCGGCGGCCATGACCTCGCGGACCGCCTGGAGCAGCCGCGTGGCGTCGGGCCGGCGCAGCGTCTCCGTGGCCCGGGCGTAGTGCAGGCGAGCCCGCCACAGCGCCTCGTCGGCGTAGATGTTGCCGACTCCGGAGATCAGCGACTGATCCAGCAGCGCTCTCTTGATCCCGGTACGACGGCGGGCCAGCGCCAGCCGGAACGCGTCGTCGTCGAACGCCGGATCGAGCGGGTCGGGCGCGATGTGCGCGATGGGGACCGGGACGCCGTCGGGACCCAGGCCGGCGACCGCCAGCCCGCCGAAGGTCCGCTGGTCGACGAAGCGCAGCTCGGGGTCGCCGTCGGCGAAGACGAACCGGACCCGCAGGTGGGTCTCGTCGGGAGCGACGGCCGGCTGGACCAGCAGCTGGCCGCTCATGCCGAGGTGCCCCACGACCGCGCGGACGCCGTCGTCGAGGGGCAGCCAGAGGTACTTGCCGCGCCGCCGGGCCTCGGTGAAGGAGGCCTTGGCCAGGGAGCCGGCGAAGTCGGCGGCGCCGGCGAGGTGACGGCGGACGGCGCGGTCGTGTGCGACCTCGACGTGGTCGATGACGCGGCCGACGACATGCGCGGACAGCCCACGCCGGACGACCTCGACCTCAGGGAGTTCGGGCACCGGGACCGTCGGCCGGGGCGATGCTCTTGGCCGCCTCGGCCGCCTCGCTGAGCGCCTTCCAGGCCAGCTCGGCGGCGCGGGCCTCGGCCTCCTTCTTGCTGCGGCCGGTGCCGGTGCCGCGTACCTCGCCGCTGACCACGACGTCGGCGGTGAACGTCTTGGCGTGGTCGGGGCCGTCCTCGGTGATGCGGTACTCGGGGACCCCGAGCGCATGCCGCGACGTCAGCTCCTGCAGCGACGTCTTCCAGTCCAGCCCGGCGCCGAGCAGCGCGGACGCCTCGATGAGGTCGTCGACCAGGCGGTGCACCAGCGCGGAGGTCTCGACCAGGCCGCGGTCGAGGTAGACGGCGCCGATCAGCGCCTCGACGGTGTCGGCGAGGATGGAGGACTTGTCGCGCCCGCCGGTGGTCTCCTCGCCGCGGCCCAACCGGACGAACCCGCCCAGCTCGAGCTCGCGGGCGACACCGGCGAGCGCCCGCATGTTCACGACGGCGGCGCGCAGCTTGGCCAGCTGGCCCTCGGAGAGGTCAGGGTGCCGCCGGTACAGCGCGTCGGTGACGACCAGGCCCAGGACGGCGTCGCCCAGGAACTCGAGCCGCTCGTTGGTCGGTAGCCCGCCGTTCTCGTACGCGTACGAGCGGTGGGTCAGCGCCAGCTGCAGCAGCTCAGGGTCGATGGGCACGCCGAGACGCCCCTCCAGCACGGAGAGGGATGGGGTCTCAGCCGTCATAGGGAGCTCCTACGCGAGCTCTCAGACGTCGCCGACCTGGCGACCGTTGTACTCCAGGAACAGCGGCGTGCCCTGGGAGTCCTCGACCACGGTGGCGCGGTGCGCGACGACCCACTGGGTGCGACCGTTGACGGTGCGCTTCTGGATCTGCGGCATCTTCGCCTTCCACTGCGCGCGACGGTGGCGGGTGTTGCTGCGCGACATCTTCCGCTTCGGGACGGCCACGGCTGTTCTTCCTTTCCCTCGAGAGACTCACCAGAGCTGGACCTCGCGGTCGGCGCCTGGCTAACTCTCCTCAGTCGGGCCGGCCCTCAGCGAGCCGGTCTCGTTCGTGTCATCGGTGACCAGCCCGGCCAGGGCCGCCCACCGTGGATCGGTGTTCTCGTGCGCGTGATCCGGGTCGTCGGCCAGCCGGGCGCCGCAGTCCGGGCACAGGCCCGGGCAGTCCTCCTGGCAGACCGGCGACTGCGGCAGTGCGAGCACCACCGCGTCCCGGACCGGTTGTCCGAGGTCGATGAGGTCGTCCTCGACCCGCATCTCCTCGTCGTCGGTCTCGGTGTCGGGATCGTCGGCCCGTTCCGGGTAGACGTACAGTTCCTGGACCTCGGCGACGACTTCGCCGTCGACGGGCTCCAGGCAGCGCACGCACTCTCCGGAGTACGGAGCCCGGACGGTGCCGGACACCAACACGCCCTCCATGACCGACTCGAGCCGGAGGTCCAGCTCGAGGTCGGCCCCTTCGGGCACCCCGACCACTTCGCCCAGTCCGAGATCGGCAGGCGCCGGAACCGTGAGAGAGACCCGCTGGGTCGAACCCGGCCGTCGTCCGAGCTCGTGTGTCGCGAGGACGAACGGGGCGCGCGGATCGAGCGTGCTCAGCGTAGTCAACTCTCGTGCTGGTATGGGCATGCAGATCTCGGCCTCGACATGAGGCCGACGACCGATGGTACTAGACCCAGGGCCTCAGCCCAAACCAGACTTCAGCTGGTGTGTCTCGGCGTCACGCGCCTCGTGCTGATCGCCGGGACGCGGGTCGCCGGACGTGTCGTCGGGGGCGAACCGCTCGACCCGCGGGTCGGACCCCGGCGCGAACTCGTCGGCCCCGTTCTGTGCGTTGTCGAGCTCGGGCACGACGACGGGGTGGCCGTTGCGCCGCTGCGACAGCTCTTCGTACGCCGTGGGGTGGCGCAGCTGCTCGCGGCCGTCGCGGACGGTCTCGACGATGCGCGCCGCCGAGATCTCGAGCCGCGCCAGCTTCGCGTCGACGTAGTCGTCGGCGTCGCTGCGGATGTTCTCGGCCTGCTCCCGGGCCTGACGGAGGATCTCCTCGGCCTCGATGCGTGCGGCCTGCGTCACCGTGTGGTCGGCGACCAGCCGGGCCTGCTCGGCCTGGGCGCCGGCCAGGACCCGCTCGGCGTTGCCGCGCGCCTCGATGAGCAGCGCCTCGCGCTGCCCCAGGACCGCCTCGGCGGCCTGCAGGTTCGCCGGCAGACCTTCGCGGACCTCGTCGAGCAGAATGAGCAGCTGCTGTTTGTTCACCATTGCGGTGGACGACATAGGCATCGTCCGCGCCGAGTCGACGAGTGCGACGATCTCGGCGATCTTGTCATGAACTTCCATGACCATCCCCCCATGAGTGCCGGAGTGGGATCACCGGCGTCCCAATCTCTCATGAAGTCGCTGCAGCACCACATCGGGTACCAGTCCAGCGACGTCACCGCCATGGGACGCCACCTCTTTGACCAATGAGGACGAAAGGAACGAGTAATCCGGATTGGTCGCGACGAACAACGTCTCCAAGCCCGTCATGCGGTGGTTCATCTGTGCCATCTGTAGTTCATAGTCGAAATCCGAGACCGCCCGCAGGCCTTTCACGACAGCGGAAATGCCGCGCTGACGGGCGAAATCGACCAAGAGGCCCTCGAAGCTCACGATGCGGACCTCGGGCAGATGGGCACAGGTCTTCTCGAGCATGTCGATGCGCTCGTCGACGGAGAAGAGGCCCTTCTTGGAGACGTTGACCAGCACCGCCACGACGACCTCGTCGAACAGGCTCGTAGCCCGCTCGATGACGTCCAGGTGCCCGTTCGTCACCGGGTCGAACGAGCCGGGGCAGAGACAGCGGCGCAACACGTCCTCCTGCTTGTCACATCACCGGGCGCGACCGTACCAGAGCATGGTCTCCCCGTACCGGCGTTCGCGCGAGCCGGTGATGCCGTCGGGCCAGGTCACCGGGGCGCTGCGGCGGTCACGCTCGACCACCACGACCGCCTCGGGCGCGAGCCAGCCCTTGGTCAAGGACACGAGTACCCCAGACAGGTCGGCGTCAACCATCGCGTACGGCGGATCGGCCAGGACGAGGTCGTACGGGGCGTCCGGCGGCTCCGTCAGCGCCCGCTCGACCGTCGAGGCGACCACGACGGCGCCCGGCAGCCCCACGGCCTTGACGTTCGCCCTGATCACGGCCGCGGCACGGCCGTCGGACTCGACCAGCAGACAGTGCGCCGCGCCGCGCGACAGCGCCTCGAGGCCGAGCGCGCCGGTGCCGGCGTAGAGGTCCAGGACCCGTACCCCGCCGAGCGCGCCGCCGTACATCGACTCCAGCGCCGAGAACAGCGCCTCCCGGACGCGGTCCGACGTCGGCCGGGTACGGTCGCCGGGCGGGACGGACAGCCGCCGTCCGCGCGCCGCGCCGGCCACTATGCGGGTCATCGGCGGACCGGACCAGTCACCGCTCCGGGTGGTACGGACCTCAGAGCCAGCCGCTGCTGCGCAGCTTCCGATAGAGCAACAGACACGCCCCTATCATGACGGCCAGGACGAGCGGGTAGCCGAAGGACCAGTGCAGTTCGGGCATGTGGTCGAAGTTCATGCCGTAGACGCCGGCGATCATCATGGGGACCGCGACGATCGCGGCCCACGCCGAGATCTTGCGCAGGTCGATGTTCTGCTGCATGGTCACCAGCGACAGGTTGGCCGCGAGCGCGCCCGTCAGCAGGTCGTTCTGCGCCTCCGCCATGCGGTCGACGCGCAGCAGATGGTCGAGGATGTCGCGGAAGTACTCGCTGAGCCCGGCGCACAGCGCGACCCGGCCCTGGGTGAGGTCCTCCATGACGGGGACCAGCGGGTCGACGGAGATGCGGAACTGCAGCACCTGCCGCTTCAGCGAGTAGATCAGCTCGGTGGCGTCGGCGGCGCCCGGCTCGAACACGCGCCGCTCCGTCTCGATGACGTCGGCCTCGACCTGCCGGGCCAGCCGCGTGTAGCTGTCGGCCACCAGGTCGCAGACGGCGTACAGCACGCCGGGCGGACCGGCGTCGAGCAGCCACTTCTCCGACTCGACCCGCTCGCGGACGATGTCCAGCGGGTTGATCGCCCCGTGGCGGACGGTGATGACGAAGTCGTCGCCGATGAACAGCATGATCTCGCCGACGACGAGCAGGGCGTCGTCCTCGTGGTGCTCGAGCGTCTTGAGCACGGCGAAGAGGGTGTCGCCGTAGAGCTCCAGCTTGGGCCGCTGGTGCGCGTTGAGGGCGTCCTCGACCGCGAGCGGGTGCAGCTTCAGCTCGTCGACGATGACGTCGAACTCCTCGTGGGTGGGCTCGAACAGGCCGACCCACAGGAAGGCGTTGCCGCGCTCCTTGGCCCGTTCGAACGCCTCGCTGATGTCGCCCTCGATCTCCTGGCGCTCGCCGTCGAGATAGATGGCCTTGTCCACGATCACAGGGACGATTCCAGCACGGGTCGGCCGCGGCCGCCGCCAAGAGGCCGCTGGACGTCGCTCGGCGGGTCGTCAGGCCTTGTCGAGGTAGTCCGCCTCCTGCTCGGCCAGGACCGCCTCGACGGCGTCGAGCAGCGCCGGGTGGCGGGCCAGGTCCGGGTCGCCCTCGACGACGGCGGAGGCGTCCTCGCGGGCCTGCTCGATGATCTCGACGTGGCGCATCACCTTGAGCAGCTTGAGGCTGGACCGCCGGCCGGACTGCGACGCGCCGAGCACGTCGCCTTCGCGCCGCTGCTCGAGGTCGACCTGCGAGAGCTCGAACCCGTCGCGGGTGCCGGCGACGGCGTCGAGCCGCTCGCGCGCCGGAGTGTCCGGCGGCGCCTCGGTGACCAGCAGGCAGACGCCCGGGATCGAGCCGCGGCCGATGCGTCCGCGCAGCTGGTGCAGCTGCGAGACGCCGAACCGGTCGGCGTCCATGATGACCATCATCGACGCCGTCGCGACGTCGATGCCGACCTCGATGACGGTGGTCGCGACCAGCACCGGCGTGGTCCCGGCCGCGAACGCCGCCATGGCCGCGTCCTTCGCGTCAGCCGGCATCCGGCCGTGCAGCACCTCGAGGCCGACGCCCTGCAGCGGGCCGGTGCGCAGGTGCTCGGCCAGCTCGAGGACGGCGACGGGGCGCCGCTTCTCGTCCTCGGCCGCGGCCGGCTCGTCGCCGTCGTCGCCGATGCGCGGGCAGACGACGTAGACGCGATGACCCTTCTCGACCTCCTCGCGGACCCGCTGCCAGGCGCGGTCGAGGAAGTGCGGCTTCTCGCCGACGGGCACGACGTGCGTGGCGACGTCGGCGCGGCCGCGGGGGACGTCGGAGAGCGTGGAGATCTCGAGGTCGCCGAAGACCGTCATCGCGACCGTCCGCGGGATCGGCGTCGCCGTCATGACCAGCACGTGCGGGCGGGTGCCGTCGCGGCTCTTCGCGGCCAGCGCGGCCCGCTGCTCGACGCCGAACCGGTGCTGCTCGTCGACCACGACCAGGCCGAGGTCGAAGAACTGCACGTTCTCCTCGAGCAGCGCGTGCGTGCCGACGACGATGCCGGCGTCGCCGACCCCGATGTCGAGCAGCGTCTCCTTGCGCGCGGCCGTGCCCATGGAGCCGGTGAGGAGCGCGACCCGCGTGCCGATGTCGGAGCCGCCGAGCATGCCGCGCTGCGCCAGCGGGCCGAGCAAGGCGGTCAGCGACCGGTAGTGCTGCTGGGCCAGCACCTCGGTGGGCGCCAGCAGGGCGGCCTGTCCCCCGGCGTCGACGACGGCGAGCATCGCCCGCAGCGCGACCACGGTCTTGCCGGCGCCGACCTCGCCCTGCAGCAGCCGGTGCATGGGGTGCTCGGTGTCGAGCTCCGCGGCGATCTGCTCGCCCAGGCGGCGCTGGCCCTCGGTCAGCTCGAACGGCAGCCGCTCGTCCAGCACGTCGACCAGCCCGCCCGGCGTGGCGCGCCGCCGCGTGGCCGCCAGAGCCGCCGTCGACACCCGCCGCCGCGCCAGCTCCGTCTGCAGGACGAACGCCTCCTCGTAGCGCAGCCGGTGCTGCGCCGCCCAGGCCTTCTCGATGGCCTTGGGCCGGTGCACCGCGTGCAGCGCCTCGGCCAGGCCGGGGAGGTGCCTGGCGCGCAGCACCTCGGCCGGAATCGGGTCGTCCGGGTCGCCGAGCTGCTGGAGCACGACGTCGACCGACTTCGCGATCAGCCAGGACGGCACCTTCGCGCTCGCCGGGTAGACCGGGATGATCTCGTCGGCGTACTTCTCCGCCGCCTCGCGGATGTCGCCGGCGTCGTCGGGGAACATCTCGTACTCGGGGTGCGCGAGCTGGCGCTGATGGCGGAACGTGCCGACCTTGCCGGCGAACAGGCCGGTGCGCCCGGGCCGCAGATCGCGCTCACGCCAGGCCTGGTTGAAGAAGGTCAGCGTCAGCTCGCCGGCGCCGTCGGTGACGACCGCCTCGAGGATCGAGCCGCGGCGGTTCTTCATGCTCCGCTTCGAGACGCTCTTCACCATGGCGACGACGGTGACCAGCTCGTCCTCGCGCAGCGAGCTCAGCTCCGTCAGCTCGCCGCGCTGGATGTACCGGCGCGGGTAGTGGCGCATGAGGTCGCCGACGGTGTGCAGGTCCAGCGTGCTCGCCAGCGCCTTGGCGGTCTTGTCACCGACCACGGCGGCCAGCTTCGTGTCGAATCCGACCATCACTCGACTCCGAGCAGTAAGGGGTAGCGGGGCTGTCCGCCCCGGTAGACGACGGTGTCGGCCTCGGGGTGCCCGCGGCGGACCGCGCGCGCGACGCCGTCGGCGAGGCCGGGATCGGCGCCGTCGCCGGTGACGACGGTGACCAGCTCACCACCTGCCGCGAGCATACGGGCGACCACCTCGCTGGCGACGTCGAGCAGGTCCGCGCCGATGACCGCGAAGTCGCCGTCGACCACGCCGAGCACGTCGCCCGGCTGGCACACCCCGGCCATGGTGACCGCCTGCCGCGCGGCGATGGTGACGGCGCCGTGCCTGGTCTGCCCGGCGGCGGCCGTCATCGCGACGACGTCGGCGTCGAACGCCCGGTTCGGCTCGTGGACGGCGAGCGCGGCGAGCCCCTGCACCTGGGCGACGGTGGGGATGACGGCCGCCCTCCTGCCGTGGGTCCGGAGCTCGGCGGCGGCGGCCTCGGCGACCGGGACCGCGTCGCGCTCGTTCGGCAGGATGACCACATCGCCGGTGCGGCGGGCGTCGCCGCGGTCGACGGCGGCCAGCATCTCGCCGGTGGACGGCCGGTGCCCGGTGGCCGTGGCGACGACGACGGCGCCCGCCTCGGCGAACAGCTCGGCCAGCCCGTCGCCCGCCGCGAACGCGACGACGACGCGCTGGTGGGCTTCTTCCGGGGGGCGGTGCTGGACGGGGAGGTAGGTGACGCTGATGCGGTGCGGCCGGCCGGCGCCGATGCCCGCCTCGATGGCCGCGCCGGCGTCGTCGGTGTGCACGTGGACGTTCCACTGCTCCCCCGCGCCGCTGACCACGAGTGAGTCCCCCAGCGTCGCGAGGTTCTGCTTGAGGGCGTCGACGGCCTGCTGCGGGGCGTCGAGCAGGTACATGACCTCGTAGGCGGGGCCTCCGGCGGCGCGCTCGGGCACGGGGATGGCCGGAGCGGGGACGGTGTGGGTGCCGACGGTGCGCGGCCTCGGCAGCGCCCGCCGTCCCGTCAGGACCGTGTCGAACGCGTCGAGCAGCACCGTCAGCCCGCGCCCGCCCGCGTCGACGACGCCGGCACGGGCCAGGACGTCGAGCTGTGCGGGCGTGCGGTCGAGCGCCTCGTGCGCGGCGGCCGCGGCGGCGAGGGCGACGGCGGGGAGGCTGGAGCCGGGTTGGGTGGCGCGGTGCCGGGCGGCGTCGGCGGCGGCCCTTGCCACGGTGAGGATCGTGCCCTCGACGGGGTCCGCCACGGCACGGTGCGCCTCCTCGGCCGCCCGGGTGAGTCCGTGGGCGAGGGCGCTGCCGTCGGCGAGCGTGACTCCGGGCCGGCTCAGCACGTCGGCCACCCCGCGCAGCATCTGCGCGACGATGATGCCGGAGTTCCCGCGCGCGCCCAGGAGGGCGCCCCGCGCCATCGCCTCGGCGGTCGCGGCCAGCGTCGGCTCGCCGGCCTGCTCGCCGGCCTGCTGGGCGGTCTCGCGGGCGGCCTGTTCCGCGGCCTCGAAGGTGAGATAGAGATTGGTCCCGGTGTCGCCGTCGGGCACCGGATACACGTTCAGGGCATCGATCTCCTCCCGCGCCGCCGCGAGCGCGTCCAGGCCGGCGCGGCACCAGCGCAGGACGATCTCGGCGTCGGGGACCGGTGGCACCACGAGAGACTATCCCGCGCCGGTTTGTTATGTGGCGTGCCCGCCCGGTACCCTGATGCGGTTGTTCGAACCGGGTTTCCGGTGCGAGCACCACATGTCGTCTTCCCAATCCGTCTCAGTAGGAGTCTCCGTGGCTGCCACCTGCGATGTCTGCGGCAAGGGCCCGGGCTTCGGCAATTCGATCTCGCACTCGCACCGCCGGACCCCGCGTCGCTGGAACCCGAACATCCAGACCGTGCGAACGGTCGTCGGGGGCACCCCGAAGCGGCTGAACGTCTGCACCTCGTGCCTCAAGGCCGGCAAGGTCACACGCCGCTGACCTTCGGCTTCGCCTGAACGATCATGAGACGTCCCCGGTTGGGGGACGTCTCATTGTCGTTCCCCGGGGTTCTCCGGAATGATCACGTTCACCACCCTGTTCCCTGCTGAACGAGGCCTGTGGGCCTGGTGAAGCGGGAGATCTCCTCGTGAAGCACGCCGGCAACCGCTGACCGACGTCTGCGATGGGCCATCACGACGATCACCCGAGCCACACGAGGCCTACAGGCCTCGTTCAGCAGGGAATCCCCCAGTGAACGTGATCATTCCGAGGCGGCGAGCGGCGGACGCGGACCACCACAGCGGGACCGGTGGCCGACACCACGCACGAAGCCGTCAGAGGGCGGCGCAACCCGAGACACAGCGGGGCTGCGGCCGGGGCCATTCCGGGGAGTAGGCCCTGGCGCTGTTGCAGGTTCTCGGGAATCGAGGCAGCAAGGCCCACCCAACTGGGCACCCTCATCCGGCGAAGTGGTCGTGCCCCGCCGCACCGTCATAGGCCGACCCGTCGACGGTCACGCCCGAGCCGGCGGACACCGACCCGATCACCGTCCACCGCTCCGGCACCTCGACATCCACCGGAAAACACGCCACCAGCGCGTTGTCGTCGCCACCCGTCAGCACCCAGGCCAGCGGGTCGGCCCCCAGCGCCGACGCGACCTCCCGCAGTTGCGGCGCGACCACCAACGAAGCGGCGTCCACATCGACCGACACCCCGCTCGCCGACGCCACGTGCCCGAGATCGCCGAGCAGACCGTCCGACACGTCGCACATCGCCGTCGCCCCGAGCTCAGCGGCCTCGCGGCCCGCCCCGTACGGGACCGCGGGCCGGCGGTGCGCCTCGACCACGGCGCGAGGGGTGCGGAAGCCGCGGCTCAGCACCTGGTAGCCGGCCTCCGCCCACCCCAGCCGCCCGCACACCGCGACCACGTCGCCCGGCCGCGCGCCGGACCGCGTCACCGGCGGCACGCCGTCGAGTGAGCCCAGCGCCGTCACCGACACCACCACCAGCGGCGAGCGGACCACGTCACCGCCCACCACGGACGCCCCGACCAGCGACGCCTCTTCACCCAGCCCGGCCATCAACCCGACCGCCCAGTCCACCGGCAGGTCGGCCGGAACCCCCAGCCCCACCACCAACGACGTGGGGCGGGCGCCCATGGCCTCGATGTCGGAGAGGTTCTGGGCGGCCGCCTTGTGACCCACGTCGGCGGCGTCGGACCAGTCGCGGCGGAAGTGCCGGTTCTCGACCAGCAGGTCGGTGGTGACGACGACGCGGCCGTCGGGGGCGGCGACCACGGCGGAGTCGTCGCCGGGACCGAGCAGGACGTCCGGGCCCTGCGGCAGCCGCGCCGTGACGGCTCCGATGAGGCCGAACTCTCCCAGCTCGCCGACGCTGTCGGGCATTCTCTGCGCTCCCTCTTCTCCCGCACGTTTCCTCGACCAGGTAGGTTTGCCGTTTCGCACACCGTTCACACAGCGCGTGGGAGGGCCAACCCGTGGTCGTACAGGCTTACATCCTCATCCAGACCGAGGTGGGCAAGGCCGCCGAGGTGGCCCGCAAGATCGCCGAGATCGACGGTGTCACTCTCGCCGAGGACGTCACCGGCCCGTACGACGTCATCGTGCGCGCCGAGGCCGGCAACGTCGACGACCTGGGGAAGCTCGTGGTCGCGAAGGTGCAGGCGGTCGACGGCATCACTCGCACCCTCACGTGCCCCGTCGTCCACATCTGACCCTCGCCGCCATCCTGCTGGTCACGGGGCCGACGGCGCTGGCCGGCTGCGGGTACGGCGCCGTCGAGGTGACGCCGCACGAGCCCGAGCCCGGCAGCGCCGACGTGTGCGCCGCCCTGCACGACGCGCTGCCGAACACCGTCGACGACGCCGTCGAGCGCGACGTCGACCCGCCCTCGGAGTACGTGGCCGCGTGGGGGCAGCCGGCCGTCGTGCTGCGCTGTGGCGTCGCGATGCCGGCCTCGTACCGCCCGGACGCCCAGCTGTTCGAGATCGACGGCGTCGGCTGGCTGCCCGACGAGGGCGACGGCGGCATGTTCTTCACCGCCGTGGACCGCGAGATCCTGGTCGAGGTCGCCGTCCCCGACGACTACGCCCCTGAGGCGAACGTGCTGGGCGACCTCGCGTCCGCCATCCTCGGCACCGTCCCCGAACGCGAGCTGCGTTAACGTCGAACGGTGCCGACGATGCAGCCGACCACTCTCCGCACCGACCGCCTGACCCTTCGCCCCATCGAGTCGCGCGACGCCGACGCGTTCGCCGCCATGAACGCCGACCCGGCCGTCATGGAGCACTTCACCAGCGGCCCCATGACCCGCGACGCCTCCGACCGGATGCTCGCCACCATGCGCGAGCACCATCTGCGCGACGGCTTCGGCCTGGCCGCCGTCGAGCGCACGGCCGACGGCGTGTTCCTCGGCTTCACCGGCATCCACCGCCATCGCTGGTACCCCGACGACGTCGAGATCGGCTGGCGGCTCGCCCCGCACGCCTGGGGCCGGGGCTACGCGACGGAGGCGGCGACGGCGTGGATGGAGCACGCGTTCGCCACGGTGGGCCTGCCCCGGCTCATCTCCATCACGGTCCCCGAGAACCTCAAGTCGATCGCCGTCATGCGCCGGCTCGGTTTCGAACTCCGGGAGCAGGCGACGCACGACGACCTCGACGTCGTCGTCTACGCCCGGCAGGCGCCGGGCGCGAGCTGACGCCGTCGGCGACCCCGTCAGCGCAACCCCGTCGGCCGCCGCAGCGCGGTGTCGACGAGGCGGTCGACCAGCGACGGGTAGTCGATGCCGGTCTTGGCCCACAGCTGCGGGAACATCGATGTGGGCGTGAAGCCCGGCATCGTGTTCAGCTCGTTGACCAGCAGCGACCCATCCTCGCGGAGGAAGAAGTCGACCCGGGCGAGGCTCTCGCAGGACAGCGCCTGGAACGCGTCGATGGACATCCGGCGCACCCGCTCGGCGACGTCGGCGGGCAGGTCGGCGGGGATGTCGAGGCCGACGTCGTCGCCGGGCAGGTACTTGGCCTGGAAGTCGTACATCTCGTGCGCGGAGCCGAGCCGGATCTCGCCGACGACGCTGGCCTCGGGCTCGCCGCCGGCCGGGCCCTCGAGCACGCCGCACTCGACCTCGCGGCCGACGACCGCCTCTTCGATCAGCACCTTCGGGTCGTGCTCGCGGGCGGACAGCACGGCGGCCTCCAGCTCGGACGCGTCGTGCACCTTGCTGACGCCCATGCTCGACCCGGCGCGGGCCGGCTTGACGAACACCGGGTACCCGAAGGCCTGCTCGACCTCGGCGACGACGCGGTCGCGCTGCGGCTCCCACGCCGACGCGCGCACCAGCACGTGCCGGGTGACGGGCAGCCCGGCGCCGGCCAGCAGCAGCTTCATGACGTGCTTGTCCATGCCGACGGCCGAGGCCAGCACGCCGGAGCCGACGTAGCGGACGTCGGCCAGCTCGAGCAGCCCCTGGATGGTGCCGTCCTCGCCGTACGGGCCGTGCAGGAGCGGGAACACGACGTCGACCTCGCCGAGGGCGCGCGGCACCTGGCCCGGCGACTGGACCGCCAGCTCACCCCGGCCGGGCAGGACGACGGTGCCGCCGGAGTCGTCGACGTGCGGCATGCGGCCGCCGCTCCCGATGGCCAGCGTCTGCGGATCGCCGCCGGTCAGCACCCAGCGGCCGGACGTGGTGATGCCGATGGGCAGCACCTCGTAGCGGCGCGGGTCGAGCGCGGCGAGCACCCCCCCTGCCGTGACACACGAGATCTCGTGCTCGGAACTGCGGCCCCCGTAGACGACGGCGACCCTGATGCGGCGGTCCTGCGAGGCGTTCATCGCGCCGACCATACCCGTCCTCAGTGCCCGTGACGCTCGGGCTTGGCGGATCGGGACAGCAGCGACCCCACCATCTCGGCCGGCGTGAGCGCACCGCGCACGACGTCGGTGACGTGCTCGACGATCGGCATGTCGACGCCGTGGCGGCCGGCGAGGTCGAGGATGGACTCGCACGACTTGACGCCTTCGGCGACCTGCCGCGTGCCGGCGACGATCTCGGCGACCGTCATGCCCCGGCCCAGCTTCTCGCCGAAGGTGCGGTTCCGCGACAGCGGCGACATGCAGGTGGCGACGAGGTCGCCGAGCCCGGCCAGCCCCGAGAACGTGTACGCGTCGGCGCCCAGGGCCGCGCCGAGCCGCGCGGTCTCGGCCAGCCCGCGGGTGATGACGCTGGCCCGCGCGTTGTCGCCGAACCCGAGCCCCGCGGCGATGCCGACGGCCAGCGCGATGACGTTCTTGACGGCGCCGCCGAGCTCCGCGCCGACGAGGTCGTGGTTGGTGTACGGACGGAAGTGCGGGGAGTGACAGGCCCGCTGGATCTGCTGCGCCAGCTCCTCGGACTCGGCGGCGACGACGCTGGCGGCCGGCTGGCGCTGGGCGATCTCGCCGGCCAGGTTCGGCCCGGACACGGCGGCGATGCGCTTCGGGCCTGCGCCGGTGACGTCGTCGATGACCTGGCTCATCCGCTTCGCCGTGCCGAGCTCGACCCCCTTCATCAGACTGACCAGGGCCGACGACGGCGGCAGCACCGGCGCCCACTCGGCCAGGTTGGCGCGCAGCGACTGCGACGGCACGGCCAGCACGACGAGGTCGGCGTGGTCGGCGGCCTCGGCGGGGTCGTGGGTGGCCCGGATGAGCGGCGGCAGCGCGACGCCGGGCAGGTAGTCGGGGTTGACGTGGGCGTCGTTGATGGCCTCGCACAGCTCCGGCCGGCGGCCCCACATCGTCACGTCGGCGCCCGCGTCGGCGAGGACCAGGGCGAACGCCGTGCCCCACGAGCCGGCGCCGAAGACCGCGGCGCGGGTCACGGCTGCTCCTCCGGCTGCTGCTCCGGCTGCTGCCCGGTGGGCTGCTGCTTGGGGTCGCCGACCGGCGGCAGCCCGACGGCCTTGGGGTCGAACCGCTCGACCGGCGCAATCTCGCCGCGGATCTCGGCCAGCTGGGCGGTGATGGCGGCCATGATGCGGTCGGTCGCGACCCGCAGCGCGACGCCGTCGACCGGCTTGTCGCGCAGGTCGTCGAGGTCGACCGGCGGCCCCGCCGTCACGTACATGGTCTTGCGCGGCAGCAGCCGGATGCGCTTGGAGTACGGGGGCAGCACGTGGTTGGCGCCCCACTGCGCGACGGGGATGACGTCGCAGCCGGTCTCGAGCGCGACCCGGGCGGCCCCGGTCTTGCCGACCATGGGCCAGAGCCCGGGGTCGCGCGAGATGGTGCCCTCGGGGTAGATGGCGACCAGCTCACCGGACCGGACGGCGGCGACGGCGGCCCGGTACGCCTGCGACGCGTCGCGCGACTCGCGGTAGACCGGGATCTGCCCGGCGGCCGTGATGAGCCGGCCGAAGACCGGGACCCGGAACACCCCGGACTTCGCGAGATAGCGGGTGGCGCGGCCGTTGTCCCACAGGAAGTGCGCGAACGAGAGCGGGTCGAAGTGCGAGATGTGGTTGCCCGCGACGACCACCCCGGTGCCGGGTGGCGGAATGTGCTCGCCCCCGCGCCAGTTCTGACGGGTGAACGCCATGAGCAAGGGACGGAGCAGGCCCGCGATGAACCTGAACGCGAACCCCGCCTCCGCCCGCGCATCTGGACCCGGTCCTGCCACGTACCTCTCCCTCCGCCCACGTGAATGCCCGCAGACAGTGTCGCTCCCCCGAGGCGCGCGCGTCGAACCGGCCACCGGCGCGCCGCGTCGCCCGATGCGCCAGACTGGATCCCGATGAGCACACCGCAGCGCTGGACGGTCGTCGTCCCCGTCAAGCGACCCGAGCACGCCAAGACCCGGCTCGCCGACGCCGTCGGCGAGTCCCGCCCGAGGTTCGCCCGCGCGTTCGCCGCCGACACCGTGCGGGCCGCCCTCGACTGCCCGTCCGTCGCGCGGGTCCTCGTGGTGACCGACGACGACGAGATCGCCGCCGAGGCCCGCGCGCTGGGCGCCGAGGTCGTGGCCGACACCCCGGACGCCGGCCTCAACGCGGCACTGCGGCACGGCGCCGAGGCGGCCCGGGCGTCGGATGCCGACGTGGCGGTCGCGACGCTCTCGGCCGACCTCGCGGCGCTGCGCCCGGACGAGCTCTCGCGAGTGCTGGACGCGGCCGCGGAGCACCCGCTGTCGTTCGTCGCCGACGCCGCCGGCATCGGGACCACCATCTACGCCGCCGGGCCGGGCGCGGTGTTCGAGCCGGCGTTCGGCGGCCGCTCGCGGGCGGCGCACCGGCTGGCCGGCGCCGTGGAGCTCGAGCTCGACGACATCCCGACCGTCCGCCGCGACGTCGACACCGCCGTCGACCTCTGGGACGCCCGCCGCCTCGGCGTCGGCCCGCGCACGGCCGCGCTCCTCGAGGAGCTCGACGTCGCCCTCTGACGCGGCCCTGCCGGAGTAGCCCTGCCTGCCGGCCGGCATGTCAGGCAACTCGGGCTGGTAGGGCAAGCGAAGAGCCGGGCGGCGCGCCCGGTGGCGGCCGCCCGGCTCCCCGGGTCGCTCCTGGTGCCGTCTCGCGTCAGCTCTGCGTCGAGGGCGGGGTGGTGGTGCCCGGCGCCGACGTGGCCGGCTCGACCGGCGTGGCGGCGGCGCGCTTGGCCGGCGTGGCGGTCGTCTTCTTGGCCGCCGTCGCGTTGGTGGTGGCGGCCGGAGCGGCCGACTTCTTGGCGGCTGACTTCTTGGCCGCCGGAGTCGTGGACGCCGCGGTCTTCTTGGCCGCAGCGGCCGACGGCGTCGCCTTCTTCGCCGCCGTGGCCGTCTTGCGAGCGGCCGTGCCGGCCGTCTTCTTCGCCGCCGTCCCCGTCGACGACGCCGTAGCGTTGGTCGCCGTCGGCGCGGACGAGGTCGCCTTCTTCGCCGCCGCCGGCGCGGACGACGCGGTCTTCTTCGCCGCCGCCGGCGCGGACGACGCGGTCTTCTTCGCCGCCGCCGGCGCGGACGACGCGGTCTTCTTCGCTGCCGCCGGCGCGGACGCCGCAGTCTTCTTCGCCGCCGTCGCGGCGGTCTTGCGGGCCGGGCTCGCGGCCGTCTTGGCGGCGCTCGTGGTCTTCCGCGCGGCCGGAGCGGCCGTCTTCTTCGCCGCGCTCGTCGTGGACGACGCCGCCTTCTTCGCCGCGCTGGTTGTCGACGACGTCTTGCGCGCGGGGCCGGCGGCCTTCCTCGGCGCGCGTGGCCGGCTGGCGGGCACCTTGCGCGCCGTCGACGCGGCCTTCTCGGCCGGCGCCGTCGATGCGGCGTCGTCCTTGTCGGAGTCGCCGCGGACGGCGTCGGCCGCCTTCTTGGCCGCCGCCGACACCGAGCGGGTCGCCGACTCCGCGACCGCCGCGGCCTGCGCCGGGACGAGAGACAGCGACTCCATGACGCGCGAACGCGCCTTCTTCACGCCGGCGACGACGTCGTTGAGCTCGTCGGCCGGGCTGAACGTCGGGACGGTGCGCTTCTTGGCCGTCTTCTTCCTGCCCTTGCCCTTGTCGGTCTTGTCCTCGGCCTTGTCGCGGTCGAAGACACCGAGGCCCTTGACCACGACCTTCTCGCCCGCGGCCAGCGAGCGCTGGATGCCCTCGACGACGGAGTCGAGAGCGTGCTGCGCCACCTCGCGGTTGCCGTCGAACCCGTCGGCGATACGGTCGATCAGTTTCTTCTTCCCCACCGTTGCTCCTCAGCCGTCTCGCCCGGCGGGCGAGTTCTCGCACCCACCATAGACGGCGGACGGCGAGGAGGACGGGAAGTGGAGCCCGGGACAACGCCGGATGAACGACGCAGGTCCGGGCGAACTCGATCAGACCAACGTGCGCGGCTTGTGCGACGGGCGGGCCGTCTCGAAGTCGTCGATGGCGTCGGTGTGGCGCAGCGTCAGGCCGATGTCGTCGAGCCCCTCCATGAGCCGCCACCGCGTGTAGTCGTCGACCTGCATGGGCGCGACGATCTCGCCGCACGTGACGACGCGCTGGTCGAGGTCGACCGTCACCTCGGTGCCGGGGGCGTTCTCGAGCGCCTTCCAGATGAGCTCGATGTCGTCCTGGCTGAGTTGCCCGGTGAGCAGACCCTGCTTGCCCGAGTTGCCCCGGAAGATGTCGGCGAACCGCGACGACAGCACGGCCTTGAAGCCGTAGTCCTTCAGTGCCCAGACGGCGTGCTCGCGCGACGAGCCGGTGCCGAAGTCGGGCCCGGCCACGAGCACCGAGCCGGAGGCGAACGCCGGGTTGTTGAGAACGAACGTCTCGTCGCCGCGCCAGGCCGCGAACAGCCCGTCCTCGAAGCCGGTGCGAGTGACCCGCTTGAGGTACACCGCCGGGATGATCTGGTCGGTGTCGACGTTGCTGCGCCGCAGCGGGACGCCCACGCCACTGTGCCGGATGAACTTCTCCATGACCTACGTCTCTCCTTGAAGCGGCGCTCAGCCGACGGGCTCGAGGTCGGCGGGCGAGGACAGCGTGCCGCGCACGCCGGTGGCGGCGGCGACGAGCGGGCTGACCAGATGGGTGCGGCCGCCCTTGCCCTGGCGGCCCTCGAAGTTGCGGTTCGACGTGGACGCGCTGCGCTCGCCCGGCGCCAGCTGGTCGGGGTTCATGCCCAGACACATCGAACAGCCCGCGTGCCGCCACTCGGCGCCGAACTCGGTGAAGACCTTGTCCAGCCCCTCCTGCTCGGCCTGCAGCCGGACCTTGGCCGAGCCAGGAACGACGAGGACGCGGACGGTGTCGGCCTTCTTGCGCCCCTTGACGACGGCGGCGGCCGCCCGCAGGTCCTCGATGCGGCCGTTGGTGCACGACCCGATGAAGACGGTGTCGACGGCGATGTCGCGCAGCGGCGTACCGGCCTCGAGCGCCATGTACTCCAGGGCCCGGCGCGCGGCGGCCTTGTCGGACTCGTCGGCGAAGCTCTCGGGGTCGGGCACCGACGCGGACAGCGGCAGACCCTGGCCCGGGTTGGTGCCCCACGTGACGAACGGCTCGAGCGCGTCGGCGTCGATGCTCACCTCGACGTCGAACTCGGCGTCGTCGTCGGTGTAGAGCGTGCGCCAGTACTCCAGCGCGGCGTCCCACTCCTTGCCCTTGGGCGCGTGCGGCCGGCCATCGATGTAGGCGAAGGTGGTCTCGTCGGGCGCGATCATGCCGGCCCGGGCGCCCGCCTCGATGGACATGTTGCAGATCGTCATCCGCGCTTCCATGGACAGCGCGCGGATGGCCTCGCCGCGATACTCGAGGACGTAGCCCTGACCACCGCCGGTGCCGATCTTGGCGATGACCGCGAGGATGATGTCCTTCGCGGTCACGCCCGGCGACAGCGTTCCCTCGACATTGATCGCCATCGTCTTGAACGGCCGCAGCGGCAGCGTCTGGGTGGCGAGCACGTGCTCGACCTCAGAGGTGCCGATGCCGAACGCCAGCGCGCCGAACGCCCCGTGCGTCGACGTGTGCGAGTCGCCACACACCACCGTCAGGCCCGGCTGCGTCAGCCCCAGCTGCGGGCCGACGACGTGCACGATGCCCTGCTCGACGTCGCCCAGCGAGTGGATGCGCACGCCGAACTCCGCACAGTTGCGCCGCAGCGTCTCGATCTGCGTGCGGCTCGTGAGGTCGGCGATGGGCTTGTCGATGTCGAGCGTGGGGGTGTTGTGGTCCTCGGTGGCCAGCGTCAGATCCGGGCGGCGCACCGGGCGGCCGGCCAGTCGCAGGCCGTCGAAGGCTTGCGGACTGGTCACTTCGTGGACAAGATGAAGATCGATGTAGAGGAGGTCCGGCTCACCCTCGGCTCGACGCACGACATGCGCGTCCCACACCTTCTCCGCCAGGGTCTGGCCCATCACCTGCTCCGTTCGTCGTCGCGCCATCTGTGTGGATACACACACTTGCGATCTCGTATGTTGAGATGGCAATATCGAGTCATGGACAACTCTAGCGGAGTCGGCGTTCTAGACAAGGCGGCATTGGTCCTGTCCGCCCTCGAGGCAGGACCGGCCACCCTCGCCAACCTCGTGGCGTCGACGGGCCTGGCCCGTCCGACGGCCCACCGGCTCGCCGTCGCGCTGGAGCACCACCGGCTCGTCTCTCGCGACCTGCACGGTCGTTTCGTCCTGGGTCCGCGGCTCGGAGAGCTGGCCACGGCCGCCGGCGAGGACCGGCTGCTGGCGGCCGCCGGCCCCGTCCTGGCCCGGCTCCGCGAGGCCACCCAAGAGAGCACGCAGCTCTTCCGCCGCCAGGGTGACCAGCGCATCTGCGTCGCCGCCGCCGAGCGGCCCAGCGGCCTGCGCGACACCATCCCCGTCGGCGCCACCGTCACGATGCTCGCCGGCTCCGCCGCGCAGGTCCTGCTGGCCTGGGAGGAGCCCGAGCGCATGCACCGCGGCCTGCAGGGCGCCCGGTTCACCGCGACCATGCTGGCCGCCGTCCGGCGTCGCGGCTGGGCCCAGAGCGTCGGCGAGCGCGAGCCCGGCGTCGCATCGGTGTCAGCGCCCATCCGGTCCTCCAGCGGCCGCGTCGTCGCCGCCGTCTCGGTCTCCGGACCCATCGAACGCCTCACCCGCCAGCCCGGCCGGGTGCACGCGCCCGCCGTCCTCGCGGCCGCGGAGCACCTCACCGGCGTCCTGCGCAGCGCCGAGGACGGCTGACCCGCCTCCCGCCTCGCCGCCTCGCCCGCCTCGCCGTCTCGCCCTCTCCCCGTTGATCTTGGAGAAACGGCGGAGTTTCCGCCCGATTCGCCCCATTGATTCCGCACTTACTCCAAGATCAACGCCTAGGTGCGGCCGGGTGCGGCTGGGTGCGGCTGGGTGCGGCTGGGTGTGGCTGGGTGTGGCTGGGCGCGGCCAGCCAGGTCACCAGCACCGTCGCGCTCGGGCCGGCCGTCACCGCCGTCGTGCACCTCTACGCGGGGAGAGGGTGGCGAGCCCGGCGACGACGGCGGCAGCGGCGACCAGGGCGGCGCTCACCCAGAGCGGCGAGCGGTACCCGGCTCCGGTGCTGAGCGCCGCTCCGGCCAGCAAGGGGCCGGCGGCGGCGCCGACGTTCATCGCTGCGGTCGCGTACGCGCCGGCCAGCCGCGGTGCCCCGGTCGCCGCCGCGATCGACCGGGCGATCAGCGCCGACCCGGCCGCGAAAGAGAGCGTCCCCTGCACGCCGGCCCCGAGGACGACGACGGCGGGCACGTGCGCCAGCAGGGCGAGCAGCACCCAGCCGGCCAGGAGCGCCGTCGACACCAGGGTGAGGGGACGGCGCAGGCCGGGCCGGTCGGCGAGCCGGCCGCCGATCGTCACACCGGCGAACGCACCCAGGCCGAACAGCGCCAGCACCGGCGGCACCCAGCCCTCCCCCAGGTCCGCGGCGTCGGTGACCACCGGCGCGAGGTATGTGAACGCGCCGAACGTCGCGGCGTTGACCAGCGCGCCCAGCAGCAGGATCAGCCGCAGCCGGGGCCGGCGCAGGACCGCCAGCTCGGCGCGAGCAGCCGCCGCCGTCAGGCCCCCGTCGGTGGGACGGCGCGGGACCGAGCGGCGGATCGCCAGCAGCGCCGGCACGCACAGCAGCGCGACCGCCCAGAACGGCGCGCGCCAGCCCCAGTGCTGGCCGAGGAGCGCACCGCCCGGCACACCGGCGACGCAGGCGACGGTCACGCCACTGAGCAGCACGGACGTCGCCCGGCCGGTGTTTCGCGGCCCGGCCAGGGCGGCGGCCGCCGTCAGGGCGACGGCGAGGAAGCCGGCGTTCGCCAGTGCCGCGGCCACGCGGGTGGCGACGAGCACCGCGTAGCTCCCGGTCGTGGCGGCCACGACGTGGGCGAGCAGGAACGCCGTCAGGAACGCCAGCAGCGCGGTACGCGGCGACCAGCGACGGCTCAGCAGCGCCATGGCCAGGGCGCCGACGACCATCCCGACGGCGTAGGCCGAGGTCAGCGACCCGGCGGCCGGGACCGAGACGGACAACCCGGCGGCGATCTCCGGCACCAGGCCGGCGAGCATGAACTCGGACGTGCCCTGGGCGAACACGGCCAGGGCGAGCAGATGGACGACAGCAGGCATGAGGAGACTCCACGAGACCCGAAGGAACGGCGACGGCGAGGCCGGCCGGACCGGGTGGAGTCAGCGCGCGCCGCGAGTCAGTGCGGGCAGCGTCGAGCGAGCCACCGGACGGCCGGTGGCTCGGATCTGGACGCCTCGGGACTGCGCATCGGGCCGAGCGTATGGTGCCGCCCGGCCCGTGCGCGACGGCTTTTCGCCGCCACCGCCCGCGGGTCAGTCGCGCTCGCAGACGCGGCAGGCGGGGCGGGTGCGCAGGTGGTAGCCGAGGGTCGCGACCCCGAGCAGCACGGCCCACGGCGCCAGCACCATCAGTGGGTTGGCGGCCCAGTCGGCCGGGTCGGACCAGTCCGTCAGCCGCAGGATCACCGACCCGCCCGAAGCGAGTGCCAGTGCCACCATCGTCGCGAAGACCAGCGGGAACGCGCGCGGCACCGGCTTGCCGGCGAGTCCGAGCACCCACCGCGGCCAGATGACGCCCCAGCGCTGCGTGAGCCCGAGCGTCAGGACGCCGCCGGCCGCGGCGAACGTCGCGAGGTAGGCACCGGCCCACACCATCCCGCTGCGGTGCAACTCGTCGAGGAACTCCTGGCTGATGGTGAGCGGGACGCCCAGTGCCCAGGCCCAGCGCACGAGGGCGTAGCCGAACGGCATGAGGAAGGCGGCGTACGCGGCCCGGCGGCCCCAGCGCGCGGCGCTCGCCCGCGACGTCCACCTGTGCGCGTGCCCCGGCCGGCGGCCGCAGTGGACGCACGCGCGCGCCGTCCGCCGCTGGAACGCCAGCGTCGCCGCCGCCCACAGCAGCCCGCCGGCGACGCAGATCCACTGATTGACGTTCGGCCAGGGGTAGACCTTCTCGACGAACTCGGCGTAGCTCACCGGCGGCCAGCCGAACGGGATGCCGACCAGCGCCAGCGGGGTGTAGGCGACCGCGGTCAGGACACGCTGGTCCGGCACGAGCACCACCAACAGGAAGGCGCTCACCCAGCCCCAGCCTGCGAGGGCAACCCGCACGATGCCGCGCGCGGGCGATCGGGCGAGTCCCAGGGCAACCGCCACTCCCGCGAGTCCGAGGCCGGCGATCCACGGTCCGGTGCCGGCCGCCGTCGACCCGCCGAGGATGGACTCCTCGCGGCCGTCGGGCAGGTCACCCGGGCCGAACGGATAGCCGTCAACACCGAGGGCCCAGAGCAGGCCGAGCAGGCCGTAGCCGGCGGACCAGACGGCCGCGGCGTACGGGGTCCAGGCCGGCCAGGCCCGGATCGCCTGGCGGACGGGGCCCGGTGGCCGGGCCGGTGCGGTGGTGCTGATGGTCGTCGTCATGGCTCCAGCGTTCCGAGCCGGCAGGGTGTGGACGAGATGCCGATCGGCCGGTTTCGCGCGGCGGCGGCGGACGCGGATGTGCCGTTCGACACGGGTGCGGCCGCCGCGCCCTCCCTAGACTCGGCGGCATGCCGGACCGGTCGTGGCGCCTCGCCTTCGCGGGAGCCGTCGTCGTGGCGGCCGGCGTCTTGGGCGCGACGCGGCCGTGGGCGGTGCCGCTCGGATGTGCCGCTGTGGTCGCCGTGGTGATCCTGCTGTGGTGGCCGGCGTCGCGCGCCTGGCTGCCGTGCGGCGCGGGCGGCGCCGGCGCGGTCTCGCTGGCCGCGACGGTGGCCCATCTCGCCGGGCCGTGGCCGGGCTCGCCGCCGTGGGGCATGGTCGAGCTCGCGGTGCTGTCGGTGCTGGCCGGCGCGTGTGCGCGATGGGCTCCGGTGCGCGCGGCCGTGCCGGCCGCCGTGCTCGCCGGGCTGGGCGGCGCCACCAGCCTGCTGCGCGCGACCGACGGCGGCGCGCCCGACGAGCTGTCGACGCTGGAGGCGGTGTACGCGGTGGCGTTCTGGGCGCTTGCGCCGATCGCGGCGGCGGGCGCCGGACTCCTGCTGCGGCACCAGCACGACCGCCGGGTGCGCGCCGTCGCCGCCGCCCGCCGGGCACAACGGCTGGAGCTCGCCCGCGACCTGCACGACTACGTCGCCCACGACGTCAGCGAGATGATCGCTCAGGCCCAGGCGGCGGGGACGGTCGCCCCGGCCGGCACCCCGGCGGGCGACGCGCTGCGCCGCATCGAGGCGGCCGGTCTGCGCGCCATGTCGTCGATGGACCGGACGGTGCAGGTGCTCAACAGCTCCGACGGTGATGGTGACGGGGCTGGGGCTGGGGCGGATGCGGTCCGGCCGCTGCCGGGACTCGCGGACCTGCCAGGCTTGGTCGAGCGGTTCGCCGCCTCCGGCCCGGCCCGCGTCCGGCTCGACTGCGACGCCGATCTGGCCGCGTCGGTCCCGCGCGAGATCGGCGGCACGGCGCACCGGGTTGTCGTCGAAGCGCTCACCAACGTCCGCCGGCACGCCCCCGGCGCGGCCGTCGTCGAGGTCCGGGTGCGGCGCCACGGCAGCGACCTCGAGGTCACCGTCACCGACGACGGCGGCAGCGCGGCTCCCGCTCCGGCCCGGATCGCTCCGGCCCGGATCGCTCCGGCCCGGATCGCCGCCCCGGCCGCCGGGCCGGGCTCAACGATGGTGACCGGCACAGCCGGCCCGGCCGACGCACCCGACCGAACCAGCGGGGCAAGCGCGTCCACAGCCGGCATCGCACCAACCAGCGCAACCCCACCCACGAACCCGACCGGCACAGCCGGCCCGGCCGACGCATCCGGCGGAGCCGGTACGGCGAGTGGGCCCGCAGCGGGACTCGGGCGGACGGGCGGGCTCGGGCTGTCGGGCCTGGCC
>NZ_SMKL01000019.1 GCF_004348545.1 Jiangella ureilytica | reverse complement strand
GTCTTCGACCCCGACGACCCCGCCTTCCTCCCACCCGGCGACATGCCCGCCCGCATCGCCGACACCCTGCGCCGCGCCGACCAGCCCGTCCCGGACACCCGCCCAGGGCTGGTCCGCTGCATCCTCGACAGCCTCGCCGCCGCCTACGCCCGCACCGTCCACCAGGCCGCCGAGCTCTCCGGCCGCACCGTCGACGTCGTCCACCTCGTCGGCGGCGGCGCCCGCAACGACCTGCTCTGCCGGCTGACGGCGAGCGCCTGCGGACTGCCGGTGCTCGCGGGCCCGGTCGAGGCGACCGCGCTCGGCAACGTCCTCGTCCAGGCCCGCGCCCACGGCGCGCTCCACGGCGACCTCTGGAACCTCCGCGAACTCCTGCGCTCCACCCAGCAGATGAGGCGGTACGAACCCGCTAGCGTGTGAGCCGATGTCCGCCGAGAAGCCCCCGCGCGTTCCGCCGCGCTGGTTCATCCGCACCGCGTGGACGGTGCACCGCGCGATCTGCCGCGTCACCGGCGGCCGGCTCGGCCTCTGGCGGCCGAAGCCGGGAGGTGGGGCACGCTGCGGCTGGCCACCACGGGACGGCGCACCGGCCGCGCGCACAAGGTCATCCTCGGCTACATCGAGGACGGCCAGGACTACGTGACCCTGGCGATGAACGGCTGGGCCGCGCCGGAGCCGGCCTGGTGGCTCAACGTGCAGGCGAACCCCGACGCGACGGCCGAGGTGGCCGGCCGGACCGTCGCGGTCCACGTCCGCGCGGCCGTGGGCGCCGAGCGGGATCGGCTGTGGGCGCTGTGGCGGTCCGTCGACAAGGACCTCGACGGCTTCGCCGCACGGCGCCCGGCCGAGACCGCGGTCGTCATCCTGACGCCTCGCGCCGACCGTTAGGCTCGGGCGCGTGATCGCGCCTTCCACCGCCTCCGACCTCACCCGCAGGCTCGCCCAGGAGCAGGCCGGCAGCCGCCTCCCGTCGCTGGCCGCCGGCATCGTGCGCGGCGGCGAGCTGGTCTGGTTCGCCGCCCGCGGCACCCTCGACGGCCGGTCCGCGGGTCGTGCGGCCGACGAGCACACGCAGTACCGCATGGGCTCGATCACGAAGACGTTCGTGGCCGTCGCCGTCATGCGGCTGCGCGACGAGGGCGCGCTCGACCTCGCCGACCCGCTCGAGAAGCACCTGCCCGACACCAGCATCGGCGACGTCACCATCGCCCAGCTGCTCTCGCACGGCGCCGGGCTGCAGGCCGAGACCGACGGCCCCTGGTGGGAGCGCACCGAGGGCGGGCCGTGGCGGTCGCTGGTGGCGCAACTGGGCCGCCGGCACCCGGCGGGCCGGCTGTTCCACTACTCTAACGTGGGCTTCGGCGTGCTCGGCGAGCTGGTCGGCCGGCTGCGCGGCACCTCGTGGTCCAACGTCGTCGCCGAAGAGCTGCTCGAGCCGCTGGGCATGAACCGCACCACGAAGCGCCCGGTCGCGCCGCACGCGCACGGCCTCGCCGTCCACCCGTTCGCCGACGTCGTCCTGCGCGAGCCCGAGCACGACGGCGGCGCCATGGCACCGGCCGGGCAGCTCTGGTCGACGGTGCGCGACCTCGGCCGGTGGGCCGCGTTCCTCGGCGGCGAGACCGCCGGCCTGCTGTCCGCCGCGACGCTGGCCGAGATGTGCAAGCCGCTGGTCGTCGTCGACGTGCCCGGGGCGCCGTGGACCGGCGCGCACGGCCTCGGCGTCCAGCTGTGGAACGACGGCGGCCGCCGGTTCACCGGCCACGGCGGCTCGATGCCGGGCTTCCTCGCCGAGGTCCGGGTCGACGTCGAGACCGGCGACGGCGTCGTGGTCGCCACCAACGCCACGTCCGGGCTCAGCCGCGGGTTCGCCGCGGGGCTGCTCGACGCGTTCACCGCCGCCGAGCCGCGTCACGCGGCGGCCTGGCAGGTCGGCGAGGTGTCGCCGGCACTGCTCGCCCTGACCGGGCACTGGTACTGGGGCTCGACGACGTTCGTACTGCGGGCCATGGACGACGGCTGGCTGCGGCTCGGACCGGCCGACGGCGCCGGGCGGGCGTCGCGGTTCCGGCCCGACGGTGACGGCGGCTGGATCGGCCTCGACGGCTACTACGCCGGCGAGCCGCTGAAGGTGGTCCGGCGCGCCGACGGCGACGTCAGCCACCTCGACCTCGCGTCGTTCGTCTTCACGCGCACGCCGTACGACCCGTCGGCCGACGTCCCCGGCGGCGTCGACCGCGCCGGCTGGCACTGACGGCGTCGTCCCGACACGCCGGTCGAAGTCACACCGGTTGTGACACGTACTCGCGGGTAAGGTCACCGACGCTGTTCGTGGCAACCGGGAGGTATCCATGACGTTGGTCGCGGAGGCGAGCCTGCGGCTGGACGCGGGTTTCTGGGACTACACGCTCATCGCCGTCTACTTCGTGTTCGTCCTGGGCATCGGGCTGATGGCGCGCTACGCGGTGTCGGACAGCCTCGACTTCTTCCTCTCCGGGCGATCGCTGCCGGCCTGGGTCACGGGGCTGGCCTTCATCTCCGCGAACCTCGGTGCCATCGAGATCGTCGGCATGTCGGCGAACGGTGCTCAGTACGGCATGCCGACCATGCACTACTTCTGGATCGGCGCCGTCCCCGCGATGCTGTTCCTCGGCATCGTGATGATGCCGTTCTACTACGGCTCCAAGGTGCGCAGCGTGCCGGAGTTCATGCTGCGCCGGTTCGGCCCGACGGCCCATCTGGTCAACGCGATCAGCTTCGCGCTGGCGCAGGTGCTCATCGCCGGCGTCAACCTGTTCCTGCTCGCGACGCTGGTCAACGCGCTGCTCGGCTGGCCGCGCGAGGTGGCCGTCATCGTCGCCGCGATCATCGTGCTCAGCTACATCACGCTGGGCGGACTGTCGGCGGCCATCTACAACGAGGTGCTGCAGTTCTTCGTCATCGTCGCCGCGCTGTTCCCGCTGACGGTGGTGGCGCTGGACCGCGTGGGCGGCTGGGAGGGGCTGACCCGGGGAGTGCGGGACGCGACCGGCTCGACCGAGCAGCTGAGTCTGTGGCCGGGCAACGAGCTCGCCGGGTTCGACTCCAGCCTCCTGTCTGTCATCGGCATCGTGTTCGGCCTCGGGTTCGTGCTGTCGTTCGGCTACTGGACGACGAACTTCGTCGAGGTGCAGCGGGCCATGGCGTCGAAGAGCATGTCGGCGGCCCGGCGCACGCCGATCATCGGGGCCTTCCCGAAGATGTTCATCCCGTTCCTCGTGGTGATCCCCGGCATGATCGCCGCGATCATCGTGCCGGAGCTGGCCGAGTTCAAGGAGACGCAGTCCGCCGAGACCGGCGTCGACTACAACGACGCGATCCTCCTGCTCATGCGCGACCTGCTGCCCAACGGCATGCTCGGGCTCGCGATCGCCGGCCTGCTGGCGTCGTTCATGGCCGGCATGGCGGCGAACATCAGCTCGTTCAACACCGTCTTCAGCTACGACATCTGGCAGCGCTACGTCGTCAAGGACCGCGAGGACGGCTACTACCTGCGGGTCGGGCGCATCATCACCGTCGTCGCGACGGTGGCCGCCATCGGCACGGCGTTCATCGCGGCCGGCTACTCGAACCTGATGGACTACCTGCAACAGCTGTTCTCGTTCTTCAACGCGCCGCTGTTCGCCACGTTCATCCTCGGTATGTTCTGGAAGCGGATGACGGCCGCGGCCGGTTGGACCGGGCTCGTGGCGGGAACGCTGTCGGCCGTGACGGTGTTCGTGCTCTCCGAGACCGGGGTCCTCGACCTGCCGGGTCAGGGCTCGGCGTTCCTCGCCGCGGGGGTCGCGTTCGTCGTCGACATCGCCGTCAGCGTGGCCGTGAGCCTGCGGACGGCGCCGAAGCCGGCGAAGGAGCTGGTCGGGCTGGTGTACGGCCTGACCCCGAAGGAGGACCTGCAGGACCCGCGCGACCGCAACGACGCCTGGTACCAGCGGCCGGGACTCATGGCCGGCATCGCGCTCGTCCTCATCATCATCCTCAACATCATCTTCTTCTGACGGGAGGCGAGGCAGATGAGCATCAGTGGCAGCGGGCAGGGCACCACCCGGGCCGGCCGGGCACGCCGGGCCGGCGCCTTCGACATCCGCATCGTCATCGCCGCGCTGTTCGGCATCTTCGGCCTCATCCTCACCGGGATGGGCCTCTTCGGCACCAGCGACGCCGACCTGCAGAAGAGCGACGGCATCAACATCAACCTGTGGACCGGCATCGGCCTGCTCCTGGTCGCGGTCCTCTTCGTCCTGTGGAACCGGCTGCGCCCGATCATCGTCGACACCGAGGCGGCAGCGGGTGGCGAACGTGACTGACGCCACCTCCGGATCCAATCGATTCGCCGTCCGCGCACGTATATGAGGGTGTGAGGGTGTCGGACGAGGCGCTGCTCGCCGGTATGGCCGCCGGTGACGCGGACGCGATGGCCGCGTTCGTCCGCCGCCACCAGGGACGCGTCTACGGTCTGGCACTGTCGGTGGTGGGCGTGCCCGCGATCGCCGAGGAGGTGGCACAGGAAGCGTTCGTCCGGGCCTGGCGGCACGCCGGCAACTACGACGCCCGCAAGGCGCAGGCGTCGACGTGGCTGCTGACCATCACCCGCAACGTCGCCATCGACGTCCTTCGGGTGCGCCGGGAGCTCGCCGTCGAACCGGCCGTCGTCGCGGAGATGCTGATCTCCCCGACCAACGACAGCGACCGGGTCGCCGACAGCGAGCGCATCACGGCCGCACTGCGGGCCCTACCCCGCGAGCAGGCGATGGCCGTCCTGCTGTCAGTACATTTCGGCTTGACCGCCCGAGAGATCAGCGAGAAGGAGCAGATCCCGCTCGGGACGGCCAAGACGCGCATCCGGACCGGACTGTCCCGGCTGCGTGCGATGCTCGAGGTGAGTCATGGTTGATCCGACGAGGTGCGGCGACGTCGCCGACGCGCTGGCCGAGGTGGCCACGGGTGCCGCCAGCGGCCCGGATCGCGCGCGCGTGCTGGCCCACCTGGCCGACTGCCCCGACTGCCGCCGCGAGCTCGAGGAGCTGACCCGCGTCGCCGACGAGGTCCTGCTGGTCGCGCCGGAGCACGACCCGCCGGCCGGGTTCGAGGGCGCGGTCCTGGCCCGCATCGCGGCGCTGACCGCCGAGCCGGGCGCGCCGGCGGTGCCCGCGGCTCCGCCGCCACCACCCGCGGAGAGTGAGCCGGACCCCGTCGTCACCGCGCTGCGACCACGGCGCTGGCAGCGCGTGCTGCCCTACGCCGCGGCGGCCGCGGTCGCCGGACTGGTCGGCGCGGGCCTGGTCTGGCAGGCCACCTCCGAGGAGCGCGACGTCGCGGCGAGCTATCGCGAGACGCTCGACGTGGCGAACGGGCGCTACTTCCACGCCGCGCCCATCGTCGACGACGGCGGCACGCAGGTCGGTCACGTCTTCCTCTACCAGGGCGAGCCGTCCTGGGTGTTCACCGTGCTCGACGACACCGTCGACCCGGGCGCGTACGAGGTCGTGGTCACCACCGAGGACTGGTCCGAGCCGGTCGCCGAGCTCGAGGTCGACGGCAGCGGCGGCGGGGCCGGCGCCACCGTCGACGCGGACATCTACCAGATCGAGCGGGTCGAGCTGGTCGGTGCCGGTGGCGCCACCTTCACGGCCGACCTCTCCGGCGACTCGCCGCCGTGACCTAGAACAGCGGCAGGTGCGCTGACAGGTCGGCGCGCTGGCCGCTGGCCAGGACGGCGCCGGCGGCCACCTCGTCGGCCCAGGTGGTGCGGCCGCCGGCCAGCCGGAGCCACAGCGACGGCGTGAGGTCGACGGTGTTCGGGGGCGTGCCGCGGGTGTGCCGTGGTCCCTCGATGCACTGGACGGCGGCGAACGGCGCGACCCGCACCTCGACGCTGCGGCCCGGCGCCCGCTCGGCCAGCACCTCCAGCAGCGCGCGGACGGCGAGCCGGGTGGTGTCGCGGGGAACGGCGGGGGGATCGGCGGCGTCGGCGGGGACCGACCGGGCGAGGTCGTCGGCGTGGACGGCGATCTCGATGGTCCGGGTGAGCAGGTAGTCGCCCTGCCGAGCCGGGATGCGCCGTGTCGTGAGCACGAGGTCGTCGAGTCCGCGCTCGTCGACGGTGGCCTGCGCGGCGGCGAAGCGCTCGTCGACGGCGGCGAGGATGCGGTTCTTGTCGTGCCCGGCGTCGGCCGAGATGGCGCGCGTCAGGTCCGACAGGCCACCCGCCGCCGCGGCGTAGGTGCGGAGGTACTCACCGAGTCCGTGCGCCGCCACCCCGCGGGGAGCCGCCGCCGTCGCCGTCACCGAGTCGGCCACCAGCGCGATGTGCGCCGCGAGGTCGGCGACCGTCCAGCCGGGCAGCACGCTGGGCGCGGCCCAGTGCTGCGCCGGCAGCGCGGCCAGCCAGTCGCGCAGCGCCTGGTGACCGCTCCGGTATGCCGCCCATACCGTCGCCGTGTCGATCCGCTTCGCCACCCCGGCAGGCTACCGCGAGCCCCAGTTCCACGACGGCCGGTCGAAGCGCTCCTGGCCGTCGATGACCGTCTCGCCGACGTCCTTGACCAGCTCGACCCGGGCGGCCGCGGCGCCGAGGTGGTCGATCAGCGAGCGCGAGTGCGTGACGACGACGATCTGGGTCTCCTCGTGGGCCTTGACGACGAGCTCGGCCAGCGCCGGCACCAGCTGCGGATGCAGGCTCGTCTCGGGCTCGTTCAGCACCATGAGCGCCGGCGGCCGCGGCGTGAGCAGGGCGGCGGCCCACAGCAGGAACCGCAGCGTGCCGTCGGAGAGCTCGGCCCCACTCAGCGGGCGGAGCAGTCCGTACTGCCGGAACGAGAGGTCGAGCCGGCCGCCGACCTGCTCGATCTCGAGCCGCGAGCCCGGGAAGGCATGGTCGACGGCGGCGTCGAGAGCCTCGACGGCGCCGATCTCGCGAATGGTCTGCAGTGCGGCGGCGAGGTCGGCGCCGTCGTCGGCCAGGACCGGGGTGCGGGTGCCGATGCGCGGCAGCCGGGCGGGCGCCTCGGCGTCGGTGCGGAAGTGGTCGTAGAAGCGCCAGCCGCGCACCTGCTCGCGCACGGTCAGCAGCTCCGGCGCGCGGACCGGGTCGCTGACCTCGCTCAGCATGCTCTCGAACGTGCGGAGGCCCTGCGCCAGATGCTCCCAGTCGCCGCCGCCCGAGCGCACGCGCACCATCTCGTTGCGGCGGTCGGCCAGCCACGTGCCCGGCCGCAGCACCGGGCCGCTCCAGACGGCCTCGCGTTTGATCTCGGGATCGAGCCCGAAGTACGTCGGGCCGCCGCCGGGCTGCGGCAGGCCGAGGTCGATGAGATAGCCGAAGTCGTCGCCGGCGAAGCCCATGCGCACGCCGACCGGCTCGGACCGCCGGGCGCCCTGGATCGGCTGCTCCCCCGAGCGCATCTCGCGGCTCAGCCTCTCGGGCCCGGCCCAGGTGACCGACGGCATGCCGCCCTCGCGGGCGAGGGAGGCGATGACGTCGCCGCGCGCGCAGTCGGCCAGCAGCCGCAGCGCCCGGTACAGGCTCGACTTGCCCGTGCCGTTGGCGCCGGTGACCACGTCGAGGCCGGTCAACGGCAGCACGACGTCGCGCAGCGACCGGTAGTGGGCGATGGCGACGGTGCGCAGCATGCGGTGACTACACGTCCTCGTGCCAGGGGTTGAGCAGTTCGACGCCGGTGGTTCGGAAATCGGCGGTGTTTCTGGTCACCAGGACGAGGCCGTGGGAGAACGCCGTCGCCGCAATCAGGCCGTCGGCCGGCGTCAGTTGCCGGCCGGCCGATCGCGCACTGGCCTTGATGCGGCCCCACATGTCCGCGACCGCAGCGGTGACCGTCAGCACGCGGTCCTCGAACCGGGGCAGGAACTCGTCCGCCATCCAGCTCTCGAGCCGGTCGCGCTTGCGGCCCGCCGGCAGCAGCTCGATGCCGAACCGCAATTCGCCCAGCGTGATGGCGCTGACCAGTAACGCGTCCTCATCGACGCCGCGCAGCCAGGACTCGACCCGCCGATCGGGCGAGGCGCTGATGAGCTCGGAGATGACGTTGGTGTCGATCAGGTACGTCACAGATCGATCTCTCGCATCGAGCCGCCGCGCGGCTCGATCTCCAGCTCGCCGCCGAGTTCGCGCAACGGTGACGTGGCGAAGAAGTCAGCGAGCGAGCCCCGGCGCCGCTTGCGGCGCTCCCACTCATCGATGGACACCACCACCGCCACCGCGCGGCCGCGCCGGCTGATGGTCTGGGGGCCGTCACGGCCGACGGTCTCGAGCAGTTCGCTCAGACGGGCCTTCGCGTCGGCGACGCTCCACGTGTCGGCTGTCGTCATGGTCACCACCGACCTTTCATGACCAGACTAGTCATGTTGGTCACCTCGCGCCACTGCTGCGCACGCGCAACGCCTCGAGCATCGTGAGCAGGGTGGCGACGGTGTCGTCGAGGTCGCGGGGGTCGTCGGACCGGGCCAGCCACAGGGCCGCCTCGTTCATGGCGCCGGACAGCAGATGGGCGAGCGGCGCCACCGGATGCGGCGCCATGACGCCGTCGTCGATGACGGCCTGCAGGGCCTCGCGCAAGTGCCGGCCGGACGACGCGTCGTCGAGGGCGCGCCACTCGTCCCAGCCGAGCACGGCCGGACCGTCGATGAGCATGATGCGCTGCACCTCGGGGTCGGCGCCGGCCCGCAGGAACGCCTCGCACCCCGCGAGCAGCTGCGGCCAGGGGTCGGTCTGCGCCTCGGCCGCCGCCACCACCCGCTGCGCGACCTTGGTCTGGACCTGCTCGACGACGGCGCGGAACAGCGCGGCCTTGTTCGGGAAGTGGTGGTAGAGCGCGCCCTTGGTGAGCCCGACGGCGTCGACGATGCCGGCCAGGCTGACCGCGGCGTAGCCGTCGCGGGCGAACTGGCGGCGGGCCTCGGTGACCAGCGCCTGATACGTGGCCAGCCGCTGCTCGAGCTTCGACGGGGACACCACACCTCCCAGACTCCGATTGACATACCAGCGGTATGTATCATAGCGTCACATCACATACCGACGGTAGGTATCTGAGATCAGGAGGACCGAGATGACCACCATCACCGGCTGCTATCCCGTCATCGGCAGCGCCGACGTCGGCGCGGCACGCGACTTCTTCCGCACGCACTTCGGCTTCGAGCTCACCTTCGAGTCCGACTGGTACGTCAGCCTGCGCCATCCCGAGTCGCCGCACTTCGAGCTCGCGTTCGTCGACCACCGGCACCGGACCGTCCCGGCCGGGTTCCGCCGCCCTGCCGCCGGCCTGCTGGTCAACATCGAGGTGCCCGACGTCGACGACGTGTACCGGCGGCTGGCGGGCGAGGCCGGCCTGCCCGTCGCGCTCGACCTGCGCAGCGAGGCGTTCGGCCAGCGGCACTTCATCGTCGAGGGGCCCGACGGCGTGCTGGTCGACGTCATCACGGCCATCGAGCCCACCGGCGAGTACGTGGACCAGTACGTCGCAGAGGCTTGACAGAATGGTCTGGATCGGCCGACCATACGGGAATGGCCGACCAGTCCGCCATTCCAGACTATGAGCTCGCCGACGAGCTCGAGCTCACCGATCCGGCGCAGTACCGGGCGCTGTTCGACGACACCCGCATGAAGATCGTCATGCTGCTGCTCGAACGTGCCGCCACGACGTCCGAGCTGGCGGTCGCGCTCCACAAGCCCAAGGGGACGGTCGGTCACCACCTGAAGGTCCTCGAGTACGCGGGGCTCGTGCACGTGGTCCGCACCAAGCAGGTGCGCGCCATCGAGGCCCGCTACTACGGCCGCACGGCTCGGGTGTTCCTGTACCACGACTGGGACCGCGCCTCGTTCGACGGCATCGGGCTGGAGCCGAAGGGCCTGCTCTCCGAGACCGTCGACGAGATCGCGCAGATCCCCGAGGCGTACAAAGACCTGCCCATGCTGACGAACAGCCGGTTCGCCCGCATCCCGGTCGAACGCGCGGCGGAGTGGCGGCAACGGCTGCTCGACCTGCTCGACGAGTTCGTCCGCGAGCCGCGGGCGGGCGAGGTGACGTTCGGGCTGCTGGTGGGCATCTACCCGACCGGGCGGGGCCATCTGCCGGACGTGCCCGGTGCGGATGACGGCGACGGTTCCGGCGACGACGGCGACACGAAGGGCGGTGCGGCGTGACGACCACCGAGGCGCCGGCGAAGACCGGGCTGGGCCGCAACTACTGGAAGCTCTGGAGCGCGTCGGTCGTCTCGAACTTCGGCGACGGGCTGTCGGCGGTGGCGATCCCGTGGCTGGCCACCGCCGTCACGCGCGACCCGCTGCAGATCGCGCTGGTCACGCTGGCGACCCGGCTGCCGTGGCTGCTGTTCTCGCTGCCCGCCGGGGTCATCACCGACCGCCTCGACCGGCGGAAGCTGGTCGCCGCCATGGACGTGTCGCGGTTCGCGGTGATGTTCGCGTTCTCGTGGGCGGTGCTGGCGTGGCAGTCCGACCTGCCGACGCCGGACCAGATCGCGGGCGGCACCGCGGACCTCCCCGAGAACGGCACCGTGCTGCTGGTGCTGCTGTACCTCATGGCGTTCCTGCTCGGCACCGCCGAGGTGCTGCGCGACAACACCGCTCAGACGCTGCTGCCGTCGATCGTCGCGAAGGACCGCCTGGAGAAGGCGAACGGGCGCATGTGGGGCGCCGAGGTCGTCGTCAACAACTTCGTCGGCCCGCCGCTGGCCGGCCTGCTGCTGGGCCTGGCGTTCGCGCTGCCGTTCTTCGTCAACGCCGGCACGTTCGCCGTCGCGGCCGGGCTGGTGTTCATGCTGGCCGGGCAGTTCGCCCCCAAGGGCAAGGTGACCAGCGGCCGGATCAACTGGAAGGCCGAGATCGGCGAGGGCCTGCGCTGGTTGTGGAACCATCAGCTGCTGCGCTCGCTGGCCTTCCTACTCGGGGCCGCGAACGGCCTGAGCGCCGCCGCGATGGCCATCTACGTGTTGCTCGCGCAGGAGATCCTCCACCTGAACGCGACGGAGTTCGGCATCCTGCTGTCCGGGACGGCGGTCGGCGCCGTGCTCGGGTCACTGGTCGCCGACCGGGTCAGCGCGCGTATCGGCCCGGGCACCTCGCTGTTCGTGTCGCTGATCGTGCTCGGCGGCTCACTGGGCGCCATCGGCCTGGTGTCGTCGCCGTTCATCGTCTACGCAGTGCTTGTGGTCGAGGGCTTCTTCATCGTGCTGTGGAACGTCATCACGGTCTCGATGCGGCAGAGCATCATCCCCGACCACCTGCTCGGCCGGGTGAACTCCGTCTACCGGTTCTTCGGCTGGGGCGCCATCTCGCTGGGCACGCTGCTCGGCGGCATCCTGGTCACCGTCGCCGACACCTGGCTCAGCCGGGAGTGGGCGCTGCGGTTGCCGTTCCTGGTCGCCGCGGCGGCGCACGTGCTGATGGTGCTCTACGCGCTGCCCCGGCTGACCAACGGGCGCATCGCCGCGGCCAAGGCGGACGCCGAGGCCGAGCCGACGGCCGACCGCGAGGTCTGAGGCCGCAGTGAGTCACGCAAGGGAAGGGCGACTAGCCCTCGAAAGCCGAGGCCAGCGTCGACTCGTGAGCCGTGCGCAGCTCCTCGACCGGCACCGTGAACAGCCCCTGCACGTCGAGCTCGCCGCCGTCGTCGACCACGCCGATGCGCTGGTGCGCGAACCGCCGGGCCGAGCACATGTCGGTGAAGCGCACCTCCTCAGAGCGCGGCACCGCCACGATCGCGCGGGCCTGCGACTCCGAGAACAGGAACACGAACGGGTCGACGCCGTCGGGCACCCACACCCGCGCGCCCACGCCGTAGCGCAGCACCGACTCGACCAGCGCGACGGCCAGCCCGCCGTCGGACAGGTCGTGTGCGGCGTCGATGAGCCCGTCGCGTGAGGCGTTGACCAGGATCTCGGCCAGCTCGCGCTCCGCGGCGAGGTCGACCGACGGCGGCCGCCCGCCCAGGTGCCCGTGCTCGGCCCACGCCCACTCGGAGCCGCCGAACTCGTCGCGGGTCTCGCCCAGCAGGTAGACGACCTGCCCGGACTCGCGGAAGCCCTGCGGCGTGCGGCGGGCGACGTCGTCGAGCACGCCGAGCACACCCACGATGGCCGTCGGCAGGATCGCGGTGTCGCCGGTCTGGTTGTACAGCGACACGTTGCCGCCGGTGACCGGGGTACCCAGCGCCTGGCAGCCGTCGGCCAGGCCGCGGATCGCCTCGGCGAACTGCCACATGACCGCGGGGTCCTCGGGCGAGCCGAAGTTGAGGCCGTCGGTGACGGCGAGCGGCCGGGCCCCGGTGGTGGCGACGTTGCGGTACGCCTCGGCCAGCGCCAGCTGCGCACCGGTGTACGGGTCGAGCTTGGCGTAGCGGCCGTTGCCGTCGGTGGCGATGGCCACGCCCAGACCGGTCTCCTCGTCGATGCGCAGCACGCCGGCGTCCTCGGGCTGCGCGAGCACGGTGTTGCCGAGCACGTAGCGGTCGTACTGATCGGTGATCCAGGACTTCGAGGCGAGGTTCGGCGACCCGAGCAGCCGCAGCAGGGTGCCGCGCAGCTCGTCGCCGCCCGCCGGTCGCGCCAGCCCCTCGGGGCCGGCCGCCTGCAGCTCGTCCTGCCACTCCGGCCGGGCGAACGGCCGCTCGTACACCGGGCCGTCGTGCGCCACCGTGCGGGGGTCGACGTCGACGATGGTCTCGCCGTGCCAGTCGATGATCAGCCGGCCGGTGCCGGTGACCTCGCCGATGACCGCGGTCTCGACGTCCCACCTGGCGGTGATGGCGAGGAACGCGTCGAGGTTCTCGGGCGTGACGACGCCCATCATGCGCTCCTGCGACTCCGACATCATGATCTCGCCGGGCGTCAGGCTGGGATCGCGCAGCAGCACCTTCTCGAGCTGCACGTACATGCCGCCGTCGCCGTTGCTGGCCAGTTCGGAGGTCGCGCAGGAGATGCCGGCCGCGCCGAGGTCCTGGATGGCCTCGACCACGCGCGCCTCGAACAGCTCGAGGCAGCACTCGATGAGCACCTTCTCCATGAACGGGTCGCCGACCTGGACGGCCGGCCGCTTGCTGGGTTTGCTGTCGTCGAACGACTCCGACGCGAGGATCGACGCGCCGCCGATGCCGTCGCCACCGGTGCGAGCGCCGAACAGCACCACCTTGTTGCCGACGCCGGTGGCGTTGGCCAGGTGAATGTCCTCGTGCTTCATGACACCCACGCACAGCGCGTTGACCAGCGGGTTCGCGGCGTACGACGGGTCGAAGACGACCTCGCCGCCGATGTTGGGCAGGCCCAGGCAGTTGCCGTAGCCGCCCACGCCGGCCACCACGCCGGGCAGCACCCGGTGCGTGTCGTCGGCGTCGAGCGGGCCGAACCGCAAAGAGTCCATGACGGCGACCGGCCGCGCACCCATGGCCAGGATGTCGCGGACGATGCCGCCGACGCCCGTGGCCGCGCCCTGGTACGGCTCGACGTAGGACGGGTGGTTGTGCGACTCGATCTTGAACGTGATCGCGTAGCCGTGCCCGATGTCGACGACGCCGGCGTTCTGCCCCATGCCGACCAGCAGCGCGTCGGACGCCGGGGCCTTCTCGCCGAACTGGCGCAGGTGCACCTTGGAGCTCTTGTACGAGCAGTGCTCGGACCACATGACGCTGTACATGGCCAGCTCGGCGTTGGTGGGCCGGCGGCCGAGGATGTCGCGGATGCGCTGATACTCGTCGGCCTTGAGACCGAGCTCGTCCCAGGGCTGCGGCTGGTCGGGCGTCTTGCCCGCCAGCTCGACGGTGTCGATCACGAACGAACCAGCCCTTCGAGGACGGAGGTGAAGAAGCCGAGGCCGTCGGTGCCGGGACCGGTCAGCGACTCGACCGCGTGCTCGGGGTGCGGCATGAGCCCGACGACGTTGCCGCGGGCGTTGGTGACGCCGGCGATGTCGCGGTAGGACCCATTGGGGTTGTCGCCGACGTACCGGAGGACGACCCGGCCCTCGGCCTCGAGCTCGTCGAGCATGCGCTCGTCGGCGACGTAGCCGCCCTCGCCGTTCTTCAGCGGGATGACGATCTCCTGCCCGGCCGCGTAACCGGACGTCCACGCCGTCGACACCGACTCGACCCGCAGCGGCTGGTCGCGGCAGACGAACTTGCGGTGGTCGTTGCGGATCAGCGCGCCCGGCAGCAGGTGCGACTCGCACAGGATCTGGAAGCCGTTGCAGATGCCCAGCACCGGCAGGCCGCCGCGGGCGGCGTCGACGACCCGCTCCATGACCGGGGCGAACCGGGCGATGGCGCCGCAGCGCAGGTAGTCGCCGTAGGAGAAGCCGCCCGGCAGCACGACACCGTCGACACCGTGCAGGTCGGCGTCACCGTGCCAGAGCGAGACCGCCTCGCCACCGGCGACCCGCACGGCCCGGGCGGCGTCGCGGTCGTCGAGGGAACCGGGGAACGTGACGACGCCGATGCGCATCAGACGCCGGCCTCCACGTGGACGGTGAAGTCCTCGATGACCGGGTTGGCCAGCAGCGTGGCCGCGGCCCGCTCGATCTCGGCCACCGCCTCGGGCGTGGCCTCGCCGTCGAGCTCGATCTCGAACCGCTTGCCTTGGCGGACCGAGGCGACGCCGTCGAAGCCGAGGCGGCCGAATGCGCCCAGCACGGCTTTGCCCTGCGGGTCGAGGATCTCGGGTTTGAGCATGACGTCGACAACGACGCGGGCCACGGGCACGCTCCTCGCGCGGCAGAAGAACCGGGAACGTGCCCCAGGATACCCAGCGCGGCTCCACTGTTCTGCCGGGCGGGCGAGACCGGCTTGGAGAGGGGGCCGGAGGCCTCCTCGACATCGTCGGTGCGAGACGCACGGACGAGTGGCCGTGCAGGATCTCGCCCGGCCCCGCGGCTCCAGTGTCCAGCCTTCTGCCGCGGGTGCGGCCCACACCCTGCGCGGGCCGACCCGCGATCGGCGTCCGGCTCAGTCCGGGACGACCAGCCGGAAGCCGACGCCGCGCACCGAGACGACCCGCAACTCGTCGACGACGAGGGCCAGCCGCCGGCGCAGCCGCTTCACCGCCGACACCACGGGGTCGGAGTCGCCCAGGTAGCGGGTCTTCCAGATGCGCCGCATGAGCTCCTCGAACGTCCAGACCCGGCCGGCCTCGGTGGCCAGCGTGGCCAGCAGGTCGAACTCGCGGGCGCTGAGCGCGATGTCGATGTCGCCCCAGGTGACTTGTCGCGACACCAGGTCGACGCGCAGACAGCCGCGTTCGATGACGCGCTGCTCGAGGTCCTCGACGCCGGCCGGGGTGTCCGGCACCGACGCGTCGCCGACCAGCAGCCGCCGGGCCGCCTCCGGGTCGGGTGCCACCATGACGATGGCGCGCCGGTCGATCGCCTGGGCGATCGCGGTCGAGTCCTCGAGTGAGGTGCCGACACAGATGACGAATGGCGTGTTCATTTCAATGTATGGCGCTGCGGACACCATGCATCAACTCCCTGCAAAACGCCCCACCGATTGCTTGGCAGCATGACAGGTTTCGCGACGATTTGGTATGTCTCGCGGAACATTTCCGGTTAAATCCCGAGCATCCGGCAGTCAATCCGTCAGGCAGCGCCCGCCAACGGCCTCCGTCTTGCCCACGAACCGACCTTGTCGCCGGTAGCCGGACATAGCGAGGATGGCGCCACCGCATTTCGGACACGTGTGACGTGGCGCCCCGGTCACTGCCTTCGTCATGTCGCGCGCCGACACAGGAGGTCCCCGTGCAGCTACCAGTCGACCCAGCCCGTGGCCGACCGCGAGATCCCCAGGCTCCAGCGAGTCCCACGAGGCAAAGGAAAGCAGCGCGGCGATATCTCGCCGCCGTACTCTCGGTCTTCGCCTTGGTGTCGGCCGTTCTGGCCGCCACTCCGGCACAGGCCGGATTCGGCCGGCCCGCCGAGCCGGCTTCGAAGATCGAGCCCGGCGTGTTCGACCCGGATGCCGTCAAGGACAGCGCCGACTTCTGGGTCCGGTTCACCTCGTCGGCGCCGACCACCACCGCGACGGACATCGAGGACTGGACCGAACGTGGTCAGTTCGTGGTCGACCAGCTCAAGGCGACCGCCGACCAGTCGCAGGCGGCGGTCCGCAAGCTCCTGGACGAGCGCGGCATCGGCTACGAGGCACACTGGATCACCAACGCGATCCTCGTCGAGGACGGCACCCGTGCCCTGGCCGAGGAGCTCGCCGCCCTGGACGTGGTCGAGCAGATCCGCGAGCCGCGCACCTACGAGCTGCCCGAGCCCGTCGACGCGAAGCCGTCGTCCGGCATGGGCACGGCCGCGGTCGAGTGGGGGATCTCCAACATCAACGCCGATGACGTCTGGTCGCAGTTCGGCGTCCGCGGTGAGGGCATCGTGGTCGCGAACATCGACAGCGGCGTCGACTACGACCACCCGGCGCTGGTCGAGCAGTACCGCGGCAACGACGGCGGCAGCTTCGACCACGACTACAACTGGTTCGACGCCACCGGCTCCAGCGACGCCCCGTTCGAGGGTGCGGGCAACTCGCACGGCACCCACACGATGGGCACCATGGTGGGCGACGACGGCTCCGGCAACCAGATCGGCGTCGCGCCCGGCGCGACGTGGATCGCGGCGAACGGCTGCAACACCTGCTCCGATGCCGACCTCATCGCCTCCGGTGAGTGGATGCTCGCGCCGACCGACCTCAACGGCGACAACCCGGACGTGTCGAAGCGCCCGCACATCGTCAACAACTCGTGGGGCTCGATCTTCCCGTCGAACGACCCGTTCATGGAGGACATCCTCATCGAGTGGGCCAACGCCGGCATCTTCGGCGTGTGGGCCAACGGCAACAGCGGCGACTCCTGCGAGAGCAGCGGCTCGCCGGGCAGCCGGACCATCAACTACTCCGTCGGCGCGTACGACCAGAACAACGACATCGCCGACTTCTCCGGCCGCGGCCCCGGCCAGGACGGCGAGATCAAGCCGAGCATCTCCGCACCCGGCGTGAACGTCCGCTCGTCGATCAACAACGGCGGTTACGGCTCGCTCTCCGGCACGTCGATGGCCACGCCGCACACCGCCGGCGCCATCGCGCTGCTCTGGTCGGCCGCACCGACGCTGGTCGGCGACATCGAGGGCACGCGTGCGCTGCTCGACGAGACCGCCATCGACGTCGAGGACCTGCAGTGTGGCGGCACGGCCGACGACAACAACGTGTGGGGTGAGGGCCGGCTCGACGCACTGGCGCTGCTCGAGGGCGCTCTGACCGGCGAGACCGGCACGCTGGCCGGCACCGTCACCGCGGCCGGCGCCCCGGCCGAGGGCGCGACGGTCACGGTCTCGGGCCCGATCGAGCGCGAGACCACCACCGGCGCCGACGGGACCTACTCGCTCGTCCTCACCGCCGGCGACTACGACGTGACGGTGTCCGCGTTCGGCTACGAGACGGCGACGGCCACCGCCACCGTCACGGCCGAGACCACCACCACGCTCGACGTCGCCCTCGAGGCGGCCGACAGCCATCCCGTCTCCGGCACGGTCACCGACGCGCAGTCCGGCGACCCGGTGACCGGCGCCACCGTCACCATCGAGGGCGCGCCGGTCGAGCCCGCGACGACGGGCGCCGACGGCACCTACTCGTTCGCCGCGGTTCCGGCCGGGACGTACGAGCTGACCGCCGACGGCGGCCGCTGCAGCGACCCGCTCACGCAGTCGCTGACGGTCAGCGGTCCGTCGACGCTGGACTTCGCGCTGCCCGCGCGGAGCGACGGCTACGGCTACTTCTGCACCACGGGCCCGTCGGAGTACGTCGAGGGCACCACCCCGGTGGCCCTGACCGGCGACGAGTCGACGGCGACCGTCGCGCTGCCGTTCGACTTCCCGTTCTACGGCGAGAGCTACGACACCGCGTACCTGTCCTCGAACGGGCACGTGAACTTCCTGGCTCCCGTCACCAACTACACCAACACCGCCATCCCCGGTGCCGCGGCGCCCAACGCCACCATCGCGCCCTTCTGGGACGACATGCACATCCAGGCCGACGGCGGCGTCTACACCGGCACCGTCGACGGCGGGTTCGTCATCGAGTACCGCAACGTCGCGTTCTACAACGTGGCGAACCTCCGGGTCGACTTCAGCGTGACCCTGCACGAGGACGGCACGGTCTCCGTCGCCTACCGCAACCTCGATCCGGCCCAGGCGCGCGAGCTCGGCAACAGCGCCACCGTCGGCATCGAGAACGCGACCGGCACCGACGGCCTGCAGTACTCGTTCAACGAGGCCGCGCTGTCCGACGGCACGGGCATCACGTTCTCCCTGCCGCCGAACGGCTCCGTCGCCGGCACCGTCACCGACACCAACGACGACCTGCCGATCGAGGGCGCCACCGTGTCCGCGGTGGCCGCCGACGGCACCGTCGTCCGCTCGGTCAGCACCGACGCCGACGGCTCCTACCGCATGCAGCTGTTCTTCGGCTCGTACACGATCCAGGCGAGCAAGGACGGCTACACGACCGGCGGCGAGGACGTCATCATCAACCAGGACGGCGAGGTCAACACGATCGACTTCTCGCTGCCGACAGGCATCGCCGTCGTCGAGTCCGACGACCTGTCCTGGACGATCACCGAGGGCCAGACCCGCTCCGGCGAGGTGACCATCACCAACACCGGCTCCGCGGACCTGACCTGGGAGGCCACCGAGGTCAACCGCGGCTCCGGCCGGCAGACGGCGCTGACCCCGGACCTCATGGGCAGCTCGAAGGTGGACGCGAACGCCCGCACGGCACTCGGCACGTACTCGGCGGAGCAGCTGGCCGAGCTGGCGTCGCGCGACATGGCGCCGGCCGCCCCCGGCGACGTCCTGGCCGAGTGGGACACGGCGGGCGTCAACGTGGCCTGGGGCGTCGGCTACGACGGCGACGTCTGGGTGTCCGATCCCGACAGCGTCACCAACCACCAGTTCTCCACCGACGGCGAGCCGGGCGAGGTGTTCTCGGGCAACTGGGGCGGCGTCTGGAACGGCGACATGGCCCTGGACGCCAGCACCGGCGCGATGTGCCAGGTCAACGTCGGCGGTGACAACGCGATCCACTGCTTCGACACCGCCGACGGGTCCGAGCAGTACGTGATCTCGGGCTCGCCGTGGAACGGCATCTCACAGCGCGGCCTCGCCTACAACCCCGTCGACGACGTCTTCTACATCGGCGGCTGGAACGAGGGCATCATCTACACCGTCGCGGGCCAGTCCCACGACGACCCGGGTGCCACCCTCGCCCGGTGCGAGACCGAGGACGCGTCGATCGCCGGCCTCGCCTACAACCCGACGGCGAACGTGCTGTGGATGGTCAACAGCTCGCTGACCACGTTCATCTACCAGATCGACCCGTCGGACTGCGCCACGATCTCGACGATCGAGTTCCCGGAGCAGGGCGAGGGCCCGGGTGCCGGCCTGGAGATGAACGACACCGGTGAGCTCTGGGCGACCAGCCAGCTCACGAACACGGCGTACCTCATCGACACCGGCGTCCCGAACGCCAGTGACGTGCCGTGGCTCTCGGAGTCCCCGGAGTCGGGCACGCTGGCGCCGGGCGAGTCGGTGACGGTGACGGTCACGGCCGACAGCACCGGCCTCGAGCCGGGCCTCTACGAGGCGACGCTGACGATCGCGACCAACGCCGGGCGGGTCCCGAACCACCAGATCCCGGTCTCGCTGCTCGTGCCCGCGTACCAGGTCGGCGTCAACGCCGGCGGGGCCGCGTACACCGACGGCGACCAGGACATGTGGCAGGCGGACAAGAAGCACACCGCCGGCTCGTGGGGCTGGGTCGGCCAGCGGGTCGAGGTCTCCTCGACCAACCGGGCAATCGGCGGCACCGAGGACGACCCGCTGTTCAAGGACCGGCGGTCGGGCATCTTCAGCTACCGGTTCGACAACGTGCCGGCCGGCACGTACGAGGTGGAGCTCGGGTTCGCGGAGTTCCAGGCGAACATGCTGCCCGGGCGCCGCGTGTTCGACGTCAGTGTCAACGGCGACTACGTCCTGGTCAACCACGACGTCGCCGCCGAGGTCCGCGGCCTCTGGGCCGACCAGCACACCTTCGTCGTCGAGCACGACGGCGGCGCGCTGACCATCCAGTTCCACGACCGCTTCGGCTACCAGCTGCCGATCGTCAACGCCCTGCGCGTGACCGACCGGCCCGACCTGTAGGAGGAGGTTGATCGTCCGGGGGCGGCGCCGGCGACGGCGCCGCCCCCGGCGGCATGCCCGGCTCACGACGCACGACGGGGCCGGCTCGCGCCGACCCCGTTCGCTCCCTGCGGATTCGCCCGCTACCTCAGCAGCGTCACGAGCTCCATCAAGGGAACACCCAGGAGGAGGAGCACCACCACGATCACGATCGGACCGACGTCTCGCGCCATGTCGCCGATCACCTTGGTGTACTTGCGCGCTGTCTCCAGCTGCGCCAGCATGCGTCCTCGCCTGTTGCTTGACTCACCAGAACACCTTCCCTTTCGGGGGCTACCCGGTGAACCGCTGCTAACAGCCCGCCCGGTAGCCCATCCAACTTCGATGAACCACACCCGGGCGGATCCCGTACGTAGTTAGCCCTTCAGGATGACACCTGGTGAAGGGGCAGTCAACGGTTGTACGCTGTCCTTGGTTGGAGGAGGTGCTGCAAACACCGTCGATCCCGACCTAGAATCCCGGCGCGTGGCTTTGTTGCTTTGACTCCGCGCCGGGGTTTCTGCTGCTACAGGATCGGCGACGGGGTGTAGGCGGCGGCCACGGGGTGCTCCGCCGCGATCTCGTCGACCCGGGCCACGATGGCGCCGACCTGGGCCCGCGCCGCGCCGGTGAACTCCAGCGGCGACCGGACCAGCGAGTCGAGGTGAGCCAGGTCCAGCCCCAGCCGCTCGTCCCCCGCCAGCCGCTCGAACAGGTCGTTGCGCTCGGCACCCTGCTCGCGCATGGACAGCGCGACGGCGACGGCGTGCTCCTTGATGGCCTCGTGCGCCGTCTCGCGCCCGACTCCGGCCTTGACCGCGGCCATGAGCACCGACGTCGTGGCGAGGAAGGGGAGGTAGCGATCGAGCTCGCGCGAGATGACCGCGGGATAGGCGCCGAACTCGTCGAGAACGGTGAGGAACGTCTCGAACAGGCCGTCGAGCGCGAAGAACGCGTCCGGCAGCGCGACCCGGCGCACGACCGAGCAGAACACGTCGCCCTCGTTCCACTGGGCGCCGGCCAGCTCGGCCGCCATGGAGGCGTAGCCGCGCAGGACGACGGCGAGGCCGTTGACCCGCTCGCAGGACCGGGTGTTCATCTTGTGCGGCATGGCGCTGGAACCGACCTGGCCGGCCTTGAACCCCTCGGTGACCAGCTCTTGCCCGGCCATGAGCCGGATGGTGGTGGCCAGCGACGACGGCCCGGCGGCGACCTGGACCAGCGCGGACACGACGTCGTGGTCGAGGGAGCGCGGGTAGACCTGGCCGACACTGGTGAGCACCCGCTCGAACCCGAGATGGCCGGCGATGCGCCGCTCCAGCTCAGCGAGCCGCTCCGCGTCGCCACCGAGCAGGTCGAGCATGTCCTGCGCCGTGCCGACCGGGCCCTTGATGCCGCGCAGCGGATACCGGGCCAGCAGCTCCGACACCCGGTCGAACGCCGCCAGCGTCTCGTCGGCCGCCGACGCGAACCGTTTGCCGAGCGTGGTGGCCTGGGCCGGCACGTTGTGGCTGCGCCCGGCCATGACGGTGCCGGCGTGCTCCGCCGCGCGGGCGGCCAGCCGGACGAGGACGGCGACCAGTCGGTCGCGGACGTGCTCGAGCGAGAGCCGGATCTGCAGCTGCTCGACGTTCTCGGTCAGGTCGCGGCTGGTCATGCCCTTGTGGACGTGCTCGTGGCCGGCCAGCGCGTTGAACTCCTCGATGCGCGCCTTGACGTCGTGGCGGGTCACCCGCTCGCGCGCGGCGATGGAGTCGAGGTCGACCTGGTCGAGCACCGCCTGGTACGCCTCGACGACGCCGTCGGGCACGTCGACGCCGAGGTCGCGCTGCGCCTGCAGCACGGCCAGCCAGAGCCGCCGCTCGAGAACGATCTTGTTCTGCTGCGACCACAGCCGGGTCAGCTCCGGCGAGGCGTAGCGGGCGGCGAGGACGTCGGGGATCGAGGACTTGTCGGGCACGACGTCCATTGTCCCGCATGCACCGCGACGACGCTCCGGTCGGCACCACACGTTTGGAATCCGGGCGTTCGGGCATCAACTGATCACCGAGCTCAGCCGCCGCCGGTCCCCCGGCGGCCTGGGAGTGAAGGGAAGAGGGAGACATGGAATTCGTGCTCTGGATCCTGGCCGTCATCCTCGTCATCGCGGGGATCGTCTCGTTGGTTCGCGGCCAGATGCTGTGGGGCATCGTGCTCATCGTCGTCGGCCTGCTCGTCGGCCCCGGCGGTGTCAGCATCTTCACCTGACGCACGCACCATCTGACCTGCACCTGACAAGGGCGGCGGCACCAGCCGGCGCCGCCGTCAACCGCCGTCGCCCGCGGACCGTGACAGGTCCGCGAGCGGCGGCACTTCAGCGAGGAAGTCCCGCAACACCGCCCGGACCCGGTGCGGCGGCATGTCCGCGGGCACGAACATCGCCTGAGCCGCCAGCCCGTCGACGAAGACGTGCAGGTACTCCGCCCAGGCGGCGACGCGCGGGTCCAAGCCCTCGGCCGGCACCGGTTCGTTCGGGTAGCCCGAGAGCCGGTACACGATCTGCAGGTGGATGTCGCGCTGCTCGGCCCACATGCGGGCCGACTCCTCCAGCTGGTCGGTGCGTGACCACTCCCCGACCGCCAGCCACAGCTGATACTCCTCGCGCCGCTGCTCGTCCAGCGGGATCAGCTGCTCCAGGATGCCCGCCGCCAGCTCCGGCAGCGACAGGGCGGACTCGTGCTCCGCGACGAACTCGCGGATCCGCGCCCCCACGCGCTCGGTGACCATCCGCGCCGTGAACTCGCGCAGCTCGCGCTGGGTGGCGAAGTAGTGCCGCAGCGCGCCGGTGGACCAGCCGGCCTCGGCCGCCACCGTCCGCACGGAGGCCCCGGCGGCGCCGTCGCGCACCACCACCCGGAGCACCGCGTCGACGATCTCGCGGCGGCGCTGTTCGTGGTCGACGACCTTCGGCACGAGGTCTTTCTATCACGGCTGTGCTAAGTTATTTAATACAGTCGTACTGAAACATGGAAAGGACCCTCGTGAACGACCGCTGGGCGCCCTGGTGGGTGTACGTCATCGCCATCGCCGGCGCGAACCATGCGCGGCAGCTGGTCGTGCCGACCGGCGAGACCGCCGTCGACGTCGCAGCGTTCGCCGCCGTCGCCGTGGTGGTCGCCGTCGTCGTGACCGTGATCTTCCGCGCGACTCGCGCGCCCCGGAGCCGGTGACGTGGGCCCCGACGTCATCCTGCCGGCCGCCGGGCTGGCGCTGCTCGACACGCTGAGCCCGGCGACCATCGGCATCTCGATCTACCTGCTGCTCACCGCCGGGCCGCGTACGGGGCGGCTGCTGACCGGCTACCTCACGACCGTCGCGGCGTTCTACTTCGCGCTGGGCGTCGCCCTGATGGCCGGGCTCGGCGCCGTCACCGACTCCCTCGGCGACGCCATGGACAGCCGCACGGCCCACCTCGTGCAGCTCGGCATCGGCGCGGCGCTCTTCATCGGCTGCTGGTTCGTGCCGGGGAAGAAGAAGGAGAGGGAGGACGACGGCGGCAGCGGTGCGGCCGGGCGGACGCAGCGGCGGGCGGGACGGGCGCAGACCCTCCCGGCGATGGTCGGCCTCGGCCTCACCACCGGGCTGCTCGAGGCGGCGACGGCGCTGCCGTACCTGGCCGCGATCGGCCTGATGACCTCGGCGGACCTGAGTCCGGCCCAGTGGGGCCCGCTACTGGCCGGCTACACCGTCGTCATGGTGCTGCCGGGCGCGCTGTTGTACCTGGTCCGGCGGATCGCCGGCGAGCGGGTGCGGTCGCGGTTCGAGCGGTTCCGCGACTGGCTGCGGGCCAACTCCGGCGAGACGCTGGCCTGGATCATGGGCATCGCCGGCGTGCTGCTGGCCCGCGACGCGATCTCCACTCTGACCACCGAGTTCCAGCTCTTCGGCTGAGGCCGGCATTCGCTAGCATTCTAGCCATGCCCGACAAGGTCCAGTTCAACGTCTACCTGCCGCCCGACGTCGTCCGCGCGGTCAAGCACCGCAGCATCGACGAAGGGCTGAGCCTGTCGGCGTTCGTCGAGAAGGCGCTCACCGAGTACCTCGCCGCCACCCACGAGGAGGATCCCCGATGACGGAGCTCGCGCTCACCGTCCGCCCGGTCCGGTACACGCCGCGGGTCGAGCAGTGGGTCGACGTCGTCGAGGCCCTCGGCGGCGTGGCGGCCGGGGCGGGCGACGCGGCCAGGCCCGGCGGCGTCGAGCTCGCCCTGGGCGGCGGGCGGGTCGCCATCGTCCGCGCCGGCGAGCCCGCGGCCGAGCTCGGCTTCACCACGCCCGACCTGCCGGCGGTGGCCGAGCTGTGCGAGCGCAACGAGCTGGCGGCCGTGTCGGCCGGCGACCGGCTCGTGGTCACCGGCCCCGACGGCCTGCGCCTGCACGTCGACGAGCAGCCGCCGCGGGCGCCGGTCCCGGGCGCCGACCCGGCGCTGTCCGCGCTGCCGCTCTGGTACACCCCGGACGTCGCGGGTGCGGCGGGCGTGCTGAGCCGCCTCGGGCTGACCGTGCGGATCTCGGCGCACTCCGGCACGTGGGTCGACTTCGCCGTGCCGGGCGGCGGGCTGGTCGCGGCGCACGGCCCCGAGCCGACGGGGGTGCAGCTGTCGTTCGAGTACGACGGCGACGTGCGCGGCCTGGCCGACCGGCTGGTGCGCCGCGGGCTGGCCGCGGCCGTCGTCGACGAGAACTACGGGCTCACCGTCCGGCTGCCCGACCCCGACGGCGGACCCGACATCTACGTGAACGAGGCCCAGTCCGACCTGCACGGATTCCGCCGGACTGGCTCGTAGTCCCTCCCGGGCGGAATGTCGGGACGGCGGCGCGGGGTTGTCGCTGTGGTCAACCCCCGACCCGAACGAGGCACGCATGTCCCGACCGATTCGCATCGGTGTCCAGATCCAGCCGCAGCACGCCGACTACACGGAGATACGCCGCGCCGCCGCCGAGGCCGAGGACCTCGGTGTCGACATCGTCTTCAACTGGGACCACTTCTTCCCGCTCCGCGGCGAGCCCGACGGCAAGCACTTCGAGAGCTGGACCATGCTCGGCGCCTGGGCCGAGCAGACCTCCCGGGTCGAGATCGGCGCGCTGGTCAGCAGCGTCGGCTACCGCAACCCCGAGCTGCTGGCCGACATGGCCCGCACCGTCGACCACATCAGCGGCGGCCGGCTGATCCTCGGCATCGGCGGCGGCTGGTTCCGGCGCGACTACGACGAGTACGGCTACGAGTTCGGCACCGCGGGCAGCCGGCTGGACGACCTCGGCGAGGCACTGCCGCGCATCAGGAGCCGCTGGTCGAAGCTCAACCCCGCGCCCACACGCGACATCCCGATCCTCATCGGCGGTGGCGGCGAGAAGAAGACGCTGCGCCACGTCGCCGAGCACGGCACCATCTGGCACGCCTTCGGCGACGCCTCCGTGCTGCGGCACAAGTCCGAGGTGCTCGACGGCTGGTGCGCGACCGTCGGCCGCGACCCGGGAGAGATCGAGCGCTCGACGGCGGTCGGCGGCCGGCCCGGCGCGGCCGCCGAGACGCTGGCCGAGCTCGGCATCAGCCTGTTCACCATCAGCGCGACGGGCCCGCTGTACGACCTCGGCGCGATCGCCGAATGGGTCGCCTGGCGCGACCGCGCCAACGCCTGATCGCAGGCTGCCGCCGTCGTCGGCCGCCGGTCCGAGCGTGGGCCGTCAGCGGCCGATGATCAGGCTCATCGCCTCGGCGCGGGTGGTGGCGTCGCGCAGCTGGCCGCGGACGGCGCTGGTGACCGTCTTGGCGCCGGGCTTGCGCACGCCGCGCATCGTCATGCACAGGTGCTCGGCCTCGACGACGACGATGACGCCGGCCGGCTTGAGCAGCTCGACCAGGGAGTTCGCCACCTGCGACGTGAGCCGCTCCTGCACCTGCGGCCGCTTGGCGTAGACGTCGACCAGCCGGGCCAGCTTGGACAGCCCGGCGATGCGGCCCGTGGGGCCGGGGATGTAGCCGACGTGTGCGAAGCCGTAGAAGGGGACCAGGTGGTGCTCGCACATCGAGGCCAGCTCGATGTCCTTGACCAGCACCATCTCCTCGTGACCCAGCTCGAACGTCGTGGTGAGGACATCGGCCGGATCCTGGTGCAGGCCGCGGAAGATCTCCGCGTAGGCCCTGGCGACCCGGGCCGGGGTGTCGAGCAGGCCGTCGCGATCGGGATCCTCGCCGATGGCGACGAGGATCTCGCGGACGGCCGCCTCGACCCGGGCGTAGTCGAACCCACCGGGCGGCTCCGGCAGCTCCGGATCGACGGTCACCTGCGTCAGCCCTCGACCGGGCCCTCGGGATGCGGCATCGGGCTGATGACCGGCGTCGGGTCAGGGGCGACGGTGATGGCCGCCTGCTCCTCGGCATGGTGGCCGTTGGTCGACACCTTGATGGGGAAGGCCACCGGGCCGCGCTCGGACGGCTTGCGCGTGGCCGAGCCCGTCCACGCCGGCCGGCGCCCGCGCTTGCGGATGGGCGCGAAGATCTCGGCGACCTCTTCCTTGTTCAGCGTCTCGCGCTCGAGCAGCGCCAGGACGAGGTTGTCGAGCACCTCGCGGTTCTCGACCAGGATGTCGAAGGCCTCTTGGTGCGCGGTCTCGATGAGCTTGCGCACCTCTTCGTCGACCACGCCGGCGACGTTCTCGGAGTAGTCGCGCTCGTGCCCCATGTCGCGGCCGAGGAACGGCTCGGACCGGTCGGAGCCGAACTTGATGGCGCCGAGCCGCTCGGTCATGCCGTACTGCGTGACCATGCGGCGGGCCAGCGTGGTGGCCTTGTCGATGTCGTTGGCCGCCCCCGTGGTGGGGTCGTGGAAGACCATCTCTTCCGCGGCCCGGCCGCCCATCATGTAGGCGAGCTGGTCGAGCATCTCGTTGCGCGTGGTGGAGTACTTGTCCTCGTCGGGCAGCACCATGGTGTAGCCGAGGGCGCCGCCGCGGGGCAGGATCGTCACCTTGTGCACCGGGTCGGTGTGGTGCAGCGCCGCGGCCACCAGGGCGTGCCCGCCCTCGTGGTAGGCCGTGATGCGCTTCTCGGCGTCCTTCATCAGGCGCGAGCTCTTCTGCGGGCCGGCGACGACGCGGTCGATGGCCTCGTCGAGGGCCTGGGGCGAGATCATCTTCTCGTTCTTGCGCGCAGTGAGCAGCGCGGCCTCGTTCAGCACGTTGGCGAGGTCGGCACCGGTGAAGCCGGGCGTCCGCCGCGCGACGGCGCGCAGATCGGCGTCCTCGGTCAATGGCTTGCCGCGGGCGTGCACGCCCAGGATCTTCTCGCGGCCCTCGAGGTCGGGCGGCTCGACCGCGATCTGCCGGTCGAAGCGGCCCGGGCGCAGCAGCGCGGGGTCGAGGATGTCGGGGCGGTTGGTCGCCGCGATGAGGATGACGTTGGTCTTGACGTCGAAGCCGTCCATCTCGACCAGCAGCTGGTTGAGCGTCTGCTCGCGCTCGTCGTGACCGCCGCCCATGCCGGCGCCGCGGTGCCGGCCGACCGCATCGATCTCGTCGACGAAGACGATGGCCGGCGCGTTCTCCTTGGCCTCCTTGAACAGGTCGCGAACCCGGGAGGCGCCGACGCCGACGAACATCTCGACGAAGTCGGAACCGGAGATGGAGTAGAACGGCACGCCCGCCTCGCCGGCGACCGCGCGGGCCAGCAGCGTCTTGCCGGTACCGGGCGAGCCGTACAGCAGCACGCCCTTGGGGATCTTGGCGCCGACCGCCTGGAACTTGGCCGGCTCTTGCAGGAACTCCTTGATCTCCTGGAGCTCCTCGATGGCCTCGTTGGCGCCGGCGACGTCGGCGAACGTCGTCTTCGGCGCGTCCTTGCTGGCGAGCTTGGCGCGCGACTTGCCGAACTGCATGACCCGGCCGCCGCCGCCCTGCATCTGGGTCATGAAGAAGAAGATCAGACCACCGAGGATCAGGAACGGCAGCAGCGTGCCGAGGATCCCCCACAGGATGCTCGGCTGCGGGACCTCGACGTTGTAGCTCTCGAGCGAGCTGCCGTTCTGGCCGTACAGCGCCTGCAGCGACTCCTGCAGCTGCAGGCCCTGGCCCTCGACGTACTGCGACACGATCTTGGTGTCGTCGCCGTCGGCCAGGGTGAGCTCGATCTCCTGCGTCTCACCGCCGGTGATCTTCGCGGACGTGACGTTGCCGGCGTCGATCTCGGAGACGATGCGCGCGGTGTCGACCTCTTCCGCACTCCCGGCGCGGTCGAGCACGCTGCTCAGCACGACGGCGGCGAGCACGAAGACGAGCAACCAGATGAGTGGTCGCGTAAATCGCTTGGCGTTCATGATGCGAGACCTGGCGGCCTCGTACCTCCTGATGATCGGCTGCCTTCAGCACACGCCGCGAACGCCCGGCCTGTCCACCGAAGGTGTCGGATCGTCCGACGATACCTTGCGCGGGCCTGCGCGACCATTCCGGCAGGTCTGGTACACGATGAGAACGTCGCAGGTGAGCCGCCGTGTTCCCGGGGCGGCTTGACAACTCCGTCACATCGCATGCTCGTCAGCTGTACACGTGCGGCGCCAGAGTACCGACGACCCGCAGGTTGCGGTAGCGCTCGGCGTAGTCGAGGCCGTACCCGACCACGAACGCGTTGGGGATGTCGTAGCCGACGTAGCGCACCTCGACGGAGGTCTTCGCGGCCTCGGGCTTGCGCAGCAGCGTGCACACCTCGACCGACGCGGCCCCGCGCGAGCGCAGGTTCGAGACCAGCCACGACAGCGTCAGGCCGGTGTCGATGATGTCCTCGACCACTAGCACGTGCCGGTCGGTGATGTCGGTGTCGAGATCCTTCACGATGCGCACCACGCCGCTGGACCGGGTGCCGGAGCCGTACGACGAGATGGCCATCCAGTCCTGCTCGACGTGCCGCGACAGGTGCCGGCTGAGGTCGGCCATGACCATGATCGCACCCTTGAGCACGCCGACGAGCAGCAGATCCTTGCCCGCGTAGTCGCGCTCGATGTCGGCCGCCATCTCGGCCAGCCGGCCCTGGATCTCCTCCTCGCTCAGGAGGATCTTCTCGAGGTCGCCGTCGACATGTTCTGGATCCACGACGGCAGCCTTTCACACGTCGCGCCTACGGGTGCGGGGGAGGCGGTTCGCCCTGCCCGCCGGCCGCCGTCCCCGTGCGGGGGGTGAGGTGGAGGGCCCCTTCGGCGCGGGTGGCGCGGATCGCGCCGGGAAGGTCGATCCCGTCCTGGCCGCGCCAGGCCGTCACCAGGGTGTCGATGGCGGCGACGTGGGCGGCCGTGAGGTCGGTCGGCGGGCTGCCGGCTGCGATCGCCGCCCGCCGCAGGACACGCCACCGCACCGCCCGCGGCAGCGCCGCCAGGTCGGTGACCGCCAGCGGAACGCCTCCAGACTGTCGATCATGGAGAGGCCCGGGTTTCCGGCGGTCCGGAACACCGCTTTCTCCATGATCGACCCCGGATCGATCGCGCGCGTCGCTCGCGAAGAACGCGGTGGCCTGCGCATCGAGGGCGTCGGCGTCGGCGCGGGCGAGCTCGGCGGTGCGGGCCAGTGCCTCGGCCACTCCCGGGCCCAGCTCCGCCTCGAGCACGGGCAGCACCCGATGCCGGACCCGCGCCCGTGCGTACGCGAACTCCTCGTTGTGCGGGTCGTCCCAGGGCTCGAGGCCGGCGGGCAGTGCCGCCCGCACGACCGAGCGGCGCAACCCGAGCAGGGGCCGCAGGAACACCCCGGACCGGGCCGCCATGCCGGACAGCGACCGCGGACCCGACCCGCGGGCCAATCCCAGCAGGACGGTCTCGGCCTGGTCGTCGAGGGTGTGCCCGAGCAGGACCGCGGCCGCACCCGTCCGTTCGGCCGCCGCCGTCAGTGCCGCGTACCGGACCGCCCGCGCGTTGCCCTCCGGCCCGTCCGGCCCGCGCGAGGCGTCGGCATGCACAGTGACGACGGGGTCCAGCCCCAGCCCGCACAGCGCGGCCGCCGTCGAACGGGCCTGGTCCGCCGAGCCCGGCTGCAGCCCGTGGTCGACGCAGACCGCGCCGGCCCGCGACCCGCCACGGGCCGCCACCCACGCCGTCGCCGCGGCCAGGGAGAGCGAGTCGGCCCCGCCGGAGCAGGCGACGAGCACCGCCGACCCGTCGGGCAGGCCGGACAGGGCCGTGCGCACGGCCCGCCGGACGTCGAGGTGCGGGTGTCGCATCGGCCCGGGCGGCGGCGGGGCGTCAGGCGCCGTCGCGGCCGAGCGCCGGCGTGCCGTGGACGCGGCGCACCCAGGCGACCGGGTCGGCGATCTCGTCCTTGCTCGGCAGCGTCTCGGGGGAGTCCCAGATGCGGTTGAACCCGCTCATGCCGACGCGATCGACGACGGCGTTCACGAACGCGGCGCCGTCGCGGTACTGGCGCATCTTGGCGTCGAGGCCCAGGAGCCTGCGGAACGTGCGGTCGAGGCCGACCGAGGAGTAGCGGCGACGCTGGAACCGGCGGCGGATGGTGTCGACGGACGGGATGACCTCGGGGCCGACGCCGTCCATGACGACGTCGGCGTGGCCTTCGAGCAGCGACATGAACGCCGTCACGCGGTCGATGACGGCCTTCTGCGCTGGGGTCTGCACGAGGTCGAGTATGGAGCCGCCGCCGCCGTCGCCGCCGGAGCGCGCGCTCTCGGCCAGGGCGCGGACGGCGTCTCGGGCGCGCGTGACGAACGCGCCGGGGTCGACGTCGGTGGCCGCGACGAACGCCTCGATCTCGCCGGCCAGGTGGTCGCGCAGCCACGGCACCGCGGTGAACTGCACGCGGTGGGTCTCTTCGTGCAGCGTGACCCAGAGCCGGAAGTCGTGGGGGTCGACGCCCAGCTCGCGCTCGACGTGGACGATGTTGGGCGCGACCAGCAGCAGCCGGCCGTGGGCGCCGTCGTCGGGACCGCCGAACCGGCCGGACCAGAACGGGTCGAACTGGCCGAGCACCTTGCTGGCCAGGAACGCCAGCAGGGCGCCGGTCTGCAGCCCGGTGACCTTCGGGCCGACCCGCTGGAACGGGGTGCGCTCGCGGCCCTTCTGCAGCTTGCGCTCCAAAGGCGCGATGATGGTGCGCATGCTCTGGGCGTTGGCCCGGGCCCAGTTGCCGCGGTCGACCACGACCAGCGGCGCGGTGGCCCCCGACGCGTCGAGGCCGGTGAAGCCGTAGACGTGCGACTCCGCCTCGGCCGCCAGCCGGCGAAGCTCGGCCACGGCGTCGCGAGCCTCGGAGTCGGTGACGGCGGGCCCCGGCCCGGCGAGCCGTTGTGCGGTGGCGACCGCGAGGTCCCAGTCGACCATTTCGGGAGCGGTGTCAGCGGTCGTCATGCTCCCCACGCTACGTCAACGACCGCCGCCCTGCCTCAGGCACGACCTCAGGCACAGCCCGAGCACGATCTCACGCACAGCCGCAGGCGGCCAGCGCCGCGGCGACGTCGTCGAGGGCGGCCCGCGCCGACAGGGTGTTGCCGACGTCGTCGGCGAGCACGGCGAAGGCGTAGCCGACACCGTCGGCGGCCACGACCACCCCGGCCAGCGAGCTGACGCCGGTGAGCGTGCCGGTCTTGGCCCGGACCAGCCCGGCCGCGGCGGACTCGCCGAACCGGTCGGCGAGGGTGCCGGTGAACGCGGCGACCGGCAGCCCGGTGACGACGGCGCGCAGCTCCGGATGGTCCGGCCCCGCGGCCAGGGCGAGCGTCTGGGTGAGCAGCGTCGCCGGGACTGCGCTGCCGCGGGCCAGCCCGCTGCCGTCGAGCAGCGTCGCGCCCGACGCGTCGAGTCCCAGCTCGGTCAGCGCCTGGAGGACGGCCGGGCCGGCGTCGGCGGACGTGGCGGGCGCACCCGCGGCGATGGCCACGTGCCGCGCCAGCACCTCGGCGCCGTCGTTGTCGCTCGTGGTCAGGACGTCCTCGACGATGCTGGCCAGCGGGGCCGATGCGACGGACGCGAGCTCGGTTCCGTCGGCCGGCGCGGTCGCCGCCACGGGGTCGCCGTCGACGGTGATGCCCTGCGCGACCAGCAGGGCGGCGAACTCCTCGGCCGCGTCGAGGGGCGGGTCGGCCGGCCGGTCCAGGATGTCGACGGCGAGCGCGGTGGTCGGCGACACGACGGCGGGGACGTAGCCGGGGCTCCAGTCGGGGTCGACCGCCGGGCCGGTGAACAGCGACGCGTCGTAGGTCAGCGTCACGGAGCCGACCCCCGCGTCGGTCAGCGCCGCAGCCGTCGACGCGGCGAGCTCCGCCAGCCGGGTGCCGGGGCCTTCGTCGCCCGCCGTGAGCGTCGGGTCGCCGCCGCCGACGAGGGTGACGGCGGCGGGATCCGGCCCGCTGACGACGCGGGTGGTGAACGTGTGGTCGGGTCCGAGCGCCTGCAGCACGGCGGCGCCGGTGAGGATCTTCAGCGTGCTGGCCGGTGTGTGCGGGTCGGCGCCGGCGGACTCGTAGACCCCGGCACCCGTGGAGAGGTCGACGACGCTGACGCCGACCCGGCCGCCCAGCCCGGTCGCGCCGAGGGCGGGTGCCAGCACCTCGGCGACCGGGGGCTCACCCGCCGCGCCGGCGCTCGCGGGCGCGGCGAGCACGGTGGGCGCCGCGGACCAGCTCGGGGACGGCCCGGGCTCGGGTGTGACGAGCGTGAACCCGTGCGCGGCCTCGGCGTCGGCCCAGGGCAGCTCGCCCCGGCGCTCGAGCACGACGCCCGCAGCCGCGGCGAGGACGACCACGCAGCCGGCCGCCACGACCCCGGCCCGCCTCCACATCGTCGCCCTCCTCGTGAACCCGTTCACCTGTTTACGCAGCCGTCGTCACGGTACGGGAGACTGGACACGATCAACACATCGGGACGCTTTGGGGGAAGGACCTACAGGTGGAGTTCGACGTCACCATCGAGATTCCGGCCGGCAGCCGGAACAAGTACGAAATGGACCACGAGACCGGCCGCATCAAACTCGACCGGCGGCTGTTCACGTCGACTCGCTACCCCCACGACTACGGGTTCATCGACGACACCCTGGGCCTCGACGGCGATCCGCTCGACGCCCTGGTGCTCATCGAGGAGCCGACCTTCCCCGGCTGCCTCATCCGCTGCCGCGCCGTCGGCATGTTCCGGATGAAGGACGAGGCCGGCGGCGACGACAAGGTGCTGTGCGTGCCGGCCGAAGACCCGCGGAAGGTCGCGTTCCAGGACATCGGCGACGTGCCGGAGTTCGACCGCCTCGAGATCCAGCACTTCTTCGAGGTCTACAAGGACCTCGAGCCCGGCAAGTCGGTCGAGGGCGCCACCTGGGTCGACCGCGCCGCCGCCGAAGAGGAGATCGAGGCCTCCCGCCGGCGGCTCGTCGAGGCGGGCGGGCACTTCTGATCGGCTAGACGCGGCCGTAGAAGGACGGGTCGACCCAGTAGAAGACGCTCTGGACCTCGACGTCCTTGCCCGGCCTCGGCGCGTGGATCATCTGCCCGCCGCCGATGTACAGGCCCACGTGGTACACGCCGGAGGCCTGGCCGTTGTCGGACCAGAAGATCAGGTCGCCCGGGCGCAGACTCGAGTAGGACACCCGGTCCACCCGCTGCGCCTGGGCCACGCTCCAGTGCGGCAGGCTCACGCCGCCGGCCTGCCACGCCCGCATGGTGAGGCCGGAGCAGTCGAAGCTGCCCGGCCCGTCGGCGCCCCACTCGTACGGCTTGCCGAGCTGCGCGAACGCATAGTCCACCGCGGCCTGGGCGCCGTCGCCCGGCGGGTCGGGCTGCTCGGGCTCCTCCGGCTCGGGCGGCCGGGTCGGGGTCGGCGACGGTGACGGCTCGGGCTCCGTGGGCGGTTCCGGGTCCGGGGCCGGCGGGGCCGGCGGTTGCGCCGTCGGTTCCGGGTCGCTGGTGGGCTGCGCCGGTGCCGTCGGCTCGGTCGGGACGGTCGGGTCGTCCGGCGGGCCCAGGGACGGGGCGCCGGTGGGCGGCGTGGTGACCGGCGGCACCAGGTCGGCCTGTTCCTGCGCGGCCTGCTCGGCCTGCTCGGCCGCCAGGCCCTCCTGGCGCTGCCGCTCCAGCTCCACGGTGGTGCCGCGTGCGACCGCGAGCTGGGCGATCGCGGCGGTCCGCTGCTCCTCGACGGCGGCGACCGCCTGCTCCTGGCCGGCGACGGCCGCCTCGGCAGCGGCGCGCGCGGCGTCGGCCTGCTCGGCGGCGGCGGACCGCTCCGCCAGCGCGTCGGCCGCCAGCGCCGCGGCGTCGTCCGCCTCGTGCCGGGCGTCGCGGGCGCGCTGCGCGATGGTGGCCTGCGAGCGGGTGACGGCGCGCAGTGCGCCGAGCCCCTCGTACAGCGCCTGCCCGTCCTCGGCGCCGAGCACCATGCCGACGCCGGCGAGCTGGCCGCCCTGGCTGTAGGTGGCCGACGCCATGCGGCCCAGGTCGACCCGGGCCTGCTCCGCCTCGGCCGCGCGCTCGACGGCCGCTTCGCGTGCGGTCCGCTCCGCCTCGGTCGCCTGCTTGAGCTGCACCCGGGCGCCGTTGTAGGCCTCGATCGCCTTGGCCGCCTCGATGTAGAGCGCGTCGACCCGAGCGGAGAGCGTGGCCAGCCGCGCCTCGAGGGCGGCGACACCCCCGGCGGCGGCCCGCTCCGCGTCGCGGGCGTCCTGCACCTCGGACTCACTGGGATAGGTCGGGTCGGCGAACGCCGGCCCGACCACGCCGGCTGCCAGAGCTGCGGCGAACACGCCCGCCCACACACCTTTTCGCACTCTGGCAACCTCCCCCGTATCTGGCGTCCCACCCAGCACAGTAGTCAAGGAAGTCACATTCAGGAACAGGAATCACAGGAATTTCAGGAGCCACACGGCGTGTCGGCTTGACTAACCACACGCATGTAATTCCCGGGGCCGACCACGTTGATCTTGGAGTAACCGCGGGATCAATCCGGCATATCGCCCTGGAACTCCGCCGTTACTCCAAGATCAACTTCGGGGGATGGGGGTCAGGAGCCGGCGGCGGTCTCGTCCGTGCGCGGTGCCTGGACCCGGCGCAGCAGCGGCGAGAGCACCAGAACGCTGCGGGTCCGGGCCACGAACGGCTCGGCGGAGATCGCCGTCAGCACCCGCTCGAAGTGCTGCATGCTGCCGGCGAAGACGTGCAGCAGGGCGTCGGCATCGCCGGTGACCATGAACGCCTCGACGACCTCGGGGTAGGTCTGCACACGACGGGCGATGTCCTCGCTGGTCGTGCGCGGGTTGCAGAACAGCTCGACGTAGGCCTCGGTGCTCCAGCCGATCTCGGCCGGCTCGACCCGCACGGTGAACCCGGTGACGACGCCGTTGGCGCGCAGGCGGTCGACCCGCCGCTTCACCGCGGGCGCCGAGAGGCTGACCTTCGCCCCGACGGCGCCGTAGCTCGCCCGGCCCTCGGCCATGAGGACCCGGATGATCTGCTCGTCCAGCGCGTCGAGTGTCATGGCTGGATCGTCCCCGTTCCGCCTTGCCCGCGCAACGAATCGCCGTCTGTTCGAGAGCAGACGCAACGTTTCGCATCCATACGCGCAACAGAACGATCTCGATCGCCGTCGGACCCCCGCCTTACCTTTCTGCTGTGACCGTGAACGACGCCACGGAGCTGACCCGGCTCCCGCGCGGCCACCGCGTCGCGACGACCCGCGACTACGTGATGTGCCGCCCCGAGCACTTCGCCGTGCACTACTCGATCAACGTGTGGATGGACCCCGCCCGACCGGTCGACCGCGACCGCGCCCTGGCTCAGTGGGACGAGCTGCGCGCGACGTACGAGCGGCTCGGCCACCGCGTGCACCTGCTCGACCCGCGGCCCGGCCTGCCGGACATGGTGTTCGCGGCGAACGGCGCGTTCGTGGTCGGCGACCGCGCGCTCGGCGCCCGGTTCCGCGAGCTGGTCCGGGCCGGCGAGGCGCCCGCGCACCGGGCCTGGCTCGAGGGCGTCGGCATCGGCGTCACCGAGCCGGTCGCCGTCAACGAGGGCGAGGGCGACTTCGCCTGGGCCGGCGGACGGATCCTGGCCGGCGCCGGGTTCCGCTCCGACCCCGCCGCGCACGCCGAGCTGGCCGCCGTGTTCGGCGTCCCCGTCGTGCCGCTGGAGCTGGTCGACCCGCGCTTCTACCACCTCGACACCGCGCTGGCCGTGCTCGACCGGCACACGATCGCGTACTTCCCGCCGGCGTTCGCGCCGGCCAGCCAGGAGATCCTGCGCACACTGTTCCCCCAGGCGATCGTCGCCACCGAGGCCGACGCGCTCGTGCTCGGGCTGAACGCCGTCAGCGACGGCCGGCACGTGGTGCTCGCCGCGCAGGCGTCCGCGCTCGCCGACGCCGTCGCCCGGGCCGGGTTCGAACCGGTCCCCGTCGACGTGTCCGAGCTGTTGAAGTCCGGAGGCGGCGTCAAGTGCGCCACTCTGGAGCTGCACGCCCCATCGATCGCCGAGGAGCACCCGTGACGATGCAGACCACCCGCACCCAGGACGCGATCGCCCTCGTCGAGAGCAGCACCGCGCACAACTACCACCCGCTCCCCGTCGTCGTCACCGAGGCCGAGGGGGCGTGGGTCACCGACGTCGAGGGCCGCCGCTACCTCGACTTCCTGGCCGCGTACTCGGCGGTGAACTTCGGCCACCGGCACCCGGACATCGTCGCCGCCGTCAGGGAGCAGCTCGACCGCGTCACGCTGACCAGCCGCGCCTTCCACCACGACGTGCTCGGCCCGTTCGCGCGCGAGCTGGCCGACCTCGCCGGCAAGGACCTCGTGCTGCCGATGAACACCGGTGCCGAGGCCGTCGAGACCGGCCTCAAGGTCGCGCGCAAGTGGGGCTACGAGGTCAAGGGCGTCCCAGCGGACCAGGCGACCGTCGTCGTCGCCGAGGGCAACTTCCACGGCCGCACCATCAGCGTCGTCAGCTTCTCCACCGACCCGGTCGCGCGGACCCACTTCGGCCCGTTCACGCCCGGCTTCCGCGTGGTGCCGTACGGCGACGCCGCGGCCATGGCGGCGGCCATCGACGACACGACGGTGGCCGTCCTGGTGGAGCCGATCCAGGGCGAGGCGGGCGTCGTCGTGCCGCCCGCCGGGTACCTGGCGTCCGTGCGGCGGCTGTGCGACGAGCGGCGGGTGCTGTTCATCGCCGACGAGATCCAGTCCGGTCTCGGCCGCACCGGCACCACGTTCGCCTGCGAGCACGAGGGCGTCGTGCCGGACCTGTATCTGCTCGGCAAGGCCCTGGGCGGCGGTGTCGTCCCGGTGTCCGCCGTCGTCGGCGACCATGACGTCCTCGGCGTCATCCACCCCGGCGAGCACGGCAGCACGTTCGGCGGCAACCCGCTGGCCTGTGCCGCCGGGCGCGCCGTCGTCGCCATGCTGACGACCGGCAAGTGGCAGCGGCGGGCGGCCGAGCTGGGCGCGCACCTGCACTCCGGGCTGGCGGGCCTGATCGGGCGGGGTGTGGTCGAGGTCCGCGGTCGCGGGCTGTGGGCCGGCGTCGACATCAACCCGGAACTGATGAGCGGGCGCGAGGCGTGCGAGGCGCTGCTCGCCGAGGGCGTCCTCGTCAAGGACACGCACGGCTCGACCATCCGGTTCGCGCCGCCGCTCGTGGTCACGCGCGAGGAGATCGACCAGGCCGTCGACGCGCTGGAGCGGGTGCTGGCGGCGCGCACGACGTGACGGTGGACACATCCACCGTGCCGTCGTCTCGCGGACACCTGGCAGGCGTACGGTGACCCGGTGCCGAAGAAGCCGGACGACGAGGTCACCGTGTTCCGCGTCAACCCCGCCGTGTGGGCGCAGGCGCTGAAGGCCGCCGACGGCGACGCCAGACGCATCGAGATCCGCGGCGAGTTCGACGTCGTCGTCCACAACGAGCCGCTGCCACCCGGGGAGCGGGTCAACCGCCAGTCCTGACCGGTCTGGATCCACACCATGGGTAAGGTGACCGGCCGTGAGGCGCCCTCTACTGCTCGGAATCGCCGCCGGAATGGTCGTCATCATCGTGGCCGTGGTCGCGATCGTGCTGGTCACCAGGGACGACGGCGACAGCTCGGACATCGCGGGCGCGGGTGAGGTGCTCAGTGCCGAGCAGCGCGCCCTGCTCGACTCCGCCGTCCCCAGTCCCGACTGCCCGGACGAGCCGGTCGCCGCACCCGAGGACGACTCGCTCCTCGCCCTGGACGTGCTGAGGGTCGACGAGAACGACTGTCTCGTCTCGAGCACCGAGTACGTCGCGGCGGACGCGGTCGACGCCCGGCGCGACGAGCTGCTGTCGGAGGACGGTGTGGTCGCGGCGGGCGTGGTGCCCGACGTCTCGATCGACGAGGAGGACGACCGCCGCGACGATCAGTGGCCGCTCGACCGGCTCGGCGCGGACCCGGACGAGGACGAGCTGCCCTGGCCCGACGGCAACGGCGCTGTGCTGGCGGTCCTCGACACCGGGATCGACGAGACGCATCCGGATCTCGGCGACGCCGTCGTCGAGCGCCGGAGCTACCCGGGCGAGGGCGCCCACGACCCGAACGGCCACGGGACGCACGTGGCGGGCATCGCGGCCGCGCGCCGCGACAACGGCGGCATCGTCGGGGTGGCGCCGCGCGTGAGCGTCCTCGACGTGCCCGTGCGGCTGCGCCAGGCCAACGAGAACGGGCAGTCCTGGCCCGTCGGGCTGACCTGGGCGGTCAACCACGGCGCCGACGCCGCGAACATGTCGTTCGGCGGCGCGATGCTCGACGTCACCGTCCCCGAGGAGCTCGAGGAGTTGCAGGTCCAGGTGGCCGCGGTCTATTTCGCGGTGCGCAACGACGTGGTCCTGGTGTCCTCGGGCGGCAACTGCGGACCCTCGCAGGACTGCGACGAGGAGAACCAGCGCCAGACCCCGGCCGGCATCGAGGGGGTCATCGCCGTCGGCGCCGTCCAGGAGGACTTCGACCTGGCCGGGTACTCCACCCGCAACGAGGACATCGACATCGTCGCGCCCGGCGGTGGTGACATGCGCAACGCCGTCCTCTCGACCCATCTCGACCACGACTACGAGGAGATCCAGGGCACGTCGCAGGCCGCGCCGCACGTCGCCGCCGCGGCCGCGCTGATCCGGGCGGCCGCGCCGGAGGCGACCGGCGACGAGGTCGGGCAGGCGCTGCTGGACACCGCCGACCTCGGCCCGCTCGACGAGGGCGACCGCGAGGGCCCCGGTGTCGGACGCGGCTTCCTCGACATCGGCGGCGCGCTGGAGCAGGTGCTCGGCGGCGAGCCGCCCGCGACCCCGTCTCCGGACCCGTCCGAAGCCACCCAGGCGGTGTTCGTCCAGGACGACGAGGTGTTCGCGTTCGACGGCAGCAGCGTGCAGCGGGTCCGGGAGCTCGACCCGGGCACGCGGATGCGCTGGGTCGACTGGTCGTCCGACCACTCCCGGCTGGTCGGCTCCGACGACGGCGAGCTGTTCTCCTGGTCCGCGCGGTCGGCGCCGGTCGAGGTCCCGTGCGGCTGGTGCTCGGAGAGCACGCCCGCCTACGTCGAGGACGTACCCGTCGGCGGCGAGCCGGTCGAGGGCGGCCCGGAGCGGCCCGAGGAGAACGGCGACTTCGTCGTCGGCATGGACTACTCCGGGACTTTGACCTGGTACGACGCGGCGACACTGGACGAGGTGGGCACGACGATGCCGACGTTCCCGCCGAACTCGGTCGGCTCGAAGACCCTGCTCGGGACCGTCGGCGGGCAGCTGCTCGTGCACGAGTCCGGCGGCGCCCAGGCGCTGGAGCGGGTCTGGCTGCTCGATCCCGCGTCGGGTGCCGCGGACAGCTCCTACGAGATCGGGGGCATCGCCCAGGTGCCCATCGCCGTCGCCGCCGACGGCGCGCAGGTGGCCGTCGTCACCGGCTACGGCGCGTGCGGCGCCGAGGTCTCGGTGCTCGACGGCGCCGATCTGACGGAGGTCGCCTCGGCCGGCCTGCCGGAGGAGCTGATCTACGACGAGGTGTTCTTCAACGGCGACGTCCTCTACGCGACCATGGAGGTCGCGGCGAGCGACTGCTCGGCCCTGCAGCCGGGCGGGCTGTGGCGCCTGGACGGCGGCCAGTGGGTGGAGGTCGACGAGCTGCCCGTCGGCGCCCGGCCGCTCGATGGCCTCGCGGGGGGCGTCTCGGAGAGCTGGCTGGTCGCCCGCTCCGACGGCGGCGTGTTCGACCCGCCGCTGGGTGGCGCTCCGACGCCGGGCGAGCTGGGCACCATCACGGACGGTCCTTGGGCGACGCCGACACGCACCGAGGTTCCGTGGCCGTGAGCGTCACAGCGTGCCGGTACCGGGCACCTTCGGGGGTGTGAGCGGGTCGGGCGGGGTGCGGCGGGCCATCGAGACGCTGCTGCGCGCCCACGCCGACGTCTCGCGGTCGCTCGGTGGCGCGTCTTCGGCCGCAGCCGTTCGCGTCACCCGGGTCGCCGAGGTGGCGCGCGAGGCCCGCCATCCGGTCACGCGTGCCGTGGCTGACGACGTCGAGGCGGCCGCACCCGCCGTCGAGCGGGCGATGGCGGAGCTGACGGCCGAGACCGGGCGGGTGCTCGCCACCGAGGTGCACGCCCTCCTCGACCTGCTCGCCGTCTCGCACCACGGGCAGGAGTCGCTGCCGCCGTTGGATCTCGGTCGGCTGGGCGGTCCGGGCTCGCTCTCGGCCGAGGCGTTTCCCTCCGGCTTCGCCCGCTCCTACGTGGCGACGGTGCTCGGCGACCTGTCCCGCGGCGCGGCGACCTCCAAGGCCGAGGCGGCCGCCCACCCCGCTGCCGACCAGGCGTCGATCGACGCCGCTCGGGAGCGGATCATCGCTGTGGTCGCGCCCGAGCACCGGGCCCGGGTGCGGGCCTGGCTCGAGCACCCCGACTGTCACGCGGTCGAGATCCACGGCCCCCAGGTCGGCGACCGGGAGCTGGAGCTCCGCGCCGGCTGGACCCGCCCGCCCGACCACGGCACCGAAGGCGCCGACACGTGGCAGGTCCGCAAAGACGACCACAAGGTCGTCTCCAAACATCGCGCCGGCCCTGATGCCAGCGCCTTCACGAGCGCCGAGGCGTTCGCTCGGCCACTCGAGGCCTTCCTCGGCGTCGCTGCCCGGCATCCGCATGGCGTCGACGGATTTCTGGACGAGTGCGCCGACCTGGGGTGGGCGGCGTTCTTCATCAAGGCCGACCAGGGCGGTTTGCAGCCCGGTGACACGACGGCCCGGCGCGGCGCAGGCACCGGAACACCGCCTGCGGCCACCGACTGGATCCGGATGCGCAACGACGCGATGAAGAAGGACGGCGAGTGCCCGCCGCCGGTGCGTACCATCTCCTACGACCCCATCGCCGAGCACCCCGACTCCGGCGTCCGGCTTGTGTTCCGGCACGGCGACGACGGCTGGGTCATGGTGACCTACTACCCGAGCGACAGCCCAGCCCCGGACAACCAGCCCCTCGAGGAACTCACGTGATCCCACGCAGCAAGAACTTCCGCGGCCTGCTCGGCGGCTGGTTCAGCGTCGAGACCCACATCCCGGGGTACATCGAGGCGTGCGAGCGGGTGCCCGCCTGGCTGGCCGAAGGCAAGCAGGAGATCATCGATTTCCGCGACGAGCTGGCAGTGCACATCCGTGATTCCTCGTACCCGGCGCTGCCCAGCATGACCCAGTGGGGCACCGACGAGTGGCTGCGCGATCTCTGGTTCGACGCGTTCGGACCTGACACACCGCCGGGTGACCCGTACCCGGTCCCGGCCGCGGACTGGGGGACGACGCGGCTGACGCCCTACATGCTCCACGCGGTCGACGAGGACGACGAAGGCAGCAGCGAAGGCGCCGCAGCCTGGCTCGCTCAGCGCGACCTCACCGCCCAGGGCGTCTACGGCGCGTTCTCCCACGAGATGATCCGCCGACCGGAGCCGGCTGACTATGCCGACCACCTGCGCCGCGCGACTGAGGCCGGTCTGCGCGAGGATGGTTGAGGCATTCGTGTCGCCAGAGCGACACGAATCCCTCAACCATCAACCGACGGCGGCACGGTAGCGGGCGGCGATCAGCTCGGCCACCAACGGGTGCACGCCGATCGGCGGCGCGACGACGTCGGCGCCGACGGAGTCGAGGCGCTGCTGGAACAGTCCTGGCGCCAGCAGGTACGACGCCACCGCGACCGTCGCGTGGCCGGCCGACCGCAGCGACGCCACCGCGTCGGGGACCGAGGGCGACGCCGTCGTGACGTAGGCGGGAACGACCGGCAGGCCGCCCAGCGACGACGACAGCCGCGACGCCGCCACCGAGACCTCCGCCAGCGCGTCCTGATCGGACGAGCCCGCCGCGGCCAGCACCACCGCGGACGGCAGCGATCCCGCGGCAGCGCGCAGCCGCGACTCGACCGCGGCCACGACCGCCGGATCGGGGCCGAGCGCGGGCGTCACGACCGCCCGCCCGCCGTCCGACGCCACCGCGGCCGGCACGTCCACCCGCACGTGGTACCCGGACGCCAGGAACATCGGCACCACGACCGGCCGGACCCCGGCAGGCACGTCCGAAAGAACGGACGACAAGGTCGGCGCGATCACGTCCACGTACGCCACCCGGACGTCGACCCCGGGCAGCAACTCCCGCACCGAGTCCAGCAGATCAGCCAACACGACAGGGCCCTCGGGCGCACGCGTCCCGTGCGCCACCGCCACCAGTACCTCGTCCGTCACGACACCAGCATGGACCGTAGCGCCACCACGTCGCCCACCACCACGACGGCGGGCGGGTCGATCCCCTCGGCGGCGCAGCCCACCGTGTCGAGCGTCGCCACGACCACCCGCGCCCCGCTGTCGACGACGACGGCGACCGGTGTGCTCCGCCGCCGGCCGCCGCGCACGAGGCGAGCAGCGATGGCGGACAGGTGCGTCACGCCCATCAGCACCACGATCGTCCCGGAGCCGGCGGCGAGCCGGTCCCAGTCCACCGTCGACTCCGCGGAGTCCGGGTGGGCATGGCCGCTGACGATCGTCACCTCCTGGGTCACGCCGCGCTGGGTCACCGGGATGCCGGCCATCGCCGGGACGGCGACCGCGCTGGTCACGCCGGGCACCACCTCGAACGGCACACCGGCCGCCGCGCAGGCGAGCGCCTCCTCGCCGCCACGGCCGAAGACGTACGGGTCGCCGCCCTTGAGCCGGACGACACGCAGGCCGCGGCGGGCGCGGTCGACCATCAGCGCCTCGATCTCGCGCTGGCTGCGACGGTGCCGGTGCGGTGCCTTGCCGACGTCGACGATCTCGACGTCGGGGCGCAGGGCGTCCAGCAGCGACCGCGGCGCCAGCCGGTCCACCAGCACGACGTCGGCCTGCTTCAAAAGGTCGAACCCGCGCAACGTCAGCAGCCCGGGGTCGCCCGGCCCGCCGCCCACGATCGCGACATGACCCGTCATGGCGGCCCCCCGTACTTCACCGATCCGGCGGCCTCGGGCTCGTACGCGAGCCGGTAGCCGCGCTTCACCACCGTCTGCACGACCCGCGCCCCGACCGCGCCGCGCAGACGCGTCACCGCCATCTCGACCGCGTGCTCGTCGGTGCTGGTCCCGGGCAGGACAGTGAGCAGGTCGGCCCGCGACACGACGACGCCCGGCCGGCGGGCCAGCTCGGACAGCACCGCCATGGGCCCCGGCGGCAGCTCGCGCGCGACCCCGTCGACGACGACGGCGTGCCCGCGCAGCTGGACGGCGTGCCCGGCCACCCGCAGCGTGCGGCACCGGGCCGGCAGCGACGCGACGATCTCGCGGACCAGCGCGCCCAGCCGCGACCGCGCCGGTTGCGCCGTCGCGATGCCCAGGCGCTCCAGCCGCGCGCCGGTCACCGGCCCGACGCAGGCGGGCAGCACCGACGACCCCAGCGCGTCCAGAACCGGGGCCGACAACCCCATCGCATCCGCCAGCGACAGCAGACTGGCCACCGCCGGCGCGCTGGTGAACACGACGCAGTCGACCTGCCGCGCCGCCACGGCCTCGACCAGCCGGCCCAGCGGCGCGACGTCGTCGGGCGGCACCCAGCGGTACACCGGCACGGCCACCACCGACGCCCCGGCCGCCTCCAACGCGTCGGTGAAGTCCGGCAGCGGCTCCCCGTGCAACTGGACGGCGATGCGGCGCCCGACGAGGTCCTGCGCCAGCAGGTGCTCCAGCACCTCGGCCGACGACTCCGACGGCGGCGACCAGTCGTCGGTGAGCCCGGCGGCCCGAATCGCCCCGCGCGCCTTCGGGCCGCGGGCCAGCAGCGTCGCCGAGCCCAGCCGCTCCAGCAGCCGCTCGCCCAGTCCCCAGCCGTCGGCGGCCTCCATCCAGCCGCGGAACCCGATGCCGGTGGTCGCGACGGCGATGTCCACCGGCTCCTCGATGCACAGCCGCGTGGCCGCCAGCAGCTCGGCGTCGTCGTCCAGCGGCACGATCCGGATCGCCGGCGCCTGCACCACCCGTGCCCCGCGCCGCTCCAGCAGCGCGCCCAGCTCCTCCCGGCGGCGCGCCGCGGTCACCGCCACGGTGAAGCCCTCCAGCGGCAGCATCGCGGTGTCCACGCCCGCCGCGGCCGACGGCGCCACCGTCACGGCCCCGCCACCTCCACGTCGCCGTCGCGCACCCGCACGTCGTACACCGGCACGGCGATCCCCGGCTCGTCCAGGCACTCCCCTGTGACCAGCGAGAACACCTGCTTGTGCATCGGTGACGCGACGGTCGGCACGGTCCCGCGCGACCCCACGATCCCCCGCGACAACACGTAGGCGTCGCTGAACGGGTCGCGGTTGCCCAGCGCGTAGACCTCGCCGGCGAAGCCACGGAAGATCGCCACCTGCGAATCGCCGACCAGCGCCGCCACCCCGCGTTCGGGCAACAGCAGGTCGAAGCGGCAGACGACGGTCCATGTGCGGACGTCGAGAACGGTCATCGGCGCACCACCTCCAGGGTCGGACCGGCGACGACCGGGCGGATCTGGCCCCGCTCGGTCTCGAACCGGATGCTCGGGTCGGGGGCATCGGGGGCGTTGACGAAGGACACGAACCGGCCGAGCTTCTCCTCGTCGTCGAGGACCGCGGCCCACTCGTCGGTGTAGGACCCGGCGTGCCGGTCCATCGCCGCCTCCAGGTCGGCGCACAGGCCGAGCTCGTCCTCGACGAGGACGCGATGCAAGTAGGCGAGGCCGTCGCCGTGCTCCTCGGTGAGCGCCTCGATCCAGGCGGCCGTGCGCTGCAGCCGGTCGGCGGTGCGGACGTAGAACATGAGGAACCGGTCGACGAGGGCGACGAGCTGCGCATCGGACAGGTCCGACGCGAACAGCTCGGCGTGCCGCGGCCGGAACCCGCCGTTCCCGCCGACGTAGAGGTTCCAGCCGTTCTCCGAGGCGATGATCCCGACGTCCTTGCTGCGCGCCTCTGCGCACTCGCGGGCGCACCCGGACACCCCGGCCTTGATCTTGTGTGGCGCCCGCAGGCCGCGGTAGCGCAGCTCCAGCATGATCGCCAGCGACGTGGAGTCCTGGACGCCGTACCGGCACCAGGTCGAGCCGACGCACGACTTCACCGTCCGCAGCGCCTTGCCGTACGCGTGCCCGCTCTCGAACCCGGCGTCGACCAGCCGCTTCCAGATCGCCGGCAGCTGCTCCACCCGCGCCCCCAGCAGGTCGATCCGCTGCCCGCCGGTGATCTTCGAGTACAGCCCGAAGTCGCGGGCCACCTCGCCGATCGCGATCAGGCCCTCCGCCGTCAGCTCGCCGCCCGGCACCCGCGGCACGACGGAGTACGTGCCGTTGCGCTGGATGTTGGCGAGGAAGTGGTCGTTGGTGTCCTGCAGCGCGGCCTGCTCGCCGTCGAGGACGTGCCCGGAGCCCAGGCTGGCCAGGATCGATGCGACCACCGGCTTGCAGATGTCGCAGCCACGGCCGCTCCCGTGCCGGGCGATGATCTCGCTGAAGGTCCGCAGCCCGGTGACCCGGACGATGTCGAACAGCTCCGCCCGCCCCATGGAGAAGTGCTCGCACAGCGCCGGGTCGGCCTCGACGCCGGACTGCGTCAGCAGCGTCTTCAGCAGCGGGACGCAGCTGCCGCAGACGGTGCCGGCCCGCGTGCACGCCTTGACCGCCGCGACGTCGGCGCAGCCCTCGTCGTGGATCGCGGCGCGCACGGCCCCGGCCGACACGTTCTGGCACGAGCACACCTGCGCGTCGTCGCCGAGGTCCGACGTCGACGGCCCGGCCAGCAGCAGCTGCTCCGGGGTGTCGGCGAGTGGCCGCCCGACCATGGTCCGCAGCGCCGCGTACGCCGACGCGTCGCCGACCAGCACCCCGCCGAGCAGCGTCGACGCGTCGTCGGTGACGACCAGCTTCTTGTAGACGCCGCCGACGGGGTCCGCGTAGACCACCTCGAGCGCGTCCGGCGTCGTCGCGTGGGCGTCGCCGAAGCTGGCGACGTCGACGCCGAGCAGCTTGAGCTTGGTCGACGTGTCGGCCTCGGCGAAGGCGGCGTCGCCGCCGAGCAGCCGGTCGGCCACCACCTCGGCCATGTCGTAGCCGGGTGCGACCAGTCCGTACACGCGGCCGCCGGCCAGCGCGCACTCGCCGATCGCCCAGATCGCCGGGTCCGACGTCCGGCACGCCTCGTCGACGACGATGCCGCCGCGCTCCCCGACGGCCAGCCCGGCGGACCGCGCGAGCTCGTCCCGCGGCCGGATACCGGCCGAGAACACGACCATCCCGGTGTCCAGCGCCGATCCGTCGGCGAAGGACAACCGCAGCCCCGAGCCGGCGACGGCGATCCGCTCGGTCGCGGTGTCCAGCCGGGCCGTCAGCCCGAGCGCCTCGACCTTGCGCCGCAGCACCTCGCCGCCGCCCTGGTCGACCTGCGCCGGCATCAGCCGGGGCGCGAACTCCACCACACCGGTCGAGAGCCCCAGCGCCAGCAGCGCGTTCGCCGCCTCCAGCCCGAGCAGCCCGCCACCGACGACGACGCCGCTCGTCACGGACGCCGCGCGCTCCCGGATCGCGTCGAGGTCGTCGATGGTCCGGTACACGAAGCAGCCGTCCAGGTCCGCACCCGGCACCGGCGGCACGAACGGCTTCGACCCGGTCGCCAGCACCAGCGCGTCGTACGGCACGACCCGCCCGGCCGTCGTCGTGACGAGCCGCGCCGAACGATCGATCCCGGTCACCGCCTCGCCGACGACGAGCGAGCTGTCGCCGTCGTAACACCCGTCCGGCACCAGCCCGAGCTCCGCCTCCGTCGCCCCTGTGAGGTACGACGTCAGTGCGACCCGGTCGTACGCGGGCCGGGGCTCCTCGCCGAGGACGGTGATCCGCCACCGCCGCTGCGGGTCGCGCTGCCGGACCGCCTCGACGAGCCGCTGCCCGACCATGCCGTTGCCGACCACGACGAGCCGGCGCTGCTGGGTGCTCATGCGGGGACCTCCACTGTGGGGCGGGTGGCCGACAACAGGGCGGCGACACCGGAGCGGCAGCCGCCGCAGCCGGTGGTCGCGCGGGTGGTGGCGGCGACGCCGGCGACGGTGTCCGCTCCGGCCTCGCAGGCGGCCCGGACCCGGCCGGCCGTGACGCCGTTGCACCGGCAGACGGTGTGCTCGTCCGGGAGGTCGGCGGGGTCGACGGCGCCGCCCGCGTCGACCACGCCGGGGAAGATCAGCGCCCGCCGGTCGGCCGGCACCGGCGCCGCGCGGTCGAACAGCTGGGTGACGGTGCCGACGGTCTCCGGGCCGCCGAGCATGATCGCGCCGGTGACGCGGTCGTCGCGGATCACGACCTTCTGGTAGGTGCCGCGCGCCGGGTCGGCGAACCGCAGCACCTCCAGGCCGTCGTCGGCGCCGAAGTCGTCGACGTCCGTCTCGCCCATCGCCGCCAGGTCGACGTCGGCGGCCTTCAAGCGGGTGACGATCGCCGAGCCGCCGTACCGCGCGGAGCCACCCGCCAGCACGTCGGCCAGCACGGCCGCCTGCTCCCAGGCCGGCGCGACCAGCCCGTACACCTGGCCGTCGTACTGGGCGCACTCGCCGATCGCGTGGATCGCCGGATCGGTCACCGACGTCATCGAGTCGTCCACCACCACCGCGCGCTCCACCTCCAGCCCGGCGGCCGCGGCCAGCCCGCTGTTCGGGCGCACCCCGCAGGCCACGACCACCAGGTCGGCCGGCAGCCGCGTCCCGTCGTCGAGCCGGACCCCGCGCCCGCCGCCGCCCCAGCCGTCGGTGAACCGCACCGCCTGCGCGTTCAGCCGCACCCGCACGCCCAGCCCGCGCAGCGTGCGGGCGAGCACCCGGCCGGCGTCGAGGTCGAGCTGGCGCTCCATGAGCCGGTCCGCCGGGTGCACCACCTCGACGTCGACGCCGCGCCCGGCCAGTCCGCGCGCCGCCTCCAGCCCGAGCAGCCCGCCGCCCAGCACGACGGCGTACCGGACCCGTCCGAGCCGGGCCAGCATCGCGCGGCAGTCCGCCAGCGTGCGGAACACCACGACGTCGCGGTCGAGCTCGCCGTCATCGCCGACCAGCCCGTCGATCGGCGGCACCCACGGGCGGCTGCCGGTGGCCAGCACCAGGTGGTCGTAGCCGACGTACTCACCGGCGGTCGTGAGCACGCGCCGTCGCCGCCGGTCGATGCGCCCGACCTCGACCCCGGTGCGCAGCTCGACGTCCTCGGCGGCATACCAGGCCGACGGCACCGTCTCGATCTCCGCCGGGGTCAGAGCGCCGGCCAGCACCGACGACAGCAGGACCCGGTTGTACGCGGCCTCCGGCTCCGCGCCGAGCACCGTCACCTCGAACCGGCGGGACAGGTCGCGGGCCCGCAGCTCCTGGACGAACCGGGCGCCGGCCATGCCATGTCCTACGACGACAACCTGCGTCATGACACCACCACCACACGCTCCAGGCGGACCGCGCAGACCTTGAACTCCGGCATCCGCGACACCGGGTCCAGCGCCGGGTTCGTCACCCGGTTGACCGCCTGCTCGCCGCCCCAGTGGAACGGCATGAACACGGTGTCGGGGCGGATCGCCGTCGTCAGCCGGACCCGCCCGACGGCGTCGCCGCGCCGGCTGACCACCCGCACCAGGTCGCCGTCGGCCAGCCCGCTCCGCCCGGCGAGGTCGGGATGGACCTCGACGTGCGGCTCGGCGGCCGCGGCGGCCAGTGCCGGGACCAGCCGCGTCTGCGCGCCGCTCTGGTACTGCTGCAGCACCCGCCCTGTCGTGAGGTAGACGGGGTGCTCGGCGTCGACCTCCTCGGCCGGCGGCCGGTGCTCGACGGCGACGAAGCGGGCCCGGCCGTCCGCCGTCGGGAACCCGTCCGCGAACAGCCGGGGCGTGCCCGGATGCGAGGAGGACGGGCACGGCCAGAAGACGCCGCCCTCGGCGTCGACCCGGTCCCAGCTGATGCCGCCGTAGTCGGCGACGCCGCCGGCGCTGGCCCGGCGCAGCTCGTCGAAGACCGTCTCCGGGTCGGCGTCGAACGGCGCCCGGCACCCCAGCAGCCCGGCCAGCGACGTCAGCACCTCCAGCTCGGTGCGTACGCCGGACGGTGGCGCGACCGCGCGGCGCCGGCGGATCACCCGGCCCTCGAGGTTGGTCATCGTGCCGTCCTCCTCGGCGAACTGCGTCACGGGCAGGACGACGTCGGCCAGGGCGGCGGTCTCGGACAGCACGACATCGGCCACGACAAGCAGGTCGAGGGCCGCCAGCCGCTCCAGCACCCGGGCGCCCCGCGGCGAGGACACCGCCAGGTTGGTCCCGTGCACGAGCAGCGCCCGCGGACCGCCGTCGGTGCCCAGGCTCTCGATCAGCTCGTACGCCGACGGGCCCGGCCCCGGCAGATCAGCGGGCTCGACACCCCAGACGGCGGCGACGTGCGCCCGCGCGGCGGGATCGTCGATGCGCCGGTAACCGGGCAGCTGGTCCGCCTTCTGCCCGTGCTCGCGGCCGCCCTGCCCGTTGCCCTGGCCGGTGATGCAGCCGAACCCGCTGTGCGGCCTGCCCGGCAGGCCGAGCGCGAGCGCCAGGTTGATCAGCGCGGTGACGGTGTCGGTCCCCTTGCTCTGCTGCTCCGCGCCGCGGGCGGTCAGGACGACGGCGCCGCGGCCGCGCGCACCCGCGGCCAGCTGCGCGACGGCGGCCCGCTGCGCCGCGACCGATACGCCGGTGACCCGCTCGACCCGCTCCGGCCACCACTGCGCGGCGGCCCGCCAGGTCTCGTCGAACCCCGTCGTCCGGTCATGGATGTAGGCGCGGTCGGCGTGCCCGCCGGAGACGGCCACGTGCAGGAGCCCGAGCGCCAGCGCCAGGTCGGTGCCGGGCAGGACCGGCAGGTGCAGTGTCGCCCGGTCCACGGTGGCGGTGCGGCGCGGGTCGGCGACGATCAGCGAGCCGCCGCGGTCGACGACGGCGGCCAGGTGCTGCACGAACGGCGGCATCGTCTCGGCGACGTTGCCGCCGGCGATGAGGACGGCGCCGGCCTCGGCCAGGTCGGGCAGCGGGAACGGTAGCCCGCGGTCGATGCCGAACGCCCGGTTCGACGCCGCCGCTGCCGACGACATGCAGTACCGGCCGTTGTAGTCGATGTTCTTCGTCCGCAGCGCGACCCGGGCGAACTTGCCCAGCTGGTAGGCCTTCTCGTTGGTCAGCCCGCCACCACCGAGGACGGCGACGGCGTCGCGGCCGTACTCGGCCTGCACCTCGCGCAGCGACGATGCCACGACGGTGAGCGCCTCGTCCCAGCTCGCCTCGCGGAACGGCGCCGACCGGTCGTCGCGCAGCAGCGGCGTCGTCAGCCGGTGCGGCGACGCCAGCAGGTCGGCCGCCGTCCAGCCCTTCTGGCACAGCCCGCCGCGGTTGGTCGGGAAGTCCCGCGGCTCCACGGTGACCCGGCCGCCGGCGTCCGCCGTCAGCGTCATCGCGCACTGCAGGGCGCAGTACGCGCAGTGGGTGGCCGTGGTGCCCATGCCCGCTACGGTGTGAAGCGGGGGTTTCCGGACCGCCTCGGGCGCGTTACGCCCGCGATAAATGCCTCGCACTCGTCGCCTCCGCGAGCCGTGATCAGATGTCGGCGGCGGCCAGCGCCGCACCCCGTCGGGCGTAGTTCCACCACGTCAACAGCGCGCAGGTGACGTAGAAGCCGAGGAAGATCACGAACGCGGTCGCGACGGCGCCCGCCGGCACCCGGCCGTCGTTCACCAGGCCGAGCACGCCGAACGTCGCGACGACGGCGAACCCGCCGAACGCCCCGACGGCCGACGACAGCCCGATGACGGCGGCCGCCTCGGTCCGGTTGCGGAAGATCATCGGGATCATCCGGAACGCCGATCCGTTGCCGAGCCCGGTCGTCACGAACACCAGCAGGAACGCGCCGAGGAACAGCGGCCAGCTGCCGCCGTCGACCGCGACGATGACGAGGACGGTGCCGGCCGCCATCGCCGCGAAGTTCCACAGCGTGACCCGCGCCCCGCCGATCCGGTCGGCCAGCCAGCCGCCGAGCGGCCGCGCCACCGAGCCGACCAGCGCGCCCAGGAACGCGTAGTTCGCCGCCGGCACTTCGGGGAACTGCAGCTTGATGAGCAGCGGGAACGCCGACGAGTAGCCGATGAACGAACCGAACGTGCCGATGTAGAGCCACGACACGATCCAGGTGTGGCGGTGCCGCACCACGGCGAGCTGCGAGCGCAACGGCGCCAGCGACACCGACAGGTTGTCCATGAAGAACCACGCGCAGGTCGCCGCCACCACGCCCAGCGCCGCCCACACCCACCCCGCCCGCGCCAGGTCCACCCCGGCGGCGGCCGCGCCCACCAGCCCGAACAGGCCCCCGGCGCCGACGATCAGCGGCAGCCCGAGTTGCAGCAGCGCGACGCCGATGTTGCCGCCCGCCGCGTTCAGGCCGAGCGCCAGGCCCTTGCCCCGGTCCGGGAAGAAGAAGCTGATGTTGGTCATGCTGGACGCGAAGTTGCCGCCGCCTAAGCCCGCCATCGCCGCGATCAGCAGGAACGCCCAGTAGGGCGTACCCGGGTTGCCGACGGCGACCGCCAGCAGCACCGTCGGGACGAGCAGCAGCAGACCGCTGACTACCGTCCAGTTCCGGCCGCCGAAGCGCGGCACGGCGAACGTGTACGGGATCCGCAGCACCGCCCCGACGACGTTCGGCACGGCGACCAGGAAGAACAGCTGCGCGGCGGAGAACCCGACGTCGTAGTGCGCCACCAGCAGCGCCGCCGAGATGCTCCACAGCGTCCACACCGAGAAGGCGACGTTCTCCGCGAGGATCGAGAACACCAGGTTGCGGCGGGCGACGGAGCGGCCGGTCCGCCGCCAGAACGTCTCGTCCTCCGGCTCCCAGTGGTCGATCCAGCGCCCGCCACGTCGGGCCGGCGCCGGTACGGCGGCGCGGTCGGGGGCGAGGGTGGGCGTCTCGGTCATGACGGCCTCCGGGTTCGGGGTCTGACTCCACTGGCCGCCGACGCTAGGAACCCGGCGTTACGCCGACGTGCCTCGAGCGGCGCCCTCGTGTCAACGTCTTCTCACCCCGGCGGCCGGACGGCCGTGAGACCGCGCACAAGGGGTGGTGCGGCCGGCGCCCGACGGCATACGTTGGGCGGATGGAGGACGACGGGAGTCGATCCGGGGCGGCCGGCCGGGCTGCCGCCATCGTCGGAGCCGGTCCGGCCGGGCTGTACGCCCTCGCCGCGCTCGTGCGCAGCGACCGCTTCGACCGCATCGACGTCTTCGAGGCCGCGCCCGCGCCGTACGGCCTGGTCCGCTACGGCGTGGCGCCGGACCATCCGAAGACCCGGAACATCTCGCGCGTGCTGGCGCAGGGGTTCACGCACACGCGCGTGCGGTTCGCCGGCAACGTGCACGTGGGGCGCGACGTCACCGTCGAGGAGCTGCGGGCCGCCTATGACGCCGTCATCGTGTCGACGGGCATGCTCGGCGACCGCCGGCTCGGCATCCCCGGCGAGGACCTCGCCGGGTCGTACGGCGCGTCGGAGCTGGTGGCCTGGTACACCGGCCACCCGCAGGCGCGCGCCGTCGAGCTCCCGCCGAACCTCACCACGGCGACGGTCATCGGCGCCGGCAACGTCGCGCTTGACATCGCCCGCATCCTGGCCAAGGACGCCACGGCGCTGCGCGGCACCTCGATGCCCCGGCATGTCCTCGACGCGCTCGCGGCCAGCACGGTCACCGACATCCACCTGGTCGCCCGGCGCGGCCCGGCGCAGGCCAAGTTCACGTCGCCGGAGCTGCACGAGCTGGGCGCGCTCGAGGGCGTCGACCTGATCGTCGACCCCGACGACCTCGTCCTCGGTCCGGCCGACGAAGAGGCCGTGGCGACCGACCGGCACTCCCGGGTCATCGTCGACGTCTGCCGCGAGTGGTCCGAACGGCCGCGCACCGGCGCCCGCCGGCGCATCCACCTGCACTACTGGAGCCGCCCGGTCCGCATCCTCGGCACCACAGCGGTCACCGGCATCGAGCTGGCGCCCACCCGGCTCGGCACCGCCCCGCCACCGGGCGACCTGCCGACGCTGACGCTGCCGACGGAGCTGGTCGTGCGCGCCATCGGCTACCACGGCACGCCGATCCCCGGACTGCCGTTCGACGACTCGAGCGGCACGGTCCCGTCGCGGGACGGCCGGGTGCTCGACGACGACGCCGTGCTCGCCGGCGTCTACGTCACCGGCTGGCTGCGCCGCGGGCCCACGGGCGTCATCGCGACGAACCGCGGCGACGCCAACGAGGTCGCGGAGTCCGTGCTCGCCGACCTCGACACGCTGCCCACGCGCCAGGGCGACCCGGACACCGTCGACAAACTGCTGACCGAGCGCGGCATCCGCGTGGTGAGCTGGACCGACTGGCTACGGCTCGAGGCGCACGAGAAGGCGGCCGGCGACGCCGGGGGCGGCGACCCGATCGTCGTGCACGACCTGGCCGCCGCCCTCGAGGTCATCGCCTCCGGCCGCTGAGCCACGCGCGCGGCCCGCCGCGCCGGCTGAGCCCGCCCACCGTGAGCGCACCGGCGCCGAGCAGCAGCACCGCCGCCTGACTCGCCCGGCTGTCCGGAGCGGTCGTGCCGCTCTCGTCGCCCGCGTCGGTGCCGGACTCGGCGCCGCCCTCGGCTCCGGTGTCGGTCCCGGCGTCGGTGCCCGTGTCGCCCGACGTGTCGCCGGTGTCGCCGGTGTCGGTTCCGGAGTCAGTGCCGGACTCGGTCGCGCCGGACTCGTCGCCGCCGGTCTCGGTGCCGGACTCCGTGGCGCCGGACTCGTCGCCGCCCCACTCGGTGCCAGGCTCGGCCCCGCCTGACTCGTCGCCACCGGTCTCGGTGCCGGACTCCGTGGCGCCGGACTCGTCGCCGCCGGGCTGCTCGGCGCCGTTCTCCTCGCCGTTCTCGTCGCCGTTCCCGCCGCCGTTCTCCTCGCCGCGCTCGCCGCCGTCGTTCTCGTCGTCGTCGTCATCATCGGGCCGGTTCGGCCGCTCGGGGCGCTCGTCGCCGCCGCCGTCGTTGCCGTTCTCGCCGCGGATGTTCGCCGGCTCGGGGAACTCCTCCTCGGGCTGCCCCTCGAGCGCGGCCTCCATGAACGCCGTCCACGTGCGGCCCGGGTAGGCGCCGCCGCTGAAGCTCTCCATGCCGCCGACGCCGTCGAGCGACTCGGTGCCGTCGCCGCGGAAGTAGACGACGGACGCGGCCAGCTGCGGGGTGTACCCGCTGAACCAGGCCGTGAGGTCGTCGTGCGTTCCGGTCTTCGCGGCGACGGGGCGGTCGAGGTCTCGTGCGACCTCGGCGGTGCCGCCGTCGACGGTCTCGGTGAGCGAGTACGTGACGTCGCGGGTGACGTCCTCCTCGAAGACCCGCTCGGGCGCGGCCTCGTGCTCGAACGCCACGGCGCCGTCGCGGTCGACGATCTGCCGGACGGTGTAGGTGCCGGCATGCAGGCCTTGGGACGCGAGCGTGGCGTAGGAGTTGGCCATGTTCAGCGCCGAGACACCGCCGATGCCGATGGCGACGCGGGGGTTGAGGTTGGCCTGCAGCTGCTCGTCGTCGGGGAAGCCGGCCCGCACCAGCGAGTCGACGACCGTCTCGGGCCCCAACTCCATGGCGAGGTCGACGAACGCGGTGTTGATGGAGTTCTCCATCGCGCGCTCGAGGGTGACGTTGCGGCCGTAGTCGCGGTTGCCCTGGTTGTTGACGGGCGGGCCGAGCTCCGGCGGGTCGAACGGCGAGTTGCCCCAGAACCGGCTGCGCAGCGAGTACCCGTTCTCCAGTCCCGCTGCCAGCACGAACGGCTTCACCGTCGACCCGGCCTGCGGGATGGCGTCGACGGCGTCGTTGTAGCTCTGCGCGACGGCGTCGGGCCCGCCGTAGACCGCCACCACGGCGCCGTCGCCCGGCCGCACCGCCGCGAGGCCGATGCGCACGCCGTCGGCGTCCTCGGTGGGGCGCTCCTCCTCGATGGCCCGCAGCGCGGCCGTCTGCGCCACCGCGCTGAACGTGGAGGTGACGCGCAGCCCGCCGGTCTCGATCTCCTGCTCGTCGTAGCCCATGGCGAGCAGCTCGTCGCGGACCATCATGAGCAGGTAGCCGTTGGGCCCGCCGTACCGGTTGACCTGCTGCTCGGGCAGCACCTCGGGCGCGACGGTGTCGGCGGCGGTGGCCTCGTCGATGGCGCCCGTGGCCACCATGCCGTCGAGCACGTACTGGAAGCGCTGGGCGAACCGCTCGGCGTTCTCGGGACCCAGGGTGGGGTCGTAGCGCGTGGGCGAACGCAGGATCGCGGCCAGCGCGGCGCTTTGCGCGAGGTCGAGGTCGGCGACGTCGGCGCCGAAGTACGAGCGCGACGCCGTCTGCACCCCGTAGGTGCCGCGGCCGAACCAGATGGTGTTGAGGTAGTCGGCCAGGATCTGGTCCTTGTCGACGTCCTGGTCGATCTTCACCGAGATGACGAGCTCGCGCAGCTTGCGGGTGTAGGAGCGGTCCTGCGTCAGGTAGTAGTTCTTGACGTACTGCTGGGTGATGGTCGACCCGCCGCCGCCGCTGGACGAGCCGCGCAGGGCGTCCCAGCCGGCCCGGATCATGCCGGTGGCCGAGAAGCCGGAGTTCTCGTAGAAGCTGCGGTCCTCGGCGGCCACGACGGCCTGCTGGAGGGTCTGCGGGATCTCCTCGATGCCGACGATCTCGCGGTTCTCTGCGCTGAACCGGCCGAGCTCGGTCTCGCCGTCGTCCCAGTAGACGATGCTCGTCTCGGAGGTCGAGAAGTCGTTCGGCTCCGGCACGTCGATCATGGCGAACGCGACGCCGACGGCCCCCGCACCCAGCAGGAGCATGCCGAGCGCCGTGAAGCCGAAGACCTTCCAGTTGAATACGCGCCGCCAGCCGGTCCGCTTGCGGCGGCCGGCGCGATAGCGCGCGCCCTTCTCAGGGCGCGTCTCGTGGTCCGGTTCAGGTTCGGTGCTCATGACGTCTTCGATGGTAGGTGGCGCGCCCGGGTGGCCGCTCGTGCCAAGGGGAAGACGGCTGGGACGGCGGGAGAGTTCCACCCGCGCCCCGGCGCCGCTGCGGCCCGCCCGGGGACGGGCACGGCGCAGCGACCTTTCTCCGCCACCCCCGCGAGCGGAGACCACCATCGCCGCGCCCTGCCCGCCGAGCGGGTATACCCGGTGCGTACCACTCCTGAAACCGAGGTCCCGATCACATCACTACGCGTGACCGTATGGTGTCGCTCCGTGATCGCCTTCCAATCCGAGGCGGCGCAGCGCGTCGGCGACGATGTCGCCGGGCGTGCCCTCGATCGGCACCCGCACGCCGTCCTCGCCGGGCTGGAGCGGCTCGAGGGTGTCCAGCTGCGAGCGCAGCAGGCTGGCGGGCATGAAGTGGCCCTTGCGCTGCTTCATTCGGGTGGCGATGAGCTCAGGGTCGCCGTCGAGGTGCACGAACCGCACGCCCCCGGCCGCCGCGCGCAGCACGTCGCGGTAGGCCCGGCGCAGCGCAGAACAGGTGACGACGGCGCTGCGGCCCTGCTCGGCCTGCGAGGAGAGCCAGTCGCGGACGGTGCGCAGCCAGGGCTCGCGGTCGGCGTCGGTCAGCGGCGTGCCGGCCGCCATCTTGGCGACGTTGGCCGGCGGGTGCATGTCGTCGGCCTCGGCGAACGGCCGGTCCAGCAGCTGGGCGAGCCGCGTCGCGACCGTCGTCTTGCCGGAGCCGGACACGCCCATGACGACTAGGTGTGGCGGGATGGTCACGCGGTCCAGCATCACACGACCTGGTCCGGCGGGGCGGCGGCGTCCAGACTGAGGCCATGACCGACATCACTCCCGTGCGCGAGCTGCGGCTCGTCGTGACCGTCCCCGACTACGACGAGGCCGTCCGGTTCTACCGCGACGTGCTGGACCTGCCGGAGCTGGCCGACTTCTCGTCCGACGAGGGCCGGGTGATGCTGCTCGGCGCCGGCCGGGCGACCATCGAGATCGTCGACCAGGACCAGGCCGAGTTCATCGACCGCGTCGAGGTCGGCCGGCGGGTGGCCGGCCACATCCGCGTCGCCATGGAGGTCGACGACGCGGCCGAGACGACCCGGCGGCTGGCCGGCGGCGGCGCCGAGATCCTGGCCGAGCCGACCCGGACCCCGTGGGACTCCCTCAACGCCCGCCTCGACGCCCCCGGCGGCCTGCAGCTCACCCTCTTCACCGAACTCGGCAACTGACCAACCGCCAGACACCCAGCGCGACCGCCGAGAGGCGAGGCCGGCAAAGCGAAGCCGAGCCGCCACGGAATCGAGGGTGGAGGGTCGGAGGATGTGGAGCCGGCGTCAAGAGCGCACGCGGCATGCTTCACCGCCGCGAAGCGGAGCCGGCGCAACCTCCGACTCTCCGCCCGGAACCCCCGCCCAGGCGCGTAGCGGCGAGCGACCGCCCCTAGCCCTCCGACTTCGACCGCGCATAGTGACGACGGGCCTTGGCTCGGTTGCCGCAGATCTCCATCGAATGCCATTTGCGCGCGTTGCCCCGGCTGTTGTCGACCAGGAAGTGCTGGCAGTCGTGGGCGGCGCAGGGCCGGATGCGGGAGCCTTCGGGTCCTTGCAGCGCGGCCCATTCCTCGACGGCGCGCGCTCCGACGCGGCGGCCGGCGGGCACGTCGTCGTCCCAGATGAGGCCGTCGCGGGTGAGCCGGGCCCGCCGGCGCATGACGCCCACCCACGGCTCCAGCGTGTCGAGCGACCGCTCGCCGCGGATGACGGCGGCCAGCAACGGCCGGACGGCGCGGGCGTCGGCGATCTCTTCGGGCGTGCCCTGGGCCCCGCGCTCACGCAGCCAGGCGCGTGCGGCGGCGTCGCCGGCGAGCTCGTCGCGCGGCCCGTCGGGGTACACGATGCGCGAGTTCACGAGGTCGAGCAGCAGCGTCGTCATGACTGATCCTTCCGGTCCGCTCCCATTCTAACCCCATCACATCCATTGACAGGTTGGAATAGCCGTGCTTCGATCTGGCTTATAACCGCCACAAACTGATGAACCGGTTAGAGAGCCGGTCGAAGGAACGGGAGCCAGGCCATGCCGTACATCACCGTCGGAACCGAGAACTCGACGAACATCGACCTGTACTACGAGGACCACGGCACCGGGCAGCCGGTCGTGCTGATCCACGGCTACCCGCTCGACGGGCACTCCTGGGAGAAGCAGACGGCGGCACTGCTCGACGCCGGCTACCGCGTCATCACCTACGACCGCCGCGGGTTCGGGCAGTCCAGCCAGCCCACCACCGGCTACGACTACGACACGTTCGCCGCCGACCTCAAGACCGTCCTCGACACCCTCGACCTGCGCGACGTCGTGCTCGTCGGCTTCTCGATGGGCACCGGCGAGGTGGGCCGCTACCTCGGCACCTACGGCAGCGAGCGGGTCGCGAAGGCCGCGTTCCTCGCCTCGCTGGAGCCGTTCCTGCTGCAGACCGACGACAACCCGACCGGCGTGCCGGCCGACGTGTTCGCCGGCATCGAGCAGGCCGCGAAGGGCGACCGCTTCGCCTGGTACGACCAGTTCTACAGCGACTTCTACAACCTCGACGAGAACCTCGGCTCGCGCATCAGCGAGGCCGCGGTCAGGGGCAGCTGGAACGTCGCCGCCGGCGCGTCCTGGTACGCGGCCTACGCCGTGGTGCAGAGCTGGCTGACCGACTTCCGCGCCGACATCGAGAAGGTCGACGTGCCGGCGCTGATCCTGCACGGCACCGCCGACCGCATCCTCCCCATCGACGCCACGGCCCGCGAGTTCACCAAGCGGCTCCCGTCGGCCGACTACGTCGAGATCGAGGGCGCGCCGCACGGCCTGCTCTGGACCCACGCCGACCAGGTCAGCGAGGCGCTGCTCACCTTCCTGCGCAAGTGAGGCACTGACCGCTGCGTCTCGAGGGCGAGTGACCGCTGCTCCAGCAGTGGTCACTCGCCCTCGACGCGACGCCGGACGAGTTGCCCCGCCATGGCGGGCGGAAGCCCACGGTCCCCATGACTGCTCAGGCGGCGCGTTCGAAGCCGAGGTGGACGTGGTCGCGGTGCAGGGCGTCGGCGAAGTGCGTGCCGCCGGGGCCGTCGGGATCCACGGGGCCACCGACCTCGTCGCTGCCGGTCGAGCGCACCGCGGCGAGGAAGTCGAGCAGGAACGGCTCGTCCTTGCCCATCGACACCACCGGCCGGCCGTCGACCGCCCAGATGTCGACGGCGCGGCCGCGGGTGTGGTTGCTGGTGCGATCGGTGCCGAACACGTTCTCCGGGTGGCCGCCGCGGAACACCGTCACCGCCAGCTCGTAGGTCCGAACCAGCGCCAGCAGCGCCGCGACCACCCTCGCGTCGACGATCCCAGCCGCGAGATCCGCGGCGGCCGCGTTCGGCAGCAGCACCCGGGGTGACGCGGCGAGCTCGGCGGCCGGTCCGCGCAGGGCGGCGGCGGCGTCGGGTTGCGGCGCGACGGGGTGCAGCTCGCTCACCGTCCAGATGCCGCCGGCCCGCCGCAGCCGCACGTCCGCCGTCACCAGCCGGTCGCGCAGCTCGTCGCCGTCGACCCAGGTCTGGCGCAGCACCGCCATGACGCTCGCGGTGTCGCGCTCGAGCCCGCCGTACTGCGGATAGACGATCTGCGTGACGGCGGGCGCTGCGGGCGGGAGCAGCGGACCCGCCGCCGCGGCGAGCGCGGGGTCTGCCCCGGCGGCCGCCAGCCGGTCCCCCGCGGGCCCGGCGGCGACACCGTCGGGCACCGTCCCCAGCGCCTCCAGCACCCGGGCCGCCGCCAGCTTGATCTCCGGCGAGATCTCGTTCTCGCCCGCGACCCACGGTGACACCACCGGAAGGTCCGGCACCGGTAACGGGGGCTCCGGCGCCGGACCCGCCGGCTGCTTCTGGGCCGGCCGCAGTAGCGCCCGGCCGGTGCGCGGCTGCGTCGGCTCGCCGGCTCCGCATCCCGCCAGCGCGGCCACCGCTGCCGCCGTCGCCCCCAGGAGGAAGCCGCGGCGGCCGACGTCGCGACCGGTCATCGAGCTCGCACGAACCGTGGGTCGATCCGGTACGTGTGGACCTCGTCGCCGTCGCGGTCGACGTGGCTGCCGACGCGGCGCCAGCCGGCCCGTTCGTAGAACCCGGCCGCACCGCGGGCACCCGCCTTCGTGACCAGCTCGACGCGGTCGCCGCCGGCCGCCGCGACGATCGAGAGGAACTCCTCGGACAATGCCGTGCCCACCGACTCGCCGCGGGCGGCGGGCGCCACGACGATCGCCTCGAGCACCGCGATGGAGCCGAAGCCGGCCTCCGGAACGTCACCGCGGCCGGCCACGCGGGCCGACGCGCCCCGTCCGAACAACCGCCGCGCGTACCGCGGCCCGCGCGTCCGGACGAACCCGAGGGCCAGCGCGGGCCGGGACAGCAGCGCCCGCAGCCCGGCCGTCATGAGCTCGCGGCGGTGGTGGCCGAGTATCCACGCCACGTTGGCCGGCCGGTCGGTGGTGCCGAGCAGGAACCCGAGCACCTCGCCGCCGCGCGCGGCGACCAGCAGGACGCCGTACGCCGACTCGATGTGCGCACGCTGCCACCGCCGGACGAAGCCCTCGCCGAGCCGCGGGAACAGGCCGTGCGGAAGCTCGGCGACGTGCAGCGCCGCGGTACGACGCAGGTCGTCCTCGCTGGCGGGCCGGACCTCGATCGCGCCTTCTGTGCTCATCCTCAGCCTCTCTGCGACCCGAACCACCCGGCCCCCTCTGCCCTGATAGACGAGCCTCGGAGCGGTTGCGTTGTCGCCGGCTCGTGATCTCATGGTTCGGCGCGAATCTCAGAGGAACCTCAGAGCGGACGTGCGAACATCGAGGTCATGACGGGCGCGGAGCATCGCACGCTGCTGCTGGTCGAGGACGACGCCAAGCTGGCGGCGCTCCTGGACCGGCTGTTCAGCGGCGAGGGCTACACCGTCGACGTCGCCCGCGACGGCCACTCGGGGCTGCACCGCGCGCTCACGCACCAGTACGCCGTCATGGTCATCGACCGCGGGCTGCCGGCCATCGAGGGCGTCGACCTCGTGCGCCGGCTGCGCGCCAAGGGCGTCACGACGCCGACCCTCATCCTGACCGCCCGCGGCACCACCGAGGACCGCGTCGAGGGCCTGGACGCCGGCGCCGAGGACTACGTGGTCAAGCCGTTCGAGATCGACGAGCTGCTGGCCCGGCTGCGCGCGCTGTTGCGCCGGCACACCGACAGCTCGACCCGGCTCGATCTCGGCGAGCGGCACCTCGACGTCACTGCGCGGCGGGTGGTCGGCGGCGATGTGCCGATCGAGCTGTCCGGCCGCGAGAACGAGCTGCTGCAGCTGTTCGCCGCCCACCCGTCGCAGGTCTTCACTCGCGATGAGCTGCGGCGACTGGTGTTCCAGGACGCCGACAGCCCCGGCGCCGTCGACACCTACGTCTACTATCTGCGCAGGAAACTCGGCCGTGACGTCATCCGCACCGTCCACGGCCTCGGCTACCGGATGGGGTCCGCTTGAGCTGGCGCCGAGGCGGCTCCCAGCGCCGCCGACCGCTTCCCGCACCCGCCGACCGGCGGCTGCTGCGGCGGGCGTCGTTCGTCGTCGCGGTGCAGACGGGGGTCGCCGTCGCGCTGGTCATCGCCGTCATCATCGCGCTGGTCTACTCCATCAGCGGGCAGGAGCGGATCTCCGCCACCGACCACAAGCTGCAGTCGAAGCTCGCGGACTCCGCGCCGGCGTCGGGCGGCACGATCATCGACGGCGTCCCGCCCGACTGCTCCGAGGCAGACGTCAGCGCCGCCGTCGACGAGCTGGCCGCGGGGACGCGGCGGTTCGAGGTGTGCGACACCCCGTTCCTCGCCCACGTCGACGTGGTCGACGGCGAGCGGGTCGCCGCGGTGACGAACTTCACCGAGCAGCAGGAGGAGACCGAGCGGCTGGCCCGGCTGTCCATCCTGGTCGGCGTCGTCGGCGCGCTGGCCGCGGCCGGGCTCGGCTGGCTGGTGGCCCGGCGCGCCGTCCGCCCGCTCGGCGACGCGCTCGTCTCGCAGCGCCGGTTCGTCGCCGACGCCAGCCACGAGCTGCGCACCCCGCTGGCGATCCTGCACACCCGCGCCCAGCTGCTGCAACGCCGTCCCAGTACCGACGACGACCAGCGGCAGGAGATCGACCAGCTGGTCGACGACGCGCGGGTGCTCACCGACATCGTCAACGACATGCTGCTGTCGGCGGAGATGCGGAACCGGCCCGAGGCGCGGCAGCCCGTCGACCTCGCCCGCGTCGCCACCGAGGTCAAGGACTCCTTCGCCGCCACCGCCGACGAGGCCGGCGTCGACCTCGTCGTCGACAGCGTGCCGGGCGACTCGCACGTCGTCACCGGCGTGCCCAGCGCGCTGCGCCGCGCCGTCGCCGCCCTGGTCGACAACGCCATGGACCACGTCGCGCGCGGCGGCACCATCACGCTGGGGCTGACGCGCTCGGACGCGTCCGGCGGCACCGTGCGGATCGCCGTCATCGATGACGGCGCCGGCCTCGACCCGAAGCTGGCTGCCGAGCTTACCCAGCGCTTCCACCGCGGTCCCGGCGCCAACGGCAACGGCCACCACCCGCGGCTCGGCCTCGGGCTCGCGCTGGTCGACGAGATCGTGCACGCCCACGACGGCACCATGGTCATCGACGGCCGGCCCGGCGACGGCGCCACCGTCACCCTCACGTTCCCCGCGGCGCCATGAGGCGGCCGCGCTAACTCTGAGCGAGCGCTAGCTCTGTCACAGACTTGAAGTAGCGCGCGTGCGTACGCCGCAGGGCTTCCTCGGAGTCGGCTGCAATGACTACAACTTCTCGATCGCTGCCCGGGACCCGGCCTTCTGCTTTCAGACGAGCCCGCAAGGCGCTCGCACGGCCATGTTCGCCCCGGAACTCCTGAATCTCCAGGTCACCGGTGCGACGGTCGTACGACAGAAGAAAGTTGATCACGTCTTGGCCTCCGCATCGAAGCTTACACAGAGCAGCTTCTGGGGGCTACGGCACACGGTTCGCGATCTCCGCTAGCGCTGCCAGCCGCGCCTTCGCGTTGCCGTGTAGCACTCGTGCACTGGACTGAATCCGCACCAGGTCATCGCGGTGCCTCCGCAACAGAGCGCGGAAGCCTTGGAGCGCTTCGTCATCCAAATCGCTGTTGTGTAGCTCGCGCTCATCTCTAGCGACGTCGGAGATCGCCGTCGCGGCGCGCTGCCTCACCAGTTCGAGATCAGCAAAGCTCTCTAGTGAAAGCGCATGAAGTTCAGCGATAACCGCAGCCCGGAGCGTGATGTCACCGTCTGGTCCCGGGCTCGGCGCCTCCCCATACCTGATCTGCCGCCCCCAGGTATCCGCCAGACGTTCGTACAGATCAGCCCAGAGCGCCTGCAACTCTGTTCTTACCTGGACCTCGACCGGCAGGCCGTCAGCCACGATAACGACGTGAAGCGCCCGATACCCGCTTATAGGATCCACTCGGCGGTCGACCGGCTTGGCGTTCGGGCAGTCGAAGAGCTGCACCAGATGCTCGACGATGCGATCTTGCTCTGAAAGGAACAAATCGCCCACGATGCGCACGCCCGAGATATCCCTGATGGCCGGAAGCTTAACCGCCGGTGTCCGGATCAGCTTATCGATCAGCGTGCCGAGCGTCTTGGTTCGAGCGGTCACGGCGAGGTCAACGGGGCGTCCGAGGACGCTAGACCAGTCCACCGCATCGATCCCCGACCGAACTGCCGTCGTGTTCTGGTCATAGCAATCCAGGACCTCGGCATAAAGGTCCCAGTCCTGATCGGTAGCGCGACCGCTGGCAAGACGTTCACCCAGGCGGGCAATCTGATTTTTGGATACCGGCAGAGGCACAAGAAGACCTTGTCACGTGCTGGACGGGGGTGCACGTCGTTGCGCCCCGACGTTGCAAGCGCCTACCGAGTCGATGGCAGGTCAGGGTCATCGACGGCCGGCCCGGCGACGGCGCCACCGTCACCCTCACGTTCCCCGCGGCGCCATGAGCCCGTCATGTGCGATTTGGTGTCCGTGCATGGCCTCGCGTGGGTGGGGTACCTGTAGGTTCGAGTTGCTGCGGAACCCTGATCTCGATGGAGCCGTTGACGCAGCAGCGACGTCGAACCTTTGACGCCTCGGCCGGGCACGGCCGCGATCACCGAAAGGGTCCCCTTTGATGACCACGGCCATGAAGAGCACACCCGCGCGCGGAGCCGCCCGCGAGCGGCACGTCAGCGCGTATGCGGAGCTCTCGAAGATCATCCAGTCGGCGGGGCTGCTGAAGCGCCGCTACACGTTCTACTGGACGCTGATCGGCGGCACCATCGCCGCGTTCGCCGCCATCTGGGTCGGCTTCGCGCTGCTCGGGGACTCCTGGTACCAGCTGCTGCTCGCCGCCGCGCTCGCCGTGGTGCTGGCCCAGTTCGGCTTCATCGGCCACGAGGGCGCCCACCGGCAGATCTTCGCGTCGCACCGCTGGAACGAGTGGACCGGCCGTGTCGTCTCCGGGCTGTTCGCCGGGCTCAGCTACAGCTGGTGGATGCGCAAGCACACGCGCCACCACCTCAACCCGAACAAGGAGGGCGCCGACCCCGACATCGCGCCGGGGGTGCTGGCGTTCTCGCCCGCGGCCTACCACCAGCGCGGCCGGGTCGGACAATGGCTCGCCGACCGGCAGGGCTGGTTCTTCTTCCCGCTGCTCCTGCTGGAAGGCATCGCGCTGCACGCGCACAGCATCCAGAACATCGCCCGGCGCGAGCGGCTCGAGCACCGCTGGGTCGAGATCCTGTTCATGACCGTCCGGCTCGGTGGCTACCTCGCGGCGCTGTTCATCGTGTTGCCGCCGGCCAAGGCCATCGCGTTCTTCTGCGTCCAGATGGGCCTGTTCGGGCTGCTCCTCGGCGGTGCGTTCGCGCCCAACCACAAGGGCATGCCGATCGTGCCCGCCTCTATGAAGATCGACTTCCTGCGCCGGCAGGTGCTCATGTCGCGCAACATCACGGGCGGCCCCGTCGTCGACCTCGCCATGGGCGGGCTCAACTACCAGGTCGAGCACCACCTGTTCCCGAGCATGCCGCGGCCCAACCTGCGCCGCGCTCAGCCCATCGTCAAGGACTTCTGCGCCCGGCACGGCATCGCGTACACGGAGACGACGCTGACCGGGTCCTACCGCATCGTGGTGCAGTACCTGAACGACGTCGGCCTCAGGGCGCGCGACCCGTTCCAGTGTCCGCTCACGGCGCAGTACCGGACGTAGATCTCCTGCCCCTGGCGCGGCGCGGCGCGCGCAGGGTCAGGCCCAGTGGTTGTCGTGGCGGAGGTAGAACGCCGTCCGCTCCTCCTCGCTCAGCTCCAGCCCCTTCGACACCGCCGCCAGGGTCTCGAAGTAGTCCTCGCGTGGCGCGCCCGGCGTGAACATGAGCAGCATCGACGCCGGCTCGCCGAGGACGTTCCTGAATCCGTGCACGCCGCCCGGCGGCACGTGCAGGAAGTCGCCCTGGGTCGCCTCCACCCAGGTCGTGCCGTCGAACAGCAGGACCGCACCCGTGAGGACGTAGAACGACTCCGTGATCGTGCGGTGGAAGTGCGGGCCGGGACCGGACTCGCCGGGCCCGAACGTCCACCGGTAGAGCCCGAAATCGCCGCCGGTCGAGGCTCCGGTCGCCAGGTAGTCCACCGTCACGCCGGACGCGTACGTCACTTCCGGCGCGGCGTCGGCGCGCCGGAGCCGGGCGCTGACCTCGCCGTTCTCGCCGTCGTAACGGGCGGGCGGATAGGACGGGAAACTCATGGTGCTCCTCCGGTCGTCGTGGACTCGGTTGGTGACCGAGCATCCGATGAGGCACACTAGACACCGACGGGACGCGACTACACGTCCCCGAGGTCGAGTGCGACGCGCCAACACAGGCGCCAGGTCCCCCTTCCAGATGAGCGGGCGTCCGATCGTGTCCGGCCACTCCCTCCACGTCCTCGGAAGGACGTTCGTGCCCACTGATACCCGCACGTCTCGGGGCGACGGCGCTCGCCGCCGCCCCCGTAACACCCGCCGTCCGGCCGCCTCGGCCACGACAACACACCCGGCCGTCGCGCCGGACACCACGCTCGCACAGCTCCACACCGTCACGGCCGACGACGACCGCTCGTTCGCCGAGCTCGGCGTCCCCGCGGCCATCGTCGCCGCCCTCGCCGCCGAGGGCGTCACCACGCCGTTCCCGATCCAGGCCGCGACGCTGCCGGACACCCTGGCCGGCCGCGACGTGCTCGGACGCGGCCAGACCGGCTCCGGCAAGACCATCGCGTTCGCCGTCCCGACGATCGCCAGGCTGGTCGCTTCGGGCGCCGTGCGCCAGGCGCGGCGGCCGCGCGCGCTGATCCTCGTCCCCACCCGCGAGCTGGCCAACCAGGTCGCCGCCGCCGTCGCGCCGCTCGCCGCGGCTACCGGCCTGCGCGTCGCCACCATCTTCGGCGGCGTCGGGCAGGGCCCGCAGGTCCGCTCGCTGTCCGCCGGCGTCGACGTGCTCATCGCCTGCCCGGGCCGGCTCGAGGACCTCATCGCCCAGCGCCACTGCGACCTCGGCGCCGTCGAGGTCACCGTGCTCGACGAGGCCGACCACATGGCCGACCTGGGCTTCCTGCCCGCGGTCCGGCGCCTGCTCGACGCGACCCCGCGCGGCGGCCAGCGGCTGCTGTTCTCGGCCACGCTCGACAACGGCATCGACACCCTGGTCCGGCGGTACCTCACCAAGCCCGTCATGCACTCGACCGCGCCCGCCGTCGCACGCGTCTCCGCCATGACCCACCACGTCATGGCCGTCGAGACCGGTGACAAGGCGCTGATCGTGCGCGAGCTGGCGTCCGGGCTCGGGCGCACGCTGCTGTTCGCCCGCACCAAGCACGGCGCGAAGAAGCTGGCCCGCGTCCTGACGGCGGCCGGCATCCCCGCCGTCGATCTGCACGGCAACCTCAGCCAGGGCGCCCGCGAGCGCAACCTCGCCGCCTTCTCCGCGGGGACGGCGCGCGTGCTGGTCGCCACCGACATCGCGGCCCGCGGCATCCACGTCGACGACATCGGCCTCGTCGTCCACGTCGACCCGCCCGCAGAGCACAAGGCCTACCTCCACCGCTCCGGCCGCACCGCCCGCGCCGGCGCCGACGGCGTCGTGGTCACCGTCATGACCCCCGACCAGACCGCCGACGTCCGCACTTTGACCCGGCAGGCGGGCATCACGCCCGCGATCACCCGAGTCTCACCCGGCCACCCGGCCATCGTCTCGCTGACGGGGCCGGCCGCGCCGCTGGTCACCCCGGCCGCGGCTCCGGTCGTACCTGCCGGGCCGGCCACCGCCGGCCGGCGGGGTCGCGGGGGCGGCTCGGGCTCGCGCTCGGGTTCGGGCTCGCGCTCGGGTTCGGACGGCGAGCCGGGCGGGCGCGGGCGACCGCGCCGCCGTGGCGGCCGCTCGGGTCGTGGCTCGGACGGTGGGGGTGCCGGTACCGGCGCCTCGGCCGGTCGCGACGGTCGCACCGGGGCTGGTCACCAGGACCGATCCGGCTCCAGCCCGACCGGCACGACGACGGGAGGCCGCCGCGGCGGTCGCGGCCGCACGGCCACGGCCCCCACGACCACGACGTCGCGCTCCGCTGACGCCTTCTCGGCCTCGCTCCGCCGCCGCTGACACCCGCCGGCCGGCATGCGGACGTCTTCACTTCCAGCGGTCGTCTTCACTATCGAAGGCAGTCTTCGGCGGACGTTCCTGCGCTCCGAGGACGGTCGGCGGTAGTGAAGACGGTCGGCGGCAGTGAAGACCGTCGGCGGCAGTGAAGCCGCGAGCTCCTGGGCGAGGCACCGTCGGCGGCAGTGAAGACCGTCGGCGGCAGTGAAGCCGCGAGCTCCTGGGCGAGGCACCGTCGGCGGCAGTGAAGACCGTCGGCGGCAGTGAAGACCGTCGGCGATAGTGAAGACCGTCGGCGGCAGTGAAGACCGTCGGCGGCAGTGAAGACTCTCGGAGTCGGCGGCCGCGTCCGGCCTGCCCCGTTGTGATCATGTGCGTGGGCGGCGCGTCAGCGACCGCGAGAGAACCTGATCATGGGCAGGCCCGGGCGCTCGGATCGGTGACGGGCTACTCCGCGCCGCCGGTGAACGGAGGCTCGCCCGGCTTGGTCGCGCGGAACCGCAGCGCCGACCACACGTCGTCGATGGCGACCTGGCCGTTGGGGCGCAGGCCGAACTCGGCGACGATCGGCCAGAGCGTGTCGCGGTTGATGTCCGCGCGGCCCCCTTTCGGGTAGGCGATCCAGATCACCGGCGGCGCCGTCACGGTGTCGCGGTGCTGCTCGAGGACGGTGCGGACCGACGCCGCGCCGTCGGCGAAGACGACCGCCACTGCGGCGCCCGCCGGGCCGTCCACGCTCCGGACGTCGGCGGGCAGCGGATCCAGCAGCCCCCGTCGGTCCGGGTGCGACACCCACACCGACGTGCCGGGCTTCACCAGCAGCTTCTCGGCCACGGTCCTGGTGCTCATCGCGAACTCCGCTCCTGCCGCTGATCGGCACTCGTGCGCTGTCTCGGTACTTCTCCAGCCTCTTACCGACAAGAAGTTTTGTCAAGGACTCCCTTGTTGTCAGCGGCCCACGGCTTGACAGAGCGATGTCACCGGTGTTTCTTTATGACTAACTTTAGTCGTGAAGGAAGTGCCGGATGCCCGTTCCCCGCGGTGACCTCACCCGCTCGGCCGTGCTGGCCGCGCTGGGCACGTCCGGGCCGCTGAGCAGGACGGACATCGCCCGCGTGCTGGGGGTGAGTCCCGCGACCGTCACGCAGATCGTGAAGGATCTGCTGGCGCGCGGGCTGGTCGCCGAGGTCGAGCACCGTCCGTCCCGCGGCGGCCGCCCGGCGGTGCTGCTGGGCCTGGTGGGGTCGGCCGGCCGGGCGCTCGGGGCGAAGGTCGCCGCCGACCACGTCGCCGTGGTCGACGTCCGCCTCGATGGCCAGGTGCGGCAGTCGTGGGAGTGGCCGTTCGACGCCATGGCCGCCGACGCCCCCGACCGGCTCGTCGACCTGCTCCGCCCACTCCTCGCAGCCGGCCCCGAGGGGGACGGTGAGAACGCGGCGCCGCTCCTGGGGGTCGGCGTGTGCGTGCCCGGGGCGGTCGACGATCAAGAGACGGGAGCCGTCGATGCGCCGACGCTGGGGTGGCAGCGCCTCGCCCTCGGCGCCCGGCTGCGCGCCGCCCTGCCCGTGCCCGTCCTCGTCGAGAACGACGTCAACGCGCTCGCCGTCGCCGAGCGGTTGTACGGCAGGGGCCGCCACCACCGCAACTTCCTCGTCGTCACCATCGGGCGCGGGGTGGGGGCCGGGCTGGTCGTCGACGGCAGCGTCTACCGCGGCACGAACGGCGGCGCCGGCGAGTTCGGCCACTTCCCCGTCCGCCCCGACGGACCGCGATGCTCGTGCGGCAACTCCGGCTGCCTCGAGGCGTCGGTCGGGCAGGAGGCACTGCTGCGCGCCGCCCAGCGGGCCGGCCTCACGAAGGCCGGCGCCACGCTCGCCGACCTGCAGCACCTCGCCGACTCCGGATCGACCACCGTCAGGGGCATCTTCTCCACCGCCGGCGGCATGTTCGGCCGCGGCGTCGCCGGGCTCATCAACGTCATGGACCCGGAGATCGTCATCGTGCTCGGGGAGGGTACCCGCGCCTGGGACCACTGGCGCCCCGGCTTCGAGCCCAGCCTGCGCGCGCACCTCATGCCGTCGCGCCGCGGCGTCCCCGTGGTCGTCGAGTCGTGGGACGACACGTCGTGGGCGCTCGGCGCCGCCGCCCTCGTCCTCGCGACCCCGTACGACGCGGCCGGCGCGACCGGCGGCCAGGGCGAGCTGGTCCGGGCCCGGCTCGGCGGCGCACTCGCCGGGGAGCTGTCATGAGCACCTCGACCGCGCCACGCACCCAACGGCAGCTGCCGCCGTCGCCGCCCCCCAAGAGACGACACCGCAGCACCCTCCGCTACGGCGGCAACCGGCTGCGCCGCGCCGGCATCGTCGCGCTGTTCCTGGCGCCGAGCCTGATCCCGCTGACGCTGTTCACGCTGGTCCCGATGGTCAGCTCGCTCTGGGTGGCGCTGCACGACTGGAACCTCATCACCCCCATGGAGTTCGTCGGCCTGGCGAACTTCCGCGAGCTCCTCACCGACGGCGACACGTGGGCGGCGTTCGGGCACACGCTCGGCTACATCGCCGGCTACCTGCCGCTCGTCTACCTCCTCGGGCTGGCCGCGGCGCTGGCCCTCAACACCGCCCTCAGAGGCCGCAACGTCTTCCGCGCGGCCTACTTCCTGCCGGTCGTCACCAGCTGGGTGGTCGTCGCGCTGTTGTGGCGATGGCTGCTGAGCCCGGCGAACGGCCTGGTCAACCACGTCCTCGGGCTCGTCGGCATCGACGGACCCGGCTGGTGGACCGACCCCGCGTGGGCCATGCCGTCGGTGATCCTCGCGTCGGCGTGGAAGGACCTCGGCTTCGTCATGATCATCCTGCTGGCCGGCCTGCAGGCCATCCCCGGCGAGCTGTACGACGCGGCACGGGTCGACGGCACCAGCGCCTGGCAGCGCTTCCGGCACGTCACGCTGCCGCTGCTGTCGCCGTCGACCTTCTTCGTGGTCGTCATCTCGCTGATCAACGGTTTTCAGGTGTTCGACCAGGTGTACGTCATGACGGGCGGCGGGCCGGCCGGCGCCACCGAGGTCGTCGTCCAGCAGATCTACGACCTCACCTTCCGCTACGGCCGGGCCGGCGACGCGTCGGCGCTGTCGTGGCTGCTCTTCGCCGTCGTCCTCGTCGTCACGATCGTCCAGGTCCGCGGCCAGCGCCGGTGGGTGACCTATGCGTAGGGCCGCGCTCTACGCAGGCGTCACCGTCGGCGCCCTCGTCATGCTGTTCCCGTTCACCTGGACGGTGATCACCTCGCTCACGCCGGGCGCGGGCCTGGGGACGCCGGACCTGATCCCGGACGAGCCCGGCCTCGACGCCTACCGCACGCTGCTCGACGCGATGCCGTTCTGGCGGATCCTGGCCAACAGCCTCTGGATCGCCGTCGCCTCGACGCTGCTGCAGCTCGTCACCAGCGCCATGGCCGCCTACGCCTTCGCCCGGCTCGACTTCCCCGGTCGCAACGCGCTGTTCCTCGTCTACCTCGCGACCCTCATGGTGCCGATGCAGGTGCTCGTCGTCCCGCTGTTCATCGAGATGCGCGAGCTGAACCTCGTCGACACCTACGCCGCCCTGCTGGCGCCGAGCATCGCGTCCGCGTTCGGCGTCTTCCTGCTGCGGCAGGCCGTCGCGCAGGTGCCGATCGAGCTGGACGAGGCGGCCACCATCGACGGCGCCGGGCACCTGCGCATCTTCGTCTCCGTCGTCTGGCCGCTGATGCGCCCGGCGCTGGCGACGTTCGCCGTGCTGGCGTTCATGTCCAGCTGGAACAGCTTCCTCTGGCCGCTGGTCGTCATCCGCTCGCCGGAGCTGATGACCCTGCCTCTCGGCCTCAGCACCCTGCACGGCCAGTTCACCACCGAGTGGGACGTGGTGATGGCCGGTTCCGTGATCAGCATCGTCCCGATCGCCGTGCTCTATCTCGCGGCGCAGAAATACGTCATCCAAGGCGTCGCCCGCTCCGGGCTCAAGTGACGCTCGACCGAACGGAGTTCCCATGGCACACCCGATCCGCCTCGGCACCGTCGCCGCCGCGGCCACACTCCTGGCCCTCTCGGCCTGCTCGCAGGGCTCCGCGACCCGCGAGGACAGCGGCGAGGACGGCCAGGTCGTCGTCCGCTACATGGAGTTCTCGTCCAACGGCGGCAACGAGCAGCACTTGGAAGAGATTGCCGCGTCGTTCGAACGTGAGAACCCGGGCATCGACGTCCAAATAGAGACCACGCCGTACGCCGACTACTTCACCAAGCTGCAGACGGCGGTCGCCGGCGGCACCGAGGCCGACGCGTTCGAGCTCAACTACGAGAACTTCGTCACCTACGCCGAGAGCGGCGCGCTGGCCGAGCTCGACGTCGACGGCGGCGCCTACACGCCGTCGCTGCTCGAGGCCTTCCAGCACGACGGCGCCCAGCTCGGCCTGCCGGAGTCGTTCAGCGACGTCGTCCTGTTCTACAACAAGGACCTGTTCGCGGCGGCCGGCGTGCCCGAGCCGACGGCGGACTGGACCTGGGAGGACGAGCGGGCCGCCGCTGAGGCGCTGACCGACACCGCGGCCGGCGTGTGGGGCGACTACCAGCCGGCCACGTTCCACGAGTTCTACAAGGCGCTGGCCCAGGCCGGCGGGCAGTTCCTCACCGAGGACGGCAGCGCGACGGCGTTCAACTCGCCCGAGGGCATCGCGGCCGCCACCTGGCTGGCCGGCAAGTCCGGCACCGTCATGCCGACCGAGGCCGAGGGCGCCGGCACGCCCGACTTCGACTCGACGCTGTTCCGCGAGGGCAAGCTCGCCATGTGGCACAGCGGCATCTGGATGTTCGGCCCGCTGGCCGACGTGCCGTTCGAGTGGGACGTCGTGGTCGAGCCGGGCGACGTCAACCAGGCCAGTGCCATGTTCACCAACGGCGTCGTGGTCAGCGCGAACAGCGAGCACCCCGAGGAGGCACAGGCGTGGCTGGAGTTCCTCACCTCGTCCGACACCACCGTCGACACCCGCCTGAACGCCGGGTGGGAGCTGCCGCCGATCGCCGACCAGGACAAGCTGGCGCCGTACCTCGAGCAGACCCCGCCGGCGAACCGGCAGGCCGTCTTCGACGCGCTCGAGGAGACCGTGCTGCCGCCGGTCATCGTCCGCCAGCAGGAGATGCAGGACGCCGTCACCGAGGAGCTGGGCAATGCCGCGGCCGGGCGCAAGACCGTCGAGCAGGCCGTCGCCGACGCCGCCGCCCGGGTGGACGAGCTGCTGTGACCGACGCTCCCACCCGGACCGGGCTGCTCGCGCTCGCCGAGGCGAGCCACCGGGTCATCGCGACCCACCAGGCGCCGTCCGGCGCCTACCCGGCCAGCCCGACGTTCAGCGCGTACCGCGGCTACAGCTGGTTCCGCGACGGCGCGTTCATCGCCGAGGGCGCCAGCCGTTACGGCGACGCCGAGGGCGCGGCGGCGTTCCACCGGTGGTGCGCCGAGGTGCTCGCCAAGCGCACCGACCAGGTCGACGCGCTGGCGGCACGGGCCGGGCGGGGCGAGCACATCCCGGTGGCCGACCTGCTGCCGACCCGCTACACCATCGACGGCGCCGTCGGGAACGACCCGTGGTGGGACTTCCAGCTCGACGGCTACGGCACCTGGCTGTGGGCGCTCGCGTCGCACACCGACCGGCACGGCGTGGTCGACGGCGTCGACGGCGGCGTGGCGACGGCGGTCCGCTACCTGACGACCTTCTGGTCCCGGCCCTGCTACGACTGGTGGGAGGAGCACGTCGACCAGCGGCACGTGTCGACGCTCGGCGCGATCCGGGCCGGGCTGGCGGCGGCGACGACGCACCCGGCGCTGGCGGGTGCGCTCTCGGCGGGTGAGCGCGCGGCCGCGGCGGACGCCGCCGGCGCCATCGATGCGCTGGTGCTGTCCTCGGGCGTCGCGGACGGGCACCTGACGAAGTGGCTCGGCGCGGCCGACGTCGACGCGAGCCTGCTGGCCTGCGTCGCGCCGTTCGGGCTGGTCGCCGTCGACAGCGAGGTCGGGCGGACGACGGTCGCCGCGGTCGAGCACGCGTTGTGCGTCGACGGCGGCGTGCACCGGTACGCCGCCGACACGTTCTACGGCGGCGGGCAGTGGCCCCTGCTCACGGCGTTCCTCGGCTGGAACCAGGCCGCGGCCGGGCGTGAGGACGAGGCGTGGGCATCGCTGCGCTGGATCGCCGCCCAGGCCACGCCGGCGGGCGAGCTGCCCGAGCAGGTGGGGCACCACCTGCTGGCGCCCGGCCGCGAGCAGGAGTGGATCGACCGGTGGGGCACGGTCGCGACGCCCCTGCTCTGGTCGCACGGCATGTACCTGGTGCTCGCGTCCGAGCTCGCACTGGTGGGGAGGGCCCGATGATCCGGCACCGCCCGTTCGGCTCCGAGCACCCGTACGCCGTCAGCGGCGACCAGCGGGTGCCGGCGCTCCCGGTCGACGGCGAGACCTGTGAGCTGCGGGTCCGGGCGTCGGCCGCGGTGGTCGCCGTGTCGTGCGAATGGTCCGGTGACGCCGGAGGCGGCATCGTGACCAGGCCGCTGCTGCCGCCGTCGTCGACGAGCAGCGACGACGAGACCGGCGGCGACGGCGGGCACCTGGCCGCCGCGCAGGCCCGCTCGCTCGCCGACCGCACCTACTGGTCGGTGACGACGCCGCCGCTGGCCGCCGGGACGGTGTACCGGTACCGGTTCGTGGCGACGACGGAGGGCGGCACGACCCGGCGGACCCGCTGGTACGAGGTCTCGGCCGGCGCCTGGTCGGCTGACGGCGGGTCGCTCGCGGTGGACGGCGACCGGCTGGTGCCGGGGAGCGTCGAGTGGCTGACCGGCGGCGAGGGGCTGCGGCGGGTCCGGTTCGCGCTGCGGCTGGCCGCGGACGAGCACGTGGTCGGCTTCGGCGAGCGCTACGACGCCGTCGACCAGCGCGGCCGCACGCTCGACGCCGTCGTGTTCGAGCAGTACAAGGCGCAGGGCGAGCACGGACGGACCTATCTGCCGATGCCGTTCGCGCTGGTCGTCGGCGCTGCCGGGTCGTGGGGGTTCCACGTCCGGACCGCCCGGCGGACGTGGTACGACGTCGGTGCGACGACGCCGGACCGGCTGGTCGTCGAGGCCGAGCTCGACGGCGACGACGCGCTCTCCGTCGGCGTCTTCACCGGCTCGCCCGCCGACGTGGTGCGGCAGTTCGTCGACGAGGCGGGCCGGCCCGAGGTGCTGCCGGACTGGGTGTTCCGGCTCTGGGCGAGCGGCAACGAGTGGAACACGCAGGACCGGGTCATGGCCGAGATGGACGCCCACCGGGAGCACGACATCCCCGTCGGCGCGCTGGTCATCGAGGCGTGGAGCGACGAGTCGACGTTCACGGCGTTCCGCGACGCTCAGTACGAGGTGAACGAGGACGGCGGGCCGCACCGGCTGGCCGACTTCACCTTCCCCGCCGGCGGCGCCTGGCCGGACCCTCGCGGGATGGTGGAGGAGCTGCACTCGAGGAACGTGAGGGTGCTGCTCTGGCAGATCCCGCTGCTGAAGATGCGACCGCACCCTCGCGGGCAGCTCGCGGCCGACGCCCGGGCGGCGGTGGCCGGCGGGTTCGTCGTCACCGAGGCGGACGGGCGGCCGTACCGCAACCGCGGCTGGTGGTTCCCGCTCGCGCTGATGCCGGACCTCGCGGCCGAGAAGGCGCGCGCGTGGTGGACGTCGAAGCGCCGTTATCTGGTCGAGGAGGTCGGGATCGACGGCTTCAAGACCGACGGCGGCGAGCACGCGTGGGGGCGCGACCTGCGGCACGACGGCGGTGCGCTGCGCGGCCTGGCCGGGAACCACCGGTTCCCCGTCGAGTACGCGCGCGCCTACGGCGACCTGCTGCGATCGGCCGGCAAGGCGCCCGTGACGTTCAGCCGGGCCGGGTTCACCGGCTCGCAGGCGCACGGCGCGTTCTGGGCCGGCGACGAGGACTCGACGTGGTCCGGCTTCCGGTCGGCGGTGGTCGCCGGGGTGACGGCGGGCGCCTGCGGGATCGTCTATTGGGGCTGGGACCTGGCCGGCTTCTCCGGCGACGTGCCCGACCCCGAGCTGTACCTGCGCGCCACCGCGGCGTCGGCGTTCATGCCGATCATGCAGTACCACTCGGAGTTCAACCACCACCGGCTGCCGCTGCGCGACCGCACGCCGTGGAACGTCGCCGAACGGACCGGCGACGAGCGGGTGCTGCCGGTGTTCCGCCGGTTCGCGCACCTGCGGGAGCGGCTGGTGTCGTACCTGTCGTCGTCGGCCTCGGCCGCGGTGGCGGGCGGGGCGCCGTTGATGCGGGGGCTGTTCTTCGACTTCCCGGGCGACGCGGCGGCGTGGTCGGTCGTGGACCGGCAGTTCCTGCTGGGCGACGCGCTGCTGGTGGCGCCGGTGCTCTCGGCCGGGGCGTCGACGTGGGACGTCTACCTGCCGGCGGGTGCCTGGGTCGACGTGTGGACGGCGACGCCGGTGGCCGGCGGGCAGATCGTCACCCGGCCGGTGCCGATCGACGAGGTCCCGGTGTACTGCCGTGCGGGTGCGTGGCCGTCGCTGCGAGGGGTGTTCGAAGACCTGCCGTCGTAGGGCAGGGTGTGACGATGACGTCCCGCATCGCGCACACGACCATCGACTGTGCCAACGCCTACCAGCTGTCGGAGTGGTGGAAGCAGGTCCTCGGCTACGTCGACATCGCCGACGACCCCAACGAGCCCGGCCACGAGGAGTGCATGATCCAGCGGCCGGACGGCAGCCACCAGGTGCTGTTCATCGAGGTGCCGGAGCCCAAGTCGGCGAAGAACAGGGTGCACTTCGACCTACGCCCCACCGACCGCACCCAGGACGAGGAGATCGAGCGGCTGCGCGGCATCGGCGCCACCGAGGTCGCCGACCATCGCGGCACGTACGGCCCCGGCACCGGCTGGGTCACCCTCGCCGACCCGGAGGGCAACGAGTTCTGCATCCTGCGCAGCGACGCCCAGGTGGCGGCCGCCGGCTCCTCGTAGGCGGTCGCCGGCTCTCCGTGACCGGACATGCCGGGATGAACGGGAAGTTCATCTCGGATTCACGCGGACGACGACCCGACGGCGGATCCTGCGCGCCCAGCCGATGTTGGCTGGGCGGAGTCCCGTCACGTCGAAGGAGGGCCGGTGCCGATCGCCCACCGGAGCCGCGGCCTGCGCCGGCTGGTCGCCGCCGCGGTCGCCGCCGTCGTCCCGGCCGCAGGAGTCGCCGTCGTCGCAGCACCGCCCGCGCAGGCGCATCCGTTCGGGCCGCCGCTCTCGGCGCGACTGGACGTCGACGGCGCCGAGGTCACGGTGACGTGGACGGCCGCCGAGGACGACTGGGTCAACCTGGGCGAGTTCCTCGGCGCCTTCACCGACCAGACCGACCAGACGGGCGGCACCGGCGAGCCGCTGACCGGCGCGCAGCTGCTGGCGCAGTCGGACAACCTGCCCAGCTACCTCCTGTCGCACTTCCTGATCGAGCAGGACGGGCAGCCGTGCCAGGGGCAGGTCACCGAGCTGCAGGACCTGGTGACGCTCGGCGCACAGCTGGTCTACACCTGCCCGCAGCCGGTCACCACCGTCGACCTCACGGTCACCACGCTCACCGACATCAACGAGGCCTACCGCACGGTCGTCACGTCGGACGTCTCGTCGGAGCCCGCGCAGGCGCTGTTCACGACGACCACCGCCACGCAGCAGTGGAGCTTCGACGCCGATGGTGGTGGCGGCACGGCGCAGGTGGCGCTGGCCGCGGCCGGCGGGCTGGTCATCGCCGCCGTCGCCGGTGGGGTGCTGTGGTGGCGGCGCGGCAGCCGCCGCGCCGATGGTGCCGGTGCCGCTGCCGCTGCCGACGTCGCCGGTTCCTCCCCGCAGACCGTCGAGGCGGCCCGGTGAACTGGCTCTACGAACTCGACAACCGGCTGATCTCGCTCTTCGACAACCCCGGCGTCTGGTGGGCCGGCCTCGTCGTCGCCGTCGTCGTCGGCTGCGCGCACGCCGTCGCCCCCGGGCACGGCAAGTCCATCGCCGCCGCGTACCTGCTCGGCTCGCACGGCCGGTACCGCGACGCGTTCCTGCTGGGCGCGATCGTCGCCGGCATGCACACGTTCTCGGTGCTCGTGCTGGCGCTGGGCTGGGTGGGGCTGACGGCGTCCGGCGGCACCGACACGCGGCTGCTCACGTCCTGGCTGCAGGTGATCTCGGCCGTCATCGTCATCGCCGTCGGCGTCGGCCTGCTGCGGCGGTTCGTGCGCAGCGTCCGGTCCGCGCCGGCGCTGGCCGCCGCCGATCACGGACACGGCCACGGGCACGGTCATGGACACGGGCATGGGCATGGGCACGGTCACGGCCATGAGCCGCCGCCCGGTGTGGCGCCCTGGTCCCGGCGGGGCCTGGTGGCGCTCGGGCTGTCCGGCGGGCTGCTGCCGTCGCCGTCGGCGTTCCTCATCCTGATCAGCGGCATCCTCACCGGGCGCACGCTGTACGCGCTGATCCTGGTGGTCTGCTTCGCGGTCGGCCTGGCAGGAACCCTCACCGCCGTCGGCCTGCTGGTGATCAAGGGCAGCTCGATACTGGGCGAGTCGGCGCGCCACTCGTCGCGGCTGGCCTGGATCACCCGCGGCGTCCCCCTGATCGCCGCTGTCGGCGTGACGCTCGGTGGGCTGGTCTACCTGTTCGTCGGCCTCTCGTCGGTCGCCTCCGCCTCCTGACATCCGTGCGGTCCGCACGGTGGACGACCCGATCGGCACGGTCGTCGTCCACGTGGCGCCGCAGTTCGGCCAGGACGCGGTCTTGCCGCCACGCGGACCGTTCCCGCCGAGTTCCGGATCGGCGTCATCGGGCTCTACTGAGCGGCGGCGAACTCCAGGAAGCCGTCCTGGACGAGAGTGCGGACCCGCGGCAACAGGTCGGCCCGCAGCTCCGCGGCATCGGCCTGGAGCACCGTCGCCAGCGCGTCGACGATCGCGCCGACCGGCAGTGTCGCGTCGCAGGCGCCGACGAAGCCGGCCTCGGCCGTCCCGGCGGTGACGGCACGCAGCAGGCCGCGGCGCTGCCGGAGGATCAGGTGCTCGGGATCCTCCTCCCCGGGCCGGCCGACCTGTTCCTGCACGAGGTCGCCGGCCATGGTGAGCCGGGCCCCGAGTAGCGCCTCGTCGTCGATGCGCAGGGCGGACACCCGGTCGAACCAGCCGGCGACGTGGTCGCCGAGCGGCTGCTCGACGGCGTGCGGCCAGTCCTCGATGCGCACGGACGGATCGGCGGCGCCGGAGCGGTGCAACGCGATCCAGCCGAACCCGATCCCCTCGACGGCGTTCTCGTCGAACCAGCGCAGCCAGCCGGCGTAGCGTTGCGCGTAGCCGGGCCCGCCGATCTCGCCGGAGTCGCGCAGCCACAGCTCCACGTACTCGGCGGGGTCCTCGACCTCGCGCTGGATCACCCAGGCGTCGCAGCCGGTCCCCTCGATCCACGAGGCGAGGCGGTCCTGCCAGTCCTGCCCGCGCACGTGCATCCAGTTCGCCAGCGACTGCAGCAGGCCGCCGTCGGCCAGGTGCGCCGCACCGTCGGCCACGACCCGGCGGGAGATCTCGTCGCCGGGCAGGCCGCCGTCGCGGTACACGTGGCTGCCGCCGGGCGAGACGACGAACGGCGGGTTCGTCGCGACGATGTCGAACGTCTCGCCCGCGACCGGCGCGAACAGGCTGCCCGCCCGCAGCTCGACCGTGTCGCCCAGGCCGTTGAGGCGCGCGGTCAGCGAGGCGAGCGCAAGCGCCCGCGGGTTCACGTCGGTCGCGACGATGTGCTCGCAGTGCCGGGCGAGGTGCAGCGACTGGACGCCGCAGCCGGTGCCGAGGTCGAGCGCACGGCCGGCCGGACGGCGGACGGTCAGCTGGGCGAGCGTACTGGAGGCCGCGTTGAGCCCGAGCACGTGGTCGCTCGCGATGGGCGCGCGGTGGCCGTCCATGCCGGGCGTGAGGTCGGCGACCACCCACCAGTCGCCGGTGTCGTCGGCGTACGGCCGGATGTCGACGACCGCCCGGACGGCGTCGTCATCGTAGTCGGCGGTCAGGAGACCGCCGGTGACCAGCGCCTCGATCGGCAGCACCCGCTCGATCGCGGGCCACTCGACCGGCTCCTGCAGCGACCACAGCCGGGTCAGCAACGCCAGGGCGTCGTCGCGTCCGGCGACCGCGAGCCGCCCGGGCGTGGTCTCGTTGCGGTCCAGCGCCGCCGACGCCCGCGGGCCGAGCAGGTCGCGGACCCCGTCGACGGTGTAGCCGGCCGCCGCGAGCGCGTCGCGCAGCCGGGCGCCGTCGTCGTCGGTCAGGCCCGGTAGTCGTGTCGTCACGTGGGTATTCTCACCCCGTGAGCGATAACCCCTTCGGCCCGGATGTGGTCTCCGCGGTTGCCAAGCACATGAACGAGGATCACACCGAGGACTCGCTGATGATCGTCAAGACGCTCGGCGACACGCCGGACGCCACCGCCGCGGAGCTCTTCCACGTCGACGGTTCGGGTGTCGACTTCAAGGTGACTGTCGGCGACGAGGAACGCGCCGTGCGCGTCCCGTTCAGCCGCCCACTCAGCGAACGGCCCGCGATCCGCGAGGAGCTCACCCGGATGTCCACGGAGGCCGCCGCCGCGCTCGGCGTCGAACCGCGCACCGAGTCCGGCTCCGGGCGCTGACCTGACCCGCGCGGCCGGCGTCCGGATCCCTACGGCGAGGTCCCGGCGACGGTGCGCAGCTGGGTCGAGGCGTCGCTCGGCACGCCGGTCGTGACGACGGCCGAGCAGTCCGGCGGGATGTCGCCGCGCGGCGCGACGCGGCCGTCGCCGCCGAGGCTGCGGGACCGGAGGCTGCCGGACCTGGCCGAGGTCCGGCGCGGCCGCTGGGCCGACGCTGTGCCACTGGGACGTGCGCGAGGACGACCTGCTGATCCGGTCCCGCGCCGCCGCGGTGTACGTCGACTGGGACATGGCCTGCCTCGGACCGTCTTCCGCCGACTCAACTGATTGCAATTCAGGAGCAGTTTCAGTAGCGTCACGCGCATGGGGCGCTGATCCACACCGGGACCTGTCACTCGACGGCTACATCGAGGACGCCGACGGGAACGTCGACCGGTTCGTCCCGGACCGAGAGGTGAGCACGTTCGTGGTCGATCCGCACCGGACCCACGGCAGCCACCCGCTCGGCGCCGGGCGTACGAGGTCATGGCGGTGTGGGAGAACCCGCAGGCGCTGAGCGCCGTGCCCGACCGGCTGGTACCGGATCCGCCCGACCCCGGGAGACCGCATGGGAAACCTGACCTACGAGATGATCACGTCGCTCGACGGCTACGTCGCCGACGCCGACGGGAACTTCGACTGGTCCGCTCCCGACGAGGAGCTCCACTCGTTCGTCAACGAGACGGCCAAGGGCATCGGCACGTTCCTCTACGGCCGGCGGATGTACGAGACGATGGTCTACTGGGAGACCGCGCACACCGTCCCCGACCAGCCCGAGTTCGTTCTCGAGTGGGCGCGCACGTGGCAGGCGGCCGACAAGGTCGTGTACTCGACGACGCTCGAGTCCGTGAGCAGCGGGCGAACCCGGCTGGAGCGCACGTTCGACCCCGACGCCGTCCGTGAGCTCAAGGCGACGGCGGGCCACGACCTCACCGTCGACGGACCGGGGCTGGCCGCGTCGGCCCTGCGCGCCGGCCTGGTCGACGAGGTGGGCCAGTACATCACGCCGGTGGTCGTCGGCGGCGGCACCCGCTTCCTCCCCGACGACGTCCGGCTCGACCTCGAGCTCGTCCAGCAGCGCCGCTTCGCCAACGGCGTCGTGTACGTCCACTACCGAGTGCGTCAGGGAGGCCCGACGCGATGACGAAGTACCTGATCTCGTTCCCCAGTGGCGCCATGAGCCTTCCCGCCGAGGATCGTCAAGCGGTCTCGGATGCGGCGCACGCGGTGGTGGACGAGGCGAAGGCCGCCGGCGTCTGGGTGTTCGGCGGTGGCATCGACGAGAGCGTTCCGCCCGTCCTGGTCGATGGGGACGGGACCGTGACCGAGGGCACCTATCCGCAGACGAAGCAGCTCGAAGGCGGCTACACGGTACTGGAGTTGCCCTCCCGCGAATCGGCACTGGAGTGGGCGGCGAAGATCGCGGTCGCCTGCCGGTGCGCCCAGGAGGTGCGCGCGTTCCAGTACGATCCCGCCGGCTGACGGGGGCCGGCTCCGGCCGCCGGCCGCATTCGGCTTCAGCAGGACCCGGGCCGCCGACCCAGCCCCAGCCCGTCGAGCGCTCGTGCGGCAGCGTCAGGTCGCGGCAGCGACCGGCTTGGACCGGTCGGTGAGCATCCGCACCGCCAGGGCGGCCAGCACCGAGCCCATGACCCAGCGCTGTGCCCGCAGCCACAGCGGCCTCGAGCCGAGGAACGACGCCAGCGCCCCCGCGGTGAGCACGATCAGCGCGTTCACCGTCAGCGCGACCGCGATCTGGGTCAACCCGAGCACCACGCTCTGCGTCGCGACGCCGCCGCGGGACGGGTCGACGAACTGCGGCAGCAGCGACACGTAGAGGATCGCGATCTTCGGGTTCAGCAGGTTCGTCACCAGGCCCATCGCGAACAGCCGCCGCGGCGGGTCGACCGGCAGCGGCTTCGGCGCGAACACCGAGTCGCCGCCCGGCCGGATCGCCTTCCACGCCAGCCACAGCAGGTAGGCCGCGCCGGCGATCTTCAACGCCGTGTACAGCGCCGGCACCAGCGTGAAGACCGCCGCGATGCCGGCCGCCGCGGCGAGCAGGTACACGAAGAACCCGGCCGCGACGCCGGTCAGCGAGATCAGCCCGGCCCGGCGGCCCTGGGTCACCGACCGCGACACCAGGTAGATCATGTTCGGCCCGGGCGTGAGCACGAGGCCCAGCGCGACGACCGCGATTCCGAGCAGCGCTCCAGTGCTCACCATGCCTCCTCCAACCCGTCGTCGGTGACGGCGATTCCGCACCACCGAAGTTGATCTTGCTCGAAAAGGTACGCCGGCGTTGCCTCACGATCACGTTCGACCACGGCCGGGCGGAGCGCGACTCCGCATGCGAGTCGAACAGGGTCGTGCGCCTGGTCGCTCCCGTGGGAACGACCAGGCGCACGAGTGGCGGTCAGGCCCGGCGGCGCCGGTCGTACAGCGCCACCGCGAGACCGCCGGCCAGCAGCAGCACGCCGGCGCCCAGGATCAGCGGCGGGTCCGAGCCGGTGTCGGGCAGGCCGCCGTCACCGTCGTCGGTCCCGTCGTCCGACCCGTTCTCCCCACCGCCCGGAGCGTCGCCGTTCTCGTCCCCTCCGTCCTCGGCACCGTCGTCGGAGCCGTCGTCGTCGCCCGACGGCGCCGCGGTGACGGTGAACTCCGCCGACGCGGAGCGCTCCGACTCCGCGCCTCGCAGCGTGACCGTCGCGGGGCCGACCGGCGAGTCGGCCGGCACGGTCCACTCGAGGGCGACCGTGCCGTCGGCCGACGTCGTGCCGGTGACGGTCACCGGGTCGGCCTCCGCGGCCTCGGCCAGCTCGGCGGCCGTGACGAACTCCAGCGGCACCCGCAGGTCGAACGCGCGGTTGGCCGCCGACCGGTGGTCGGTGCGCAGGTACAGCACGCAGCCCGCCCCGCAGTCGGCGTACTCGTCGGCCGCGACCAGCGCGATCGACGTCTCGGCCACGCCGGCCCCTCGAGCCTCAGCTGAGGTACCTGCTTCGGCTACCCCATCGGTGATGGGCACCACGATGTCCTCGCTCCCCGGGTACGGGAAGTTCGTGATCCACCGCGACGTGCCGGACTCGCCGGTCGTGTCGACGCCGCCGATGGCCGGCGTCGCGACCTCGCCCGGGCCGTTGTCGACCGCCGTCAGCAGGTAGAACCTGGCGGGGGCCTCCGGGGTGTTCTCCGCACTCGTCGGCTCGAGCCCGGTGAGCGTGACGTCCAGCTCGCCGCCGACGACGACCAGCAGCTTGCCGTCGCGCTGGACCAGCGGGCTGCCGTCCGCCGACCGGACGGTGACCGCCTGGCCGTGGTCGTTGTCGAAGGTGAGCTCCTCGGTCGCGGCATCGACGACGATCGTCGCCTCGATGCTCTCCTCCGCGCCGAAGCCGGTGCCGTCGAAGGTGACCGTCTCGCCCTGCGCCACCGACTCGGGGTCGACGGTGACCGCCGGCTCCGGGTCGGGCTCGGGCTCCTCGTCCGCCGCCTCGACGGTGAACGTGGTGCTCGCCAGCGACTCGTCCGCCACCACGAGGTCGACGGTGTGCCCGCCGGCCGCGAACTCCGCCGGGACGGTCCAGCCGATCTCGACCGTGCCGTCCGCGCCGACGGTGCCGGTGCCGGCCTCGACCGCCGCCCGTGCCAGGCGGGCCGCCGCGGCCTCGCCGGCGGGGACCTCGAACGTGACGGGGTCCAGCTCGGTGCCCGCGGGGTAGAAGTCCGCGAACGCCGCCACACCGTCCTCCGTCAGGGTCGCCGGCACGTCCGACGCCGCGACCACGCCGTCGGCCTCGGTCACCGGGTGGTCGGTGAAGTCCAGCGCCGCCAGCTCGACGTCGTCGTACGTCACCAGCTCGCCGCTGGCCAGCGACTTGCTGACCACGTCGGCCACCAGCACGCCGTCGGTCGCCGACGACACCGCGACCCGCGGGTCGGTGATGGTCAGCTCGAGCAGCGGGCCGGCGCCCATGTCGTGACCGGAGAAGTAGACCTCGCCGCCGAACGACAGCGCGGTCGCGTCACCGGTGCCGTCGGCGAAACGGTAGGTGCCGTCGGCGTTCTGCGTCGCCGGGTCGCGCACCTCGATGGCGCCGTGCGCGATCGGCCCGGTGATGTAGTTCCGGAACGACGCCTTCACTCCCCAGTCGAGCGTGCCGGTGCCGGTCGGCGAGGCCTCGTGGTCGACCACGGCGGCCACCGTCGTGCCGGGCACGAACCCGGTTCCGGTGAAGGTGACCGGCTCGCCCTGCACCACGGGGTCCGGTGCCACGGTCACGGCCGGCTCCGGCTGCGGGCCGGGGTCGTCCGCGAACGTCACCGGAACCAGCACGTCCTGGCTGCGGTCGGCGCGGTAGTCCACCGGTGTCGCGTCGGCCTCCTGCGCCGAGCTGAAGCTCGCCACGAAGCAGGCGGTCGTCACGCAGTCCAGTCCGCTGCCCGTGACGGTGCCCGCCACCACCAGCGTCCGCGACAACGTGCCGCCGGCGTCGGCCTGCACGACCTCGTGCTGCAGCCAGCCGGTCGGCCAGCCGTACTCGGGGTCCTGCTCGGCGTTCGCGGTGACGGCGAGTGAGATGCGGCGGTTCGGCGCGAAGCCGGTGCCCTCGATCCTCACCTCGGTGCCGACGGCCAGCTCCCCCGTCGGCGTGACGGTGAGCTGCGGCGTGCGGACGTCGGCGAACGTGATCGGCGTCTGCGTGGTGAACGCCGGATCCGCCTCCGGCTCCACCGGCGACGTGTAGACCGCCAGCGTGGTGCCCGGCTCGACCCGGCCCGTCGTCAGCGTGACCTCGAACTCGCCCAGCAGCGCCGCCCGGGCGGTGGCGAGCAGCCCGGCCGCCTCGAACGTCACGGTCTCGACCGGGTCCAGCGCCGGGACGCTGCCGTCGCCGGTCAGCTCGCCGATGCCGACCCGCAGCCCGCCGGCCAGGTCGGCGGGGGTGAACCCGGACCCGGTGACGGTGATCTGGTCGGCGTACGGGTCGAGATCCTCGATCTCCGAGACGGTGACCGCCGGCGTGGGCGCCGGCGGCTCGTCCTCGAGCGCGACGGTGAACGTGACGGCGTCCAGCTCGGTGCCCGCGGGGTAGAAGTCCGCGAACGCCGCCACGCCGTCGGCCGTCAGGGTCGCCGGTACGTCCGAGGCGGCCGCGACCCCGTCGGTCACCGTGACCGGGTGGTCGGTGAAGTCGAGCTCGGCGAGCTCGACGTCGTCGTAGGTGACCAGGTCACCCGAGGCCAGCGACTTGCTCACCACGTCGGCGACGAGGGTGCCGCCGGAGCCGGCGACCTCCACCCGCGGGTCGGTGATGGTCAGCTCGAGCAGCGGGCCGGCGCCCAGGTCGTGCCCGGAGAAGTGCACCTCGCCGGCGAAGCCGAGCTCCGCCGCCGACGCGTCACCCGTGCCGGTGCCGTCGTTGAACCGGAACGTGCCGTCCTCGTTCTGCGTCGCCGGGTCGCGCACCTCGATGGCGCCGTGCGCGATCGGCCCGGTGACGTAGTTCCGGAACGACGCCTTCACACCCCAGTCGAGGTGGCTGTCGCCGACCGGCGGCTCTTCGCCGGCGAACGTGATCGGGACGAAGACGCTCTGTGCCAGGTCGGCGCGGCCGCTCGGGAAGAGGGCGACCGTGCACTCGACCTGGCGGCAGTCCACCGTCGAGCCGTCCTGCGCGGTGAAGGTCGGCGCGATGCCGTCCAGCCGCAGCGCCCACGCGCCGTCGCCCTCGCCGGGGACCAGCTGGCTGGTGCCGGCTGGGTTGCGCGGCAGCTCCCGCGGGTCGCTGACGTCGCCGAGTGCGGTGGTCTGCACGACCAGCACGTGGTCACCGGCGATGAAGCCGGTGCCGTGCACGTGCGTGGCACCGCCCTCCGCCGGGAACTCGGCGGTGTCCAGCGTCGCCGACGGCGCGGGCCGCTCGGCGTCGTCGAACGCGATCGGCGCCCAGGCGTCCTGGCTCCGGTCGCCCGGGTTGCCGAAATCGGTCGCCAGCAGGACACACTCCACGACCTTGCAGTCGTAGACATCGCCGCCGCCGTCCGGCACGAACCGCGACGTCACGGCGGTCAGCCTGGCCGGGACGATGAACTCCCCGCCGGCCGTCGTCATGACCCGGGCCGAGCCGGCCGCCGCCGGCCAGGTCGACGGGTCCGCGCCCTCGACCCGGACCGCCTGCACGACCTCGATCGCCCGCTGCGGTGCGAAGCCGCTGCCGGTCACCTCGACGGCGTTGCTGCCGGCGTTGTCCAGGGCGGCCGACGCGGACAGCGTCAGCGCCGGCATCGCAGGCTCGCTCACCGTGAGCGGGACGGACAGCTCCTGGTCGGCGTTCGTCGTGCCGCCGGCCGCGTACGTGTACACGCCGAGCGTGGTGTCCGCCGGCCACTCGACCGGCTCGCCGGTGGTGCGGTCGACCGGCTTGGCCAGCGTCAGCTCGGCCGTGAACGTGCCGTCCTCGTCGATCTCGGCCCACTGCGCCCGGATCGCGTCCTGGTACTGCGCCGGGACCTGATCCAAGGCGGCCTGCGCCAGCGCCCACGTCTGGGCGCCGACGGTGCGGGCGCTCGACGGCGCCCCTGCCGATGGCTGCCACGTCTCGGCGAACGAGCCGAAGACGACGTAGCTGCCCGCCGGGACGCCGGCCGGGATCGGCGGGCGGTTGCCCTCGGGCGCGACGTTGCCGGCCGGGTCGAAGCCGGAGCCCTTCACGACGACGGTGTCGCCGTAGGTCAGCTCCGCCTCGGCGGCCGGCGTCACGCCGTCGGCCGCGAACACCTCGATCGACGGCTCGAAGACCGGCTCGCCGTCGGCGAGCGGGATCGCCACCTCGGCGTCGTGGCTGTGGTCGCCCGGCGTGGTGCTGAACGTGACGAAGACGTAGTCCTTCTCGGGGTCGAGCAGCCCCTTCTCGACGTACAGCCCGGCGTCGAAGAACCCGTCAGTGAAGTTGACCGAGTGGATCTCGCTCCACGTGACCGTGTCGGTCTCGCGGTCGAACGTGTCGTCGCGGGCGGCCCAGACGTCGGCCTCGACGACGGCGAGCGTGACGGTGCTGGTCGGCACCGGGTAGCCGCCGCCCACCGCCGACAGGACGAGGTAGTCCGCGGCGGGATCGAACTCGGCGCCCTCGGGGAAGGCGAGGGTCGGCTCGCTCGGCGCCGGCAGCACGGTCAGCTCGGCCGGCTCGGTGACGACGTCCGCGCCGCGGCCGTTGCCGCCGGCCGCGCGGACCAGCAGGCCGTCCTGCTCCGCCGTCACGCCGGTCAGCTCGAGGCTGCTGGCGATGCCGGCCGCGCCGTGGTCGGTCCACGTCGCGCCGCCGTCGGCGCTGGTCTGCCACTGGTACGTGGGCCGCGGCCAGCCGGCGATGTCGGCGGCGAACTGCGCCTTGTAGCCCTCGAACGTGATGACGTCGAGCGGCGACGACCACAGCTCGGGTGCCGCGGCGTCCTGCACCTGCACACCCGCGGCGGTCGACGTCAGCGACGTCGTGCTGTTGGCGACGATCACCCGGACGTAGGTGCCGGTGTCGGCCGGCGTCACCCCCGGCAGCGTCAGCGTGGTGCTCGTCGCGCCGTCGACGTTCTGCCACTCGGTCGCGCCGGGCGCGCGCCGCTGCCACTGGTAGGTCAGCGCATCGTCGCTCTCGGCGGTGACGGTGAACGTGGCGTCCTCGCCGGTGACGGCCTGCGCCCATTGCGGCTGTCCGGTGATCGTCACCGGGTACACGTCGACGAGCTCAGGCACGCCGCCGTCGAGCTCGATCAGGACGGGCAGCGGCGGCTTGTTCGGGTCGGCGCTGAGGCCGCTGGTGTGCCAGTACGAGGACAGCCCGGTGCGGTAGTGGAAGTCGACGATCGGCGTCGGCCAGGAGCCCCAGTTCGGGTTGGCCGCCTTGGCCTCGTCCGGGATCGCCGACGTCTCGCGCCGGCCGGACTCCGGGTCGGCCGGGTCGTTCAGCGGGAAGTAGTCCACGCCCTGGTAGACCGGGGTGCCGGTGAGCGCGCCGTCGACGACCTGGACGCCGTCCAGCTCCAGGATCGTGACGTCCTGCTCCGGGTCCAGCGGCTCCTTGACCGTCGGGTCCTCCATCGACGACGCGAAGCCGCCGACCTCCGCGGTGATGACGCCGTGGCCGTCGGCGTCGACCGTCAGCCGCGGGTCGCGGACGTACCACGGCACCATGCCGCCGTAGGAGTAGATGGTGAACGCGCCGGTCCACGAGATGGCGCCGGCGCCGGTCGCCTCGATCCGCCCGGTGCCGCCGGTGAACAGCGCGCGCTGGTTGATCTTGTCGTCGGCGATCGGGTGGCAGCGGTTCTCCGCCGTCACCGCGGTGGCGCGGCCGTCGGCCAGCCGCTTGAGCAGGTGGACGTCGCCGTCCTGGGTCTGGTAGCTGGCCTCGGTGCCGTCGGCGATGCCGGCGACGAAGAAGCTGCAGCCGCCGGCCGGCGAGCCGTACTGCGAGACGAGGTTGATGCCCCACTCGAACGTGGCGGCGGTGACGTCGATCGGCTCCGGGTCCGGGTCGGTCTGCTCGGCGACGGTGAGCGGGACGGACAGCTCCTGGTCGGCGTTCGTGGTGCCGCCGGCGGCATAGGTGTAGACGCCGAGGGTGGTGTCCGCCGGCCACTCGACCGGCTCACCGGTCGTGCGGTCCGTGGGCTTGGCCAGCGTCAGCTCGGCCGTGAACGTGCCGTCCTCGTCGATCTCGGCCCACTGCGCCCGGATCGCGTCCTGGTACTGCGCCGGGACCTGATCCAAGGCGGCCTGCGCCAGCGCCCACGTCTGGGCGCCGACGGTGCGGGC
>NZ_SMKL01000018.1 GCF_004348545.1 Jiangella ureilytica | reverse complement strand
ACAGCGAGGACGAACGACCTTGACACCGCCGAACCACGGCACACACTGCAAAGACGGGAAGCCAACCAACCCGAACTGTCGCCCATGTCCCCGAACGCTTTGTCACCGATGTCTCCGGAACACACACCCCGCTATGACGTGGTCGATCGCCGATGATCATGGGCAGTGAGGTGAAGCCTCAGCCCTCCTGGGGTGCTTCGGCGCCGGTGTAGAAGGCGGTCGTCCGGTCGGCGGCGGCCTGGGCACCCTCCGGGGTCGCGAACCCGGACTCGACGTTGGCGTCGCGCCACTTCTCGCTGGCCAGCGAGATGAACCGCTTGCCCTCCTCGGACATCCCCCAGGCCTCGACCGCCTTCGGGTCGACCTGCTCGCCGCCCGACGCGAAGTGCAGGGTCAGCCCGATCAGCGCCAGATCCCAGCCCAGCCCGACGGCGCCGGGGCCGTACAGGTCCCAGAACGCGAGCCCCTCGTCGTTGACCAGCGCGATGTGCTCGAGCTCGAACCGGGTCCGCTCGTCGCCCTCGGGGGTGAGCCGGACCTCGATCCAGCTGGTCTGGCCGTTGAACTCCCACGTGGCGGCGAAGCTCTTCGGCGGGTCGCAGCGCTCGACGGTGCCGCCGGCGTTGCCCTCGACCTGGTAGCGCCCGCCGAGCTTCAGCTCGCCCGTCACCGGCGAGAACCAGCGCGGGATGCGCTCCGGGTTGGTGCAGGCGTCCCAGAGGTCCTCGGTCGCCGCGGGGTAGGTCTGGCTGACGACGACGGTGCGCGCCTCGCCGGCCTCGATGGTCCGCGAGCCGACCTGCCGGCGCACGGAGTTGATCTGCTCGGAGACATCGATCATGGGGTGTTCTCCTGGTCCGGGTCGTCGCCGGCCTGCTGTTGCAGCCGGCGTTCGCGCTTGCCCCTGGCCAGCTCGGTCGCCAGCGCCTCCAGCGGTGGCGTCCAGAATCTCCGGAACCGGTCGAGCCACGCGTCGACGTCGCGCAGCGGCTCGGAGCTGACGGCGTACAGCCGGCGCGCGCCGTCGGGCCGCACCGTCGCGAACCCCGACTCTCGCAGCACCTTGAGATGCTGCGAGACCGCCGGCTGGGAGATGCCGAACTCCTGCTGGATGACCGACGTGACGGCGCCGGAGGTCAGCTCGCCGTCGGCGAGCAGCTCCAGGATCCGCCGGCGCACCGGGTCGCCGAGCACGTCGAAGGCATGCACACCCGCAACCTATCGCTCATCACTTATATAAGTCAACGCTGAACCTCATCGCCGTCGATGCCCGGGACCGGCCCGGCGCCCGGGGCCCCCTCTACGGTGTCGGCCACCGGCGACCCGGGGACCGTCACGGCGACGTCGGCCGGCGCGTTCTGCCGGCGGCTGCCGACGAGGAACGGCGCGGCCAGCACCTGGACCGCCGCGCCGATCGCCAGTGAGGTGCCGTAGCTGTACACGTCGGCCGCGCGACCGAGTACCGGCTGGATCACGACCCCGCCGGTGTTGCCCATCAGCGAGTCGAACGAGAGCACCGTCGCCCGCTGCTTGGACGGGATCATGTCGTTGAGATAGGCCTGCCGGATCGGCATCTCGGCGGCGAAGATCAGCGCCCAGAGCACGAGCAGCAACAGCGCGACCCAGAACACCTCGGTGACGGCCAGCAGCCCGAGGATGGCCGCGCTGGCCACCGTCCCCAGGATGAGCGCCGTGGTCCGCTTGCGGAACATCTTGCGGGCGTACGGTGCGGCGTACCCGCCGACCACCTGCGCGCCGGCGACGACGGCGGCAGCGAGACCCGCGATGGAGTAGGCGTCGGGGTCGCCGTAGAGCTCCAGCAGGTACGGCTGCAGCGCGTAGAACGTGTAGATGCCGACGCCGGACGCGAAGGGCGCCGCCAGCATGACCCAGCGCACCGGCGGGTTCTTCAGGCCGTGCTCGATGGAGGCCGACCAGATGCCCCGCACCGCCTGCGCCGTCCCCTCGGACCGGTCCGGAGTGAAGCCGAGGTCGCGCATCAGGACGGCCGCCACGCCGAACATCGCCAGCAGCACCGCGACCCGGAGCAAGAACGGGACGCCCAGGTCGGTCGCCTGCGCGATGACGCCGCCGGCCACCGACCCGCCCAGCATCGCCACGCCGGACACCATCTGGCCGCGGCCGAACACCGTCTCGAGGCTGCCGTCGTACCCGGCGAAGTGCAGCGCGTCGACCAGCCAGGCCTCGACGGCGCCGGAGAAGAACGTGAACCCGAGGCCGATCAGCACCGACACCAGCGCCCACGCCCAGAACGGCGCGCTGATCTGCCACATCAGGTAGTACAACGCGGTCGACGCGGCCAGCGTGACGGTGCCGAGCAGGTACGACGCCCGCCGCCCGACGGTGTCCGCCACCACGCCCGTCGGGACCTCGAAGAGCACCATGCCGGCGGTGAAGAACGCGTTGGCGGCGAACGCCTCGAGGTTGCTCAGCCCGGCATCGAGCAGGAACAGCGTGTTGATGCCCCAGATGAACGACGCCGCGAGCGTGTTGCCGAGCATCAGGGTGATGTAGACGCCCTGGATGCGGCGGGCCTCGGGGTTCATGGGCACGGAGTCCTCTCGTCAAGCCGCGTCGACGCGACTCACCAAGGTACAAGTGCCCGTCGCCATGAACTATGCCCGACGGCCCGCCGCACGCACCAGAGAGTGGGTCAGGCCGTGCACACCACCCCGAAGCACTGGGCCGCCTCGTCGTTGCCGCTGGCCCGGTTGCCGCCGCCGTCGGTGGTGCCCGCGACCGCGTAGATGCCCCAGCCGCCGTTCAGCCGGGTGATGTTGCGCCGCAGCGTGTTGCCCGCGTTGGCGACGTGGATGCCGTCGCCCTCGTTGCTGCTCGCCGTGTTGGCCTCGAGCAGGTTCGCCGCGACGCCCGCGGACCCGGACACGTAGATGCCGGCGCTGTTGTTGCTGTTCGCGGTGTTGCTCAGCAGCCGGTTCGAGGCCGAGTTGTGCAGCTCGATGCCGTAGCTGAGCTGCGAGTTGGCCGCGTTGGTCTGGACGGTGTTCGAGTTCGACGACACGAGCTCGATGCCGGCGGCGTTCGGACCGCTGACGTTGAGGTTGTTCGAGCGGACGGTGTTGCCGTTGGACGACGTGAGCATGATGCCGGAGTCGCTGCTGCCGGAGACGCGGTTGTTGATGACCTGGTTGCTCGGCGCCGTCGTCAGCTCGATGCCGGCGTCGCCGCTGGCGGTGACGGTGTTGTTGTCGACGACGTTGAGGGTCGTGCTGGTCAGGCCGATGGCGCCGTCGCCGCCGGTGTTGATCGTGTTCTGCCGCAGCGTGTTGCTGCGCCCGCCGAGGATCTCGACGCTCCGGTCGCTGCTGGCGCTGACGTTGTTGAGCTCGACGAGGTTGCTCAGTGAGTTCTCGACGTAGATGCCGTCGGAGTTGTTGCGGACGGTGTTGCTGCGTACGACGTTGCTGTTGGAGTCGCCCAGGATCGCGATGCCGCGCTGCGACTGGAGCTCGACGGTGTTGCTGATGACGCGGTTGTTGGAGTCGGCGTTGGACAGCTGGATGCCGGCGACCTCGTTGTCGCGCACGACCAGCGCCGTGACCAGGTTGCCCACGGTGCCCGGGTTGAGCGCGACGCCGTGGTCGAACCCGGTGATCGTGCCGTTGCGGATGGTGACGTTGTCGAAGCCGTTGTTGCGGACGCCCACCCCGAGCCCCACGCCGTCGATGGTGCGGCCGTTGAGGTTCAGGGTGATGTTGTGCGCCCCGATGATCAGCCCGTCGCCCGGGCAGTCGGTCAGGTTGGCCGTCACGGTGGTGTTGGTGGTGACGACGGCGCCGCAGTTGGGAGCCGCTTGCGCGACACCGGGGATGAACACCGTCGCCATGACCACCAGGATCGCGGCCGCGGCCGCCGTTCTGAGGGGGGTTCTCATGGCCTTGACACTTCCGGCATTCCGGGAGGATTCGGTCAAGATGGCATGAGAGTTCGGTTATGTCCGGGTCGGACCCCGATCCCGCGGTTCTGGAGAACGTCCTCGAGCAGCGTCGGCCGGTCGGTCATGATGCCGTCGACGCCGAGGTCGATGAGCCGCTCCATCTCGGCGCGGTCGTTGATGGTCCAGACGTGGACGGCGAGGCCGCGGCGGTGCGCGTCGGCGACGAAGTCGGCCGTCACCACCGGGATGCCCGACTGCGACGGCGGCACCTGCAGCGCGTGGTGCCCGTGCAGCGTGATGCCGGTCAGCGGGCCGAGCGTGTTCAGCCAGAACGCCGTCGCCTGCGTGGTCCCCGGTGACGTGCTGATGTCGCGGTTGTAGAGCTTGAACCGGGTGACGGCGCTGTCGGAGAACGAGGCGACGACGGTGTCGGTGCCGCGGCCGAACTCGGCGAGGAGGTCGGCCATGGTGCGCTCGTACGGCGTGGTCTCGGGCCGGGTGCGCTTGATCTCGACGTTGAGCAGCACGCCGGGGAACGCCTCGAGCACCTCGCGCAGCGTCGGGATGCGGAAGTCCTCGGCCGTGTAGCCGGCCGGGGCCGGCCGGTCGCCGGTCGCGACGCCGCGGAACGTGTAGGCAGCCTCGTCCTGGCCGTGGCAGGTGCCGCAGCCGGGCACGAACCAGTACGCCGCGTCGAGCGCCCTGATCTGCGCCAGCGTCAGCGCGTCGACCCGGCCGGAGCCGTTCGTGGTGCGGTCGGCGGTGGTGTCGTGCAGGATCACCAGCTCGCCGTCGGACGTCGCGTGCACGTCGAGCTCGAGCACGTCGGCGCCCTTGTCGAGCGCCGTCTCGAACGCGTAGAGGGTGTCCGACGGCGCCTCGATCTCGCCGCCCTGGTGCGCGATGTTGAGGACGCGCCGCTCGAGCCACGGGTTCTGCGCGGCTGAGGCGGCCGGGGCGGCCGCTGCCGCCGTCGTCGGGATCAGCGCCGCGGCGACGACGCCGGCGGCCAGGAGACCGGTGAGCCTGTTCATGGCGGCACCGTAGTGGGTGGCGGTGACAGTCGCGCCGAACACCAGATGAACGTCGGACCCGCGGGTACGGTCCGCGCATGGCGACGTACCCCAGCGTGTTGCAGACCGTCATCGACACCACCGACGCCCGCGCCGCGGCGGAGTTCTACCGGCAACTGCTCGGCTACGTGTACCGGACCGGCCACGAGACCCCCGACCCCGCCGGCGACGACTGGCTGGTCGTGCACGACGCCGGCGGCCGCCACCGGCTGGCCTTCCAGCAGGTCGACCAGCTGACGCCGTCGACCTGGCCGGACGGTGCCGTGCCGCAGCAGCTGCACCTGGACATGACGGTGCCGTCGGTCGAGGAGCTGCTGATCCAGCACGACCGCGTGCTCGCGCTGGGCGGGCGCATGATCTTCGACCGCTTCGAGGACCCCGAGGAGCCGCTGCGCGTCTACGGCGACCTCGACGGCCACCCGTTCTGCATCTTCGTCGGCTGACGGCGCTCGCCGCGGATCGTTCGCGCGGTCGCGAGCAAGCCGCCACCCACCAGCGCGGCGAGCACCATGCGGCCCATCGTGCTGCCCGCGTAGAACAGCAGGGCGGCGGCCAGGATCACGGCGATCTCGGTGACGGCGTACCGGCGCCGCTCGTGCCGCATGGCCCTCGAGACGGCCGCGGCACCACCCAGTGCCGCGATGAGCAGCACGACGAGCACGATCGCCAGTCCCTGCGGCTCCTGGCGGTAGCGCGCCACGGCGAGGCCGACGCCGGTGCCGACGGCTCCCGGACCTGCGACGACCGAGGCCGGCAGCGCCCACGCCGGCCACCGGTGATGGCGAGGAGGCGCGTCCTGGATGCCCGTCACGTTCGCAGTGTGGCAGGCACCGGCGACATTCGGCACCGCTCAGGCGGACGGCGAGGGCTGGGCAAGGCGCTCGGCGAGGAACTCCTCCCAGGTGCGGGTGCCGAGGTCGGCACCGTCGGCCGTCAGGTTGGCGCCGTCGCGGTAGGCGCGGCCGGCCCGGCCGGGCATCCGCACGGGCAGCAGCGCCCGACGTTTCCCGGCCGCCCGCAGGTACGAGCGCATCAGCTCGCCCATCGGCACGATCCGCGGGCCGGCGAGGTCGGGCACCGGGCCGGCCGGCTCGCCGAGGGTCAGCTCGGTCAGCCGGGCGGCCACGTCGCGGGCGTCGACCGGCTGGAAGCGCAGGCCGCCGGGGACCGGCACCACGGGGAGCCGAGCCATCGCCGTCGCCGTCCTCAGCACGAGGTCGTGGAACTGGGCGGCGCGCAGGACGGTCCACGGCACGCCCGAGCCCGTCACCGCCTCCTCGGCCGCCAGCTTCATCCGGAACCAGCCGATCGGGACACTGCCGGCGCCGATCGCCGAGATGTGCACGAGGTGCTTCACGCCGGCCCGCGCGGCGGCCTGAGCGAGCGCCGTCGTCGCCTCGGCGTCGCCTTTGGGTCCGCCGGCGAGGTGCAGGACGACCTCGACGCCGTCGAGCGCCGCGTCGAGGCGGCGGGGCGCGCCGGCCGTGCGGAGGTCGGCGGTCACGTGCTCGACGGCGTCGGCCGCCGGTTCGCGCGGGGTGCGGCTGAGGACCCGGACGGTCCGGCCGGCCGCGGTCAGCCGTGGCACGATGAGACGTCCGAGGGTGCCGGTGCCGCCGGTCACGAGGAGAGGTGTGGTCATATTCAGCTGACCCGCGGCGATGGAGGAATGTGACCGGATGAGCGAGGACGATTTCGAGCGGCACCGGCCGCACCTGCGCGCCGTCGCCTACCGCATGCTGGGGTCGCTCACCGAGGCCGACGACGCCGTTCAGGAGACCTGGCTGCGCTACCAGCGCACCGACACCGCCGCCGTCGAGAACCTGGCCGGCTGGCTGACGACGGTGGTCAGCCGCGTCTGTCTCAACCTGCTGCGGGCCCGCGCGACTCGCGCCGAGGAGCCACTGGACGACGGCGACGGCGTCAGCCTGCGACTCCCCGACCCGATCGTCAGCCCGCTGACCGGCCCGGACCCGGAGCAGGAGGCGCTGCTCGCCGACTCCGTCGGGCTGGCGCTGCAGGTGGTCCTCGACACGCTGTCGCCGGCGGAGCGGCTGGCGTTCGTCCTGCACGACCTGTTCGCGGTGCCGTTCGACGAGGTCGCGCCGTTGGTCGAGCGGACCCCGGAGGCGGCGCGCCAGCTGGCCAGCCGGGCCCGGCGCCGGGTCCACGACGCCGCCCCGGTCCCCGACGCCGACCTCGCCCGGCAGCGGGTCGCCGTCGACGCGTTCTACGCCGCGGCTCGCGACGGCGACTTCGACGCGCTGGTCTCGGTGCTCGACCCCGAGGTCGTCCTGCGCGCCGACGGCGGTGCGTCGCGGACCCGCCCGACGGTGCTGCTGCGCGGTGCGCGGACGGTCGCCGGGCAGGCGGCGACGGCGCAGCGGCTGTCGACGTACGTGCGGCCGGCGCTGGTCAACGGCGCGGCGGGTGCGGTGGTCGTCATCGCCGGGCGGGTGTTCGCCGTCATGGCGTTCACCGTCACCGAGGGCCGCATCGCCGCGATCGACGTCCTCTACGACCCGGCCCGGCTGGACGCGATCGACCCGACAGCCTTCGCGGTGGCCGATGCGTGAGCCCTGGAACGCGAACCTCCACTACGACGCCCGGCTGGCGGACCTGGTGCCGGCCGGGGCGCGCGCGGTGCTCGAGGTCGGCTGCGGCGACGGCTTCCTGGCCGCCCGCCTGGCCGAGCGGTCCCCGTCGCCGCAGGTCGTCGCGCTGGACGTCGATGCGCCGGTGCTCGCCCGCGCCCGGTCGCGCTTCCCGGACGCCGCCGTCGACTGGACCCACGGCGACCTGCTGACGCACCCGTTCGAGCCCGCCTCGTTCGACGCCGTCGTGTCCAACGCGACCCTGCATCATCTGCCCGACACCGCCGCGGCGCTGCGCCGGCTCGGCTCGCTGGTGCGTCCCGGCGGCACGCTGGGCATCGTCGGCCTCACCCGGACCGAGCGACGTGACCTGCCCTGGTCCGTGGCCGCGTCCTTGTCGCTCGGCGTGGCGAACCGGGTGCGCCGCAAGTGGGACCACAGCGCCCCGCTGCACTGGCCGCCACCGCACACCTACCGCGAGCTGCGCGCCTGTGCGACGGCGACGCTGCCCGGCGCGCGCCTGCGGCGGCTGCTCATGGGCCGCTACCTGCTCACCTGGCGAGCGCCGGGGCCGGCCGCCTGAGGCGGGTTTCGGGCGGGCCGCCCGGTCAGTCGCCGAAGGTGAGGACCGGCCGGCTCCAGCCGGTGTCCGCGACGCCGTCGTCGAGGGCCGCGCCGATGGCCCGCTCCTCGTAGCGGAAGTGCGACTCCATGATCGCCGCGAGCCCGTCGAGCTCGCCCTGGATCCGCCGCTCCCGCTCCGGCGTGACGCCGCCCTGCGACTCGCGCGCCAGGTCCTGGACGGTGCCGAGGATCCGGGCGATCAGCCAGTGGTCCTCCTCGAGCGCGTCGACGGTGGCCTCGAGGTCGGGCCGGACGCGTAGCAGCTCGGCGAAGAGGCCGCCGTCCTCGCCCTCGTGATGCGCGGTGAGTGCTGCGCAGAACCCCAGACAGTGGGCGAGCAGATCGCCGTCGGCCCCGTCGCCCTCGCGCCCGGCGCCGGGCCCGTCGCCGCCGGGGGCCGAGCGCAGCCGCCGCAGCCGCTCCCGCAGGGTCGCGTGCGCCGCGGCGAGCTGTCTGCTCCATGCGGTGGTGCGGTCGAGGTCGCCGTCGGGCACCAGTCCATCCGACCAGGCCGCGCCGCTCCCACGCAACCGCGCTCTGGCCGGCGGAGCCGAGGCTCGGTCCCTGACGGCCGCCCGGTCACGGCCGCCCGGTCACGGCCGCGCGGCGGCCCGGCGCAGGCCCGGGATCAGCACCAGCCCGACGGCGAGGTGCATGTGTGCGAGGTACACCCGGGCCGCCGTCGTCGCGTCGGCGGTCAGCGGGCCCATCAGCGACAGCAGCAGGACCGTCACCGCGACGATCGTCCACACCCGCCGGGCGTCCGGCCGGCGTCGTTGCAGCAGGGCGAGCAGACCCCACCCGGCCAGCGACACGACCAGCGCGGCTCCCAGCACCAGGGGCAGGCCGACGTCCATCGTCCAGCCGCCCGTGGTCACCTCGAGGTCGGTTCCGGCGATCTCCGCGACCACCCACGGCACCGCAGCTGCCGCCATCGCCCCCGCGACCGCCAGCACACCCCGCTGCCGCACGGGCCGGCTCGTCGTGATCTCCTGCGTCGTCATCGCGTTCTCCTGTCACTCTGGTGGGGGCGATGCCCGGACAGCACGACGACGACGCGGCCCGGCGAAACGTCAGGCCTCACGTTTCGCGTCGCTGCCTCGTCGTCGGATGAGAGGAGAGGAGGTCCACGGTGACCGATCCGAGCCTGACGGCGATCATGAGCGAGCGGCGACAGCTGATCAACCTGGCGTACCGGCTGCTCGGCTCGCTGGCCGACGCCGAGGACGTCGTGCAGGAGACCTACGCGCGCTGGTACGCGATGTCGGAGGAGCGGCGCGACGCCGTCGAGACCCCCGCGGCCTGGCTGACCACCGTCGCGAGCCGCATCTGCCTCGACCTGCTCGGTTCCGCGCGGGCCCGGCGCGAGAGCTACGTCGGTGACTGGATCCCCGAGCCCGTCCCCGACCGGACCGAGTGGCCCGGCGGGCCGTCCGCCGGCGCGACGGCGGATCCCGCCGACCCGGCCGAGCGGGTCACCCTCGACGAGTCGATCAGCATGGCCTTCCTCGTCGTGCTCGACTCCATGACCCCGGCCGAGCGCGTCGCGTTCGTGCTGCACGACGTCTTCCGCTATCCGTTCGCCGAGGTGGCCGACGTCGTCGGGCGCAGCCCGGCCGCCTGCCGCCAGCTGGCGTCGTCGGCCCGGCGCCGCATCCGCGACGCGCAGCCGCCCGCCGCCGCCGCCACGCCGTCGACCCGCCGCGCCGAGCTGGTCCGCGACTTCAAGGACGCCTGGGCGGCCAAGGACATCCAGGCCCTCGTCGGGCTGCTCGACCCCGACGCGACGGCGGTCGCCGACGGCGGCGGCCTGGTCACCGCGCTGGGACCGGTCGACGGCGGTGCGCAGATCGCCCGGGCGCTGGTCGAGATCCTCGAGGGCGCGCAGGAGCTGACGATGTTGGAGCGGACGGTGAACGGCCAGCCCGGCCTGGTGCTGCAGGAGGACGGCGCGACGGCGACGGTGCTCGCGTTCGACGTCGCCGGCGACCGCATCACGCACGTGTGGGCGGTCCGGAACCCGGAGAAGCTGCGACCCTGGACGAACTGACGCGCTGGCGCACCCGACTTCCGATCATGCGAACATGTGTTCGATACTGGCGTCATGTCGTCCGTTCACTGGCTGGAAGAACCACCGCTCGACGTCCTCGAACTCGATCCGGGTCAGCTGGAGATCAAACTCCGCGTCTACACCGAGCCGTCGGGCCTCTACACCGCGGTCCCCGTGGTCATGGGCGACCGGTCCAGCCGGCGGGTGCAGGGCCGGCTGGTCGCGTGGGGACGGCGGCGCGGTGAGGGCCGGTGGCGCTACCTGCTGGTGGTGTGGCCGGACCGGCAGTCCGACCAGCTGGGGCGGCTGGCCTGGCGGTGGCGGTCGGCGTGGTGCGTGTTCGACCCGCGCCGGGTCCGGCCGGCGCACCGGTCCGAGGTGGTCCACGGCGGCACCACGTACTCCGAGGACCTCTCCGCCGCCATCCGCCGGGTCCTGCCGCCGGGGCACGAGCTCGCACCCGAGCCGGAGCCGTACCGCTGACGCCGTCAGGCGCGCGTGTACGTCAGCGTGACGACGCCGGAGCCGCTGCGCTCCACCGACGCCAGGTCCAGGTGGCGCGGGGCGGCGCCCGGCCGGAACAGCGGCTCGCCGCTGCCGTGCAGCACCGGGAGGACCGACACCGCCAGCTCGTCCACCAGGTCGTGGTCGAGCAGCGTGCGGGCGAGCCGTCCGAGGCCGTAGACGACGAGGTCGCCGTCGCCCTGCCGTTTGAGCTCGGCGACGGCGTCGGCGGGGTCGTCCGCGACGACGACGGCGTTCGTCCAGGTCGCGGTGGTGAGCGTCGACGAGAACACGTACTTGCCGATCTCGTTGACGCGGTCCGGGTACGGCCCGGTCTCGTTCGGCCAGGACTGCACGAAGTACTCGTAGGTGCCGCGGCCCATCAGCATCGCGTCGCTGCGCCGCAGCTGGGCCAGCGACTTCTCGGCCGCCTCCTCGTCGAAGTACGGGGACGCCCACGACCGCGGGGCGCCGTGCACGCCGTCGAGCGTCACCAGGCATCCGACCCTGAGCTTGCGCATGGTTCCTCCATCATCGTCGTCGACCACTGCTGCTCGTACCGACCGGCAGGGCCCGCGTGAGGAATCGCGATTCCTTTCGCCGCCGGCGCCGGTCGGTACGAGGATGAGCGGAACGACGGAGAGGACCATGCGCGACGACGAGTTCATGCGGCGGGCCGAGGGCTATCGGCGCGAGCTGCTCGCGCACTGCTACCGCATGATGGGCTCGCTCGACGACGCCGAGGACCTGGTGCAGGAGACCTACCTGCGGGCCTGGCGCTCCTACGAGGGGTTCGAGGAGCGGTCGTCGCTGCGCACGTGGCTGTACCGCATCGCGACGAACGCGTGCCTCAACGCGCTGCAGCGCAGCGACCGGCGCGCCGTCCCCGTGGAGCTCTCCGGCCTCGCCGGTGCCGAGAGTCCGGCGGCCGGTGTCGGCTGGCTGCAGCCGCTGCCCGACGCGCTGGTGACGCCGTCGTCGGCCGATCCCGCCGCGGTCGCCGAGGTGCGCGACGGCGTCCGGCTCGCGCTGATCGTGGGGCTGCAACACCTGACCCCCGGCCAGCGGGCCGTGCTGATCCTGCGCGACGTGCTGGCCTGGCCGGCGGCGGAGGTCGCGTCGGCGCTGTCGCTGGAGGTGGGCGCGGTGAAGTCGTTGCTGCAGCGGGCCCGGGCGCGGCTGGCCGCGGTGACGCCGTCCATGGACGAGGTCACGCTGCCACCGGAGCACCCGCGGGCCCAGGAGCTCCTGTCGCTGTACATGACGGCGTTCGAGACGGCCGACGCGCGGGCGTTCGAGGAGGCACTGCGGGCCGACGCCGTCCTCGAGATGCCCGCCGCCGCGATGTGGTTCGCCGGCAAGGTGGCGTGCGTGTCGTACCTGGTCGACGAGGTCGCCCGCACGCGCGGCGACTGGCAGAAGCTGCCGACGGTGGCCAACGGCCAGCCGGCGTTCGGCGCGTACCACCGCGACGGCTCGGCGTTCGGGCTCGCGGTGCTGACGGTGACCGCCGCGGGGATCGCCCGGGTCACCGTGTTCGGTGAGCCCGGGCTGCTCCCCCGCTTCGGCCTCCCCGCCACCCTGCCGGCCGCAGGCTGACGCCGTCGTCAGTCGATGAACTCCTTGGCGAACCGCCGGATCGCCTCGGGGTCGGTGGCCTCGTGGAAGCCGACGATGAGCTGCTGGACGCCGGCGTCCTCGTAGGCGGCGAGCCGGTTCGTGACGGTCTCGGTGGTCCCGTAGAGCAGGTAGTGGGCGAAGTCGCCCGGGTAGAACGCGCCCATGGCCGGCGACAGTGCGGCCTGGGCCTCCTCGTCGGAGTCGGCGATGAGGCAGGCCGTGGTGGCGGTGCGCAGGATCGTGTCGTGGTCGCGGCCGGCTGTGCGGCAGTGTTCGCGCAGGATGGCGAACTTCCGCGCCGCCTCGGCCGGCGACACCATGACGTTGCAGGCGTCGGCGTACTCGGCGACGATCTTGAGCGTCACCTTCTCGCCGCCGCCGGCGATCATGATCGGGATGCGCGGGCGTCGCGGCGCGGTCGTGGGGTGCGCCCACATCTCCCTGACGGTCCGCACACCGTCGCGGAGCGCTGTGAGACGCGTCGGTGCGTCGGCGAACTCGTAGCCGAAGGTCTCGTAGTCGGGCTGGTACCACCCGGCGCCGATCCCCAGCGTCAGCCGCCCGTTCGCCAGCACATCCACCGTCGAGGCGATCTTCGCCTGCAGGGCCGGGTTACGGTACGAGTTGGAGGTGACGAGCGGCCCGATCCGAATCCGCTCGGTGTGCCGCGCCAGCGCCGTCAGCATCGCCCACGCCTCGAAGAGATGCCCGTCCGACGGCGGGATCGTCTGCAGGTGGTCGGGCAGCCAGGCAGCCGCGAAACCGCATTCCTCCGCTGTCTGTGTGAGCTGGATGACGCGTTCTGCCGCCTCGACCGGGTCGCCGTCGGCGCCGAACTCGCCGCCGAATCCGACCGGCAGGAAGATTCCGAATTCCATGGGGATCGCCTCTCCGTCTGCATTGGTTCCTGGGCAGACAGACCGGATGGCGGATACGGAGGAATCGGGCTCGCTCTCGGGCCGGACGCACGAGGGGGCCGGCCTCAGCCGACCCCGTTCGCTCTTGGCGGCTCGACCTCAGCCGAGCTGGTGCGGGGCAACACCCAGAATCGAGGAGATCACCACGCCCAACGGCCATAGATCCCTCAGGATCTGGCCGATGACCTCGGTGTGCTGACGCAGCTTCCGCAGCCTGCTCAGCAGCGTTCCTCGCCTGTCGTCGTGACTCACTGGGTTTCCTCCCAAGTGCTGAGGCCACCAGGTGAACCGCGTCTACAGTCGGCCCGATAGCCGATTTCTCGACTACGCCGGGCGGATTCCCGAAGTAGTTAGCCGATCAGGTTGACAGGGCGACAGGCACCGCGTCAACGAGTAGCCTTGGAGGCGGTCGGGGGAGGTGCGTCTACACCAACGATCCCGGCTAAGTCCCGGTGCGTGCTGTCGTGGCTCCGCGCCGGGACTTCTTACGTCGTAGCATTGGTCCTGGCCGGGCGAGGTGCGCTAACACCGATGATTTCGGCCAAGCCCTGGCGCGTGCTGTTGTGACTCCGCGCCGGGGCTTCTTGCGTCGCGGCCGACGCGGTTGGAATGTGGTCGGAGTCCGATCGGTTGCCGTAGCGAAGGCACCGTCCGTTGAAGGGAAGCGACACCCGATGAAGGCGATCGTGCACGACGAGTCCGGCTCCGCCGACGTCCTCCGGATCACCGAGCGCCCGGTCCCCGATCCCGGTGCCGGCGAGGTGCGCGTGCGTGTCGTCGTGTCCGGCGTGAACCCGACCGACTGGAAGGCGCGCAGCGGCGGCTACGGCGCCATGTCCGGAACCGAGACGGTGCCCAACCAGGACGGCTCCGGTGTCGTCGACGCGGTCGGCGACGGTGTCGGCGGGCTGTCCGTGGGCGACCGGGTGTGGGTGACGCTGGCGGCGTACCAGCGCCCCGGCAGCGGAACGGCGCAGGAGTACACCGTCGTGCCGGTGCAGCGGGTGTTCGCGCTGCCCGACGGCGCCGCCTTCGACCTGGGTGCCGCGGTGGGGATTCCGGCGATCACCGCGCACCGGGCCCTGACCGTCGCCGAGGGCGGCCCTACGCGGCTGCTGCCGGGCGCGCTGGCCGGCCGGACGGTGCTGGTCGCGGGCGGTGCGGGGGCGGTCGGCAACGCCGCGATCCAGCTGGCCCGCTGGGCCGGCGCGACGGTGATCGCGTCGGTGAGCTCGGAGGCGAAGGGCGAACTGGCGACGGCGGCCGGGGCGCACCACGTCGTGACCTACGGCTCCGGGTCTGGGGATGTCGCCGCTGCCGTTCGTTCGATCTCCCCCGACGGCGTCGACCTGGTGGTCGAGGTGGCGGCCGGCGCCAACGCCGCTCTCGACACTGCGATCATCAAGCCGCTCGGCACCATCGCGATCTACGCCAACAACGGTGACCAGCCGTTCGATCTGAACGTGCGCGAGTACATGGGCCTGAACGCGCGGCTGCAGTTCGTGCTGCTGTACACGCTCGGCTGGGAGAAGCTCCGCGAGGCCGGCGACGACATCAACGCCGCCATCGCCGACGGCGCCTTCCGCATCGGCGACGCGGCCGGGCTGCCGCTGCACCACTTCGCCCTCGACCGGACCGCCGACGCCCATCGCGCCGTCGAGGACGGCGCCACCGGCAAGGTCCTCATCTCCGTGCTCGAGACCTGACCCGACGCTGACCTGCCGCTCCGTGGCGGCGACCGCGTCCGCATCTCTCGTCAGCGCCGCCGTCGCCGGCACGCCGCGGTCACTCCGCTGCCGACACCTTCCGTCCCGCTGACCGGCAACCACAGCGGCGGCGACCCGCCCACGGGCCCCGTCAGGGCCGGGGCAACCGGCACAACGCACGGCGCGCCGCCATCACCGGCACGCCTCGGCCACCCCGCCGCCGACACCTTCCGTCCCACTGGCCGGCAACCACAGCGGCGGCGACCCGCCTACGGGCCCCGTCAGGGCCGCGGCAACCGGCACAACACGCGGCACGCCGCCGTCGCCGGCACACCGGGGTCACTCCGCCGCCGACACCTTCCGTCTTGCTGACCGGCAACCACAGCGGCGGCGAGCCGCACGCGGGCCCCGTCAAGGCCGGGGCAACCGGCACAACGCGCGGTGCAGGCGGATGTCCTGCTGGATCTGACGGGGCACCGGCCAGCACCGCTGTTCCAGCGCGTCGGCATACGCCTCCAGGGCACGCAGGCTCTCGCGGCGGGTGGCGGCTTGTGCGCTCGGGTCGTTCACCTTCTGCGCCGACTGCCGTCGCTGCGCCGTTCTCGCGGCGAGAATGGCTGCGAACAGCGCACCGAGCGGCGGCGGCAGCGCGTCGGGGGCGCTCACGGTGGCCCGCTCGCCGACGCGATGGCGGCCAGGACCTGGCCTCCGTCGAAGTCCGGCCCGACGCTGAGCCGGAGCACGGCATGTCTGACCTCGACCGTCTCGACGAACCGCGCATGGCCGCCGGGCACGGATTCGAAGTGCCCCGCCTCGGACAGCACGACGAGGACCGGATCGTCAGCAGCCAGTCGCTCCGCCCGCTGCGCCGCGTCGAGCAGCGTCATGCCCGCTCGAGCCGTGTCCGGCGAGTCCAGGGCGTCCGCGGAGAACGAGAACGCACCGGCCCAGCGCCGGAGGAAGCGGGCCAGCGCCAGCGCGCGGGCGTCGGGGCGGCGCGTCAGCATCTGAGGCACCGGCCGATCCGGCCGGGCCCGTCCGGCGTGCGTCTCCCGCGGCTCACAAGGGCACGGCCTGTACCGCCGGCCACGACATCAGCTCGTCCTCGTGGGTCCACTCGCTCGATGCAGCCGCCAGCGCGTCGCTCGCGGTGACGTGGTTGTCCCAGTCGACGATCCGCGAGAACGCACGCGCCGCCGTCGTGGCCGGACTGTCTGGCGGTACGACCAGCAAGTCGATGCGGGCCCGGCCGTCGCGGCCGCTGAGGCTCACCATGTGGGGGTCGATCGCGCGGTACGAGGACGTCCGGATGACCCGGCCGGCGATCAGCAGCTGCTGCCCTGTCCCGTCCCAGGTCTGCCTGCTGAAGGAGACCCATTCGGTCCGGAAGCCCCTGCGGTCGAGGGACTCGATGACGGCCGGAAGTTCCGCGCCGAGGTCGTTCGAACGGGGCCACCACACTCCGTGAAGCCGCGGATCGTGGCCCGGCCGGGACACGCGGTAGGCGACTCGTGTCGCTGAGTCGTCAGGCAGATGCGGACTGAGAAATTGGCGCATGAGCGCGGCCCGTCTCCGGCCTCTTCGGCCGACATCCATGGTGTCGGCGCCGCTGGGGACCGACGTGCCCGCGTATCAGCGCCTGAACTTCGAGCGTACACCTGTCCAGGACGAGCAGCAGCCGCGTGACCTGACCAGATGCCGTGGACAGCACCTGCATGTCGAGGTGCGCTACTCGAAGAGGTGGCGGATGTCATCGACGTCGAGTCGGCCGCCGAACGCGTTGCCGTCGTCCATGACACTGGCCGACAGCTTGGCCTTCCGGTCCTTGAGCGCCATGACCTTCTGCTCGATGGTGTCGGCGGCGATGAGCCGGTACACCATGACGTTGCGGGTCTGCCCGATGCGGTGGGTGCGGTCGACGGCCTGTGCCTCGGTCGCGGGGTTCCACCATGGGTCGAGGATGAAGCAGTAGTCGGCCTCGGTGAGGTTGAGCCCGAACCCGCCGGCCTTGAGGCTGATCAGGAAGACCGGCGCCGTGCCCTCCTTGAACTGCGCGATCACCTGGTCGCGATGCCGCGTCGAGCCGTCCAGGTAGCAGTACTCGATGCCGGCCGCCTCGAGCCGCTCGCGCACCAGGCCGAGGAAGCCGGTGAACTGGCTGAACACCAGCGCCCTGTGTCCACCGTCGACGACGTCGCCGAGCTGTTCGAGCAGCACGTCGATCTTGGCGCTGGCGACGTCGCGATGCTCGTCGTCGACCAGGCCGGCATGCAGACTGAGCTGCCGCAACACCGTCAGCGACCGGAAGATGACGAACCGGTTCTTGTCGACGTCGTCGAGCAGGCCGAGCACGCGTTGCCGCTCGCGCTGCAGGTGCTTGTCGTAGATCTTGCGGTGCTTCGGATGCAGATCGACCTCGAGCACCTGTTCCTGCTTCGCGGGGAGGTCGGCGACCACCTGTTCCTTCGTGCGACGCAGGACCAGCGGCTTGATGCGGTGGCGGAACTGGGCGAGGCGCTCGGCGTCGCCCTTCTTCTCGATGGGCTTGGCGTAGTACTCGTCGAACCGGCCCGGGTGCGGGAACAGGCCTGGCGCCGAGATCGAGAGCTGCGACCACAGCTCCATGAGGTTGTTCTCGACCGGTGTGCCGGTGACGGCCAGCTTGAACGGCGCCGGCAGCTTCCGCGCCGCCTGGTAGGTCTTGGACTGGTGGTTCTTCACGTGCTGCGCCTCGTCGAGGACCAGCCCCGACCACGGCACCTGGCCGTAGGCGTCGCCGTCGAGCCGCAGCAGCGTGTAGGTGGTGACGACGATGTCCGCGCCGGCGACGACCTGCTCGATCGGCTCGCCGCGACGGCGCAGCGTGTCCGTGAGCGCGACGACGGTGAGGCCGGGCGCGAAGCGGGCCGCCTCGGTGACCCAGTTCGACACCACGCTGGTCGGCGCCACGACCAGGAACGGCGGCATCTCCGGGTCGCGCTGCTTCGCGTGGCAGACGAGCGCGAGCGTCTGCAGCGTCTTGCCGAGCCCCATGTCGTCGGCGAGGATGCCGCCGAGGCCGTGTTCCCACAGCAAGGTCAGCCAGCGGTAGCCGTCGAGCTGGTACGGACGGAGCTCGGCGTGCAGGGTGCTCGGTGGTGCGGCGGCGTCGGCGTCGTCGAGTGTGCCCAGCGCCAGCAGGCCTTGCACTTGGCGCTGCCAGGAGTCGGCCTGGTGGGTGACGATGCCCAGGTTGGCCAGCTCGTCCCAGAGGCCGGCCTGGAACCTGCTGATCCGGGTGCCGTCGCCGGTGGGGTCGCCGAGCGCTCTGGCCTCGTCGATGAGCCGGCGCAGCGCCTGCAGCTCGGGCTTCTCGAGCGAGAAGTAGCCGCCGTCGGGCAGCAGCAGGTACGGCTCGTCGCGCGCGAGCGCCAGGAACAGGTCGGTGAACGGGACGTCCTGCCCGTCGGCGGTGATGGTGACGCCGAGGTCGAACCAGTCGCTCTCGCCCTGCGCCTCGTCGGCGGATACGCCGATGACCAGGGAGTCGCCGACCTCGCGGTAGTCGGCCGGGTCGCCGAACACCTCGACGTCGACGTCGTCCAGGTCGCGCAGTCGGGGCAGCGCCTCGGTGCTGAAGCGCATGGTGTCGAGGCCGTCGAACCGGCCCCGCGAGTCGGGGCCGAAGCCGTTCAGCTCGGCCTCCAGCTCGGCCAGCAGCGCACGTTCGGCGGCGGGGTCGCGGAACGGGTCGTCCGGTCCCGCTGGGTCGAACGGGTCCAGTGGCACCCGGCGCTCGGTGTCGCCGATGTCGTAGCGCCACTCCCAGTCCAGGTCGAGCCCGTGGTCGTCGCCGTAGTCGGCCCGGGCCACCAGCGTCGGGCCGGACACGTCGGGCGGCACGAACGACCCGTCCGACGACACGACCGTCGCCAGCCGCTGCAGCCGCGGGACGTACTCGTTCTGGAACCGCTCGATGTCGCTCGCCGGCACCATCAGCCGGCCCCTGTCCAGAACCAGGTCCTGTAGTTGCCGGCTGGCCGGCTGTTCCAGTCTTGCGAGCCCGAACCGCCAGTTCTGCGGATCCTTCGCCGTCTCGAGGTTGTCACGCGGCGCGTAGACCACGCCGTGCCCGTCGGCGCCGATGAACCGGACCGGCACGACCTCCCCGTCCACGCCGTCGACGATGAGCACGGGCACGATCACGAGGTTGCCGCTCGTCGTGTCCCTCGTGACGTTGAGCTCCAGCCGCGCCTGCCCGTACTGATCGACGTCGCCGGTCCGCTTCTTGCCGTAGACGAACCGGAGGCCGAGCTTCTTCGCCTCGTCGAGCAGCGGCCACAGCTGGCTGGACTCGAACGCCGTCAGGTCGAGGTACTTCTCGTCGCGGCCGTAGGGCAGGTAGGAGCCGGTGTCCGTGCGGCCGGCCTCGTAGAGCAGGAAGAACTGACGCAGCCAACGCAGCTTCTCGATGGGGCCGGCCATCAGCTCGGGGCGGTGGCGCAGCCTCGACCAGCTGAGCTCGCCGGCCACCCAGCCGCCGCGCCCGGGCCGCACCAGCCTGGCCAGCAGCCGCGGCTGCGTTCCGGTCGCGTCTTCCCACCGCCCGGTCGCCCGCGGCTTGCTCGACAACGTCAACTCGACGGCGATCTCGCTCGTGCCGCCGTCGTGGTGCACCACAGGGCCGTCGAGGAGCGAGTCGAGTGAGAGCTGCCAGTCCGCCGGCCCCTCGTTCGCCGTCCTTTGGCTGCCCGGCGCTTCCCCGCTCAGCGCCGTCGCCACCAGCGCGACGACGTGCTTGCAGTCGAACCCGACGGGGCAGGTGCACCGCCCTTCGACGAACGTGTACTTGTGCGGGCCGGCGGCTTTCAGGATCGCGAGCGTCGTGTACGGCTGCCGCGCGCTGCCGACGACCCGGCCGGTGACGATCCCGTCGGTCCGCACCCACTCGACGTCCGTCACGGCGCCGTGCTGCGCGTACATGATGCCGCGCACATACGTCGACGGGTCCACCACCTTCAGCAGACCCGCGTCGTCGTTCACCTGAATGCCCGGCCACATATCGAGCACGCTAGCCGCCCCCACCGACAATCTCCGGCCGCCATCATGATCCGGTGACATCGATCGACGAGCTGTCCTCTGAGGCCCCGTGAACACCGACCCGCCGTTGTCCGAACGCGATCCCGACGCTTGGAACAGACACCTCGCAGAAGGGAACGCACGGCAGGCCCGTAAGAGAGTCTGTGCCGACGTCCTGATTCGTGATGCCCACGATCGAGTCCTGTTGGTCGACCCGATTTACAAGCCCGGCTGGGATCTGCCCGGCGGCATGGCTGAGGCCAATGAGCCGCCCCACGTCACCGCGCGACGTGAGGTGCATGAGGAACTCGGCATCGACCTCGCGATCGGCCCCCTGCTGTCCGTGGAATGGGTGGCTCCGCACGGCCCGTGGGACGACCTGCTCGCCTTCGTGTTCGATGGCGGGCAACTAGCTCCGGCACGGGTGCAGGAGATTCGCATCCAGGACAGCGAGCTGGCCGCCTTCGAGTTCTGCGACGACGCCCTCGCCCGTGAGCGCCTTCCGCAGTCGATGTGGCGTCGAGTCGCAGCCGCACGATCCGCACTCGTCGGCGGCCAGGTCCGCTACCTCGACGACCGCCCGCACTGGTGGTGACACGAGTCAGACGTGGCGATCCTGCCGCCCCATATGCGGCGCATGCCACTCCTGGGAGCTGCGGTTCAGCGCCGCTGAGGCGATCACCTTGGCCGACGCCGTCGAAAGCACCGCCAGCATGCTGTCGATGAACTGCTGGGTGTTCTGGTTGCCCTGCTCGCGGTACTCGATGGCTTGGAACAGGCAGTCCAGCTTGTCGGCATCGTGCGCCACGACAACCTCGAGGGAATCCCCGGCCTCGTAGTCGTCGACGATCCGCTGGATCCCGTCGCGCACCGCATCCGGAGTCTCAGCCACCTGGTCGGCGGTGACCTTCTGATTGCTTGCCGCCGTCAGATAGCGCCGCCCGAGATAGGGGATGTCGCCGACGCGCGTCTCCTGGCTGTCGTGGAGGACCGCCAGCAGCGCGACCTTGGCGGGGTCGGCCCCTTCCATCAGGGCGAGCACAGCACCGATGAGAGCAGTGCGGTGCGAATGATCGGCGATGCTCTCCGGATCCTTGACGCCGGCGATCCACCAGCCGGTTCGCTTGGCTCGCTTCAGCAGGCCGGCCTCGAAGATGTAGTCGACCACACCCTCGATCTGACCGTCGTCGGCCACCGGACCACCTCTCACGCACCGATGCTCGGAACCTCGGTGAGTGTAGAGGCGAGCGTTGATCACCGGACGTTGATCGTCACGGCTCGGACATCGGCGCGAAACGGACCGCTTGGACATTTGATCCGCATGTCACATTAGCCCCGTTCTGCTTCCCTCGAGGAGTCGCGGTGCATCGGTCAGTCATCGTTCGGAGGCTGCTCTCTCTCGCCGTCGCGGCAGTGCTCGCCGCACCCGTCTTGACGGCGGCACCCAGTTCGCCGCCCGTCGGCGCAGCTCCGCCTCCCCCGCACTCAATCTGGAAACGCTCGATGGCCTGACGGCCGAGCGGATGATGGAGTCCGGCGAGCTCACGTCCGTTCAGCTCGTGCAGGCGTACCTGGAGCGCATCGAGGCGCTCAACAAGAGCGGCCCCGGCCTGAACGCCGTCACGCAGATCAACCCCGCCGTCATGGAAGAGGCGCGGCGGGCGGACGAGCTGCGCGCCGACGGTGTCGTGCTCGGCCCCGCGCACGGGTTACCCGTGCTGCTCAAGGACCTCATCGACGTGAAGGCATGTACACGTCGAATGGCAACTACTCACTGCGCAGGTTTTACCCGGAGGATGACGCCGACATCGTCAAGAAGCTGCGCCAGAGTGGCGTGATCATTCTCGGCAGGGTCGGCCTGTCGGAGTGGGCGAACAGCTTCGGCAGCCAGCCGTCCGGTTCGACGACCTCACCGGCCAGGTGCTCAACGCCGACGACGCCGACCAAAACCCGAGCGCGTCCTCGTCGGGCGCCGGGGCCGCGGGTGCGGCGGCGCTGTCGATGCTCACCGTCGACACCGAGACGTCCGGCTCGATCATCAGCCCATCGGGCGCGCATGGCCTGGTCGGCAACCGCCCGACGGTCGGCATCGTGCCCGCTTACGGCATCGGCCCGATCTCGTCGTCGCAGGACACCGCGGGCCGATGGATCGCACGGTCGCCAATGCGGCCATGCACCTGCAGTCGATGGTCGGCCGCGACCCGAAGAACGAGGCCGGTTATGCCGCCGTCTTCGGGCCGCACTGGCAGGCGTCGATCAAGCGCCCGAGGGGGGCGCCGGACTACATGTCCGCGCTCGACCTCGACTTCGTCCCGGCAAACGGATCGGCTACAACGGCACCTTCGAGCCCGGGTCGCCGACGGCGCTCGCTTTCGACGCGCTGGTGGCGGCCGGCGCGATCATGGTCGAGCGCCCCTCGATCCCGTCGGCGATGTTCCCGCGCTGCCGAGCGGCTATCAGCAGCACAAGGCGATCGACGAGTACTACCGCGGGTTGGGCGCGAACGCGCCGATCAACTCGCTGGAGGAAGAGGTCGCCGTCAACCAGGTCGAGTCGGACCAGGCGCTGAAGTTCGGCAACCAGAACCACGCGAACGCGGCGGCTGCGGAGACGGAGCCCGGCGGCCCGAACGAGACGGCGTACCGCGCGGCCATGCCGATCCGGCGGGCTGCGCAGTGGGCCGCGATCGACAGCATGATGAACAACCAGACGCCCGACGACCCCTCGGACGACTTCCTGGCGATCCTCGGCAGCGTGCCGAACGGCGCGACCGCCGGCACGACGCAGATCACGATCCCGATGGGGTACTCGACGACGCGTCGGCGGGCTCAGAGCGTGCCGATTCACGGCAACGCGTACAGCGAGCGGAACCTGATCGGCGTCGCGTACGTGATCGAGCAGGCCACTCGCTTGAGGCGCCCGGTGTCGGAGCTGAACCCGAGCATGTACCGGTGCGCCGACACCGTCCCGGCGCCTGCCTATTCGGAGCGCGGCAGCTGCAACCCGGACTATGAGTCGGCGATGGCTTTGGCCGGATCGGTGCCGCAACTGCCGTTCTCGCTCGAGACGGAGACGGCGCAGAGCCTGCAGGCGCGGCAGGCGGCGGGGACGCTCACGGCGGAGACGTTGACGCGGGCGTACCTGGCGCGGATCGCGGCGGCGAACGCCGAGGGTCCGGCCGTTCAGCGGTGCGTTCGCTGAATGTCGCCGCGGTGTCGGAGGCGCGGGCCTTGGACCGGGAGCGGCGACGGAGTGGGCCGCGCGGTCCGCTGCACGGCATCCCTGTTCTTCTGGACGACTCCTTCGACGTCGAGGGTCTGCCGACGACGGCGGGTTCGATCGCCTTGCAGTCGTTGATGCCCGGTGACGACGCTGCTTTGGTCGCGCAGCTGCGGGCGGCTGGGGCGATCATCCTGGGCAAGACCAACGTGACGGAGCTCAACGGCGTCTTCGACACAAACCTGCCCGAGGGCTACTCGTCCCTTGGCGGTCAGGTGCTGCTGCCGTCGGACACCGACAAGACTCCTGCTGGCTCCTCGGCCGGTTCGGCTGCGGCGACGGCGTCCGGCTTGGCGGCGTTGACGATTGGCATGGAGACCGGCACCGATGTCGGTGCGCAGCTCATCGCCCCCGCGGGTGTCGCCGGCGTGGTGGGCCTGAAGCCTTCCGTCGGTCTGGTCGACGGTGACGGCGTGCTTCCCGTGGCGTCGTCGCAGGATGCTTTCGGGCCGTTGACGCGGTCGGTATACGACGCGGCTGTCGCGTTGGGCGCCGTCGACACTGCCGCTGTGGACTACACGGCCGGCCTGTCGCCGGCTGCCCTGCAGGGCAAGAAGGTCGCCGTCGTCGCTGCTGGATCCTCCCCGTACCCGGCTGCCGTGTCCACGGTCGAGTCGCAGGGCGCAACGGTGGGCTCGGTGACGCTGGGCGCGCCTACGACGCGGCCAAGCATCGTGCTGCGGGAGTTCTCGCAGGACCTGGACGCGTATCTCGGCGGAGCGTCTTCGCTGGACGAGATCATCGCGTACAACCAGGCGAACCCCGTCGAGGGCCGAATTACCAGCAGAACGAGCTGCTGGCGGCTTCGTCAGCGACGCTGGAGACGTACGAGTCGGACCTGGCCGTCGGGAAGGCGGAGAATGCTGCCGTCATCGACTGGGTACTGGCGTCCGGTTACGACGTGATCATGGTGCCGAGCAACAGCACCTTGGTCGGGATCGCCGACCGCGCCGGTTATCCGGTTCTCACCGTTCCCGCGGGCGAGGGCACCGGCAACGCCGGCCGCAACCCCATCGGCGTCACCTTCGTCGAGGCGGCGGGCAGCGAGGCGTCGCTGCTGGCGGCGGGTTACGCGTTCGAGCAGGGCCACTCGTATGTGCGCCGGGCTCCCGGTGTGACGAACCCGTCGATGTGGCGCTGCACCCGGGGCGGCTCGTTCTTCACCGGCGAGCTCTGCAACCCGGCGACAGTGGAGAAGCCTTGGCCGAACTGGTCGACGGTGTCGGCCCCGGCCGCAGCTGGGCCGCGATCGTGGCCAACATCCAGGGCGCTAAGGCGGACGACCGTCAGGCTGCGGCTTGCTCTCTGATCGACGCCCTCGTCGCGAACGTCAGCCGGTCGGGCAGAGGCGTCCCGGCTGCGACAACCGCATCGATCACCACCGAGGCCTCCCGCCTCGGCGCTATTACCGGCTGCGAACCGCCAAGGAGGTAATTCGGACGGAAGGAGTTGTGGGCCTCGGGCCGCGAGGCCCCACACTGCAGTGGACACAACTTGGAGCATGGTCGCTGGCACCACTAGGCGATCCGTCAGGCCCCGCGGACGGCGTGAGCACCCAGTTCGGCGCCGAGGGGTCGTCCGAGAGAAGCGGCCCGTCAAAAGTCGCTGGCGCGCTAGACCTTCAGGTGGAGGTAGGTCTGCTCGATCACATCCGCAACCTCGGCAGGACTCTCGTGCTCCCAGAACCTGAGGACGGTGCCGCCAAGGGCTTCCAATCGTGCACGGCTGTCTGCGTCGCGCGCTTGATTCCCCTGCACCTTGGCGAGCCAGAACGCTGTCCGAGTCTTCGGCACCACAAAGTGGGCTGAGCAACCATGCCAGAAGCAGCCGTCGACGAAAACGTACAGCCCCACCCTTGTGAACGTGACGTCAGCTCGGCGTCGACGGTCGAACGGTAGGGGCTCGCACACCCGGAACCGGAGTCCTCGAGCATGGAGGATGGAGCGTAGAGCCATCTCAGGCCCCGTGTCCCTGCCCCTGTTCGCCTGCATCGTGCGTCGCGTTGCAGGAGCTACCTCTGGCAGGTCTTCGTACGAGCCCACAGATGTCAGACCCCCTCGATAGGCTCTCGTCTCACGGTGTGTTGAAGGCCTCGTCGGCCGATCTGCTGTCATTATCGTCCCCACGGGAGGTGCTGGGTCTTGGCAGTCCGCAGGAGTTGGTTCGACGCTCCTCCCTCAGCTGCCAGACTCACTGGCTCGCTGAGGGACATCGGCTACGACTTCCCAACGGCCGTCGCCGACCTCGTGGACAACTCCATCTCCGCGGGGGCTCAGCGTGTTGGCGTTGAGCTCGTCTTCGATCCGAACAACTCGTATGTCCTGATCTGGGACGACGGCACGGGCATGGGGCCGACCGGACTGCTTGAGGCCCTGAGGTTCGGCAGCCGGCGCGAGTACAACCGGAACGAGCTTGGCCGGTTCGGACTGGGACTCAAGACTGGCTCCTTCTCCCAATGTCGTCGGCTGACGGTGGTCAGTCGCACGGCGCCCAAGCAGCCGAACATTCACGTCCGAACCCTCGATCTCGACTTCATCGAACGGGTTGACTCCTGGAGCGTCCTGGCAGACGAAGAGAGCGACGCCGTCGAGCATGCTAAGCGCATCCTCAGCGATGGACCAGGCACCGTCGTCGCTTGGGAGAACCTCGATCGGGTGCTACCGGATCGATACGCGGAATCCGGTTGGGGACGCCGGCGCCTGAGCACCCTCGCAAAGAAGACGGGCGAGCACTTGGGAATGGTGTTCCATCGGTTCATCACAGGCAGCCACGGCGCTACGCCGGTCGCGATCTCCGTGAACGGCGACAAGTTGGAGGCGTGGGATCCGTTCGCAACCTCCGAGCGACACACCCAGACTCTCCCACGCGAGGTCTTCGAGATCGAGTCCGACGAGGGCTCCGCAGACATCATCTTCACTGGCTACGTTCTGCCGCCTAGGGATCAATTCTCGTCGCCTGAGCGGTTCGAGCGGATGTCCGGGCCACTTAAGTGGAATCGACAGCAGGGACTATACATCTACCGCGCCAATCGCCTCGTGCAGTTCGGGGGCTGGAACGGACTACGCGGAATCGACGAGCACACGAAACTGGCTCGTGCGTCGATCGACTTTGACACGGATCTGGACGAGACCTTCCAGATCAACGTAGCGAAGATGAGCGTTGTACTGCCGGCAACCTTGAAGAATATGCTGGAGCGTCCCATTCATGACCTTTGCGTCCGCGCCGACGCTGCATACCGTCAGGCGGCGTCGGCCTCAGAGGAACGTCGGAAGCCTGCTCGGACTACCAGTGCAGAAGGCGTTGCCTTACGAGAGATCGGCATTGCATTGAAGGCAGCGGTGCTCGAGTCCAGCGACTTGGCGGGCTTCAAAGACGCCCTCGCCACGTTCAAAGCGCGCCACCCAGACCTTTCCAAGTCCTTGGGCCTCTAGCTCAAGCTGTCTGCATACAAGCATTGCGCCTTGAGCGGGCACTCATTGCATTTGGGACGCAACGGCAGGCAGACGTCCGTCCCAAGCTCCAACAGTCCAAGCTGCGCCGATCTAGCATCGCGGCCATATCCGATCATCTTAGCTATCGATATGCGGCCATCGCTGTACTGGTTCTTGCGCCCAAGCGAGTTTCGCTGAAATCGTGTAGCAACACGCAAAGCGCCATATGTTACGACAACTGGCTCTTCGCCATCCTTGCCAGCTACGAGCTGGGCCAAGTCGGCCAAGCTCTGAGTAATCACCCTTCTGGAGACCAGATCGGCCAGCTCCTCCTCGCTGAATTGAGCACGTCGTCCAAGTGCGTGCGCCAAGCGTGCCACACTGTCAGCTCGGTCCTCCCTACCGATCCAGCCGAGGATCTCCTCGAGCTCTGCACGGCGCTCGAGGAGCTCGTCGGGCGTGGCGTACTTCTCAAGGAGCGGCCACAACGACCTAGTGATCAACGCAGGCGCACGATCAAGGAGGAGTTCGCCGAGCATGACATGCCAGGAGGATGTCGAATGGAACCATGGCGATGACGTCACGGGACCTGCTCGGAACCATGTTGCAAGTTTGTTGCCGACTTCCTCACTGGAAGGGCGTGCACTCTGTTCGCCCTGAAGCGCGCTGACGACGGCTGCGCCAATTGCGAGTCCCAACCTGGGTGGGACCGCGTTGCCGATCTGTTTGAAGGCCGCCGACGGCGGACCCGCGAAGCGAAATCGGTCCGGAAAGGTCTGGATTCTCGCGGCTTCTCGCACTGTGAGCGTGCGATTCTGCTCGGGATGGATGAATCCGTAACCGTCCTTCGCGATATGGGCCGTGATCGTCCGCGACACATCATCACCCGATAGGCGCTTATACTTGTCGTCGAAGATATCGTCCCGATACCGCTTCAGATGCTCTGGAAGATCCGAATATCTACTCTCCGAATCAAGGAGTTCGAACGCTTCCTCGTCATCATCCCTAACAGGCCGAGTGATGTGATCAAATACCTTCGCCTCGTCCGAGGCGGGGACACCCACGCGCATCGCCCATTGGAACGCTGTCCGCGGGCCGGCGTAATCGGCCCAGCCTTCAGCGCCCCCCTTCGGCCTCCACCCGCCCTTGACGCGCGGCAGATCGGAGATGGCGTTCGACACGGTCACCTTCTTCGGCGCCTCCGCGGGCCATTCAAAGCCTCTGCCAGCTCGGATAGCAACGAGGATCAGGCGCTGTCTGAACTGAGGTACCCCGTAACGCCAAGCATCGACTACACGCTCCTGCACCGAGTAGCCGAGCGACTCGAGCTCGAAGACCATGCTCCGCAGTATGAACATCTCGCGGTCCAGCGCCATGTCTGGAACGTTCTCCATAATGACCGCTCGAGGCTCAGCCAGCCTGATGACTTCCAAGAACGAGCGCCACAGGTCCCGACGGCGGTCATGCGGTTCCCTCAGCCCTTGGCGCACGAGGTGGCGCATACCCGAACGGCCAGCTTTTGAGAACGGCTGGCACGGGGGGCCTCCAGCTAGGACGTCGATCTGGTTGTCCCGCAGCATGCGCGCGACTCGCTCGACGACGTCTGCGTCACCCAGATCCCAGTCGATCGCCATGCCCGCCATATGGTGCCGATGGGTCTCGAGCGCCTCAGCGTCATGATCCGCACCAATCACCACACGTATACCCGCTTGCTCAAGACCGAGGCTTAACCCGCCAGCGCCGCAGAAAAGGTCAGCAGCTAAGAAGGGCGGGTGATCCTGCCGACGAATCGCCAAGCAAAGCGCACGCAGCTCCTCTTCGGTCGTGCAGTGGTCTGGATGTGCCTCCAACCGCACGAAGGGGCCGCGGACAAGGCGGACGCTCGGACGACGTGTCTTGTTCATCAATCACTCCTCACTGCGATTGTAGGGAGAACGTCCGACAACAACGGACAACGTAGGCCGTGTCGTCGGACTGCCTGGACCGATGGACGCGCCGCCCAGGTGTAATGGGTCAGGAGGGCATGCGGGCGAGTCGGGTCGAACGGGCGCAAGCCCCGGGTCGGCGCATGGCCGGTCGACGGCCGCACGTCCACGCGAAGGCTCTCGTGCCTTCTAGTATCTGCCCCGTGTTCAGACGCAAGCTCGCATCGCCAGGTGATGGCAATCTCACCCACTGGGTCGCCATCCACAGCAGCGACCAGACGGTCTACACGACCGATCCTCGCTCCTCGCCTTTCGCAGCACCTGGATGCACCGGAGCAGCAGGTGGGCACTGCAATTCACGCGAGAGGAGCTGGAGGGCTTCCGCGACGGCACGCTGCCGGACCTCGTCGAGCCGGGCCCGCGGCTGCTGTTCGTCGGCATCAACCCCGGCCTCATGACGGTGGCCGTGCAGACGCACTTCGGCCGGCCGGGCAACCGGTTCTACCCGGCGCTGTACCGGGCCGGCATCGTCGACCGGCTCATCGACGTCACCGGCGGCACCTCGCCCGAGGACGACGCCCACCTGACCGGCGCGGTATCGGCATCACCAACCTGGTCGCCCGAGGGACCGCGCGGGCCGACGAGCTGACGGCGGCGGAGCTGCGGGCGGGTGCCGTGGCCCTCGCCGCCCGCGTGGCCCGGCTGGCGCCGCGGGTGGTCGCCGTCCTGGGCATCTCCGCCTACCGGACGGCGTTCGGCCGCCCGAAGGCCGTTGCCGGCCGCCAGCCGAAGGACCTCGGCGGCGCCGAGCTGTGGGTGGTGCCGAACCCCGAGCGGCCTGAACGCCCACGAGACCGCCGGTAACAGCAACACGGCCAGCTCGGCTCAGTCCCCGACCTTGGGTTATCGGCCTCGGACGCCGCACGGAGCGTGCGCCCGCCATGGCAGATCCCGCCTACGTGCCCGTGCGAGCCGCTGACCGCAGGTGACCTCAGGCCAACCTTCATCCGCTGGGACTGCGACATCACCGGCCAGCCGGTCCATGGCCCACATCCGCTCCTCGTCGATGACCACTCCAGGCAGGCAACCCCAGAGATCCTGCACGCAAAGGAGCGGGCCGCCCGCATCCAGCGGTTCGCTCCCGAACCTTGGACCACCTACTCGCCGCGTCCTTCGTGTGCTGCAAAGCCAAGGCGCGACGCCTCGGCTAGAATCCGTGCACCTTGGACGGCTTGCTTTCGTGATGGAACACGGCCCGCCTTGAGTAAGGTTCCGAGGCTAAACGCCAAACTACGCTGCCAGCTCTGTAAGCTGTCGGTCTGCTTCGCCCAAGCACTCAACGCCTTCCATGTTTCACTACTGATCGAAGTAACGGCCTTTAATGCCGCTTGTTCTTCGACACCGAGTTGCTCACCTATACTACTCATTGAGGTAGTGCGCGTGCGGCCAGTCCCCTTCTCGAGCTGCTCACCAAGCGCGTCCGAGGGTGCCCATTCTAATTCGATGATAGACTTCCAGCAGCTCTCCTTCTTGGCCCATTCACTGATGTTGCGTCCGTTCGCTGTGGACCACAGCGCTTCATAGATTAACGGACCCAGATCACGGACAGCGGATGTCAACTCTGGCGACAGTTCTTGGGCTCTCCAGATAGCTCGCAGGCTCACTCGTTGGCCAGTAGCGTGGAGGAGCTTGGCGAGCGTGTACGTCACGGTCTGAGCCCGATAGCCGCCCAAGTGAAGTGACCCAATGATCTTCTCGGCAGTACGGAAAAGAAGCGCCTTCGCAATCAGATTCTCGAAGTATTGTTGATCCGGCTTGAATGATGAGCCACGCCTCTCAAGGCGGAGCATGAACTCCCTGAAATTCTTCTCCGCACCCAATGAAACTATCCATGGCAACTGATCCCACGTATTCTCAAATTTCGCGAGGTCTGTCTTGGTGAACTTCTGACTCAAGGGATTTACGACCTTGAATTGGCGCTGCCGAGCCGGAGTGCGTTCGCGCGCATGCGCGTCTGCGTACTGACCACGCGCGCGTTCGTAAAACCAACGCGTCATATCCACGGTTGCCGCTTTGGCAGGTGCCCATATCGTCCTAGACAATCGCTCAACCTCAACATGAAACGGATCGTTCGCACTAAAGTCCGCCATGTTGACCCGGTTTTGACTATTAGCGAACTCACTGATCCGCGGAACCAAGTCCATCAATAGCGATGATTGCACCACCGACAGCTTCGCCTGGACATAGATCTCCGAAAGATCGACCTTGCTCTTCACCTTGGCATAGTGGAGGGAAGCGGTGGTCTGACCCCCATTAACGATCTGCAAGTCGGAAATTCCGATTATGCCGCTTCCGCCACCTGAGAGCTCCACTACTTTAACGGAAGACGCAGTCATCGATATGCCATTGTTATATGCTAGGAACCGCCTTGGATAATCCCTAATTGTCTCTTGAAGCCCTCGATTAACCTTGCCTCGCGACTGAAGGAACGAACGGACGTTAAGTTCAAGAAGTCTAGGGCCATATTCCTCGTACATCTGCGCAATAAGCTCACCTGGCATGAGCATGAGATAGGCGTCGTAGACTCCAGAATCGCCGTGCGGCCCCAAGCAGGGGATCGGGGCACCCCACATTTCGACGATATCGACAAGAATCGGCTCTTGAGCTCGCCCGCTTGTCGTCAACTGATGGAGTCTCGTCAGATCCCAGACAGAATGATGGACCTGCCGGCCCTCCAGCCTCCCCCCCTTTGGAACGGTCGTGCGGAGTATCGAGTTGGTCAGAACCACAAGTCGAACCTCGCCAACCTCGTCCCACACCTCCGACAGCCGGTGGGCCATGTCCCAGCTCGGCGAGGATTCTTCAAGCCGTCTCCACAGTTGATCTTGTGCACGCTGCAGGAACCCACACATTCGACGGTAGTGGGTATCAAGTTCGGTCTTACCCAGGCCCTGCGGAGTCAGATCGCCGCGGTAATCGGTAAGAAAGAGCCAGAGAGTGGTCTCGTCGTCGCTTAAAGCAAAGCCCGACGCCCGCGCACCCGTGGCCTGGTAGAAGGCCGGAACCGCGCCCTCGATCTCGCCCGCTTCAGCAAGAAGCTCGAACATGAATATAGTAAACATCTCAGGCAGCGCCTGCTCGTAACCCTCATCCGAGGCCAGAAGCGAAATCTGGCGCTGCAAGTCAAGCAGATACTCATCGATCCCGGCGGTCAATGGAGCTCCCTCAGCCTCGCCGCGAAGGCTTCTTCAGGAAAAAGGAATTCTTCAATCGCGCTGCGATCAATATGGTATGAAACTCCTCCCACACCAAGCGGCAACGACTCGGCCAGAATCCTGGGAAAACCAGGCGATACCTTGAAGAGTTCGCTGGATCGCACGTGGTACCTATCGGTCAGCGTGTCCGTTAGCGACTCATGCCAGCCGTAGCTTAACAGCCGCTCAAGAAATAGGTCGTAAGCAGACGCGGTCTCAGCTATGACCTCCTTCAATGAATCTATCGCCTGCCCGAGGGTTGTTCCCGTACCTTCCGGCCGTTGATCCAACCGGATATAGGCGAGATACAGCTCAGATAAGCCCGTAACGTCCAGCTGGCGCTCTGAGCTAATTGAAAGTTTGCCGGGGCCGTTTCCTCGGTAGGACTTTACCTCCACCGCGAGATCGCCTCGCTGGAAGTCTTGGACCGCTGGATCTGGGCCACACCATGCGGCAACAGCAGAGCTCGGCCCGATTGCTGGTATCAAGATCTCGCCCAAGACGGTCAGTTCGGCGAAAAGGCCCGCTGCGGTCTCTCCCGTGAACACCTCGCGACGCGCGGCGAAGAACGACTGCCACGCGACGACCCTGTCCAAGACTCGGCCAGCTGCACCATGACCTGGACTCTGAGCGAGGACGCCGACCACGTCCGACGCCAGTTCGGCAAAGAGAGAGTCGCCGGCCGGTGAAGTCGACGTGAGCTGGATATTGACCAGATTCTCGGCGCTGATCTCGACGTCCACCGCCAAACCGCGGGACAATGGCCGCTTTCGCGGAAGGCCAATAGGTGGTCCCTTAATGCTAAGCAGGAGGACCCGTTGCCCGGACGGCCGCTTCTCGCCGAGGAAGACGTCGTGAATCGTTTCGGGCAGGACGCGCCTTCTCACTATGCCGTCAACGGCAGGATCCGAAGCCAGCTGCTGCCAAAGGCTAATATCTAACGGTCTATTCATAAAATTCCTCGTCATCCCATCCGAACTCATTCTTCAAGTGAACCAGATTGACTTGATATTCGAGCGGCTTCGCTCGTGCGGACCACGGGAATGACGCGGCAAAGCCCACAAAGGGAGTCGGATCTTCGTCCCAGTCATCCCACATCGAGGGGAGGAGCGGATAAAGGAGCAAAAGGCCGCTTCGATCTGACCGCAGCCTTCGCTCCCATAATCCCGAGGGTCTAATCGGTGGCTCATCGTCGGGCTTACGGCGCGGATTGAGCTCCCAAGACCTCAAAGTGTCCTTCAGGGCACGCTTCCAGTTGTCTGAATCCTTCACAAGGTCCACCAGCTCGTGCCCAGGGCTCACCAGACGGCGCACGGTGTACCGCCCCGAGCCTGTGGCGGCATTATGATGTGCTCGCTGTGTCAGACCTACGGCGATGCCGCCGACGTCGCACAGCGTTCCTCCCCTTACGTCAGCAAGCACAACCGTCCAGTCGACCAGCTCACCATCTACGACTCGGCCACTGATGTAGTCGGAGAGAGCCTTTGGCTGCACCTTATAGGCTGCGCGATCAGCCCGGTAGGTGGACAAAAAGCGCAAGACCTCCTCGGGCGCAACGTGACGCCAAACCTTCATGCCGGTAGGGCCCGCCTGTACTCGGCCCAATCGACCTATCATGTCGTCAAGCGCCCTGAAGTTGGCAATGCGATCCGCCGCACGGAAGGTAACTGTCTCGGAAATCGAGCCGCTGAACGATATGCTCAGCTTCTGCGCGTTACGGAGTTTGGTTGGCGAACTTACAAGTAGGCCGTCAGGATGCTGCCTTACTCGAAGTCCAAAGTCGGCTGGCGTTCTACCAACAGCCGCCATCGCCTCAAACTCACGCTGGAGCTCGGCCGATGCTGCCGTGATCCGCTCGTACCAGCCGATTAGGCCGCTCGTGGTATAGAGGCGACACACATCAAGGTAACCTGGCCGATATCCGAACCACCGCCCCATTTGCATTAGGGTGTCGTACATCTTACTCGCGCGAAGGTAGTATGAGACCGTCAGGCCCTCCAGCGTCAAGCCTCGAGACAGCTTGTCGCCGCCGATCGCGATAACGCTAATTCCGTTCGGGTGATCGACATACTCTAAGGCGTCCGTCGACGTTCCATTCACGACATGGATCTTGGTTTCCGACGCTATCAGATACAACTCTGACCATAACTCGCTGAAGGAAGGGATTTGGGCTGGCGCCACCAGACCATAAGCGAGGTTCAACTCTGCAGTCGTTGGACGCAGGTCTTCGTTGTATAACCTTTTCACTTGAGCCGCGAGGGGCGAGTTCGAGCCCTCGCCGAAAGCGAGCCGTTGCTTAACCTCCTCGAGATAGTCCTCCACCTGCTCGGCAACCTGCTTCTGCATGTTCGTGAATCGCGTGACATGAACGAGCATCGAATGGTGTTTGTGTCTCTGCCCTCGAATTCGACGGACGGCACCAGCCATGAGAAAGAAGACAATGGCGTCCCGGAGCGTCTGCGGCAGCTCGCCGCCAAGAGAATCCGATGCTCTGTGTTTATCCGGTAACCATTTACCGTAGTCGGCCACCTTCCGGACTATCGGCAAGGGACGTACTTCTTCGATTGCGTTCGCCGTGTCTTGTTTCAGGCCGAACACCTGTTCAGGCCCCGTGTATGTACTAGGCGCCGGTAGATTGATGATGAAGCTTCGGGGAAACAGGTCCTCCCCCGAGGTGCTATGATCGGCATCGGGGTCGATGAAAATGTTCGCGAATGGCGTTGCCGTATAAGCGACATAAGCAGTTCGGTCGAAGGTGTTTAGGAACTGCCGAATCAGCCCGTTGATGACTGATGGGTCTGTCTCGTCACTCACGCTGGCACTCTTCGTATTTACCGATGCGTGGTCGGCTTCGTCGTCGATAACCAGTACCGGCACCCCCCGAACCTTGAACTCGCCAGTTTCAGGATCACGTTCCTTGGTCAGCTCGGTAGCCCACGTGTACAGGTTTGTGAGGATGGACTTATACTTCTTGACCACGAGTACAATTGGATCTGCGCCACCTGGCGCAATACCCATGTTCTGAGCAACGTTGAGCCGAAAGTCTCCGGCGTCCGCGGACGATGTAAAGGAATTGACGTACAAGCGCGGGCCGGCCAGCCTGCCTACACCGACACGACTTGAGTCATTCGCCTTCGACGCCAGCCTGAACGCACGCGTGTCGAATCCAAGAATTCCTTCGTCTATGCGTGCCTGGGTTTGGCTGCGCAGACTGTTGTGAACCCCTGCAAGCACTACTACAAGCTTGTATCCTGTATCTAACGCCTTCGCTATAAGTCCTATGTAGTTGCCGGTCTTTCCCGACTGTACTTGGCCCGCCACGAGCCCTCGGCGGTCCCAGGGGCCGTCCCGATGCGGGTCCTCGAGTCTGCCAAGGATATCGTCACTCACCTCATCAGTACGCCTTACGGCGGCTGGAGGAAGCCTTTGGTCAGCCCGTAGGAATCGCATATAGCGGTCCCAGAATTTCCACGAGAGTTTCTCTCCCAGCCGGTCCGCCAGCCATGGCACGTGATCGGTATCATCCTCGAGCGCGTTCCACGAACCGACGTGCACGTTGTAATCGGCTTCGATATCGCGGATCAGTCGTTCGATGTTCAGTGAGTCGGGCGAGCCTACCTGCTCGGCGGCTACTGTCACCCATTCCCGTAGTTTTTCTGGCGTAACATCGGCTCCCTTTTCTACGGCAAAGTCCATCCTGACCACAACCAGCTGTCGAATAAGGTCGATGACGTTCACAGTTTGCCCTCTCGAAATGCCGCGATAACCTCAGGGAAATACACGAATGGCTCGATAACCGCGATCCGGTCGATCGCCTCGCTTGGAGAGGCGCCATCGCTAAGCAATCCTGAGAACGCAAAGTCAACAAGTGCTCCCAGCTCCCGCCTAGCCTCACTGAACGGCGTGGACTGATTGTCGATCGCTGAGGCGACGGCTGCTCCGATCATGGTTGTTGGGACTGTCTCTTCGATAAAGCGCAGAGCGCGCTCGACGATCTGTCTGTTTTGTCCAGCGGCTTCGAACAGGGCCGTGATTACTGGGTGTCGCCGGTTCACCTTGTACTTGAGTTCACCATTGCGCCCTCTATACTCGTGCCAGGCAAAGACGAAGTCTCGACTGTTCTGACGCACAAAAATCTTCCCTCGGTGACGGTAGACATCCTCTGCCTTGGACCGTGTGGCCCTTGCTATGCGTCGAAGACTCTCCGTAAGCTCGCTCGGCGGTCTCGCGGTAGACTTCTTCACGTCGACCTGCCACTCGTGGTCCATACTGGAGGGAAAGTCAATAGCTATCCGGGCCAGTTTGGTGTGCTCATCTCGCGCCATACCGAGCCCGAGCCAATCGCCCGGAACGAGCAAGCGCTTTGAGCGGTAAACATAGAAGCCCTGTTGCTGGTTCCAACCGTGAACCCCACCGCCCCGCTCTGCATCTTCGTCGTCCAGCTTGCTGCGATGTGGGAGCACATATGGCGTCACGCGGATGAGCGACCCCCGGAAGGGCAATTCCTCCGACTCAAGCCGCTGTGTCGCAGGGTGGTCGATCAAGAATGGATCCAACGGCTGGATCTCTCGTCCATTGATGTCTATTCTTATGCGTCCGCGGCCCCCAAGAAACCGATGGAACGTCACAGCTAGGTGCCGCTGCACCCGGGTCGCTACATCGAGAAGGCGCCTCTGAGCTCGAGGGTCATCGATGTCGGCATTTCCGACGAGCCGGTCGAGCTTCCCCCACTGGACGACGGTCCCACCCGATGAAGCGGGCGCCGCGATCTCGCATCCTTCGGGTGCTGTCCGGAGCAGACGCCACTCGCTCGAGACGGCGACCGTGTCCAAGTCCCACCGACGTGTAGATGTCACCCCCGTCGCGGCGTCAGTGCTCACTACCGTGAGCTCCCTGGCTTGCGAGAACGATGCCGTCTTGAGCCCGAGCCCGAACCGACCCAAGTCCGTGGCTCGGCGTACTTCAAGCGGATTGGCGCTCCCAGGACGCATGGCCGCGGCGAGCGCCGCCTCAGTCATGCCATGACCATCGTCCGACACGCGGACGAGCGAGTCCCGCCCTATCCAGATGAAGTCGACGGATACCCGCTTTGCACCTGCAGAGATACTGTTGTCGATGAGATCGGCGACAGCCGCCTCAGGCGAGTACCCGAAGGCTCGGAGCGACTCGATGAGCGCATCTGCGCGTGGCTCGGCGATGTCCCAGCCCTGATCCACGTTCTCGCCCCCAAGCTTGACTTGGTCCGAGGCTAGCTGCCACCCCAGACATTTGGGTACACCGGGAGACCCCCGGATCCCATGGTGCTGGCAAGTTCCTTGCGCCAAGCTATTCCACTCTCATGGCCGGCGTGTCAAGATCATGGGATCCCACGTATGCGTACAGCTTGAAGTCGCATGTCAGGAGGTATAGATGACGGCTTGGCTCCTTCTCACCGCAGGTGACAACAGGCAGCATGGCGGAAACTCGGGCTACGACGACCAGCCGGGCGTCTATTACACCTGGGACAGCACGGTTTCCAATCATGACAAGATAAGGGCCGGAGACCCGATAGCGCTGTGGGATAAGGTGACGCTACTTGGAATTTCAGTTATTGAGGAGATTAGAGTCGAACATAAAGACAAGCTGCTTTTCAAGTGTCCGCAATGCGCCAAGGCCGGAATAAAAGCCCGGAAGAATGAGCTCCCTCGCTTCAAGTGTTATAAGTGTGGCAACGTCTTTGATCAGCCTGCCACCCAGGTGAAGGCCGTGGCTGAGTATCGCTCGCGACATGACGCTGCGTGGACGTCGCTCGAAAATGTGCTTGCCGGCAGCGAGCTCCGCCTTCTATGCGAGTCACCGAAGAGCCAGCTGAGCATCCGCCAAGTACGGTGGAGTGCGTTTCAGAGCTCCGTTTCTTCGCGGGGTGCCCAGTGGGCAATCGATCGGGTCCTCCATCGAACCTCTGACTTTATTTTTCCTCAAGGTCATCGGCTCTCTGTCGTTCGCGTCCGACGGGGCCAGCGACCGTTCCGAGAACGCTTACTGATTAGCCATGGAGAGATCTGCGCGTTCACCGGCCGCGCTCCTGGGCGGGCGCTGGAGGCAGGTCATCTATACAGCTATGCGCAGCTCGGAATCCATCATGAGCACGGGGGCTTGCTCCTAAGGCGAGACATCCATCGGCTGTTTGATGATGGCTGGTTGGCAGTCAACCCGGATAGCCTTCGGATTGACGTCTCCGCCAACTTGGAGCGCTACGATCAGTACGCCACTTTACATGATGAGAATTTGCGCGTGCGTCTGCGCAGTGAGCAGGTGGAATGGTTGGCAAAGCACTGGGAGGAGCACCGTGTCAGGTGATAGGTAGTCTAGGCATGCTGACACCTCCTGGGCTGGAGCAAGCGAAGCGCCCAGCGATGTTAGGCAAACGGTTTAGCGAACCAGTCCTCCTAGGGCGACGACCGAACATTGGATATAAGTCTGCTGGCGGAAGAGCGAAGGTTCCCGCATGCTGATCTCGGGATGCATTATCAACGAGCACGCAAGTCGCTCCAGCGAAGTCCGGGCTATATCTGATCTTGCCAATGGCCCGCTGGTTCAATACATGGTTCACAACTGAGGAGCGCGAGCGTTCATAGTCGCAGCGCGCGCCCGTCTGCGGGGCTGCGTCTAGCGGCCGGTAGGGTTCGTCATGTACGGCGAAGTGTCGGTCACACTGAGGCGATTGTGCTGTCCGTCGGCGGACTAGGGCGCCTGCGGATACTCAACGCTGCCCCCCTCGGTCGAGCCCCAACCGCATGACCTCGCTCAGACCCCAACGCCGCAATCGCCGGCTTTGCCGCGTCCGGTTCGACCACGTCGCACCCAAGGAAAGCTCTGCGTGCGCCGCGCCGGACGCATGCACCACCTCGACATCGGGCAAATACCCAACCCGACGGGCCACGACTCGGCCCCCGGCCTGCTGGCGGAACAACGACGGGAGCCCAGCCGATGGCCGAACTCCCGCCTGCTACCAATCTTGATTCGTGGAGCTGAGGGGACTCGAACCCCTGACCCCCTCGTTGCGAACGAGGTGCGCTACCAGCTGCGCCACAGCCCCTAGAACGTCCGCGACTTTACCATCCGGACCGGCCCGAGACCCAATCGGGACTCAGTCGCCGACGGCGCGGCGGGGCTCTTCGACCACTTGCTCGGTGTCCGTGGTTTCGGCCGGCGGTTGCTCGGCGGGAGCGCGGTGCGGGAGCTGGATGGACGAAGCCGGGTCGAGGCGGCCCGAGGTCCAGGCGCCGGGCTGACCGAGGTCGATCTTTCGAGCCGCGGGGCGGGTTGCCTTGGGCTTGGTGAGATAGGTAGGCAACGGTACCGAGACGGGCGACCAGGCGTTGGGGTCTTCTGCCGGCGCCTCGGCCACGAGCTCGTCCGGCAGGACGAGGCGGCGAGTGGCGCCTTCCTCCGGAGCCGCGGCGCCCTCCGAGGACGAGGTCCAGACAACGCCGCCGGCCTGACGGGGTTCCTTGCGGCGTTCAGCCGCGCGGCGGCGTGCCTCCACCCGTCGGCGGCGGGCTTGGACGACGGCGGCGCGGCGGGCGACGAGCAAGAACAACACCAGCAGCACGCCCGGCCCGGCAATCAACCACGCCGGCGCGCGGCCCACGACGACCAAGGCCACCGAGACGACGAGCAGCGCCACCAGCAAGCTCAGCATGCGCCGGCGGCGCCTGGCGGCTTCTGCGAAGACGTCGGGCTCGACGCTCCGGGTCACTTGCTCTGACGGCGCACGCGACGGGACCGCGACGGCGCCATGCGGCGCTTGCGGAGGACCGCCACGGCGGGACAGGACGCGCACCCGGCGCTCCATGTCGGTCTCGCGGGCACGCTCGACCTCTTCGTTGCGACGGACCCACTTGGGCACGAGAAAAGCGGCCCACGCTGCGACGATCGCCGCATAGATGAGGCCGCTGTATCCCATGCCACAAAACGCTACGTGGCAACGCAACCGAGCCGTTGGACGTGACTCGGTGTGTCGTCCGCAACGGACGTGACCGATGTGACGAGAGTGACCTCAGGTCATCCTGATCGCTTGTGCCCGGATCTCGAGCTGCACCTTCTGAGACACCAGCCAGCCGCCGGCCTCGAGGGCCACGTTCCACATCATTCCGTACTCTTCGCGGTCGATCTCGCCGGTCGCCGACAGAGCCAGGCGCTCACCGCCCCACGGGTCACCCTTGACGCCGTCGATGGAGACGTCGAGCTCAATGGGGCGGGTGACCCCGCGAATCGTCAGGTCGCCGACGCACACGAACTTGCCGGCGCCGCCGCGGCGGCGGCGGACCATCTGGCCGTTGACGACGGACCACTTCGGGCCGGAGCCGCCGCCGTGGACTTCGCGGGACAGGAAGCTCATCTTCGGGAACGTCTCGACGTCGAGGAAGTCGGGGCTGCGCAGGTGGGCGTCGCGCTCCGCCGCGCCGGTGGTGATGGTGCCCGTCTCGATGACGGCGTTCGCGGACGACTCGAGCGGGTCCTCGGCGACATGAATCGTGCCTTCGACCTTCTCGAAGCGGCCACGGACCTGGGTGACCATCAGGTGCCGGGCGACGAAGCCCGCGGTCGTGTGCGCGGCATCGATCTGGAAGACGCCCGGCGTCGGAAGCATGGCGCCGTTCCAGAGCCGCACACCTGCCGAGTCGTTCATGAATCCCCCGAGACGAAACAATCAGCAAACGATGCGCTACCGATCAATAATCGCACAGGCAGATACCAACAGAGCGTGACGAACCGACCCTAAACGGTTACCCACCGTGAGACCCGCTGGTCAGCGCGACGCCGCTACCAACGATCAGGGGGCCAGACGCGACGAACGCCACCGTCGCAGCAGTCCTTCGGGGACCTCTTCGGCGGTCAGCGCGAACGAGCGGTGGTCGCGCCACTCGCCGTCGATGTGCAGGAGCTTGGGCCGCAGGCCTTCCTCGCGGAAGCCGAGCTTCTCGACGACCCGCAGGGAGGCGCGATTCTCGGGCCGGATGTTGACCTCGAGCCGGTGCAGGCCGGCGACGAAGAAGCAGTAATCGACACCCAAGGCGACGGCGGTGGGCATGATGCCGCGGCCGGCGAGGTCGACGTCGAGCCAGTAGCCGACGGTCCCCATTCTGGCCGAGCCCCAGATGATGTTCGAGACGTTGAGCTGCCCGGCCAGCCGCCCGTTGTAGGTGACCGCCCACGGCAGCGACTCGTCGGCACGGGCCTGGGCGGCGTGCAGCCGCACCATCTGCCGGAACGACATGGTGTACGGGTCGGCCGGCGGCGGGGGCGTCGCCTCCCACGGCCGCAGCCAGGCCTCACTGCGTTGCCGCACCTGGGACCAGACCCGCAGGTCGCGTGCGTGCAGCGGCCGCAGCCCGACGGGGCCCTCGTGCAGCTCGACCGGCCAGCCGAGCCGGGTCGATCGCGACCTCACGACGCACCTCCGGAAGCGACGTGGTCCCCGCCACGCAACTGATCCACGGCGTGCCCCAGCACCGGCACCAGCACGGCGAGCCCGTCGCGCACCCCGCCCGGCGACCCGGGCAGGTTGACGAGGAGGGTCCGACCGGCGCGGCCGGCCACACCGCGCGACAGTGCCGCCGCCGGGACCCCGTGCGCGACCCCGTACGCGCGAATCGCCTCGGCGATGCCCGGCACCTCCGCCTCCACCACGCGGCGGGTCATCTCGGGCGTGACGTCGGTGGGGCTGAGCCCGGTGCCTCCCGTGGTCACCACCACGTCATAGCCGTCAGAGACCCCCGAACGCAACGCCGCCTCGACCTGCTCGCCGTCGGGCACGACCACCGGCCCCGTCACCGCGAACCCGGCTCCGGACAGCGCCGCGACGATCAACGGCCCGCCCCGGTCCTCGTACACCCCCGTGGCCGCGCGCGTCGACACCGTCACGACCAGCGCCCTCATGGCCGCCGCCAGGTGCCGGACTTGCCCCCGGTCTTCTCCTCGAGGCGGATGTCGGTGATGACGGCGCCCTTGTCGATGGACTTCACCATGTCGACGACGGTGAGCGCTGCGGTGGCGACGGCCGTCAGCGCCTCCATCTCGACGCCGGTCCGGTCGGCGGTCCGCACGGTCGCCGCCACCACCACCGCGTCATCAGAAACCGTCAGCGACACATCGACCCCGTGCAGCGCCAGCGGATGACACAGCGGAATGAGGTCCGGCGTCTTCTTCGCGCCCATGATGCCGGCCAGCCGCGCGACGGCGAGCGCGTCGCCCTTCGGCACGCCCGAGCCCCGCAGCGCCGCGACAACAGCAGAAGAGACCAGCACGCGGCCCGACGCCGTCGCCGTCCGGACCGTCACGTCCTTGGCCGACACGTCCACCATGCGCGCCGCACCCTCGGAATCGAGATGCGTGAAACCACCAGAGCTCACTCGCGCCGCCGTTCCAGCAGGACGGTGTCGACCACCTGGCCCGCCGCGACCTCCGTGATGTGCTCGGGCACCACGATCAGCGCGTTGGCGTAGGCGAGGTCGCCCATGAGGTGCGAGTGCTGCGCCCCGATGGGCCGGACCTGGTGGGTGCCGTCCTGAGCCGTCTGCACGCGCGCCCGGGCGAACTGCCGCCGTCCCTCGGGCGAGCGCAGCCGCTCCTGCAGCACGGCCTTGACGCTGGGCCGGTGCAGCCGCGGCGAGCCGAGCATCTTGCGGATGGCCGGGCGCACGAACACCTCGAACGAGACGAACGCGCTGACCGGGTTGCCGGGCAGCGCGAAGATCGGCGTGCGGTCGTCGCCGATGGTGCCGAAGCCCTGGGGCTTGCCCGGCTGCATGGCGACGTTGTCGAACTTCACCGTGCCGATCTGCGAGAGGACCTCTTTGACGATGTCATAGGCGCCCGCGCTGACCCCGCCCGTGGTGATGACCATGTCGGCGCGGATGAGCTGGTCCTCGATGAGCCCGAGCAGGCGGTCCTTGTCGTCCGGGATCGGCGGGATGCGGTAGGCGACGGCGCCGGCCTCGCGCGCGGCGGCGGTCAGCGTGAACGAGTTGGAGTCGGAGATCTGCCCCGTGGTCAGCGGGTAGCCGGGCTCGACCAGCTCGCTGCCGGTGGAGATGATGACGACGCGCGGCCGCGGCCGGACCACCACGCGGTCGCGCCCGACCGCGGCGAGCAGCCCGATCTGCGCCGCGCCGAGATACGTGCCCGCGCCCATGACGACGTCGCCCTCGTGCACGTCGCCGCCGGCCCGCCGGATGTGCGCGCCGGGCTTCGCGGGCGACATGATGCGGACCCGCGCGGTGCCGGCGTCGGTCTCTTCGACCGGGACGACGGCGTCGGCGCCCGCCGGCATGGGGGCGCCGGTCATGATGCGCGCCGCGAGCCCCGGCCCGATGGCGTTCATCCGGGTGTCGCCCGCCGGGATGTCCGCGACGACCGGCAGCGTCACCGGCTCTTCGGCCGACGCCGACGCGACGTCGTCGGCCAGCACGGCGTAGCCGTCCATGGCGGTGTTGTCGAACTGCGGCAACGACCACGGCGCGATGACGTCCTCGGTGAGGACGCACCCGTGCGCGTCGAGCAGCTGGAAGTCCAGCTCGCTCAGCGGCCGGACCGCCGCAAGGATGTCGGACAGGTGGTCGGCGACACGTTTCACCTAGTCATCCTCGGCCTCGGGCGGTAGCTGCGCAACGAACTCGCGCAGGAACACCCGGAAGTCCTTGCCCAGATCGCTGCGCTCGCTGGCCAGGCTGACCGTGGTGCGCAGGTAGTCGAGGCGGTCGCCGGTGTCGTAGCGGCGGCCGCGGAACACGACGGCGTGCACGCCGCCACCGTCCTCGGCGGGCATGCCGGCCAGCGTCTTGAGGGCGTCGGTGAGCTGGATCTCGTTGCCGCGGCCCGGCTCGGTCTTGCGCAGCACGTCGAACACCGCCGGGTGCAGGACGTAGCGCCCGATGATCGCCAGGTTGCTCGGAGCGGTGCCCGGCTCGGGCTTCTCGACGAGGTCGGTGACCCGGACGACGTCGTCCTCGGCCGGCTCGACCGACGCGCAGCCGTACAGGTGAGCCAGGGCGGCGTCGACCTCGATGAGCGCGATGACGCTGCCGCCGTGGCGCTTCTGCACATCGAGCATGTGCGGCAGCAGGGGGTCGCGCGGGTCGATGAGGTCGTCGCCGAGCATGACGGCGAACGGCTGGTCGCCGACGTGCAGCGCGCCGCAGAGGACCGCGTGCCCCAGGCCGCGCGGGTCGCCCTGGCGGACGTAGTGGATGTCGCCCAGGATCTGCGACTTCATGACCCGCCGCAGCCGCTCCTGGTCGCCCTTCTGCTCCAGGGCCCGCTCGAGTTCCCAGGCGCGGTCGAAGTGGTTCTCGATGGCGTCCTTGTTGCGTCCGGTGACCAGCAGCACGTCGGAGAGCCCCGCCGCGACGGCCTCTTCGACGACGTACTGGATGGCCGGCTTGTCGACGACGGGCAGCATCTCCTTCGGCGTCGCCTTCGTGGCCGGCAGGAACCTGGTGCCCAGGCCCGCGACCGGGATGACCACCTTCGTCACCGCGCCGTCCGGTCCGCCCTGTCCCGCTCGCTGCTCAGTCATCGCTCTCCTCATCCAGTCGGGCCGTGCCAGCCTCGTTCCAAGGCTCAGGTACCCGCTCCGTGCTGGGCGTCACCTTACAAAGCCCTGCGGACAGTCAGTAGCGCGGCGTGCGGTCGGATTACGGTGAAGGCGTGACGACGACGGTGCGCGAGGCCAAGCGGGCGCTGCGCGAACGGATCCTCGCGCGCCGCTCCGAGCTCGACGCGACGGCGCTCGCCGCGGCCGGACGGAGCCTGAGCGACGTCGTCCTGGCCCTCTCCGAACTGGCCGGGGCGCACACCGTCGCCGCCTATGTGTCAGTGGGACGCGAGCCCGGCACCGGTCCGCTCATCGAGGCGCTCAGCGACGACGGTGTCGACGTGCTGCTGCCGGTGCTGCTGCCCGGCGGCGACCTCGACTGGGCCGCGTACACCGGACCGCGTGGCCTGGTCCCGGCCGCGCGCGGGCTGCTGGAGCCCGACGGCGACCGCTTGGGTCCCGCGGCGGTCGCCTCGGCGGACGTGCTGCTCGTGCCGGGCCTGGCGGTCGACCGGCGCGGCCACCGGCTGGGGCGCGGCGGCGGGTCGTACGACCGCGTGCTGGCCCGGCTGCTCGCGGTCTCGCCGCCGCCGCTGACCTGCGTGCTGCTGCACGACGGCGAGGTGCTCGACATCCCGGTCCCCCGCGAGCCGCACGACGTCCCCGTCGACGCCGCGGCGACCCCGAGCGGCGTCCACCGCCTGCGCTGAGCCGCAGCAGAGACCGGCTACGGCGACGCCGTCGGCTCGGGCGGGACGAACGTGAACGTGTGCTCGCCGGCCTCGCGGATGCCGTCCTCGTCCCAGCGCATCGGCAGCGTCTCGCCGTCGCGCCAGAGCTCGGTCTGGTCCTCGTAGTGGTCGTGGAACGGGTGCCCGCTGATGCCGGTGAGGTCGATCCAGCGCGACGCGTCGAGGTCGTCGAGGTCGACGATCATCCGCATCGACGGCGACCACACCGTCTCGTAGCCCTCGGCGGCGTCCCAGGCGTTGGCCAGCACGATGGACCCGCCGCCGCCCACCTCGACCGGCCCGCGGTTGACCATCCACTCGACCAGCCCGATGCCGGACGTGCCGAAGGTCTGCTCCGTCAGCTCCAGCGCGTGCAGCCGCCCCCACTCCCAGGTCGAGGCGTCCTTGCCCTGCTCCATGGTCATCTCGTCGCGGGCGTCGCGGGCCGCCTCGACGAGGATGATGTCGCGTGTCTCGGTGCCGCCCTCGCTCTCGACGTCGTCCCAGAACGGGTCGGCGGGGTTCTGGAGCAGGTGGCGCATGACCTCGAACCAGCGGCCACCGCCGTCGGGCCACTCGTCCTCGGGCAGGTCGTCGTGGAACGTCAGCTCGAGCAGGTTGCGCCAGACGGCGTTGAAGTAGGCCGCCGCGGCGGAGTCCGGCGCCATCGACCGGTCCCAGTCGCGCAGCAGCCGCAGCCCGTCGCCGTAGTAGCCCTGCGGCGCCTCGAGCTCGAGCAGGTACGGCACCAGGATGTCGGCGGCGTCGCTGTGCGCGTCCATCTGGATCGCCGACATGTCCGCGACGCCGAGCGGGTCGCCGCCGGCCACCGCCTGTGCGAGCAGCTCGTCGATGCGCCCGGCCCGGTGCCCGGGGTCGAAGTCCGCGGTCAGCAGGAACGGGTAGCGGTCGCTGGTGACCGGCTGGTTCGCCGTGACGACATAGCCCTGTGCCGGGTTGAGGACGCTGGGCATGGCGGCGAACGGGATGTAGCCGGCCCACTCGTACTGCCCGGTCCAGCCGGGGACGGGATAGCGGCCGTCGTACGTGGTGCGCACCGGGACGCGGCCGGGTGCCTGGTAGCCGAAGTTGCCCTCGGTGTCGGCGTAGACGAGGTTCTGCGACGGCACGTCGAACAGCGCGGCGGCCGAGCGGAACGAGCCCCAGTCGGTGGCCCGGTTCAGCGCGAAGATCGCGTCCGCCGTGCGGCCGGGGTCGAGCGCCGTCCAGCGCAGGGCGACCTCGTACCCGTCGTCGCCCTCGTCCCCCTCGTCGTCCTCGTCGCCCGACGGCGGCGGCTCGCCCTCGACCTCGGCGTCGGCGCCGATCGACTCGATGTCGTCGTCGCGCTCGGACAGCAGCGGGCCGTGGTGGGTGCTGCGGACGGTGATGGTGACGTCGTCGCCGCCGGCCACCTCGATGGTCTCTTCGCGGACCTCGAGCGGGATCCAGTCGTCGCCGACGCGATACGTGGTGCCGCGGACCTGTTCGAGGTAGAGGTCGGTGACGTCGGGGCTGAGGTTGGTGAACCCCCACGCGATGTCCTGGTTGTGCCCGATGATGACGCCCGGCAGCCCGGCGAAGGAGTAGCCGGCCACGTCGAACGGGCAGGCCGGCCCGACCTCGCGGCAGTGCAGCCCGACCTGGTACCAGATCGACGGGATCGACGGCGCCAGGTGCGGGTCGTTGGCCAGCAGCGGCGCGCCGGACTCCGTGTGCTCGCCGCCGACCACCCACGAGTTGGAGCCGACGCCGTCGCCGTCGCCGAACGTCACCGGGGCCGCGTCGAGCCCGTCGGCCGCCTCCTGGACGGCTGCCATGGCCTCCGGCGGCAGCGGGACGGGCGCGCCGTCGGCGCCGGTCAGCGCCTCGGGCAGCCGCGGCGAGACGTACTCGTCGGCGACGATGGGCGGCGCCAGGCCGGCCGGCGAGTCGGGCCACAGCTGCTCGACGCGGTCGACCGGCAGCCCGCTCGCCGCCAGCAGCGAGCGGCTGATCTCGTCCTGCATGTTGCCGCGCAGGTCCCACGCCATGGCCTTGAGCCAGCTCAGCGAGTCGACCGGCGTCCAGCGGCTCGGGGAGGCATCACCGCCGGTCAGCCCGAGCAGGGTGTACGCGAGGCCGCGCTCGCCGCCGTCGGTCTGGTCCAGCCAGGCGTTGACGCCGTCGGCGTACGCGTCGAAGTAGCGGCGGCTCTCGGGGCTGATCAGCGGCAGCTCGGCACGCGCGACCTCGGTCCAGCCGAGCGTGCGCACGAACGCGTCGGTCTCGACCTGGTCCTCGCCGAACAGCTCCGACAGCCGGCCGGACGTGACGTGCCGGCGGAAGTCCATCTGCCAGAACCGGTCCTGTGCGTGCACGTACGCCTGCGCCCGGAACAGGTCCTCGGGGGTGTCGGCATAGATGTGCGGGATGCCGTTCTCGTCGCGGATGACCTCGACCTCTGCCGTCAGCCGCGGGATCTCGGCGGTGCCCTCGTATTCCGGGTACGCGCGGCGCACCGACCAGACGCCGACGGACGCCGTGGCGACGAGTGCCAGCACGACCAGACCCGCCAGGACGGCGAGCCCGGCGGCGAGACGGCGACGAGTCACCGGGACAGCGTAGGCGACCGATCAAGCCCCCTTGACCGGGTGCCGAGGGGTGGTCGACGGCGTCACACTACTGTCAATGCCTGAGCCTTTCCCTGTGCCGATGCAAGCTCTGAACCTTGCGCAATGGGGCGCCAGGTCGTAGCCTTGCCATGTGCCCTTCGTCCTGACCGTCGACCAGCGCGGCAGCCGCCGCAGCCGCGACCTGGTCGAGGATGCCCTGTCCACGCTGAAGCAGCTGGTCCACGAGCCGCTGCTGTCGTTCGAGCGCACCGCCGGCGACGAGTTCCAAGGCGTCCTCGCCGAGTCCGAGGCCGCCGTCGACGCCGCACGGCTACTGCTGCGGGCCGGCGCGTGGAGCGTCGGCATCGGCGCCGGACCGGTCGAGGAGCCGCTGCCCGCCAGCACGCGCTCGGCCCGGGGCCCGGCGTTCGTCCACGCCCGCGAGGCCCTCGACACTGCCAAGCAGCGGCCGCAGCACGTCGCCGTCGTCGGGGCCGGCACCGAGCGGGCACAAGAGGCCGACGCCGTCCTGACCCTCATGGCCGCCGTCATCACGCGGCGCAGCCCGGCCGGCTGGGCCGCCATCGACCTCGTCGAGGCCGGGCACACGTTCGCCGAGGCCGCCGAGATCCTGGGCGTGAGCCGGCAGGCCGTCGGGCAGCGGCTGTCGGCCGCGCTCTGGCAGCAGGAGCGCGACGCGCGGCCGGTCGTGGCGCGACTGCTTCAGGAGGCCGCGGCATGACGGTGGCGGCGGTGATCCTGCTCTGCGTCGCGGCCGTGGCCGGCGGCGTCGCGTGGTACCTGGTCGAGCACGCCCGGCGGCCCGAGGCGTCGACCCGGGTGTGGCTGGCCGGCGCCGCGGTCCCGATCGTGCTGGTGGCCGCTGCGGCGCTGTTCGGCCTCGGCGGCGATCCCGCGGGGACGGCGCTGCTGAACGTGGCGCGGGTGGCGGCGGTGGTCACCGCCATCACCGGCGGCAGCCTGGTCGCCACGTCACTGCTGCGCGTCGCCGACCGCAGCACCGGTGTCATCGACGACGGCGACAGCACCGGCGACGCGTCGGCGAACGTCTCCGACCCGCAGACGCTGCGCGGCGGCACGTCCATCGGCGCGCTCGAGCGGCTCGCGGTCGCGGTCACCATCCTGGCCGGCTGGCCCGAGGGCATCGCCGTCGTCCTCGGCGGCAAGGGCATCGGCCGGTTCCCCGAGCTCAGCCAGTCGGCCGCGGCCGAGCGGTTCATCATCGGCACCTTGGCCAGCGTGCTGTGGGCGGTGGCGTCGGTGGGCGTGGTGTTCACGCTGCAGTCGTGACGGCGGACGCGCGGCGGCCCGCGTGGACAAGGCCACCCAGGACCGGGCATTATTCTTGGCAGTCGAAGGTTGAGAGTGCTAAGAGCCGTCGGTCTTCGACGCGACCCGGGAGGATCTACGCGTGCCCACGTACCAATATGCCTGCACTGACTGCGGCGAGCCGCTCGAGGCGGTGCAGAAGTTCACCGACGACGCCCTGACCGAGTGCCCGGTGTGCGGCGGCCGCCTGCGCAAGGTGTTCTCCGCCGTCGGCGTGGTGTTCAAGGGCTCGGGCTTCTACCGCAACGACAGCCGCGCCACGTCGTCGTCGAGCACCCCGGCGAGCAGCTCCACGGACTCCTCGTCCGGCTCGTCCGACTCCGGCAGCAAGAGCAGCGACTCTGCGAAGAAGGACTCATCGTCCTCCTCGTCGTCCGCGCCGAAGGCGTCCACGCCCGCCGCCTGACCCGGTCGCCTGTGGACGGCCGGGATCTCGCGAACCCGGCCTGTGGACAACCGGTCGACGGGGTCCGGCGCGCCTAGCGTCGGGGGCATGGACGACCCCCGCTCCGCGCTGCGGCGCCTGATCCGTACCGCCGGCTGGCACCGCCGCCTGCTCGCCGGCGGGCTGGCCGCGGCCGCCGTCGCGTTCGCCATCGAGGCCGCCTCGCCCGCCGCGCCGGCCACCGTCGGCGTGGTCGTGGCGGCCCGCGACCTGCCCGGCGGCACGGTACTGGCCGAAGCCGACCTCGCCGTGGCCGCGTTCCCGCCCGGCGCGGTTCCCGATGGCGTCCTCGGCGAGGCGGCGGGGGCGCTGCTCGCGGCGCCGGTGCGGGCGGGCGAGCCCATCACCGACCGCCGCGTACTCGGACCCGGCCTGCTCGCCGGCTGGGACTCGTCCGGCACCGAGGTCGTCGCCGCCCCGGTCCGGGTGGCCGACGCCGGAGCAGCCGGCTACCTGCGCCCGGGCGACCGCATCGACCTGCTGGCGACGTCGCTGGACGGTGCCGCGGAGACGTCCGTCGTGGCGGCGGACGTGCCGGTGCTGACGCTTCCGGCTGCCGCCGACTCCACGCTCGCCGAGGGCGCCCTCGTCCTGGTCGCCGCCACCCCGGCCCAGGCCGCCGATCTCGCTGCTGCCGCCGTCGCCGCGCGCCTGTCGTTCACCGTCGGTGTGCCGTGATGTCCCCTGATCAGGCGCGCGCAGCCGATAACCTGGCGCCCGGCCACGCGTCCGAACGGAGAGGGAGCACACCGATGCTCAAGGGCTTCAGAGAGTTCATCGGCAGGGGGAACGTCGTCGACCTCGCGGTCGCCGTGGTCCTCGGCACCGCGTTCACGGCCATCGTGAGCGCCATCGTCGAGGGGTTCATCAACCCGCTGATCGCGGCGATCTTCGGCCAGCCCGACCTCGCGTCGGTCGCGAACTTCACCATCAGGGACGCCCAGTTCTCGATCGGGCTCGTCCTCGCCGCCGTGTTCAACTTCCTCTGCGTCGCCGCAGCCGTCTACTTCTTCATCGTCACGCCGATCAACAAGCTGCGCGAGCTGCAGAAGAAGGAGCCGGAGTCCGAGGAGGAGGCGACGCCGCCGGAGGACATCCTGCTGCTCCGCGAGATCCGCGACGCCCTGCGCGAGCGCGTCTGACGGGTGTCACCAGTGCGGCGGGCGCTCCTCGAGCAACCTCGAGTCGTTCGAGGGGTCGTCCTCGCCCCAGCCGGTGGGGCGCTCGTCGGTGGTGGTGTCGGGCAGGACCTCGAGGTCGTCCTCCCACCCGGATGCGCTGCTCATGCCCGTGGTTCCTCTCGTGACTGGGTCGGTCGCTTCAGTCCAGGTCGCCCGCTTCGATGCGGGCCAGCCGGCGCTCGCGGACCAGGTTGTCGACGTCGATCTCGGGCACGCCGTTCTCGTACCAGAGCGCCGCGAAGACCCCGATGACGTCGCGCTGACTCAGGATGCCGACCAGCCGCCCGCCGTCGACGATCGGAAGGTGGCGGATCCAGTGCTGCGCCATGAGCCGGGCCGCGTCGCGCACGTGCGTGTCGGGCTCGGCCGTGATGACGTCGCGGGTCATGACGGTGGAGATCGGCTCGCGGTCGGGGTCGGCGCCCCTGCCGACAGCCCGCATGACATCGCGCTCGGTGACGATGCCGACGATCGCCTCGCCGTCGACGATGACCAGCGACCCCGTCTGCTGCTTCCACATCAACTCCGCGGCGCTGCGTAGCGTTCCCGCGGTCGAGTCGGTGATGGTGGCACCGGTCATGATCTCAGCGACGCGCACGGCTATCCGCTCCCCCTGAACGACACACCTGCTGGAAGATCACCAGCCTAGAACACAGCCCCCGGCCGTCGGCGCCCGATTCCAGGATCCGGCAGGTCAGCGCCCGGCCCGCGCTGGGCTGCCCAGTCGCGGCGCAGCGCTACGCGGGTGAGCCGGCCCGCGCGACCCGGACGGCGTGGCGGAGGACGTCGGCGGTGCGGGCGTCGTCGGCCCGGAGCCCGAGATCGGCGGTGATCAGCGCCACCACGTCGTCCACCCGCCGGGCGACGCCGTCGGATTCGATCCAGCGGGCGAGGGTGGCCAGTTCGCGGCCGGTGTAGTCGCTGATCGCCCGGCCGCTGACGATGAGCGGCCGGTCGCCCTGCCGTTGGGGCTCGGGTTCGGGCTCGGTGTCCGGCGCGTCGGCTGTCGCGTCGCCCTCCGCCGCCTCCGCCTTCTCAGCCTCGGGAATGGCCGGAGCCGCGGGCGCGACGGGAGCCGCGGGAGCGGCGGGCGCCTCCTCCGGCATGCCGGCGACCATGTCCGCTTCGGCCGCCGCGACGGCCCAGTCGTAGGCGTCGGCGTCCTTGACCGCCTGCTCGTAGGCGGCCAGCAGCCGCTCGGTCTCGGCGTCGGGGTCCGACGCCCAGGCGGCGGACCAGATGCGGTGCACCGTCCAGCCGAGCCGGGTCAGCTGCTCCTGCCGCAGCCGCTCGCGCTCGCGGGCGCTGCGCCGGGCCGCGTACGTCTCGCCGTCGGTCTCGATGGCCAGCACGAACCTCGATCGCCGCGTGGGGTGCCGGACGGCGACGGCGACACCGCCGGGCCCGCCGTGGTCGAGCACGATCTCCGCCGCGACGCCGGCCTCCTGCAGCCGCTCGGCCACGGTCTCGGCCAGCGCGCCGGAGCGGGCCGACGCGGCGCCGGAGCCCTCGACCCAGTCGGGCTGCGGACCATGCTGCACGTACGCGAGGAACTGCCCGAGCGCCTGCGCGCCCGGTGTCGTCAGCCGCCGCGGGCTGAGGTCGTCGGCGCCGAAGGTGGCGACGACGGTGAGCCGCTCGCGCGAGCAGAGGGTCGCCGCCGTCAGCCGCCGCTCACCGCCGGGGCGGCCCAGCGCGCCGAAGCGGTAGAGGATGCGCCCGTCGACCGACCGGCCGTAGCCGAGCGACAGGATGATCGCGTCGCGCACGTCGCCGGAGACCCGCTCGACGTCCTTGATGAAGAACGCCTCGGCGCGGTCGCCGCGCAGGTAGGGCGCGACCTCGGGGGCCCGGATCAGCGCGTGCCGCAGCGCGGCGTCGAGTCGCTCGGCGTGCCGCGGCCCGAGCGTGACGACACCGAGGCTCTCGTGCGGGCGGGTGCGGACGTGGTCGAGGACGAGCTCGACGACCCGCATGACCTCATCGGACGAGCTGTCGACGGGGTCGTCGGCAATGGGGTCGGAGTCGACGATCTCCATGTGCACGCGGTCGGTGCCGCCGACCCCGGGCACCGTCGTGAGCCGGGCGGCGTGCGTCGTGCGGGCGGCGAAGCCGATGAGGCGGTCGTCGCGCACGCGGTGCTGGCCCGTGAGCAGCCGCTCGGGCAGCGCGCCGCGGAGCAGGTCGACGACGGAGGCGGGCGGGTCCTGACCCCACGGCCCCTCCTGCTCGTCGGGATCCGGGGCCGGCTCGACGGCGGTGGTGAACGGCGGGCGCGCGACGTCGTCGTCGCCCACGAGCACGACCCGCGCGGCCCGTGCCAGTGCCGGGATCGCCTCGGCGACGGCGAGCCGCCCGGCGTCCTCGACGATGACGACGTCGAACAGCCGGCGCGGCGGCAGCAGCTCGGCAACCGACAGCGGCGACGCGACCCAGCACGGCACCGTCGCCAGCGCGAGCTCCGGCGCCTCGGCGACCAGCGCCCGCGGCGTGGCGGGCAGGGCGCCGTCGGGCGACTCGATCAGGACGGCGGCCTGGCCCTCGTGCTGCTCGGCGACGGCGGCGACGCGGGCGCGCCGGGCCTCGAGCACCCGGCCCGCGGCGGCGCGCACCTCGACCATGTCGGCGGCGCGGAACTCCTCGAGCCGCCGTTCGTGGGCGTACCGGTCGAACCGGCCGAGTGCGGTGTCGGTCGAGCGCCACAGGTCCAGCAGCGAGGAGTACCAGGCGTAGTCGAAGACCGCCTCGACCTGCTCAGCGCCCAGGCCACGGCGGCGCAGCTCGGCGATGAGGTCGTCGAGCCCGGCCGCGGACAGCTCGGCCTGCAGCTCGTACAGCCGCGGCAGCGACCGCAGGTGGCCGGCGTCGGCGATCAGCTCGTCCAGCCGTTTCGCGACATCGGCGAACGACAGGTCCTCGAGGTCGCCCGCGCGCGGGTTGCCGGCCGCCAGCTCGGCCAGCGCGTGCCGCACGCCCTTCGCGGCGTCGACGGCGTTGGGCAGGTGCGGGCCGGTGCGCGGCGGCTTGCCGTCGCGGGAGCGGTCGCGCCAGGTGACCAGCTGCTGCTGCGCGGCGATCAGGGTCTCGTGCTGGCGCTGGCGGTGCTGCCGGCCGGGCTTGCCGGTGAGGTCGGCGAGGCGTTTGCGCAGCTTGCGCCGGGCGAAGAAGCCGGCCGTGGCACCGTGCTCGGTGCGGTAGGCGCGGTCGCCGGTGGCGGCGGCGAGGTCGCCGATGGGCTGGTCCCAGATCTGCGCCCCGAGCGTCTCGATGGTCCGCCCGACCGACGCCAGCAGGTCGACGGTCTCGAGGCACTCGGCGACGGAGTTCGGCCCGGCCAGCCCGACCTCGACGGCGGCCCGGGTGGCGGCGTTCTTCAGCCGCGGCAGCGCCCGTTCGCGCAGCTCGGTGACGGTGCCCAGCAGCGCGTCGGCGGCGCGGAGGTCCGGGACGTCGGAGCCGAACCAGGGCGAGCCGGACTCCGTCAGCGTCAGGCCCTCGATGCGGGCGAAGTCGCGCAGCTGCAGCCGCACGTGCGCCGTGCTGCCGGCCCGCGCCAGCACGTCGGGGTTCACCCGCGCGGACGTGCGGGCGAACTCCGGTGCCGTCGCGACCAGCACCATCGCCTCGTGCGCCGTGGAGCCCCAGGGCTGGCGGATCTGGTGGATGGCGTCGCGGTAGGCGTCGAGCTCCCCGGCCAGTGTGGCCGCCGTGCCGGGCGTGACGTGCTCGAACTCGCCGGGCTGGGCCCGGGTCAGCCGGCGGGCGAGCTCGGCGATCTGCCGGACGGCGTCAGGGGCCGGTGTGCGGCCCGCGTCGAGGACGAGGTCGCGCAGGCCGACGGAGTCGAGGCGGGTCACGAGGTCGTCGAGGACGGCCCGCTTCTCGCCCACGACCAGCACCCGATGACCCCGGCCGACCAGCTCCGCCACCAGCGCGGCGACCGTCTGGGTGCGACCCGTGCCCGGCGCGGCGGCGACCCGCAGGTGGCCGTCGCCGGCACCCGCCGCCACGACGTCGTCCTGCTCGCTGTCGGTGTCGAGGACGCGGAAGCGCAGCTCGCTCGGGGCCCCCGCACGCGAGACGGCGGACAGCGCGGCGGAGTCGCCGGCCAGCGCCGCGACGACGTCGTGCTGCTGCAGGTCGACGCCGAGCGCGGCGAGGTCGCGGCTGAGCGCCAGCGGCACCGTCGTGAAGGTCGCGAGCACGGCCCGGTGCGCGATGGCGAACCCGTCGACGACGTGCGGCGGGGCGAATTCGCGCAGCCGCTCGACCACCGTCGCGTACCGCAGCCGGCCGGCGGGGTCGCGCAGGTCGTCGGTGGCGAAGCGCAGGCCGAGCTGGGAGTCCAGCGCCCACAGCAGGACCGGGTTGACGAACGGGTCGTCGGCGATGGTGATGGTGAAGTCGGTCTCGGCCGGGTCGCGCGCCTCGACCACCGCCGAGCGGAGCATGACCGGCGCCGTCGGCCGCCGCGCCGCGAACGGGTTCGCCCAGGTCGCGATGCCGACGGCGAGGTAGCAGACGGCGAGACCGCGCTCCTGCGCCAGCTCGCGCGACTTGTCACGGATGGCCCGGACCGAGCGCAGCGCCGACGTGCGCAGCGGCTCGTACGGGAACAGCTTGGAGACGAGGACCGGCTCGCCCTCGAGCAGCACCTTGCGCGCCTCGGGCTCGGCGGCCGCGAGGTCGAGCGTTCCCACCTTGAGGTCGCGGTACGACAGCAGCGGGTCCCGCCCGCCGAGCGCGGCGAGCTCGCCGCTCCATTGCTCGACGGCGTGGGCGACCATCTCCGCGCGGGTCGGGGCGGGACCGGCGACGGCGTCGCTGCGCATCGCGCTCACGGGCGCTGTTGCTGGGGAACCGGATGCCTCACATCACGCACGTTAGTTCGCCGACGGCCCCCAGGCGTGGAGGCAAGCCGAACACGACCACAGGTTTAACCGCAGGCCGTCGCTCCGTCCGGCCTGGTTGCCTCGCGCCGCAACGGGTATGTCGCGTGTCGGCCGGACCGATGCCTTAGAGTGTCGCCGGTCCACGGGGGGCGACGGATCCGGCGACGAACGACCGGTTCCAGGCCAGGCCCGAAAGGTGTGAGTCGTGAAACTGCTCGAGGACGTCTCCTCGGCCGTCACCCACCGCCCGCCGCCGCGCCGCACCAAGCTCACGCTGGGTGTGGCGGCGGTGTTTCTGCTGGTGGCAGCGGTCGTCGGCATCGTGCTGGTCGCGTCGAGCGGCGGCGGTTCGGACGACACCGCGGCCGACGGCGACCCCCGTCCGTCCGGGACGCTCGCCGACTGGGCCACCGGCGTCACCGACGCGTGCACGACGGTGGCGGCCGAGCAGCCGATCATGGCGCAGGGCCCCGAGGTCCGGCTCGACGTCGCCAACCTCGCCGCCGTCGAAGCCGGGACGAGTGCTCTGGTCAGTGCCGTGCACGACGTCCCGCTGCCGGCCGAGGAGGCCGAGCAGACCCAGGCGAACGCCGTCGTCGACACCGGCGACCAGGCCGCCCAGGCGTGGACGGCGCTGACCGACAGCACCGCGGAGGCGACGCCGGAGCAGATCGCGCAGGCCGCGGAGCTGACGGCCGGCTTCGTCGCCGGCATGACGCAGCTCGGGGTGAACTGCACGCCGATCGGCTGAAGCGGCGACGCGTTACGATGGGCGGGTGAAGTCCCTCGTGCTGGTGTGGTGGCTGCCCTCGTAGGCGGCCCCCTTCAGCATGCTCATCGGCCGCCGCGACGGCGGCCGGATCGGTGACAGCTCTCGCGGTGGCCCGTCCACCGAACGGAGAGCGTCATGACCCTCGCGACCACCCTCGACACGCCGCTGCTGGCCGACCCGGACCAGGTGGCGGCCGATCCGGCCCGCTACCGCGTCCTCACCGGCGACCGGCCCACCGGCCCGCTGCACCTCGGGCACTACTTCGGCACGTTGCTCAACCGGGTCCGGCTGCAGCGCCAGGGCGTCGAGACCTTCCTGGTCGTCGCCGACTACCAGGTGATCGCCGACCGGCTGTCGCCGGGCGAGATCGCGGCCAACGTGCGCGAGATCGTGCTGGACAACCTCGCTGCGGGGATCGACCCGGAGCGCACGACGGTGTTCGCGCACAGCGCGGTGCCGGCGCTGAACCAGCTGATGCTGCCCTTTCTCTCCCTGACGACGGTGGCCGAGCTGCAGCGCAACCCGACCGTCAAGGACGAGGCGGCCGCGTCCGGGCTCGCCGCGATCAGCGGGCTGCTGCTCACCTACCCGGTGCACCAGGCGGCGGACATCCTGTTCTGCCACGGCAACCTGGTCCCCGTCGGCGACGACCAGCTGCCGCACGTCGAGCAGACGCGGCTGGTCGCGCGGCGGTTCAACGAGCGGTACGCGGGCGGGCGCGCGGTCTTCCGCGAGCCGCAGGCGCTGCTGTCGCCGTCGCCGCGGCTGCTCGGCATCGACGGGCGCAAGATGAGCAAGAGCCGGGGCAACACGATCGCGCTGAAGGCCTCGGCCGACGAGACGGCACGGCTGATCAAGCGGTCGGTGACCGATGCGCGTCGCGACATCACCTACGACCCGGCCGGGCGGCCGGGGGTGTCGTCGCTGGTCGAGATCGCCGCCCTGTGCCTGGGGGTCGCGCCGGCGGACCTGGCGGCGCAGCTGGGCTCGGGCGGGTCGGCGGCGTTGAAGGCGCTGGTCACCGAGGCCGTGAACGAGGAGCTGCGGCCGGTCCGTACGCGGCGGGCCGAGTTCGCGGCCGAGCCGGAACTGGTGAGCGCGCTGCTCGCCGACGGGGCCGCGCGAGCGTCGGCGCTGGCGGCGGACACGCTGGCAGAGGTGCAGGACGTGCTCGGGATGACCGCCTATTGAAGAGATCGTGGGTGCGCGCCCGGCGAGGTGGGAGTGACCGGACGCGCACCCGTGCGGCCGACGGATCGTCAGGGCCGCTGTTCACCTGGCGGCTGTTGGGGCAGGTCCGCGGGCTGCCGGCCCTCCGCGCCCGACGGCGGGTCGTCCGGGTCGGCGGGCCGGTCCCCGGGATCGACGGGCCGGTTCGTGGGCTCCTGGCCGGGTGCCGTCACGTCGGTGCCGGGACCGTCCTCGGGCCGGCCCGGATCATCCGGCCGGTGCTCGGCGGGCGTCGTCGGGACCTGGGTGGGAAGCTCCGGCAGCACCGGCTCGCGGCCCTGGTCTGCTGGCCGGTTGCCCGGGTGCTCGCCCAGCTCGTGCGCGTCCTCGCTGACCTCCTGCCCGTCGACGCCGCCGTCCTGCGCGTCGTCGGCGACGTCCTGGCCGAACCCGGCGTGGTCGTCGAACGAGATCGGCGTCACCGCCTCGATGACCGACTCGACCCGCTGCTGCGCGGAATCGGGCAGCGATCCGGCGGCGGCCACGCCCGTGAGGCCGGTGAAGCCGGCCGCCAGCACGGCGACGGCTCGGGTGCGATGGCTCATCGCGGCCAGCCTCCGGCGGAGGCGGGCGCGGGCGGTGAGGTCAGGGTCGGGCGGCGTCGGCGTGACTCCGGTGAAGTCGCCCGCGGCGATGCGCCGGGCGAGCTCGGCCCTGGGAGGAACGGCCGCATCGGCACATCGTCGAATGGCGGCGACGGCGTCCGCCAGCGCCGCGAGGTCGGCCCAGCCGTCTCCGCCGGACGGGATCCACGTGCGTTGCAGGATCGCCTCGACCGTCGCGTCGTCGGGTAGCGCTGTTCGTGTCATCTCGGTCCTGCCATCGCCGGCGCGGCTCATGTGGATACGCCCTCGCGGTCGAGTCGTCGTCGCAGCGCACTCAGTCCCCGTCGCTGCAGGGCCTTGACCGCGCCGGCGGACTTGCCGACGATGCCGGCCACCTCCTCGACGCTCAGATCGCCGAGGACGCGCAGCAGGACCACCTCGCGCTGCTCGTCCGACAGCGCCGCGCAGAGCTCGTGCACACGGCGCCGGCCGAGCGCCTCGAGGGCGTCCTCCTCGGCGTCACCGCCGACCTGGTCGACGGCCTCCACCTCCACGTCCGCCGTCGCCGGCCGCCGCGAACGCCGTCGCCGCTCGTCGGTCACCCGCCGGTAGGCGATGGTGAAGACCCAGGACCGGAACTGCTGCTCGGATCCGGTGAACGACCCGAGGCCGGCGAAGACGCCGAGGAAGACCTCGCTGGTGACGTCCTCGGGCTCCAGGGATCCCTGCAGGCGCGCGTACCCGGCGACGACCGGCGCGAGATCGGCGTACAGGCGCGCGAAGGCCCACGGCGCGCCCGTGCGCGCCGCGCCGATCACCCCGTCGAACTCCGCTCCGATGGACAGGTGCCCCTCCCTGCGCGCGCTGGGCCTCAATGGCGTCATCGCGCGGGGCGCGCGGAAGGGTACGGCTTGCCGACGTTCAGCCGGTCGGCGGACGGCGGCGGCGCGGAGTGAGGCGCAGCGGCGGCAGCGGTGGTGCCGGGATGCGGTCCGTGCCGTGCCCGGCGACGGTGCCGAACCGCTCCTGACCCGGCCGCTCCCACTCCTCCCGCGCGGCGACGATGTCCTCGTGACTGCGGCCGACGAAGTTCCACCACATGACCAGGTCGTCGGGGAACGGCTCGCCGCCGAGGAGGAACAGTGTGGTGTCGTGGTCGTGGGCCCGCAGGGTGAGCTCGGAGCGGCCGGTGCCGAGGTAGAGCAGCGGCCCCGGCTCGAGCGGCGTGCCGGCGACCGTCGCCCGGCCGGTGAGGATGAGCACGGCGTGTTCGAATTCGGGGTCGAGGGGAACGACGGTGTCCGCCCGGCTCGCGGTCTCGTGGAGGTCGAGCTGGGCGCCGAGCAGGGGCGTGTGGGTGGTCGCGGGGGACGCCGTCCCGGCGAGCACCCCCACGACCACGGTGGCGCGCACGCCGTCGCCGTCGTAGATCGGAAGGTCGGTGTGCTGCTCGAAGGCTGGTCTCGTGTGGCGTGCGGCGGAGTCGGGGAGCGCGACCCAGAGCTGCAGGCCGTGCAGGAGTGGTGACTCGCCGAGCGAGATCTCCGAGTGCGCGATACCCGGCCCGCTGGTCATGAGATTGAGCTGCCCCGGCTTCACGACGACGTCGCTCCCGACGCTGTCGCGGTGGTGGATCTCACCCAGGATGGGCCAGGTGACCGTCTGCAGCCCGGTGTGCGGGTGCGGCAGGACGACCATGTCCGTGCGCTGCGGCCCGAATTGGTCGAGGAAGCACCACGCGCCGACGGTCGGCAGCTGGCGATGCGGCAGGGTGCGGCTCACCTGCATGGCGCGGATCCCGCCCAGCGGCACCTCGCGCGGCTCGAGGGTGATGCTGGCCGGGCCGGTGTGCGTGGCCGCGTGGCACCGCGTCTCGGCCGGCTTCGCGTCGAGATTGCTCACGGTGTCGAGCCTAGACGCGGACCGCGCGCCGGGCCCGGTCCGCGGTCGATAGACTGTCTCGGCCCGCCCTCGTAGCTCAGGGGATAGAGCATCCGCCTCCTAAGCGGAGGGTCGCAGGTTCGAATCCTGCCGGGGGCACCCTCTGACCAGCGCGAATCTCACCCGCTGGTTGCCGTTGCCGACCGTGGCCTCGTCGCCTACCGGCGCGCAGGCTCTCCTGATCGCGGGGTTGGGCCGCAGGCGAGGCACTGGTCACCTGCTGTTCGTTCGGCGGCCGCCCGGCTGGGGTATCCGCACCTCACACGACGGCCGACACTGACGGCATGATCAGGCGTCGGTCGATCGCAGTCCTCATCGCCGCTGTCATGGCCCTTCCGGGTCTGTCCGTCCCCGCCGCCGCCGCGACCCCGGCCGATGTCTGGACCGCTCCCGGCCAGTCCTGGGCGTTCTTCTCCGAGGACGGCACCGTCGCCGTCGCCGTCGGGAACACGAGTGCCGGCGGCCGGCTGGAGATCCGCCAGAGCACCACCGGCAGCCTCACGCGCGTGCTGACCAGCCCGCTCAAGTTCACCGCGGCCGCGCTGTCGGCGGACAACCAGACCGTGGCCGTCACCGTCAACGACACCAGTTCGGGGCTGACCGTCCGGACCATCCGGCTGTATCGGACCGTCACCGGCGCGCTGCTGCGCAGCATCCCCACGTCAGCCGGCCGTGACCTCGACAGCGTGCACTTCGCGCCCGGCGGGCAGACCGTCGCCGCGATGGACGCGCGGTCCTACGAGCGGGGCGGGCACGTGCACGTCCACCGCGTGTCCACCGGAGCCAGGCTCGCGACGCTGACGGTGCCGGCCACGACGGCGGCCGTGCGGTTCTCGCCGGACGGCCGGTTCCTGGCCGCCAACGACCGCGTCATCGTCGACGGCAGGGCGGTCGCGGGCGTGCGGGTGTTCCGCACCGACACCTGGGCGACGGCGCTGACGATCGGCGACGGCAACCTGCTGATCCGCTGGACCCCGGACAGCACAGGGATCTGGACCAGGCGCATCCTGCCCGGCGTGCCGACGGGCGTGCGGCTCGTGAGCGTGCCGACCGGCGCCGTCCAGCGCTCCCTCGAGCTGGACCTCTACGAGAGCGTGTCCGACGTGACCGACGACGGCGCGCTGCTGCTCACCCACCCGGTGGTCGCACCGCGCCGGTCGCTGACCTTCACCGACTCGGTGACCGGAGCCGACGTGGCGACGTACGAGTTCGGCCACGACGTGTTCCCCGGCGACATCAGTCGCGACGCGACGCTGTTCAGCTACGCGAGATCCACCGGCCCGAGCGCCTTCACCGTTCACGTGGCGAGGTCGTCCGGCCCGTGACGGCGTGCGGCCGCCTGTAACCTCGACCCTGTGCCAGGCGAGTCCGCGGTCTCCATCCGACTGCTGGGCGCCTTCACGCTGCTCCGGGGCACGACGCCGGTGCCGCTGGCCCGCCGTCCGGCGGTGCTCCTGGCCGCGCTCGCGCTCCGGATCGACACCCCGGTGTCGTACGACACGCTGACCGAGCTCGTCTGGTCGCCGGAGGAGCTGCCGGCCAGCTCGCGCCGGGCGATCCAGACGTACGCGTCCCGGCTGCGCGACGTCCTCGGGCGCGATGCGCTCATGGCGCACGGCGACGGGCTGCGGTTGGACCTCGACCCGGACCAGGTCGACCTGCACCGGTTCCGCCGGCTGGTGGCCACCACACGCGAGGAGGCGCAGGAGGAGCTCGCCACCCTGACCGAGGCGCTCGCCCTCTGGACCGGTCCGCCGCTGTCGGGCCTCGCGTCGGAGCAGTTCGCGGAAATCGAGGCGCCCGCGATCCTCGACGAGCTCCTCGGCGTGGTGGAACGGCGCAACGACCTGCGGCTGCAGCTCGGCGACATCGACGACGCCTTCGTCGCGTCGCTGCGGCGGATGACGTCGGAGCATCCGTGGCGCGAACGCACCTGGTGCCACCTGATGCTGGCGCTCTACCGCACCGGCCAGCAGGGCGAGGCGCTCGCCACGTTCGCCCGCCTGGTCGGCGTGCTGCGCGAGGACCTCGGCATCGACCCCGGCGCCGAGGCGACCCAGCTGCACCAGCGCATGCTCGCCGCCGACCGGGAGCTCCTCGAACCGGCCCAGCCGGCCCAGCCGGCCCAGCCGCCCAAGCCGGCTTCGTCGTCCGCGACGCCGCCCCCGCCGCCCGCCCAGCTGCCCGCCGGGTCGCCGTCGTTCGTCGGGCGGCAGCGCGAACTGGCCGCGTTGGCCGAGTTGCTGGAACGGCCGGCCGACCGGGTCCTCCTCGCCGTCGTCTCGGGGCCGGCCGGCATCGGCAAGACGACGACCGTGCTGGAGGCGGCGCACCGGGCACGGGCACGGTTCCCCGACGGCCAGCTGTTCGCCGAGGGGACCAGCGGCGGCGCCGCCGTCCCGGAGCGTGAGGTACTCGGCGCTTTCCTGCGCGACCTCGGTGTCGCCAGCGATGACATCCCGCCGTCCCTGCCCGACCGCGCTGCCCTGTTCCGGTCCCTCTGCGCCCGGCGGCGGTTGCTCGTCGTCATCGACGACGCGCATTCGGCCGATCAGATCACCGCCGTGCTTCCTGGCGCCGGTGGGTGCGCGGTCCTGGTGACCAGCCGCCGACGGCTCGCGGTTCCCGCGAACCTGTCCGTCGACCTCGACCTGATCTCCGCGGCAGAGTCGCGCGAGCTGCTGGCCACGCTCGTGGGCAAGGACAGGCTGGCGGCGGAACCCGAGGCGGCCACCGCCATCGTTGAGACGTGCGCGGGCTCGCCGCTCGCGCTGCTGATCGTCGGCGGCCGCCTGGCCACCCGGCCGAGCTGGCCGCTCGCCCACCTGCGAGACCGGCTCGCCGGGCCGGGCCGACTGGCCGAGCTCCGGCTGGACGGCCGATCGGTCGAGGCCGCACTCGACGCGACTGCCGGCCTGCTCGACCCGCCGGACGAGGCGCGCTTCCGCGAACTGGGGGCACTGCCGGTCGACCTGGTCGACGTCGAGTCCGCGGCCGCCCTGTGGGAGGTCGGCCGCTCCGAGGCCCGCGGCCTGCTGGAGCAGCTCTGCGACGTCCGCCTCGTCGAGGCGGCGACGCCCGAGTGCTATGCCTGGCACGGCCTCGTCGGTAGCTACCTGCGCGACCGTCCGCCGGCTCGCGGCGGCGCGGGACGCCGGCGTGCCCTGCGCCAGGCGCTGCGTTCGCTCGCGAATGCGAGGGACCGATTCCGGCCCGGCGACCGGTCCCACCATCCCGTCGTCGCCGCCGTCATGGCCGCCGCCGACGGCGACGGCGTCACCTTCGCGCGGCGCGAGGACGTTCACGCCTGGCTGCATCCGCGCAGCACGCTGCTCATCGGCCTGGCCCGCGAGGGCCTGACATCGGACGACGAGGAGGCGACCGAGGCCGCGGCACTCGCCGCCCACCTCGACTCGGTCCTCACCGAGTGTTGCAGCGCGGACGAGGTCTCCGAAGACCTGCTCCGCGCCGTCACCACCACGCCGCTGCCGGCTGGCGCCGCGCACTTCGTGGCCGCCGCTCGGCACAACCTCGCATCCACGCTCTCCGACCAGGGCCGGCTCGCGGAGGCGCAGGAGGCGGCGGAGCAGGCGATCGCCACCTGGCGACGGTTCGGCGACCGCTACGGCGAGGCCGCCATGCTCAACAACCTCGCTCTCCTGCACGGCCGGCGGGGTGACTACGCCACCGCCGTCGAGGTGATGCGCCAGTGCATCGCGGCCTCGGACGCCCTGCCCGCCGTCCTCCGCGTGCGGTGCCTGCGCGGCTTCGCCTACCTCCTCGCCCGGCATGGTGACGCCGCCGCAGCCAGCGAGACGCTCGCCGAGGCGCGGACCTTCCGCATGCCCGAGTGGGACCTGGCCGAGCTGTACGAGGAGCACAAGGTCGAGGCCTGGGTACGGCTCGCGGCCGGCGAGCCCGCCCTGGCGATCGAGCCGGCCGAGGCGGCGTGCGCGGCGGCGCGGCAACTGCGGTCCGCGCGGCAGACCGCCCAGTCGATCGTGCTGCTGGCCCGTGCCCGCCGGCTGGCCGGGCAGGACAGCCTGGAGACCGCCGTCGCCGGAGTCCAGGTCCTCGTCGGCCACCACGACGTCCAGACGACGTGTGCGGCGCTGGCCGAGCTCGCCCAGGCGCATGTCTGCGCCGGTGACGTCGCGAGTGCCCGAGCCTGCACCGCCGAGGCGGCCCGGCTCATCGGGATCGCCGGGCTGGGCGACACGCCATGGGCGCGGGCACTGCTCGGCGAGCTCGACCCCGCGCACCACCACGGCTGACGACGGCACTCGTCGTCGAGCACCAGGTGCTGCACGGGATCGTGACCGGCCTGATCGTCGCCGGGCCCGCGCTCCACTATCCGGCCGGCTGAACCTCGAGCGACCAGGGGTCGGTGTCGCGGGCGGGTGCGCGGAGGTCGACCTCGAAGCTCCGGGCGACGACGGCGGCAAGGTCACCCGCCGTCCGGGGATCGTCCGCCGCCTCGCACAGCGCACGGGCGACCCGCCCGCGGGTGGCCTTGGCGCCGTGCGGCGAGCCGGGGACGCGCAACAGCACCCAGCGCGTAGCGAGCTCCGGCCCGGGCCGCCACAGCGGCGTGTAGCTGCTCGACCGCAGGTCGACGACGACCCCGCGCCCGGCTGCGGTGGTGAGGACCGGGCCGAGCCGGGCCCGCCAGTACGCCTCCAACCCGGTCACGTCCTCGAGGCCGTCGAGGTGCGCGCAGATCGGCAGCCGGTGGGCCGGGATCCGGTCGCCCAGCCGGAGCGCCCCGAACAGCGACGACACGACGACGACGCGGCGCCGGGCCCGCCGCGCGGCTTCCGCGGACAGCGTCGCCGGGTCGAAGGCGTCGTACAGCACGCCGCGGTAGACCGCCGACGCGGCCGCCGACGGCGCCGTCCGCACCTCCACGTTGCGGGCGATGTCCGCCGCCGCGCCCGCCGGGGCGTCCATGCGCTGGACCGCGTCAGGGCGGGCGCTGGTGCTGATCATGCCGTCGAGGACCGCCGCACGTGACTCGGTGAGCTCGGGGAACGAGAGCCGCGCGAGGTCGACGCCGCGACCGCGAGCCGGCCGGGCCTGCGTCTCCGACGGCGGCACCACGATCAGCACGGACTCAGCATAAGGACGGGGAGTTCGCCGATCGTTCGCCCGGCGGACACGAGCGCGGCAAGGTTGCTGGAGTTGGCTCCCTTTTCATGCGCCGAACCGCCGCCCTCGCCGTCGTCGTTCCGCTCGCCCTCGCCCTCACGCTCGCGCCGCCGGCCGCGGGAGCGCCCCGGCCGCATGCGCCCGCCGTCGTCACCACCGAGAACGAGACGCCGGTGCTGTATGACGACGACGAGGGCGGCAACGCCTCCGGCGACGACCCCGCGATCTGGGTGCATCCGACGCACTCCGACCGGTCGATCGTCATCGTGACGGCGAAGGAGGGCGGGCTGCGGGTCTACGACCTCGGCTCGGAGGAGCTGCAGTCGCTGGCCGCGGAGCCCGCGCCGCGCGCCGACGGCGTGGACGGGCGGTACAACAACGTCGACATCGCCTACGGGCTGCGCGTCGGCGGCCGCACGGTCGACGTCGCCGTGGTGTCAGACCGCTACAACGACCAGCTGCGGTTCTTCACCATCGACCCGGCCGGTTCGCGCGCCGCCACGCCGCTGCGCGAGGTCACCGCGCCGGAGCAGGACTTCCTGTTCAGCCCCGACCGAGAGACCGTCGAGGAGGAGCAGACGGCCTACGGCGTCGCCGTCTGGCAGCCCCGCAAGGGCGAGACGTACGCCGTCGTGACCCAGGAGGGCGCGACCACCGTCGCCACCGTTCGGCTCACGCCCCGCCCGAACGGCACCGTCGGTTACACCGACATCGAGCACCTCACGATGCCCGGCAGCTTCCCGCTCCCCGGCGGCGGCACCTGGGTGCCGTGCGAGGAGCCGGGCGTCGGCCCGCAGCTCGAGGGCGTCGCCGTCGACCAGCGCAGCGACGTGCTGTTCGCGACGCAGGAGGACGTGGGCCTGTGGCGGATCCCGCTGCCGCTCGGCTCCGGCGCTCCGCGGCTGGTCGACAAGGTCGCCGACTTCGGCGTTCGCGACACCTACGACGAGGAGTCCGAGGAGTGCGTGCCGGTCGACCCGGACCAGCCGGGCCTCGGCGGGCCGAACCTGGTCGCCGACGCCGAGGGGGTCGACGTCTACTACGGCCGCGGCCGGGTCGGCTACGTCATCGTGTCGAGCCAGGGTGACGACCGGTTCGCCGTCTACTCGACCCTGGGCCACAACCGCCCGCTCGGCACCTTCCGGATCGCCGGCGACGGCGTCGACGGGATCAACGGGTCCGACGGGCTCGCCGTCACCAACCGGGTCGTCGGCGACTACCGCGAGGGCCTGCTGGTCACCCACGACGAGCCCGAGACCGGCCCGGACGTCGACCCGGAGCGCGACGCCACCAACTTCTCCTACGTCGACTGGGGGCGGGTCGCCGACGCGCTCGGCCTGCAGGTGAGCACGAACCCGGGCAACGACCCGCGGCTGCGTTGACGATGCGCAACGCTCCATGATCATCAACCTTGTGCGTGGCAGCACAAAGGTTGATGATCATGGGAGTGACGGCGACGAGGTCGATTGAGGCCGCGCAGTGACCGGAATGCGCCCTAGCGTCGAGGCATGACGAACACCGCACCCACATCCGTCCTGGTCACCGGCGCCACGGGCAACGTCGGCCGGCCGCTGGTCGAGCAGCTCCTCGCCGCCGGGCACCGCGTCCGGGCGCTGACCCGCAACCCAGGCGACGCGGAGTTGCCGGCCGAGACCGATCTCGTCACCGGCGACCTGACCGATGCGCGCAGCCTCGACGTCGCGTTCGGGGGCATGGAGGCCGCGCATCTCATCGGGTTCGACGGCGCCGACAACTCGCCGCTGGGCAACGGCGAGCAGATCGCCGAGATCGCGGTGCGCAAGGGCGTCCGCCGGGTCACGCTGCTCGAGGGTGACATGGAGAAGAGCGACCTCGAGCGGGCTGTCGAGGCGAGCGGCCTCGCCGTGACCGGGCTCGCGCCGGTCGAGTTCATGTCGAACGTGCTGGAGTGGGCCGAGTCGATCCGCGCCGAGGGCGTCGTCCGCGACGGCTTCCCGGACATCCCGAGCGCCATGGTGCACGACGCCGACATCGCGTCCGTCGCGGCAGTCGCGCTGACCGACACGACCGGCGAGCACGCCGGGCGCGAGTACCGGCTCACCGGGCCCGAGGCGCTGACCGCCCCGCAGAAGGTCGCCGTGCTCGCCGAGGTGCTCGGCCGGCCGATCCGGTTCGAGGAGCTCGCCCGCGACCAGATCGTCGGCCAGTGGCGCGAGCAGGGCTGGTCCCACGGCGACATCGAGTTCTTCCTGGCCATGCGGACGAACCCGCCGGGGGCCGGGTACACCGTCCTGCCGACGGTCGAGGAGGTCACCGGGCGGCCGGCGCGCACGTTCGCGCAGTGGGTGGCGGAGCACCGAGCGGCATTCAGCTAGTTTGCTAGCATGCTCGCATGAGCGTGCGCGCGGACGGCCGGCGGCGGGCGGGCGATCGCCTGCTCGCCGTCGGCATCGTCGCGCTCGAGTTCGCGGCGGCGGTGAGCACGTTCGTCGCGTCGACGCTGCTGCCGGTCGTCACGGCGGAGCTGGGCGCCCGCGACCGGCTGGGACTGCTGGTCGCGGGCAGCACGCTCGGGCTGTTCGTGGCGCTGCCGCTGGCCGGGACGGTGCTGCGCCGCCTGGGCGCCGGGCGGACGCTCGCGCTCGGGACGGTCGTATACGCCGGCGGGCTGGTGGTCGCGGCGACGGCGCAGCAGGCCGGGGTGTTCGCGCTCGGCCAGTTCACGAGCGGGCTGGCGGGCGGGTTGCTCGCGGTCTTCGGCATCAGCGCGGCGATCCGCCGGCTCGACGAGGCGCTGCGGCTGAAGGTGGTCGCGGCGTCGTCGGCGATGTGGATCCTGCCGGCGATGGCCGGGCCAGCCGCCACGCTGGCGCTCGAACACGCCGTCGGCTGGCGGTGGACACTGCTGGTCCCGGTGCCGGTGGTGCTGGCCGGGCGTCTGCTCGTCGTGCGGGCGGTTCGCGGCGAGGCGGCCTCGGTGACGGGCGGTGAGCGGCTGCGACCGGCCGGGCTGCTGGTGCCGGCGGGTGCGGCGGCGATGGTGCTCGCGGACGGGATCTGGCCGGTCGCCGTCGTGGGCGCGGCGTTCGCTGCCGCTGGGACGGTCGCGCTGCTGCCGGCGGAGACGGCGAGGCTGCGGCGCGGCGCCCCGGCGGCTCTGGCCGCGATGACGCTGTTCGCCGCCGGGTACGTCGGCGCCGACAGCCTGATCACCGTGCTGCTGACCGACGGCTACGGCGTCGGCCTCGCCCGCGCGGCCGTCGTGCTGGGCGCCGCCCCGCTCGCCTGGGGCGTCACCAGCCTCGTGGTCGCCCGGATCGCGCCGGAGCGGCAGGTCCCGGCGGCCGGGCTCGCGCTGACGGCGACGGCTGTCGGCGTGCTCGCCGCGGGTGCCGGAACGGTGGGCTTCGCCGGTGCGCTCGTCGCCTGGGCATTGGCCGGTGTGGGTGTCGGGCTGGCCTATCCCGGCCTCTACCTCCGCTCGACGACGACGGTGGCCGCCCGCGGCCGGGAGACCGTTCGAGACGCTAGAGCTCTGCGGTCGGAAACGACGGCAGAGCTCCAGCCACCCGCACCGACGCCCCAGGCGGCTCAGGCGGCCGAGGCGGCGGCATCGACCGCCCATCGCCGGCGCAACCCGGAAACCCTTCGAGACGCTAGAGCTCTGCGGTCGGACACGACGGCAGAGCTCCAGCCACCCGCACCGACGCCCCAGGCGGCTCAGGCGGCCGAGCTGGCGACGGCGGTGATCACGGCCGAGGCGATCGGCGGGCTGCTGGGCCGGGCCGGTGGCGGCGCGCTCGCCAGCATCGACGGCGGGCTGCCCGTCGCCTATGGCATGTTCGCCGTCGTCCTCGCGCTGGCCGCCCTGGCCGCCACCCGCAGCAAGACCCCGTCATGAGGTCCGAACTGACCGGCCGGCTGTCCGGCGGATACTCCCGAAACCGTCGCTTGGTGCCCGCTTTCGGCCCGCACGCGCCGGTTTCGGGAGTATCCGCCGGATTCGCAGGCATCAGCGGTCCCAGCCGGCCGGCAGCACGATTCCCGTCCGCCGCGGCGAAGGCCAGTCGTCCGGCCCGGGCTCGACCGCGCCTACGCCCGGCACCTGCTTCCACCACCGCACCGGCTCCTGGTGGCGGGCGTTGTCACGGAGCAGTGCGGCGAACCGGGCGGCGAGCTCGGCCCGGTTCCGCCAGGCGAGGTCCCATCCGAACCGCACCACGTCCAGGCCCAGCCTCCGCAACCGCCACTCCCGCTCCCCCTGCCGCGTCACGATCCGCGACGCATCGGGCCTGTTGTCGTACTTCAGCGCACCATCGGCCTCGAACACCGCACCGTGCCACGGCCACAACCCGTCCACCCGATACTCCGGCCGACCATCACCGACCCATGCGTTGGCCACCGGCAACGGCAGGTCGAACTGCAGACACGTGAACCGGCCCAGCGTCTCCAACGGCGACTCCGCACACGGGTCGGCGTGATCGGCCACCCATCGCGCCCGCGCCACTCCCGGCCAGCCGGCCATCGCGGGCACCACGCAACACGGGTCGTGGCCCGCCGCGGCAGCCGCGTCGGCGGCGACCAGGGCGGGCACGATCGATCCGGACCGCGCAGCGTCGGCGACGGCCCAGCCGGGACTCATGACGCCGATGCCCCGGAATCGTCGCGCGTGGCCGGGCGGGATCGCGGCGATCCTGATGTCACCGTACGGGCCGCGCCGGACCTTGTGTCCGGCACCGTTCGGCCTGATCGCGGCGACGCGCTCCGGTGCCGGACCGATCGTGGGCAACTGCCAGGTCGCCGCCGCCGACCAGCCGGTCAGGAAGGTCGCCTCGCCGCTGTACAGGGCGAACGCCCGCGACCGCAGCGCATGCTCCACCCACGGCGACGCGGCGACCAGGACGTCGGCCGCGGCATAGCAGCCAGGCACGAACCGGACCAGCAGGCCGGCCGCGGCCAGCCGCCGCAACCGGCTCTCGTCGACGCCGGCCCGCGTCGCGGTCGCGATGTCGATGACTCCGAACCCCAATTGGAGCAGTTCGGCCACGTCGGACGGGAGGTGGCGCAGGCGGGCGGACACCCGACCAGCCTGCGTCAGGCGGGCGGCCTTCGAGAGGCCCGAAGCGCGATCTGTGGATGACTCACGCGCACTGACGTGCCTGTGGACAACTCAGCCCGCGGGAGCGTCGTCGAGGGAGCGTCGATGCCGCAGCGGCGAGCGGTACAGCGGCACCCAGACCAGCGCCAGCACGACCGCGCCGGCCCACAGCGCCGTCCGCGGGCCGAACGCGCCGCCGATGAGGCCGGACAGCCCGGCGCCGATCGCCACCGCTCCGGTCAGCAGGAACCGCATGGTCGCGGTCTGCCGGCCGAGCAGGTGGTCCGGCGTGACCTTCTGCCGGAAGCTGACCAGCACGACGTTGTCGACGGCGATCTTGTAGACCACGACGACCCAGCCGAGCCCCGCCAGCCAGAGCAGCGGCCCGGCGTCGATCAGCGGTACCAGCAGGCCGGCCGGGGCGATCACGACGCCCAGCAGCCACAGCGCGCGGCCCGCCCCCAGCCGCCGCACCACCCGCGTGGCCGTCGCCGCGCCGATCAGCCCGCTGACCCCGCCGGCGGCGAAGAACAGGCCGAGGACGCCGGCCGAGAGCCCGAGCCGGTCGACCAGCAGCACCGGCAGCATGACCAGGACCAGCTGCATGCCGAGGTTGGTCATCGCCCCGGCGACGGCGACCGCGCGCAGCACCGGGTGCCCGGCCACGAACCGGACGCCGTCGCCGATCGAGCGCAGCATCGGCGCCCGCCGCTCGCCCGCGCCCGCCGGAACACCCGCCACGGGTGCCTCACGACGCCGGATCCCCAGCAGGAACCCGCCCGAGACGAGGTAGCCGGCCGCCGTCACGACCACCGCGGCCGGCGACGACGCCAGCTGCACCAGGAACCCGGCCGCGCCGCGCCCGCCGATGTGCACGACCCAGTCGATGCTGCCGAGGACGGAGTTGGCCTCGATCAGCCGGTCGCGGCCGGCCACGTGCGGCAGGTAGCTCTGCGCGGAGACGTCGAAGAACACCGTCGCCACGCCGGTCAGCAGCGCGACGGCGTAGAGCTGCGAGATCGTCAGCGCGTCGAGCCACCAGGCCACCGGGACCGACGCGTACAGCACGGCCCGGGCGAGGTCGGCCACGATCATGACGCCGCGGCGGCGCATCCGGTCCACCCAGACGCCGGCGGGCAGGCCGATCAGCAGGAACGCGGCGGTGGTGAGCGTCGCGAGCAGGCCCACCTCGCCGGGTGACGCGGACAGCGCGAGCACGGCGACGAGCGGGAGCGCGAGCGAGCCGACCTGCATGCCGAGCTTGCTGGCGGCGGCCGCGGCGAACAGCAGGTGCAGGTCACGCCGGGCGGGCGGCGCCGCGGTGCGCGCAGGCGTGGACGGGGCGTCGAGGGTCACGGCCGCCACCCTCGCCGCTCGCGCGGACCGTGCCGAGAGATTTAGTCTGAGCTGAATGCTGCAGCTGACCTTCACCGCCCAGGACCTGTCGCTGACGCGGTTCGCGTTCTCGCCGCTGTGGGAGGTCGTGGCGAGCATCCGCGTGCTGCGCGAGCCGGCCGCCCACGCGCTGCACCTGCCCTGGGTCAAGGCGACCCGGGCCCGGCTGAGGCAAGCCGACCTGGACCTCCGGCCGCTCACCACTCACGTCACCACGGGCCGGACCCTGCCCGGCTTCCTGGCGCCCACGCCTGAGACGCCGACGCCCGAGCTGGCGGACGAGCTGGACCTCCTTCGCAGTACCGACCCGGCCACGGTTCCCGGCGGGCGGACCGCGCTGGACGAGCTCGCGACGACGGTGGCGGCGTACTGGGAGCTGGCGTTCACGCCGTCGTGGCCGCGGCTGCGCGACCTGCTCGAAGGCGACGTGCTGTATCGGGCGCGACGGCTGGCCGCGGGCGGCGCGCCGCAGCTGTTCGCCGACCTCGATCCGGCGATCGCGTGGGCCGGCGACACCCTCACCGTCCGGCACGCGCACGTCAGCGAGACCCGGCGGCTGCGCGGACGCGGGCTGGTGCTGGTGCCGTCGGCGTTCCTCTGGCCGCACGTCGCCTCGAAGACCGATGAGCCCTGGCAGCCGGTGCTGCGCTATCCCGTCCGTGGCGTCGCGACCCTGTGGGAGCGCGGCCGGCCGGCCGACCCCTCGTCGAGCCTGGCCGCGGTGCTCGGCCGGTCGCGGGCACTCCTGCTCGCCGAGCTCGACTCGCCCGCGTCGACCGGCGAGCTGGCCCGGCGCACCGGCCTCACCGCCGGCGGCGTCTCGCAGCATCTGGGTGCCCTGCGGTCGGCCGGACTGCTGACGTCGCACCGCACCGGCAGGGTGGTGCTGTACGCCCGGACCGCGCTCGGCGACGCGCTGCTGGGCGCGTGACGAAGGGGCCCGGGGCCGGCCCGCGCACGTCACGGACCGGCCCCGGGGGTCGAGAGGACGAGACGTCAGAACCGCCCGCACTGCCCCTGGCTCGCGAACGGCAGGTCCTCGTAGCCGGACACGTCCTGCTGGGCGAGCGACCCGTCGGCCGCGGCCCGCAGCACCGCCATGGTGGGGATGCGGAAGAGGTTCTCGAGCTGGCCGTTGCTCTTCTGGCCGACCGAGCGGACCTCGTAGAAGATCGCGCCCTTCGTCGGGGTCTGCATGACCGGCTGCTCGCCGGCCGGCGCGGTGCCGCCCATGAGCATGCGGCTGAGCCCGGCGTTGGTGATGTCGATCAGCGGGTAGTGCGCGACGTTCGCCAGCCCGTACCGGTCCAGGGCCTCGACGCTGGCCATGGCCATCTGCCGGTTCGTCAGCCACTGCTCGGCCGTCATCCGGCTCGGGTCGATGGAGCGGGCGCCGATCTGGAACTGGTTGAGGTCGTTCGTGCCCTCGACGATCGGCGCCTGGCCCATGTGGTGCAGGTCCAGGGCCAGCTCGGGAGCGACGTCGCGCCACAGCTTCCAGAACGCGACGGTCTCGGGCTGGGCGAAGTTCTCCCAGTCGCGGTTGAGGTCGATGCGGGTCGGCGTGGTGCTCTGCCGGATGTTCGCCTCGGCGCCGTCGGGGTTGTACATCGGGATGATGACGACGGTGAGGTTCTCGCGGATCAGCCTGGCGTCCGGTGACCCACTCGCGAGGTGGTCGAGGATCTGCAGGACGGCCTCGGTGCTGTGCAGCTCGTTGCCGTGGATGCGGGCCTGCAGCCAGAACGTCGTCGGCCCGGTGCCGACGGTGGCGTAGTACAGCTCGCGGCCCTCGCCGGAGACGCCCGCCGACGCGACCTCGACGCGGCCCTGGCTGGTCCGCTCGATCCGGTCCAGCTCACGGATGACGTCGTCGTAGCCGGCGACGGAGGAGAGGCTGACGTTCTGGTCGTCCTGCACACATGGGCCGCCCGGCAGGTGCGGCGGTTCGGCCGCCACAGTACCGGCGCCCGTCAGGACGGTGGCCAGCATCGCGAACCCGGCCAGGCCGGTGACGATTCTGCGCATGGTCGTCTCCCTCAGATGTCGTTGCGCGGATTGCCGATGGAGGGTCCGGCCGGCGGGATGTCCCAGTACCGGTCGCCGTCGACGGCGTCGATCGCGCCGGAAGCCAGCGCCTCCAGCGTCACGCCCATGCCGGTGAGCGACTGCTGGATGAGCATGCCCATCGACTTCTGCGCCACGGAGCGCGTCTCGTAGAGCATGATCCCGGCACCGTTGAGCGCGTACGAACCGAGCGCGGTGCCCGGCAGCTCCACGTCGGGGTAGCGGGTGATGCCGCCGAACGGCGACTCGCCGAGCGTCCGCAGCGCGTCGTAGACCAGGACGTTCATCCGGAAGCTCAGGTCGCGCACCGCCGGGTCGAGCGGGTACTCCGGCGTGCCCTCGGTGACCAGGCCGATCACCTGCAGCGTCGTGAGCTGGTTCTCCGTCTCGGACTCGACGTTGCTGCCGCGGTGGTGGTGGTCGATGAAGATCTCCGGACGCAGCCGCTGGAAGATCGCCGCCGACGTGCGGGCCTCCGGCGTGACGAAGAAGCCCGGCAGCTCCGACTCACCCGGCAGCAGGGCCTCGTCGCCCGGGCCGAGCCGGAACGTCAGGTCCGGGTGGAAGTCGCGGTTGATGTCGTAGCCGGAGACGCGGCCGGGCTGGAGCAGGTTCCGTGGCAGGTACCACGGCGCCGGCGTCGCGGCGGCGAGGCCCCACTCCTGCGGCGTCCAGGCCTGCGTGTTCTGGCGCCGCTGGACCAGGAACCCGGTCTGGTCGCGGAAGTCGGCGCCGTCCATGTTGAGCCGCGGGATGAACCAGATCGTGAGCGTGTCGAGGATGTCCCGGACACCGGGATGCGAGCTGGTCGCGAGCGTCTGCATGAGCCGGAGCACCACCTCGGTGCCCAGCGGCTCGCCGCCGTGGATCTGCGTCTGGATGAGCACCGGCAGCTTGCCCGCCGCCGGCTCGCCGAAGCGGACCAGGTGGATCGGCCAGCCGGTGGCCGAGTGGCCGGCGACCTCGACCGCCATCCGCCCCTTCGAGCGCGCGGCGATCGTCGACAGCTTCGGCCCGAGATCGCTGTTGGCGGTGAGCGCGACCTTCTGAATGGTCTGGTCGGGCTGCAGCCACGGCCCGTTCGGACGGGACTGCGGACCGGCGTGGGCGCCGGGGGCCAGTGCCGCCCCCACTCCCAGACCGGCGACTCCAGCGAGGAACGTGCGACGGCGCATGTCGGCTCCTGTGGTCGGTGACATAGCACCCATGTGATCGCCGACACGTCCCAAAGGGGCACGGCCTGGAATTAGGCGATTGCCTCAACTATCCGCACCGGCCGGGCGGGGCCGAAGCTGTCGCGGGCGCGGTTGCGGGCGAACCGCCGCAGCGGCGCCGGGTAGGCGTAGGTGTCCGGCCCGGTGGCGGTCAGCAGGTGCAGGTCGACCAGCGACTCGACCAGCTCGGATGCCTCGGCGAGCGGCAGCCCCAGCACCTGCGCGGCGAGCGCCGGCGTGATCTCCGGCGCCTCCGGCACGGCCAGCAGCAGGAACGCCCGGGTCTGCTCGGGCACCAGGCCGAGGAGCATCGTGTCGTACGGGTCCTCGATGGAGGAGCACTCCGGCGCCCGCACCGGCGCGCCGCGCTCGGGGCCGTGCAGCCGCTCGACCGCGGCCGCCAGTGTCCAGTCGGGCCGCGACGCGACCCGCTCGCCCAGGGCCTGCACCACCTGCGGCAGCCCGCCGGCCTGTGTGAGCAGGGTACGGACGGCGTCCGGCTCCGCCTGCAGCCGGTCGGCCCCGACCAGCCGCTCGATCAACGCGAGCGCGTCGCCGTCGGGCAGCGGGCCGAGGGTCACCCAGCGGGCGACGGGCAGTCCGTAGAGCCGCTGCCGCGCCGTCACCAGGACCGCGGCCCCGCCGGCGCCGGGCAGCAGCGACCGCACCTGCTCGCCGTCGCGGGCGTCGTCGAGCACGACCAGCAGCCGCCGGTCCGCCGAGAGCGTGCGCCAGAGCGTGGCCCGCTCGCCGGCGGAGTCCGGCAGCTCGCCGGCCGGCACGCCGATGCCGCGCAGCAGCTCGGCGAGCGGGTCGGCGGACGTGCCGAGGTCGACGAAGAGGTGGCCGTCGGAGAACGCCGGCAGGCCACGGCCGAGGTGCACGGCGAAGGTGGTCTTGCCGATGCGGGCCAGCCCGTCGACACCCACCACGGGGACGGTGCCGGCCGACGGCGTCAGCGCGGCTGCCGCCGCGGCCAGCTCGTCGTGCCGGCCCACGAACGCCGGCAGGTCGGGCGGCAGCTGGCAGGGCCGCACGACGGATCCGGTGAACGACGCCGGCAGCTGCGGCTCCGCGGCCGGCGCGGCCGGCGCGGCCGGCGCGACCGGCGCGTCGTGGGACGGGTCGGCCGTGAGGATCCGCCGCTGCATCGCCCGCAGGTCAGGGCCCGGGTAGAGGCCGAGCTCGTCGGAGAGCCGGCGCTGGACGTCGGCGAAGACGGCGAGGGCGTCGGCCTGGCGGCCGGATCGGTAGAGCGCCAGCATGAGCAGCTCGCGCGGCCGCTCGCGCAGCGGCTCCTCGGCGACCAGCTCGGCGAGGTCGGCCGCGGCCTCCGCGAGCCGGCCGGCGCCGATGTCGGCCGCGGCGAGGTCCTCGAGCGCCGTCAGCCGCAGCTCGGCCAGCCGGACCCGTTCGAACTCGGCGAAGTCCGCGGTCACGCCGGCCAGCGGGGTGCCCTGCCAGAGCGCGAGCGCCGAGCGCAACGCCGTCGCCGTCGCCGCGTCGTCGCCCGCGACCCGGGCCGACCGGGCCGCCCCGAGGAGCCGCTCGAACTCCGTCCGGTCGATCGCCGCCGGCCGGGCGGCGTAGCCGCCGGCCACCGACGCCACAATCTCGGAGCCCAGCGTCCGGCGCAGCCGCGACACGTAGGAGCGGACCATGCCGACCGCGGCCGGCGGCGGCGCGGCGTCCCACAGCGCGCCGACCAGCTGCGCCGTCGTCACTGGCGTGCCGTGCTGCAGCAGGAGGTAGGCCAGCAGCGACCGCTGCTGCGGCGAGCCGAGCGCGATCTCGTCGTCGCCGCGCCAGGCGCGCACCGGCCCGAGCACCTCGAACCGCAACTCGTCGGCCACGCCACCTCCTCCGGACCCGCCGGCCACTCGTTCGAGCCAACGACGGGTCCGGAGGCGGTATTCCGATCACGCGCCGCCGGTGAACGCGTCGCGGTGGGCGGCCAGCCAGCCGGCGAAGTCCTGCAGCTGCGGGTGCAGCTTGCGGACCTGCTCCGGGTCGCGGGCGCCGGCGAAGACGTCCTGGTGCTCGGCGTAGAAGAAGAACATGTTCGCGAAGTCGTCCGAGCCCGGGGTCGGCTGCGCCCGGACCTGGTCGAGGCTCAGCGGCCGGTACTCGACCGTCTCGCCCAGCGCCCTGCTGAACGCCGCCGCGTACTCCTCGCCGGTGAGGTTCTCGCCGGAGATGCTCACCGTCTGCCCGGCGAACTCCTCCGGGCCGCGTGCGAAGATCGCGAACGCCGTCCGTCCGATGTCCTCCGCCGCGATGCCGGGCAGCTTCGCCTCGCCCATCGGCAGCCGCAGCGCCAGCACGCCGTCCTCGTCGCGCGACGGCGGGAAGTAGTCGATGAACGAGTCGAAGTAGAACGTCGTCGACAGGTAGGTCGTGGGCACCCCGGCCTCGGCGAAGAACGCGTCGGCCTCGCCCTTGCTGTCGAAGTGCGGCACCTTGTAGCCGCCGGCCAGGGTCGGCGCGCGGTGGTCGTCGGGAGCGATGTGCTCGCGGGTGTCGGGCAGCGTCGACCAGATGACGTGCCGCAGGCCGGCGGCCGCGGCGCCGTTGGCCAGCGCGCGGGCGTGCGCCTGCTCACGCTCGACGGAGTTGTACTCCCAGAACGCGGTGACGAAGAAGCCGCCGTAGGCGCCGTCGAGCGCGGCCCGCACGCTGGCTTCGTCGTCGAGGTCGGCGGCGACGACCTCCGCGCCCGCGGCGGCCAGCGCCTTCGCGGCGTCGGAGTCCGGCCGCCGGGTGAGCGCCCGCACGGCGAAGCGCTTCTCGGGGTCGTCGAGGATCGCCCTTGCGACCCCGCCGCCCTGCTGCCCGGTGGCGCCCACCACCACGATGATCTTCTGCTCGGTCATTGCGGATCCTCCTCGGATTCAGTCGTTCTCTCGAACCGAGGCAACAGCGGCGGTATCCACGTCCCGTGCATATTCGATTGACGTGCAGGTCAGCGGCCCTAGGCTGGCGTGGATGCAGCCCACGTACTCCGACGACGACGTCGCCGCTCTCTACGAAGTGCTCAACTCCTGGGGTCCGGGCGACGACTTCTACCTCGGCCTGGTCATGGCGGCCGCCTCCGTCCTCGACGTCGGCTGCGGACCCGGCGGACTGCTGCGCCGCGCCCGCGAGGAGGGGCACCGCGGCCGCCTGTGCGGCGTCGACCCGGACGTCGCCGCCCTCGACCGCGCGCGCCTGCGCACCGACGTGGAATGGGTCGAGGGCAGGGCCGCCGGCCTCGCGGCCGCGGGCGAGTTCGACCTCGCCGTCATGGCCGGCAACGCGTTCCAGGAGCTGCGGGAGGACGCCGAGCTGACGGCGTCGCTGGCGGCCATCCGGCGAGCACTCACCACAGGCGGGCGGTTCGCGTTCGACACCCGCAACCCCGAGGTCCGCGAGTGGGAGCAGTGGCGCCCCGAGAACGGCATGGACGTCGTGGACCACCGGGGCCGCGAGCTGCGCGTCTGGCACGACGTCGAGGCCGTCGCCGACGGCCGGGTGACGTTCACCGAGACCACCGGGACCCGCGAGGGCACGGCGCTGCGGGTCGACCGCGGCACGCTGCGGTTCGTCGACGCCGCGAGGCTGGACGGCCTGCTGGCCGCGGCCGGGTTCGTCGTCGAGGAACGCTACGGCGGCTGGGATCGGCGCCCGTTCGCGCCGGACAGCCGGAGCATCATCACCGTCGCGCGAGCCGTCGATGGGTGAGGTCGTCCGGGTGGGCGTGCTGTCGGACACGCACGCGCCGCGGTTCTGGAAGTCCTGCCCGCCGGCGGTGGCGCAGGTGCTCGACCACGTCGACCTCATCCTGCACGCGGGCGACGTCTGCGTGCCGTCGGTGCTCGACGAGCTGACGGCCTTCGCGCCGGTCCACGCGGTGCAGGGCAACAACGACGGCGCCGACGTCGCCGCATGGGGCGCGCCCGAGGAGCTGCGGCTCACCGTCGCCGGCGTCCGCATCGCGATGCTGCACGACAGCGGGCCCGCGTCCGGGCGGCTGCCGCGGCTGCGCGCCCGGTTCCCCGACACCGACCTGGTCGTGTTCGGGCACTCGCACATCCCGTGGAACGAGGAGGCCCGCGGCTTCCGCGTCTTCAACCCCGGGTCGCCCACGGACAAGCGCCGGCAGCCGCGCGGCACCATGGGCCTGCTCACGCTGAGCGACGGCCGGGTGATCTCCGCCGACATCGTCGCCGTCACGCCCTGACCCGGCGCGTCGCCCGTTTCGTCCGGCCCGCGCCGGGTAGCCGATCCCGTATGACGGCCCACATCGAACGCGAGCGCAAGTACGAGGTCGGCGACGACGGGCCGGCGCCGCCCGTGTCGGGGCTGACGTTCCCGGACGGTGCGAGCCCGGTCGACCCGAGCTCCGAGGAACTCCAGGCCGTCTACTTCGACACGCCCGACCTGCGGCTGACCCGGGCGGGCGTCACCCTGCGGCGGCGGGCCGGCGGCCCGGACGAGGGCTGGCACCTGAAGGTGCCGACGGCCGACGCGGACACCCGGGTCGAGCTGCGACTGCCGCTCGACGACGCGGACGGGGCCGGCTCCGGCACCGGGGGCACCGCGGTGCCGCCGGCGGAGTTCGCCGAGCTGCTCGTCGGCCACATCCGGGGTGCGCGGCTCGAGCCGGTCGCGCACATCGTCACCGACCGGACCCGCTGGCAGCTGCTGGGCGCGGAGGGCCGGGTCGCGGAGCTCACCGACGACCGCGTCGAGGCCACGGACCTGCGCCGCAAGTCGACCGGCCGGTGGCGCGAGGTCGAGGTGGAGCTGACCGAGAACGGCGACCCGGCGCTGCTGGAGTCCGCCGACGCCGAACTGCGCCGCCACGGCCTGCTCCGCAGCTCCGCCCCGTCCAAGCTGGCCCGGGCGCTGCGGTGGGAGCCGCCGGAGGCCGGTGGGTCCGCGGACGACACCGCGGGCGGCCAGGTCCTCGACTATCTACGCGCTCAGATCGCGACGCTGACGGCGTACGACCTCGCGGCGCGGCGGGCAGAGCCGGATGCCGTCCACCAGTTGCGGGTCGCGACCCGGCGGCTACGCAGCACGCTGCGGGCGTTCCGCGGGCTGTTCGACCGTCGGCAGACCGAACCCGTGCGGGCGGAGCTGCGCTGGCTCGGCCGGCGCCTCGGCCCGGCGCGCGACCTCGAGGTCATGGAGAAGACGCTGAACCGCCAGGTCGCCGAGCTGCCGGCCGAGCTGGTCGTCGGCCCGGTCTCGGCCCGGCTCACACGGCATTTCGCCCCGGCGCGGGCCGACGCGGCCGCGACCGTGGAGGAGACGCTGCGGTCGGACCGGTATCTGCGCCTGCTCGACGCGCTGGACCGGCTGGTCGCCGAGCCGCCGCTGACGGAGCGGGCGGAGCGGCCCGCCGCCACGGAGCTGCCGCGGCACGTGCGCAAGGCGTACCGGCGGACGAAGCGGCGAGTGCGGCGCATCGACGGCGACCACCACGCCGACGCGGCCATGCGCGACGAGGCCCTGCACGACGCCCGCAAGGCGGCCAAGCGACTCCGCTACGCCGCCGAGCTGGCCCGGCCCACCGTCGGCAAGCCCGCGAACCGCCTGCGCAAGCGGGCCAAGAAGGTCGCCTCGGTGCTCGGCGAGCATCAGGACAGCGTGGTCGTGCGACCGCTGCTGCGCCAGCTCGGCGCACAGGCGCAGCAGGCCGGCGAGAACGGCTTCACCTTCGGCGTCCTGCACGACCGCCACCAGGCGCTCGCCGAAGACGCCGAGCGCCGGTTCGGCCCGGCCTGGGAGCGCGTCACGGCCAAGAAGGCGCGGCGCTGGTTGAACTGACCCGCCGGCCTGAGTGGCGCGTGGACGGTGATCGCGTCCTGATGCGACGCCGCTAGCGGCGAGCCGCTCCGACCGGCTCGGGTACCGCGGCGGGCGAACCGCCGGCGCGCGCGGCCCGGCCGTGCGGGAGGGCGAGTGCGGCCAGGGCGCCCAACCCGACCACGCCCGCGCCGGCCAGCACCGCGACCACGGCGGCGTCGACGTAGCCCGACGGGGTCAGCTGGCCGCCCGCGCCGGTGAAGACCGCCGTCAGCACCGCGATGCCCAGCGCGACCCCGACCTCGCGCAGCGCGGAGTTGGTGCCCGACGCCTTCGCGTTGTCCTCGTCGCGGATGGTCGCCAGGACGGCGGTGGCACTCGGCGCGATGACCAGGCCCATGCCGACCCCGGCCAGCGCGAACGCCACCACGAGCCGGTCGTAGCCGACGTCCTCGGTCATGACCAGGGCGATCCAGGTGAGCGCCGCGGCGACGAACACCAGCCCCGTCACGATCGGCAGCCGGGTCCCGAACCGCGGCACCGCGAGCCCGGCCAGCGGCGCGACGACCATCGGCGCCATCGTCCACGGCATGGTCAGCACGCCGGCCTCGAGCGGGCTGTAGCCCTGCACGATCTGCAGGAACTGGATGAGGATGAAGATCGCGCCGAAGATGCCGAAGCTGAACAGCACGCCGACCACGTTGGCCGCCGAGAAGCCGCGGTCGCGGAAGAGCCCGAGCGACAGCAGCGGGTCCGGCGTGCGCCGTTCCCACACGACGAACAGCGCCAGCAGCACGACGCCCGCCGTCAGCGTCGCCACGATCGGCGCGCTCCCCCAGCCCACCGACTCGGCCCTGACGATGCCGTAGACGACCGCGAGCAGTCCGCCGCTGGCCAGCCCGACGCCGACCAGGTCGATGCGCACCCGGCGGCCGAACGACTCCGGCAGCACCGCCAGCACCAGCGGCAGCGACAGCACGCCGATCGGCACGTTCAGCCAGAAGATCGCGTTCCAGTTCAGGCCCTCGACGACGGCGCCGCCGACCAGCGGGCCGAGCGCGACGCCGAGGCCCGTCACACCGCTCCAGACGCCGATGGCCAGCGGCCGCAGCCGCGGCGCCACCGATGTCGACAGCAGCGTCAGCGACAACGGCATCAGCGCCGCCGCGCTGGCGCCCTGCACCGCGCGGGCCGCGATGAGCTGCCATGACTCCACGCTCAGCGCGCACAGCACCGACGACACCGTGAACAGGGCCAGCCCGATCGCGAACACCCGCCGCCGGCCGAACCGGTCACCGAGCGCGACGGCGACGAGGATCAGCCCGGCGAACGCCAGGGTGTAGGCGTTGACGAACCACTGCAGGTCCTCGATGGACGCGTCGAACTCGCGCTGCAGCACCGGGAGCGCGCTGGTCACCACCAGGTTGTCCAACGCCGCCATGAACATCGGCAGCGACGCCGCCAGGATCAGCAGCCAGGTCGGCCGGAATCGCGCGGTGGGCATGGGCCTACCTCTCTCGGAAGTTGTCATCGGCTGATTACTTGAACAGTAGTAATCGACTGATAACATGTCAACCATGGAACCGAGACGGCGGATCCCGGCGGCCGAGCGGCGCGAGTCGATCCTGGCCGCGGCGAGCATCGTGTTCGGCGAACGCGGCTACGCGGGCGCGACCACCGACCAGATCGCCACCGCGGCCGGCATCAGCCAGGCGTACGTGGTGCGCGCCTTCGGCAGCAAGGAGACCCTGTTCGTCGAGGTCGCGCGGCGGGCGGTCATGCGGATCGAGGCGGCGTTCCGGGCGGCGGTCGCGGCTACCGACGGCGGCCGGACGGTGCAGCAGCGGCTGGGCGCGGCCTACATCGACCTCATCGCCGACCGCGGCATCCTGCTGTCACTGCTGCACATCTTCAGCCTCGGCCACGACGCCGCCATCGGGCCCGTCGGCCGGTCCGGGTTCATGAGGATCTACCGGCTGCTCCGCGACGAGGCCGGCCTCTCCCCCGAGGACGCCAGCCACTTCCTCGCCGAGGGCATGCTGATCAACACCGTGCTGGCGCTGCAGCTGCACGACACCGGCGATCCCGACGCGCTCGAGCTGGTCACTCAGGCCTGCGGCGGCGACCTCGGCAAGTTCCGGTCGCTGGCCGCCGCGGCCGACGGCTGAGACGTGGCCTCGATGCCGCCGCGGGTGCGGCTGCTCGGTCCGATCGAGGTGGTGGGCGCCGACGGCGTCCGGCTCGCGCCGGGCGGGCGGCGGGCCCGGGCGCTGCTCGCGGTGCTGGCGCTCGACGCCGGCCGCTGGGTGCCGGTCTCGCGCCTGATCGACGGCGTCTACGGGGCGGAGCTGCCCGGGTCGCCGCGGCACGCGATCGAGGCACAGGTGTCGCGGCTGCGCTCACGCGGCGTGCCGGTCGAGCACGGCCCGGCCGGCTACCGGCTGGCGCTCGACCCCGACGCGGTCGACGTGCACCGCTTCACCCGGCTGGCCGCGCCGGCCGCCCCACGCCCCGTTGATCATGGAGAAATCGGGCCTCCAGACGCCCGGGAAGGCCGATTTCTCCATGATCAACTCGGATCGGGCGGTGCGGAGGCGGTGGGCGAGACGGCCGAGCGGGCACGGTCGGCGGGCGAGGCGGCGGCCGAGCGACTGCGAGCGGCGCTGGACCTGTGGCGCGGCCCGGCGCTGGCCGACGTCGGCGAGGCGCCATTCGCAGTCGCGGCCGCCGCGGAGCTCGAGGAGCGTCGGTTGGCGGCCCTGGAGGAGCTGGCGGAGGCGGAGCTGGCGCTCGGCCGGCACCGCTCGCTCGCCGTGTCGCTGACCTCAGCGGCGGCCGAGCAGCCGCTGCGCGAACGTCTGCACGGGCAGCTGATGCGAGCCCTCGCCGCCGACGGACGCCGGGCCGAGGCGCTCGCCGTGTTCGCCCGGCTCCGCGGGCGACTGGACGACGAGCTCGGCGTCTCGCCCTCGCCGGAGCTGGTGGAGCTGAACGCGGCGCTACTGCGCGACCCGGTCGGTCCGGCGGCGCCGCGGCCGTTGCCGGCGCAGCTGACCGGCTTCGTCGGGCGGGCGGCGGAGGTGGTCCGCGTGCGCGAGCTGCTGGCGTCGGGCCGGCTGGTCACCCTGACCGGTCCGGGCGGTGTCGGCAAGACCCGGCTGGCCATCGAGGCCGCGGGCGAGGCGGATGTGGGCGAGGTGTGCTTCGCCGATCTCGACGGGGTCGACGACGGCGCGAGTCTGCCGGCGGTGCTGCTGGGCGCGCTGGGCCTGCCCGCCGCCGGGCTGTTCCCGATCCGGTCCGGGCCGGCCGATGCGACCGCGCGGCTGGTGGCGGCGCTCGCGGACCGGCGGATCCTGCTGGTGCTGGACACCTGCGACCGGATGGTCGCCGAGCTCGCCGCGCTGCTCCGTCGTCTGCTGACCGCGGCGCCCGGGGTGCGGGTGCTGGCGACCGGGCGCGAGCCGTTCGGGATCACGGGCGAACAGGTCTGGCCGGTGCAGCCGCTACCGCCGCACGAGGCGGAGCGGCTGTTCCGCGAGCGCGCCGCCGCGGCCGACCCGTCCCGCCCCATGACGCCGGCCACCACCGCCGAGGACGGCCGGGTCGTCCGGCGGATCTGCGCCGCGCTGGACGGGCTGCCGCTGGCGATCGAGCTGGCCGCGGCCCGGTTGCGGACCCTCGTCCCGGCCGAGCTGGCCGCCCGCATCGACGACCGGTTCGCGCTGTTGTCGCGCGGCGACCGGACCGCGGCGCCTCGCCACCGCACGCTGCACGCCGTCACCGCCTGGAGCTGGGATCTGCTGACGCCGCACGAACAACGCTTCGCGGCCCGGGTCTCGGTGTACGCCGGCGGCGTCACCGCCGAGACCGCCGCGGCCATCGAGCCGCGGCCGGACGACCTGCTCGCCGGGCTGACCGAGAAGTCGCTGCTCCAGCGCGTCGGCGACCGCTACCGCATGCTGTCCACCGTCCGCGAGTTCTGCGCCGCCCGGCTCACCGCGGCCGACGACGCCCACGCCGTCCACGCCCGGACCTTCCTGGAGCTGGCCGAGACGGCCGAGCCGCACCTGCGCGGCCACGACCAACTGGTCTGGCTGGCCCGGCTCGACGCCGAGCACGACAACCTCGCCGCGGCGCTGCGGTGGTCCGCCGACCACGATCCGGCCCTCGGACTCCGGCTGCTCACCGCGCTGACCTGGCACGGGCATCTGCGCGGGCAGACCGGCGAGCGGGCCGCCGTCGCCGCCCGGCTCGCCGAGGCGTCGGCGGACCGAGGCGAGGCGTACGCCCTCGCCGTCGCCACCGCGGCCGCCGGGCGGCCGGCGGCCGTCCCCTACCCGCCCGGGCCGCCGCGCTCGCCCTACCTGCCGCTGGTGCGGTTCATGACCGAGGGTCCGCACGCCGGCGTCGAGTTCGCCGCCGACGCGTGGTCACAGGCGTTCGCACGCGTCGCGATCGCGCTGCGGCACGGGCACGACGGCGACCAGGCGACCGCCGAGAAGGAACTGACCGCCGCGCACGCCGCGTTCGCCGCGCTCGGCGACCGCTGGGGCCGGGCCGTCGCGCTGGAGCAGCTCGGCGCCGTCGGCGTGGCGCGGGACCTCTTCCGCGAGCTGGGCGCCGTCGCCGATCTGGAGCGGCTGGACGGTCACGTCAGCGATCGGTGAGCGGACGGTGAGCGGCGCCGTCCACGATCGGGCCATGCCACGACTCACAGGGAAGACGGCGCTCGTCACCGGCGGCTCACGCGGGATCGGCCGGGCGATCGCACGGCGGCTGGGACACGACGGCGCGACCGTCGCCGTCCACTACGGAAGCAACGAGGCGGCGGCCGAGGAGACGGTCGCGCTGATCGAGGACGACGGCGGCAGCGCGTTCGCCGTCGGCGCCCGGCTGGGTCCCGACGAGGCCGTCGACACGCTGTTCGACGGACTGGCGGCGGGTCTCGGTGACCGGCCGCTGGACGTCCTGGTGAACAACGCCGCCTACGGCGACCTCGCGGCGCTGTTCCAGGGCGGCATCGACGCGCTGACGCCGCGGCAGGTCGACGAGGTGTTCGCCGTCAACGTCAAGGCGCCGCTGCTGATCGTCCAGCGGGCGCTGCGGATCATGCCCGACGGCGGCCGGATCGTCAGCGTGTCGTCGATCGCCGCCCGGATGGCCGCGCCGTACCAGCTCGCCTACGGCATGAGCAAGGGCGCCATCGAGGTGATGACGCGGGCCCTGGCCAACGAGCTCGGCGCCCGCGGGATCACCGTCAACGCCGTCGCGCCGGGCCCCACGGACTCGAAGATCAACGCCGCGCTGCAGGATCCCGCGGTCCGCGAGCGGCTCAGCGCGGCGACGGCGCTGCGCCGCATCGGGCAGCCCGAGGAGGTCGCCGACGCCGTCGCGTTCCTCGTCTCCGACGACGCGCGCTGGATCACCGCGAACGTCGTGGACGCCAGCGGCGGCGTCTTCCTCGGGCCGCTGGGGTGATCAGAGCTTCTCGGCGACGGGAATGACGTCGGCGCCGATGCGCTCGAGGTCGTCGAGCCGCGGCACCGACGGAAGGCTGCCGATGACGACGTCGGCGCCGAGGTCGGCGAGCCGGCCGAGCTGGTCGATCAGCCGCTGGGTGCCGTCGCCGTTCTCGCCCACACCGAGCGGGTGGTAGACGGTCTTGGTGATGTCGTCGTAGTCGCGGCCGACGTCCTCGCAGTGCGAGCGCAGCACGTCGAGCTTGTGCGGCAGCTCCGGGGTGTCGAAGAGGTTGCAGGCCTGGGCGTACTGGGCGACCAGCCGCAGCGTCTTCTTCTCCCCGCCGCCGCCGACCATGATCGGCGGGTGCGGGCGGCTGAGCGCCTGCGGCGAGTTCAGCAGCCGCTCGGCCTTCGTGAAGCGGCCGTCGAACGGGGCGTCGTCGCCGGACCACATCTGCATGACGTAGCGCAGCGCCTCCTCGAGCCGCTCGAACCGCTCGGCGGTGGGCGGGAACGGGAAGCCCAGGCCGCGCGACTCCTCCTCGTTCCAGCCGGCGCCGATGCCGAGCATCGCCCGGCCGCCGGAGAGGACGTCGAGCGTCGTGACGGTCTTGGCGAGCAGGCCGGGCTCGCGATACTGGATGCCGGTGACGAGGGTGAGCAGCCTCGCCCGTTCGGTGTGCGCGGCGAGGAAGCCGAGGGTGGTGTACGCCTCGAGCATGTCGTTCTCGGACGGGCCGACACCGCGGATCTGGAAGAAGTGGTCCATGACCGCGAGGTACTCGAACCCGGCGTCGTCGGCGGTGCGGGCGACGGCGGCCAGCTCGCTGCCGAGCGCGGCGGGGCCGTTGGGCCAGGTGAAGTCAGGAATCTGCAGGCCGAGCTTCATGGCGTGGTGGGTCCTTCGCTGGGAGAGCCGGATGTGATGTGCTTCGGGGGAGGAAGCAGTCGTAAAGTGGAGGGCGCCCTCCACATCACTATATGGAGGCACGCCTCCGCTTGCAAGGCTCCCTTGGAGGACCACCGCATGACCGACGCCGACGAGACGACGTCCGGCGTCCTCGGACGCCGGCCGATGCGCGCCGACGCCCGGCGCAACTACGAGAAGCTGCTCGCCGCGGCCCGCGAGGCGTTCGCCGCGGCCGGCATGGGCGCGTCGCTCGAGGACATCGCCCGGCGCGCCGAGGTGGGCATCGGCACGCTGTACCGGCACTTCCCCACCCGGCAGGACCTCTTCGAGGCTGTTTACGTCGACGAGGTCGAGGTGCTGTGCCGCGCCGCCGACGAGGTCGCCGAGCTGCCGCCGTGGGAGGCGCTCGCCGCCTGGCTGCGCCGGTTCGTCGGCTACACGGCGACCAAGCGGGCCATCGCCGAGGCGCTCAATCACCGGTCCGCGGTGTTCGCCTCCGGCTGGAAGCTCGTCAGCGCGGCCGGCGAGCCGCTGCTGCGCCGGGCTCAGGAGTCCGGCGAGGCCCGCCCCGACGCCTCGTTCGACGACGTCATCCGGCTGGTCGGTGGCGTGACGATGTACCCGTTCGCCGACCCCGCGCAGCTGGAGCGCGTGCTGACCATGGCGCTCGACGGCGTCCGGGTGCGGCCGTCGCGTTGACCGCTGATCGGCCCGGCGATCACGGTGTCGCCGCCGGCGGGGAGTCGTCGGCCCGCCGGCCCTGTTCAACGGGGTTTCAGCGCGGCTCGGTCTCGTCGAGGTAGGCCTGGGCGACCTTCTTGGGCGCGCGGTCCAGCCAGGCCTCGACCATGAGCTCGGTGAGCTCGGGCTCGTCGATGCGGTCGAGCAGCACCAGCACCGCCGGATAGCCGTCGAAGTGCGGCGTCGTGAAGAAGACGACGGGGTCGTCGGCCAGGAGCGCCTCCTTGACCCCGAGGTCGGCGACCCAGACGCCGAGGACCGGCCCGTCGGGCGCGGCGTCGCCGAGCGCCTCGAGGTCGGCCTTGCGCAGCGGCCGCTCCCAGGCGAACGTCTTGTCGCGGATGCGCCAGCTGCGCAGTCCGTCGCGGCCGCTGTGCTCGTCGGCCTCGGGCAGCGCCGTCGCGATGCGGCTGACGTCGTCCCAGCTCGCCATGCTGATCACGGTAGTCCCGTCCGGGCGGCCGGGCCAGGGGCCGTCAGGCGTCGCCGTCGCCGGGCGGCTGCCAGGGCGGGAGCACCCACGTCCACGTCGGCATCGGCTCGTGCGGGTCCGGCGTCGCGCCGGGCTGCGACAGCAGCACCGCCATGCGGCTGCCCCACTCGACGTAGCCGGTGAAGGCGGCCCGGAACTCCGGGTCGGCCGGCAGCCCGGCCTCGTCGGCGGCGTCCTGCAGCAGCTCGACCCAGCGCCGCCGCTGCCGCTCGGTGATCGCCCTGCCGACGTGCTTGCCGACCATGTGCGCGTGCCCGCCGCGCTGCTCCGAGTACGCCTTCGGCCCGCCGAACACCTCGCCCAGCCAGGCGGCCACGTGCCGCGGATGGCCCGGGTCCATGTCGCGGAACAGCTCGCCCAGCTCCGGATCGGCCCGGACCTTCACGTAGAACGCGGCGAACAGCCGCTCGAACGCCGGGGCGCCGCCGGCCCACTCGTACAGTGTCGGAACACTCACCCGACGAGTCCACCACCGCGCTGCACGCGGGACAAGAACGTACCGTGTGGTGCGTGGAGGTGAGGCGGCCATGAGCGTCGCGCGCACGCGGTACTACTGCCCGGTCGAGGTCACCGTCGACGTCCTCGCCAACCGCTGGACGCCGGTGATCCTGGCGCACCTGAAGGAGGGCGTGCACCGCTACGGCGAGCTGCGCCGGCGCATGCCCGACGTGTCGGAGAAGGTCCTCACCGAGCGGTTGCGCGAGCTCGAGCGCGACGGCCTGGTCGCCCGCACCGTGCACGACGGCGTCCCGGCGCCGGTCACGTACGACCTCACGCCCGAGGGCCGCAGCCTCACGCCCGTCCTCGAGGCGATGTACGCGTGGGGCGAGGAGCACGCGGCCCGGCACGGGGTCACGGTCACGCCGGTGGAGTGACCGGTGCGGCCCGGCGTCAGGCGGGACGGGGCCGGATGCTCTCGATGATCCGGTCGAACGCCTCCTTCCCGTGCCCCTCGGCGAGCTGCCGGGCGAGCAGCTCCTGGATCGGCGCGACGAGGTCGGCGGCGACGCCCTGGTCCCGGCTGGCCTGCACGATCACATCCAGCGCGGACTTGTTGAACTCGACGCTCTGCACGTCGGTGGTGTAGTCGCCGGTGTCGACGAACCTCGCGGCGTGGGGCAGCGATCCCGTCATCGCGCGCAGCCAGTCACCGGCGTCGGCGGCGAACTCGGCGGCGCTCACGCCCGCCGTGCCGACCATCGCCGCGCCGTGCAGGAACCCGGCGAACATCGTGTACATGCCGGACAGCAGCGCCAGGTCGTACAGCGAGGCCAGCCCGGCGTCGGCTCCGAACCAGCGGGCCGTCCCCAGCAGCTCCAACGTCTCCCGATACCGCGAGAAGGCGGCCTCGTCGCCGCTGTAGAGGAACGCCGACCCCGGGCGGCCGACCATCGGCGGCGTCGCCATCATGCCGCTGTCGACGTAGGCGATGCCGTGCTCGGCGGCCCAGGCGGCGAGCTCGCGGGCCTGCCTCGGCGTGCCGGTGGTGAGCTGGACGACGGTGCGCCCGGCCAGCTCCGCGGCGACCGGTTCGAGCAGCTCGCGGGTCGCGGCGTAGTCGAGCACGCAGACCAGCACGAGCGGGCTGCCGGCGACGGCCTGCCCGACGGTGTCCGCCCGGGTCGCGCCGCGGGCCACGAGGTCGTCGGCGCGCGACCGCGTCCGGTTCCACACCGTGGTCGGGTGGCCGGCCTCGAGCAGCACGCGGGCGATCTCGCGGCCCATGGCGCCCAGGCCGACGACGGTGACGGGGTGGCGGTCGGTCATGGTTCTGTCTCCTCGTCGTTCGGATGTCTCCGCAGCGTGCGCCGGGGCGCTTTCGAAACGCTCACGGCCGGGTGTCGGTGTGGTCGGTTAGCGTGGTGGCGTGCGCTTCGGGGTGCTCGGCCCGCTGCAGGTCACCACGGCCGGCGGCGTCGCGGTGCGGGTCCCCGAGGCGAAGGTCCGGCTGCTGCTGGCCGCCCTGCTGACACACCGCGGGCGGACGATCTCGGCCGACCGGCTGGTCGACGCGCTGTGGGGCGACGCGCCGCCGGCCGATCCGCGCGGCGCCCTGCAGACCAAGGTGTCGCTGCTGCGGCGGGCGCTGGGAGCCGGGCGCGGGCTACTGGTGCACCGTCCAGCGGGCTACGTGCTGCAGGTCGCGGCCGACGACGTCGACGCCGGGCGGTTCGCGGCACTGGTCACCCGGGCCCGGGCGCACGCCGACGCCGCGACCCGTGCCGACCTGCTCGGGCGGGCGCTCGACCTGTGGCGCGGCCCGGCGTTCGCCGACGTCGCCGACGCCGCGTTCCTGGCGCCCGCGGTCCGGCAGCTCGACGAGCTGCGGCTGGTCACGGTCGAGGAGTGGGCCGAGGCGCGGCTGGCTGCGGCGGGTGGGCCGGGCGACTACGGTGCGC
>NZ_SMKL01000168.1 GCF_004348545.1 Jiangella ureilytica | reverse complement strand
CACCACCGGGAGGGACGAGTCTGCCGCTGGACCTCGAAGGTCACGCTGCCAAGGTCCTCTCCCAGTGGTGGAGGTGGACCAGCGGGAACTTCCCGCCGCTGCTGATGTTGACGGATGAGCGCTGCCAAGCCGCGCCGAGCAGCACCGCCTCGATGGCGTGCTTGAGCCCGGCGTGGGCGTCGGAGATGACCAGCTGCACCCCGGTGAGGCCGCGGGTCTTTGTCTCGCCCTCGGTCTGATGGAGGCTCTCAATCCCAGGGAGGATGGGAGTCATGGTGGCACCGAGGAAGTATCCGGAGGAGTTGCGGGAGCGGGCGATCCGGATGGCGGTCGAGGCGCGGCGTGAT
>NZ_SMKL01000017.1 GCF_004348545.1 Jiangella ureilytica | reverse complement strand
CCACCGCCCCCACCCCCAGCAGCGCCAGCCCGACGGGATACCGCCCGTCGCTGGACTCGCGCAGCGCCAGCCAGGTGACCGGCAGGACGGCCAGCACGGACGCCGTGACGGCGACCGCCAGCGACGTGGTGAGCCCGGCCCGGCCGTCGCGCCGCCAGAGCTGGACCACGATCGAGAGCACCAGCGTGGGACCCAGCAGCGCCGCGATGGGCGTGAGGTCGGACGTGCTCTCGGCCCACGTCCACCCGAGCGCGCCGCCGGCCGCGAGCAGGGCGACGACGGCCGACCAGCGGGCCGAGTGCACGCGCGCCGCGCCGACCGCGCCGAGCGTGAAGATCAGGACGACCAGGGCGATGCCGCCGGCCAGCAGGGTGCTCCCGGATGCCGACGCGAGGACCAGGACGCCGGCGAGGGCGGCGACGGCCAGCGAGGCTTGGACGGAGGGCACCTTTGAATGCTTGCAGACCCGGACCCCCCACCCACGCCGAAATGACAACAAGTCCACAACAGTCCGGCCGCTGGACGGGCGCTCGGCGGGTGCGGCGTGATGTCGGTCTCGCCCGCTGGACGGGCGCCGGTCCCCTACGGTATATGGCACAACGTTTCACGTGATGACGAACGGGCACATGTCGACCGAGAGGATCCACTGGACATGTCCACCACTCGCGGCCGGATCGCGGCGCTCCTGGCCGTCGCGGCGGTCGCACTGACGGGGTGCGGCGACGACTCCGACCCCTCCGCCTCCGAGCCCAGCACCGACGCGCCGAGCCAGGCGCCGTCGGACGACTCCACCCCCGAGGAGACCGGCCTGGAGTCTCCCTGCCCACCGCAGCTGCGCGAGTCGCTGCCCGAGGGCCTCCGCCCGGACGCCTGCTGGGCGCACTCGGACCTGGAACGCCCGGTCCTGGCCGACGGCATCGTGTTCGCGCTCGAGCCGGACGCCTCCGACCCCACGGCCGCGCGGCACGTGATCGCGTTGGACGCCGAGACCGGCGACCGGCTCTGGAAGTCCTCGGTGCTGCCCGGCCCGGCGTCCGGGCTACGCGCCACCGAGGTCGGCGGCGACCCGGGCGTCGCCGTCGTGGTCACCGAGAGCGACGCCGGCGACGCGCTGACCGAGGCCTCGGCGGCTTGGGGCTACCTGGCGTGGCCGGCCGACGCGGGCGGCGACGACGGCGGCGACGCCGGCAGCGAGGACCCCGCCTTCGAGCCCGAGGTGCACATCACCGCCCCGCAGAGCGAGCTGGCCGCGACCGACGTCTACTGGACCGACCAGGGCCTGCTGGCCGGCGATCAGTTCCTGGCCCCGGGCGCGGCCGAGTTCACCACGGTGAACCGCGACCCTGAGCCGATGGTCATCGGCGACTACGACCTGGACGAGCGGTTCGCCGGAGTCTCCGGCGACCTCCTGCTGTCCTACGTCAAGGGCGTGGCCTGGACCCCGGACGGCCCCGAGAACGGCTCGACCCACGTGGGCTGGCTGGCCCGCAGTGCCGACGGCACCGAGGCCTGGAACACCGTCACCGGGACGCCCAACGAGGAGGACAGCCTCTTCGGCGAGGGCCCGAACCAGCTGACGATCATCGTGGGCGGCTACGTGCTGACCGTCACCCCGACCGACGAGAACTACACGACGTTCGAGCTGAGCTGGCTCGACGCCGCCACCCACGAGGCCGTCACGCCTACCCCCGCCGACCTTGCCGGGGCCGAGCCGGCCGCCGCGGCCGCCGACGTCATGGCCGGCGAGACCGGGACGCTGCTCTCGCCCGACGGCACGCACCTGTTCGCGTCATGGTCGACGCTGGCCGTCATCGTGGACATCGAGGCCGGCACCGTCACCCGGGTGCCGACGGACTTCGGCATCCAGGGCTGGGCCGTCGACGACACCACCGTCTACGGCTCGACCGAGAACGGCACCCTCACCATCGACCTGGCCTCGGGCGAGGCGACGGCGATCGAGCCGCCGCACGAGAGCTTCGAGATGGTCGACGGCGAGTTCGGCGCGGCGATCCTGGAGGGGGCGGTCGGTGAGCCGTCCTACCTGGTCGGAGGCCGCCGCACCAGCTAGCCCTCGGATGTCGTCGGGCCGGGCCAGGAGGTCACGCGCGGGCTGCTCCCGCCGGCGAACGGCGGGAGCAGCTCGACGGCGGACCCGTCGTGCAGCGCGATGGCCGACCGGTCGCGCGAGCCGGCGGGTGTGCCGTCGACCACCACGGCGCAGATGTCGAGGACGGTGGCGAACCGCGGGTTGCCGGCGTGCGCCGCGCGGGCCGCGGCCAGCGCCTCGGCGAGCGTGCCGGCGTCGACGACCTCTTCGGGGATGCCGGCCGCCGCGCGGATGGCCGCCCAGTAGTGCAGGGTCACCTTCGCCATGGATCCATCATGCCCGGACGGCGTCGACGGCGCGCGTGTGCTGGTCGAGCCAGGCGCCGATGCGCGAGACCAGCGACTCGGTGGCGCCGGCCTCGGCGTGCCCGAAGCCGCGCTCGAGCCAGAGCGTGGCCTCGGGCGCGGCGGCGTGCACCTGCCAGGCGTGGTGCACGGGGAAGTAGTCGTCCTGGTCGCCGTGCACCACCAGCAAGGGAACGTCGAGCTCGGCGGCCGCGGCGCGCGCGTCGATGGGGTCGGGCGTCGACCAGCCGAGCGGCGACACGCGCGTGCGCCGGGCCAGCCGCAGCAGCAGCCGCCCCGGCTTGGTGAGGATGAGCCGCAGCAGCGTGCGCATGGCCGCCGTGCCGCGGTAGTGCCACTCGCCGGGGACGCTGACGGCGGCCACGGCGCCGACGCCGCGGTGCAGCGCGCCGTGCCGCACCGCGACCGCGGAGCCGAGCGAGAACCCGAGCGTGGCGACCCGCCGGTAGCCCAGCGCCCGCGCCCAGCTCACCGCCGCGTCCATGTCGAGCACCTCGCGCCAGCCCAGCGTGGAGTGCCCGCGGGAGCGGCCGTGGCCGCGCAGGTCGAGCAGGACCACCGACGCGTGCTCGCTGAGCCAGCTGCAGATGCGCTTCATCTGCGGGCTGCGCGAGCTCTGGGTGAACCCGTGGGCGACGACCACGGCGAGGTCGCCGGCGACGCCGTCGCGGCGGGGGAAGTAGCGGGCGTGCAGCAGCGTCCCGTCGGCCGCCAGCAGGCGGCGCGTGTGTCCGGAACGTGTCGGGCGGACGTCCGGCCGGGGATCGATGTCTGCCCCGGACGTGTCGAGGTCGGGCATATCAGCTATTCTCTCTCACCAAGGGACCTGGGCGATGACGCCGACAGGTCCCTTGTGCGTTCGTGGGGCACCCGGCCCGACTGGAGGTCGCGACATGGCAACCATCGTCCTGCTGACCAACTCGCTGCAGCCCTCGGCCGAGGTGCTACCGGCACTGGGCTTCCTGCTGCACGACGTCCGGGTCCTCCCGGCGGAGGCATCGGCGCTGGTCGACGCGCCGACGGGTGACGTCGTCGCCGTCGACGCGCGGCGCGACCTCTCCCAGGCGCGCGGCCTCACGCGGCTCATCCGCACCACCGGCGTCGACGTGCCGCTCATGGCCATCGTCACCGAGGGCGGGCTGGCCGCGGTCACCGCCGAATGGGGCATCGACGACGTCCTCCTCGACTCCGCGGGGCCGGCCGAGGTCGAGGCTCGGCTGCGGCTCGCGCAGGGCCGGCTGGCCGCGGCCGGCGACGACGCACCCGACGAGATCCGCTCCGGCGACCTCGTCATCGACGAGGCCACGTACACCGCCAAGGTGGCCCGGCGCACACTCGACCTCACGTACAAGGAGTTCGAGCTGCTGAAGTTCCTGGCCCAGCATCCCGGCCGTGTGTTCACCCGCGCTCAGCTCCTCCAAGAGGTGTGGGGCTACGACTACTTCGGTGGTACCCGCACGGTCGACGTCCATGTGCGGCGGCTGCGGGCCAAGCTCGGCGCCGACCACGAGTCGCTCATCGGCACCGTCCGCAACGTCGGGTATCGGTTCGTCCCTCCTACGCAGGGCCGGTCCGGCCGGGCGACGGCGAGCGTGCCGCTCCCTGACGAGGATGTGCCGCCCGCCGGGGTCGAGCGCGGCGCCATGAGCATCACGCTGCCCGACTGACCCCTGCCGCTAGGGTCGTCCCATGGGTGACTACGTCACGATCGGGCCGGCGCGCACCTGGTACGAGCAGCACGGCGACGGCGGCCCGCTGGTCCTGCTGCACGGCGGCATGGTCGACTCCCGCTGGTTCGAGCCCAACCTCGGGCCGCTGGCCGAGCGGTTCACCGTCTACACGCCGGACCTGCGCGGACACGGGCGCACGGCCGACGTCGATGGCCCCATCACGTTCCAGGCCATGGCCGAGGACATGATCGCGTTTCTCGAGCAGGCCGTCGGCCGCCCCGCCGACGTGCTGGGGCACAGCGTCGGCGCGTTCGTGTGGCTGCTGGTCGCGCTGCAGCGCCCCGAGCTGGCGAACCGCATGGTCCTCATCAGCGGCGGGTTCAGCAAGGACGGCGACGCGGTGCCCGACGCGCCGTGGGACCTCGACCTGCTCGAGCAGTTCCTCGGCCCGGCCTACGCCGAGGTGTCGCCCGACGGCGCCGAGCACTTCCGCGTCGTGGCGGAGAAGGTCGGCGCGATGTCCGAGCGTGAGCCGTACCTGCCGGTCGCCGAGCTGGCGAAGGTTTCGCACCGCACACTGCTCATGGTCGCCGACGACGACCTCGTCACGCTGGCGCACATGGTCGAGATGTACGACGCGATGCCGAACGCCGAGCTGGCCGTCGTGCCGGGCACGTCGCACTTCCTGACGCAGGAGAAGCCCGGCCTGGTCAACCGGCTGGTGCTCGACTTCCTGACCCAGGACCCGGTGCCGACGGTCGCGCCGATCCGCCGCGCGCCGGCCGCCGCCTGAGCATGGCCACCACGTTCACGGCCGCCGAGGTCGCCGAGCTGGTCGCGCTGGCCGGCCGCGCCCGGGCCGCCGACGGCGCCGCGCCGTTCTCCGACGACTTGTTCCCGGCCGCCCGCGACGGGTCGACGACGGCGGCGCTGGCCGTTCGAGCCGGTGACCGCCTCGCGGGCGCGGCGTACGCGGCCGTCCAGGGCGACCGGCTCGCCGCCGAGCTGGTCGTCGACCCCGAGCACCGCGGGCGCGGCCTGGGCGGCGCGCTGCTCAACGACCTGCTCGACTTCATCACCGGCGAGCTCTGGCTCTGGTCGCACGGCGACCACCCGGGCGCCGCCGCGCTGGCCCGGCGGCACGGCCTCACCCGCGCTCGCGAGCTGCTGCAGCTGCGCCGGCGCGTCGCCCCGGGCGAACTGCCCGAGCCGCAGTGGCCCGACGGCGTCCGGCTGCGGCCGTTCGAGCCGGGCCGCGACGAGGCCGCCTGGCTCGAGGTCAACAACGCCGCGTTCAGCTGGCACCCGGAGCAGGGCGGCCAGACCCTCGCCGACATCACCGCGGCCGAACGCGAGCCCGGCTTCGACCCGGCCGGCTTCCTGCTCGCGGTCGACGCCGACGACCGGCTGCTCGGCTACCACTGGACGAAGGTGCACGAGCACGACCCCAACCCGGGCCGCGACGGAGTCGACGAGGCGATCGGCGAGGTGTACGTGCTGGGCGTCGCGCCGTCCGCGCACGGCCGCGGACTGGGCCGCGCGCTCACCACGGCCGGGCTGCGGTACCTGGCCGACGTGGCCGGCGTCCGCACCGTCACCCTCTACGTCGAGGGCGACAACGCGGCCGCCGTCCGCCTCTACGAGGGGACCGGCTTCACCCGCCACGCCGTCGACGTCGCCTACCGCCGCGACGCCTGAGCGCGTCACTCGCGCAGCCCGATCGCGTCGACGGGGCGCAACCGGAGCGCGGCGCGGGCCGGGACACCGATGGCGAGGAAGCCCAGCAGCGCTGTCGTCAGCACGATGCCGAGGAACCCGGCCGCCGAGATCGACGGCAGGAACGACTCCGTCAGGCCCACGCTGACCCCCACCAGCGGCGGCAGCGCGACCAGCAGGCCGACCACGACCGACACCGCGACGATCACGGCCGCCTCGACCCGCATCATCGCCAGCACGTGCCGCCGCCCCGCCCCGGCCAGCCGCAGCAGGGCGAACTCACGGGTCCGCTCCGACGTGGCCATGACCAGCGTGTTCACGACCGACACCGCCAGGTAGGCGAGCAGTGCGAGCAGCGCGACCAGACTGGTGGACGACTCCGCCGACCGCTCGGCCGAGCCGGCCGCGGACAGGCCGGCGCCGGTGCCGGCGACCAGGCCCGGGTAGGCGGCGGCCACCCGGGCGAGGGTGTCGCCGGTGGCCTCGGCATCGGCGCCGCCGATCAGCACCCAGCTGTCCTGCCCGGTGGTCGTGTGCGCCGCCAGCTGGTCGTGCGGCAGCGTCAGGTCGCCGAAGCCCAGGCCACGACCGTAGACCGCGACCACGGTCGGCTCGATGGCGGTGCCGTCGCCCAGCACGATCTCGACGGTCTCGCCGACCGAGGCGCCGAACGTGGCCGAGGCGTTGCGGCTCAACGCCACGGTGCCGTCGCGCAGGTCGCCGAGGTCGCCGTCGCGGACCTCGAGGTCGAGCGTGCGCTCGAGCCCGGCGGGGTCCAGCCCCTGCGCGGCGAACGTCTCCTGGGCCGGGTCGCCCAGCTCGGTGTACCGGACGACGACCTGGCTGTGCACGACCGGCGTCACCGTGGCGTCGTCGCCCAGCTCGCGCCGCAGCTCGTCCGTGACCGCCGCGCCGACGCCGCCGTCGCTCCCGGTGACCACATGGCCGGCCACGACGCCGTCGACGGTCTGCCGGCCGGCCGCGGCCGCCAGCGTGCTCTGACTGAACAGCTGGACGGAGACGACCGCGACCGCCAGCACGATCGGCGTGACGGCCGCCGCCAGCCGGCGCGAGTTGGCCCGCATGTTCGCCGTCGCCAGATACCCGTGCACGGGCGACAGCCGCCGCACCGGGGCGGCCAGCAGCCCGGCCGCCGCGCCCAGCACCCGCGGCCCCAGCAGCGCCACGCCGATGGCCAGCAGGAGCGCCCCGCCCGCCGCACCGGCCACGGCCACCGTGCCGGGCACCAGCATCGGGATGCCCGACGCCGCCAGCCCCAGCAGGATCAGCACCACGCCGGCGATGACCCGCCCGGTGCCCAGCCGCGGCTCCTCGACCGCGCTCTCCCCCAGCGCCTCGACGGGGTTCAACCGCGCCGGTCGCCGGGCCGCCACCCACCCCGCCAGCCGCGCCGTCACCAGGCACAGCACGATGGCGGCAAGCCCCGGCAGCGGGCTCATCGCGAGCCGGAAGTCGGCCGGCAACAGCCCGGAGCCGGCGAATCCCCTGCCCAGCAGGACCGCCACCAGGTACCCGGGCACCGCGCCGAGCACCGCGGCCGTGCCGGCGAGCAGCATGACCTCGGCGCCGACCAGCCGCCGGACCTGCCCGCGCTTCGCGCCGACCGCCCGCAGCAGCGCGAACTCGCGCCGTCGCTGCTGGATCGACAGCGCCAGCGTGCTCGCCACGACGAACATCGCGATCAGCACCGTGGTGCCGGCCAGTGACAGCGCCAGGAACGTCAGTTCGCTGCGGGCCCGCCCGATGTCGAAGAACTCCACGTGGCCCCGGGCGTCTCCGGTGTAGGTGCGCACGCCGGGCACGGCGTCGGCGATCCGGCCGGCCAGGTCGTCCGTGGCCACCCCGTCGGCCGCGACCACGCCGACGGCGTCCCACCGCCCTTCCGCGCCGGCCAGCTCGCCGGCCCGCTCGTCGGTGAGGAACACCGCCGACTCGCGCGCGTCGGCGCCGCCGGGCCGGGTCACCACGCCGGTCACCGTGTACTCGGACGCGACCCCGCCGACGGCCAGCTCGACGCGGTCGCCGACCCCGGCGCCCAGCGACGACGCGAGATCGTCCTCGAGCGCCACCTCGTCGTCGCGCTCCGGGCCGGCGCCGTCGCCGTCGACCTCGAACGGCGTGAGCACCGCCGACGACCAGCCGTGCCCGGTCACCGGCCGCGGCGTGTCGGCCACCGCGCCGCCGGCCACGACGCTCACCGGGACGGCGACGTCGCCGGCCGCCTCGGCCACGCCCGGCACGGCGGCGACGGCGTCGACCACGCCGGCCGGCAGCCGGACCCGTTCGGACAGCGGGAGATCGGTGTCCTCGACGACCGGCAGCGCCTGCACGCCGCCCACGACGACGTCGGCGCCGTCGTAGCGCTGGGGCGGCAGGCCGCCCCGCACACCGGACTCCACCAACACGCCCAGCGCCGTCACCAGCACCGACGCGAGCAGCACGGCGAGGAACGCGCCGGCGAACCCGGCCTTGCGCCCCTTGATGGTCTTGCGGGCGATGTCGCGCATCCTCACCACGCCCCGAGCTTCGTCATGCGCTCGGCGACCAGCTCGGCCGTCGGCGCGTCCACGACGCCGGTGATCCGGCCGTCGGCGAGGAACAGCACCCGGTCGGCGAAGGACGCCGCGACCGGGTCGTGCGTCACCATGACCACCGTCTGGCCGCTCTCGTCGACGACGCGGCGCAGCAGCTCCAGCACCTGCCGGCCGGTGCGCGTGTCGAGCGCCCCCGTGGGCTCGTCGGCGAAGACGGCGTCCGGCTCGGTGACCAGCGCCCGGGCGATGGCCACCCGCTGCTGCTGGCCGCCGGAGAGCTGGGCCGGACGCCGCTGCAGGTGCTCGCCCAGCCCGACCGACCCGGCCACCCGGGCGATCCAGTCGGGGTCGATCCTGCGTCCGGCCAGCCGCAGCGGCAGCGACACGTTGTCCTCGACGCTCAGCGAGGACAGCAGGTTGTAGGCCTGGAAGACGAAGCCGATGCGGTCGCGGCGGACCACGGTCAGCTCGTTGTCCGACAGCGTCGACAGTTCGGTGTCGCCCAGCCGGACCGAGCCCGACGTCGGCCGGTCCAGCCCGGCGGCGCACTGCAGGAAGGTGCTCTTACCGGACCCGGACGGGCCCATGATCGCGGTGAAGGTGCCGGTGGCGAGGTCGGCGCCGACCTCGCGCAGCGCCGTCACCCGGTTGTCGCCGCTCCCGTAGATCTTGGTCACGGCGTCGAGCCGGACCGCCGGTGCCGTCATGGTGTGCACGTCGTTCCTCCTTGTAGGACCTGGTCACGACGCTATGGAGCGGACGCGGCGGTGACGATCCGGCTGACGCCCCGATCGATGGTGGTGCTGGGTATACCGACTCGCGGGGGGTCGGTCGGGCATGCTGAGGACATGGGCAGGGTGCGGGTGGCGGTCGCGGCGACGCGACGGGCGCTGCCGTACCTGCTGCGCGGGCTCGTCAGCTCGGCGGTGGCGCTGGTCCTGCTGATCCGGGTGCTGCTGGTGGCCGCGTTCACCCTGATCGGGATCGGCTGGCTGGCCATCCCGTCGACGGTGCGGGCGGTGCGCCGGTGGGCCGGCGGCGAGCGCCGCCGGGTCACGGCGTTCACCGGCCGCCCGGTCCCCGCCCCGTACCCGCCGCCCGACGAGCCCGGGCCCGTCTCCACCCGCGCCCTGCTGGCCGAAGCCGCCACCCGGCGCGACCTCGGGTGGCTCCTGATCCACGGCCTCACCGGGCTGGTCGTCGGCATCGGGGCGCTGCTGCTGCCGCTCAGCGTCCTCAACGCCGCCGTGGTGCCGCTGTACTGGTCGGCGATGCCGAGCGACGACCCGGTCCAGTCGCCCTACCCGGTGACGTCGTGGCTCGGGGCGCTGGGCATGCTGCCCCTCGGCCTCGGCTGGCTGGTGCTGACGCTGGTTCTGGTGCCGCTGCTGGCCACGTGGCAGGCATGGGGCGCCCGCGCGCTGCTGCTGCCCACCCGCGACGCCCGGCTCAGCGAGCGGGTCACCGAGCTGACCGCCACCCGGGCCGCCGCCCTCGAGGCGCACGGCGCGGAGCTGCGGCGCATCGAGCGCGACCTGCACGACGGCACCCAGAACCGGCTGGTCGGCGTGATCATGCACCTCGGCATCGCCGAGCGGGCGCTGCGCCGCGACCCCGCCTCGGCGCTGCCGCTGCTGCTGCGCGCCCAGGACCAGGCCGCCGACGCCCTGGGCGAGCTGCGCGAGGTCGTGCGCAGCATCTATCCGCCCGTGCTGGCCGAACGCGGGCTCGACGGCGCACTGGCCGCCCTCGCCGCGCGCTGCGCGGTCCCGTGCACGCTGCGCGTCGACGGCCTGCGCCGGCTGCCCGCCGCGCTCGAGGCCACGGCGTACTTCGTGGTCGCCGAGGCCCTGACCAACACCGCCAAGCACAGCGGCGCCGAGCACGCCGAGGTCACCGCGACGGTGCGGCCCCCGGCCGGCCCGGACGAGGAGGAGGCGCTGGTGATCGAGGTCCGCGACGACGGCCACGGTGGCGCCGACGAGTCCGGCGGCAGCGGCCTCGCCGGCATCCGCCGCCGCGTCGCCGCGTTCGACGGCCACACCGAGGTCACCAGCCCGCACGGCGGGCCGACGCTGGTGCGGGCGGTGATCCCGTGCGCGTCGTGATCGCCGAGGACGACACCCTGCTCCGCGAGGGCCTGGTGCTGCTGCTGGCGAACGAGGGCATCGAGGTGGCCGCCGCCGTCGACAACGCCGACGACTTCCTCGCCGCCGTGGCCGCCGAGGCGCCCGACGCCGCCGTCGTCGACGTCCGCCTGCCGCCCGGCTTCACCGACGAGGGCATCGCCGCCGCGGCCGCCGCCCGGCGCGACCGGCCCGGCCTGCCCGTCCTCGTCCTGTCGGCCTACGTCGAGGACAGCTACGCCACCGAGCTGCTGGCGAGCGGCGCCGACGGCGTCGGCTACCTGCTCAAGGAGCGGGTCGGCAAGGTCGGCGAGTTCCTCGACGCGCTGCATCGCGTGGTCGGCGGGGGCACCGTCATGGACCCCGAGGTGGTGTCGCAGCTCATGGTGCGCCGCCGGGCCGACGACCCCATCCGCACCCTCACGCCGCGCGAGCGCGAGGTGCTGGCGCTCATGGCCGAGGGGCTGGCCAACCTCGACATCGCCGGGCGGCTGGTGGTCACCGAGACCGCGGTCAGCAAGCACATCCGCAGCATCTTCGCCAAGCTCGGGCTGGCCCAGGGCGACGCGGGGCACCGCCGGGTCCGGGCGGTCCTCGCCTATCTCGAGTCATGAGGCCCCTCCCGAGCTACCCAGTGTTCACTCGCGCGTGACAGCATTGAGCCATGGCCGAGTCGACGAAGCCGGAAGAGCGCTACCTCGACCGTGAGTTGTCGTGGCTCGCCTTCAACACCCGGGTGCTCGAGCTCGCCGAGGATCCCGACATCCCGCTGCTGGAACGGGCCCGGTTCCTGGCCATCTTCTCCAGCAATCTCGACGAGTTCTACATGATCCGCGTCGCCGGCCTGAAGCGGCGCATGGCGGCCGGCGTCGCGTTCCCCTCGGTCAGCGGCATGATGCCGCGCGAGGTGCACGAACGCACCCTCGATCGCACCCGCGAGCTCATGGCCCGGCAGACCAAGTGCTTCCGCAGCGACGTGCTGCCGGCGCTGGTCAAAGAGGGCATCGACATCGCCCGCTGGGACGACCTCGACGACGCCGAGCACGCCCGGCTGCGGCGGCTGTTCAGCGAGCGGATCTTCCCGGTGCTGACGCCGCTGGCCGTCGACCCCGCGCACCCGTTCCCGTACATCTCCGGGCTGTCGCTGAACCTCGCCGTCGTCGTCCGCAACCCGCGCAACGGGACCGAGCACTTCGCCCGGGTCAAGGTCCCGCCCAACTTCCCCCGCTTCCTGCCGGTCGCCGAGCAGCGTTTCGTCCCGCTCGAGGACGTCATCGCCGCCCACCTGGCGCAGCTGTTCCCCGGCATGGACGTCCTGCAGCACCACATGTTCCGGGTCACCCGCAACGAGGACGTCGAGGTCGAGGAGGACGACGCCGAGAACCTGCTGACCGCCATGGAGCGCGAGCTCATGCGGCGGCGCTTCGGCCCGGCGGTCCGGCTCGAGGTCGAGGAGACCGTCGACCCGCACGTGCTCGACCTGCTCCAGCGCGAGCTGGGTGTCAGCGACGGCGAGACGTTCTCGCTGCCCGGGCCGCTCGACCTCACCGGGCTCACCGCCATCGCCGACCTCGACCGGGCCGAGCTGCGGTACCGGCCGTTCCTCCCGGCCACGCACCGCGACCTGCGCGACGTCGAGTCCGCGTCGCCGGCCGACATGTTCGCCGCCATCTCGAAGGCCGACGTGCTGGTGCACCACCCTTACGACTCCTTCTCGACCAGCGTGCAGCGCTTCGTCGAGCAGGCCGCGGCCGACCCCCGGGTGCTGGGCATCAAACAGACGCTCTACCGCACCAGCGGCGACTCCCCCATCGTCGACGCGCTCATCGACGCCGCCGAGGCCGGCAAGCAGGTGCTCGCCGTCGTCGAGATCAAGGCCCGGTTCGACGAGCAGGCCAACATCAGCTGGGCGCGCAAGCTCGAGCAGGCCGGTGTGCACGTCGTCTACGGCCTGGTCGGGCTCAAGACGCACTGCAAGCTCTGCCTGGTCGTACGCGACGAGGCCGGCGGCGGCATCCGCCGCTACAGCCACATCGGCACCGGCAACTACCATCCGCGCACGGCGCGCATCTACGAGGACATGGGCCTGCTGACGGCCGACCCCGAGGTGGCCGAAGACCTCAACCACCTGTTCAACACACTGTCCGGGTACTCGCTCGAGTCCGACTACCAGCGGCTGCTCGTGGCGCCCCACTCGCTGCGCACCGGCATCATCGAGCGCATCGACCGCGAGATCGAGCACCACCGGGCCGGCCGCCCGGCACGCATCCGGTTCAAGGCCAACAGCTTCGTCGACGAGGCCATCATCGACTCGCTGTACGAGGCGTCGGCCGCCGGCGTGCCGGTCGACATCTGGGTGCGCGGCATCTGCAGCATCCGCGCAGGCGTCGAGGGGCTGTCCGAGAACATCCGCGTGCGCAGCGTCCTCGGCCGCTTCCTCGAGCACTCCCGCATCTACTCGTTCGAGAACGGCGGCGACGCCGAGCACTGGATCGGCTCCGGCGACCTCATGCACCGCAACCTCGACCGCCGGGTCGAGGCACTGGTGAAGCTGCGCCGGGCCGAGCACCTGCACGAGATCGACGGCCTGTACGACCTCGCCTTCGACTCCGGAACCGCCTCGTGGCACCTGCGGCCCGACGGCACCTGGGACCGCGTGCACCTCGGCCCCGACGGCGAGCCGCTGGCGGACATGCAGCAGGTGCTCATCGAACGCAAACAGCGCCGGAGGTCCACCACGTGAGCCGTGCGGAGCAGGCCGCCCGACCACACACCGCGCGTGAGGTCGAGCAGAAGTTCCGCGTCCACGGGCTTTTCCGCATCCCCGACCTCTCCACCCTCGCCGGCGTCTCCGCGGTCGACGACCTCGGCGTCGTCGAGCTCGAGTCGGCCTACTACGACACCCCCGACCTCCGGCTCGCCCGCGAGGGCATCACGCTGCGGCGCAGAGTCACCCGCACCCTCGGCGGAGAAACGAACCTCGGACGTGCGGGCGGCGACGAGGGCTGGCACCTCAAGCTGCCGGCCGGCGGCGTCGGCGTCCGCGACGAGATCCGGCTGCCGCTCGAGCCCGGCGCCGAAGGCGACGGCCGGCCGGCCGCGGGCCCGCGCACGCCGCCGGCCGCGCTGGCCGTCCTCGTCCGCGTCATCACCCGCACCGAGCCGCTCGTCCTGGTCTCCACGCTGCGCACCACCCGGGCCCGTCAGGTCATCCGCGACGGCGACGGCGACGTCGGCGAACTGGTCGACGACACCGTCCACGTGGTCGGCTCCGACGGCACGATCGCCGCGCGGTTCCGCGAGATCGAGCTGGAAGAGCTGCGCGGCGGTCCGCTCATCGCGACGGTGGCCGCGGCACTGGGCGACGCCGGCGCCGTCGGAGGCGAGTTCGTCGCGAAGGCGGTCCGCGCGCTCGGGCCCAATGCCGCGGCACCGCCCGAGGTGCCCGTCTTCCCGGTGCCCAAGGCGAAGGACCCGGCCCGCGACACGCTGGTCGCCTACCTGTCGACGCACGTGCGGGCGCTGCGTGCGGCCGACATCGCGTTCCGCCGCGAGCCCGCCGACCCCGAGGCGGTGCACCAGCTCCGGGTGGCCGCCCGGCGGCTGCGCAGCGGTCTGCGCACGTTCCGGCCGCTGCTCGACAAGCCGTGGGCCGAACAGCTGCGCACCGAGCTGGCCTGGTTCGCCGGCAGCCTCGGCGAGCTGCGCGAGGGTGACGTGCTGCGCGAGCGGCTCGACCGGCACTGCGCCGACCTCCCGTCCGACCTCCCCGCCGCCGAGGTGAAGCAGCTGCTCGCCGAGGTCCTGGGCGGCACGGTCGCCGACGCCCGCGCTCGGGTGGCCGAGCTGCTCGACGACGACCGCTACTTCGCCCTGCACGACCACCTGGTCCGCGCGGTCGCCCGGCCGCTGGTCGGGCCCGACGCCGAACGCCCGGCCCGCGACGTGCTGCCGCCGCTGGTCGAGAAGGCCTGGACCAGGCTCGACCGGGCCGCCGAGGGCCTCACCGACGCCGATGCCGACGACGAGTGGCACGACGCGCGGCTGGCGGCGAAGCGCACCCGCTACGCCGCGGAGGCCGTCGTCCCCACCCTCGGCGGCGACGCCAAGGCGTTCGCCCGGCAGATCGAGAAGGTCACCGAGATCCTCGGCGAGCACCAGGACGCCGCCATGGCCGCCGCGAAGGCCCGCGAGCTGGCCAACTCCGAGCACGCGTCCGCCGACGTCGCGTTCGCGCTCGGCGTCCTGGCCTCGAACGAGCGGGCCCGCGTGCACGCCGCACGGGCCGCGTTCGCCGAGGCCTGGCCGCAGGTGCGGAGGGTGAAGTGGCGGCGGTGGCTCGAGCCGTGATGGCCAGGCGAGACCCCGTCCTCGCCGCCGGAGCGGTGCTGTGGCGGACCCAGGAGGGAGCGCCCGAGGGGCGCGTCGAGATCTGCCTCGTCCACCGCCCCAAGTACGACGACTGGTCGCTCCCCAAGGGCAAGGCCGACCCCGGCGAGCACCTCATGACCTGCGCGGTCCGCGAGGTGTTCGAAGAGACCGGGCACCGCGTCGCCCTGGGCCGGCCGCTGCCGTCGCAGCACTACGTCGCCGCCGGACGGCCCAAGGTGGTCCGGTACTGGCTGGCCGAGGCCGACCCGCAGGCGGCGCCGCGGCTGCCCGACCACGAGGTCGACGACGTCGTCTTCCTGCCCGCGGGCGAGGCGGTCCGGCGGCTCAGCTACGAGCGTGACGCCGAGCTCGTCCGCACCGCCCTGCGCGGGCCGCTGCGGACCACGCCGCTGGTGTTGCTGCGCCACGTCAAGGCGGTGTCGCGCTCGGACTGGGCCGGTCCGGACATCGAGCGGCCGCTCGACGCCGCGGGCGTCGCCGACCTCGAGGCGCTGGGCGAGGTGCTGGGCACGCTCGGGCTGCGGAGGGTGCTCTCCAGCGACTCCGTGCGGTGCGCCGAGACCGTGCGTCCGTTCGCCCGCAAGCAGGGCCTCGTGGTCGAGCTCGAGCCGCACCTGTCCGAGGAGAGCCTGCGGGCCGTCGACGGGCGGCACCCGGCCGTCGCGATCCTGCGGACGCTGCTGCGCGACGACGCTGCGCTGGTGTGCTCGCACCGGCCGATCCTGCCGATGCTCTTCGAGGCGGCCGGGACCGATCCGGGCGACGACCTCGAGCCCGGCGGATTCGCCGTCCTGCACCACGACCACGGGCACGTGACCGCCATCGAGCGGCACCTGCCGCGCGTGGCCGGCCGACCGCCGGTTACCGACCTGTGACCACGCTCAACGGCGGGTCGTGATCGTCTCGCAACCGGCCGCTCAGCCCGTTCACGTGACGGCCATCACACGGTCAGAGACATGTCGACTTCTCTGCGCCAGCCGTTCATTCCCCGTTCACCCTCAGCGTGGAACGGCGTCACCTCCGAAAACTACGTTCTAGGCGATACGCAAGGACGAATAGGTCCAGGAAGGACACCAGACGTGAACCTCAGCATCGTGCGCCGCACGCTGGCACCAGTCGCCGTCGCCAGCGCGGCCGCCCTCGTGCTGGCCGCTTGTGGCTCGGACCCCGACACCGAGAACTCCTCCGACGAGGAGACCTCAGGTGGCGACAGCTCCGAGGGCACCGAGACCGGCGGCGACTCGCTCTCCGGCACCCTGAACGGCGCGGGCGCCAGCTCGCAGGAGGCCGCGGTCCAGGCGTGGATCGCCGGCTTCCAGGGCCAGCACCCCGACGTCACCGTCAACTACGCGCCCGAGGGCTCCGGCGCGGGCCGCGAGCAGTTCACCTCCGGCGCGGTCGCGTTCGCCGGCTCCGACGCCTACCTCGACGACGAGGAGATGGCCGCCGCGGAGACCGCGTGTGGTGCGCCGGCCGTCAACCTGCCGCTGTACATCGACCCGATCGCCGTCGCGTACAACATGCCGGGTGTCGACGGCCTGCAGCTCGGCCCGGTGACGCTGGCGAACATCTTCAACGGCACCATCACCAACTGGAACGACCCTGCCATCGCCGCGGACAACCCGGACGCCACGCTGCCGGACCTGGCGATCACGCCGGTGCACCGTTCCGACGAGTCGGGCACCACCGAGAACTTCGTCGAGTACCTCGCCGCCGCCGCGCCGGAGGCATGGACCTACGAGGTCAGTGGTGACTGGCCGGCCGACCTGCCGGGCGAGGCGGGCGCGCAGACGCCGGGCGTCATCGCCGCCGTCCAGGCCGCCGAGGGCACCATCGGCTACGCCAGCGCCGCCGCGGTCGGCGACCTGCAGACCGCCGCCATCGGCGTCGGCTCGGAGTTCGTCGAGTACTCTGCCGAGGCCGCCGCTGCCGTCGTCGACGCCTCGCCGCGCGCCGAGGGCCGGGCCGAGAACGACCTCGCGATCGAGCTCGCCCGCGACACCACCGAGTCCGGCGCCTACCCGATCGTGCTGATCTCGTACACGATCGTCTGCACCGCCTACGAGGACCCGGCGGTCGGCGACCTGGTGAAGGCCTACGTCGGCTACGTCGCGAGCGACGACGGCCAGCAGGCCGCGGCCGACGCCGCGGGTTCGGCCCCGATCTCGCCTGAGCTGCAGACCGAGGTCCAGGCCGTCGTGGAGTCCATCGAGGTCGGCTGAGTCCTATCCTCTGCACGAAGTTCCACGTCGCCGGGCGGCTCGTCCCATGCGGGACGGACCGCCCGGCGTCCGCACGACACCGGCATGACCCGCGAGACCTCCACGAGCCGGAGCTGACGCCGTGACCACCACCGCCACACCACCGCCGACCGAGCGGCGGTCCGCACCCCCGCGGGCCAAAGCGCGCCCCGGCGACCGCATCTTCTCCCGGTCCGCGCAGGTCGCGGGCATCCTCATCCTGATCATCCTGGCCGGCGTGGCAGCCTTCCTCGTCCGCGAGGCGCTGCCGACGTTCACGGCCGACCCGTCCGAGATCGACGGCGGCGAGGGGTTCCTGTCCTACGTCTGGCCGCTCGTCTTCGGCACGGTCGCCGCGGCGCTCATCGCTCTCGTCGTCGCGACGCCGCTCGCACTGGGCATCGCGCTGTTCATCTCGCACTTCGCGCCCCGCCGGCTGGCGCAGGGCCTCGGCTACGTCGTCGACCTGCTCGCCGCCATCCCCAGCGTCGTCTTCGGCCTCTGGGGCATCCAGTGGCTGGCGCCGCAGGTGCAGCCGGCCTGGGCCTGGCTGGCCGACAACCTCGGCTTCATCCCGCTCTTCACCGGCCCGGCCTCGGCCACGGGCCGCACGATGATGACGGCCGGCCTGGTGCTGGCGGTCATGATCCTGCCGATCATCACCGCGATCTCGCGCGAGGTGTTCCTGCAGACGCCGACGCTGCACGAAGAGGCCGCACTCGCGCTCGGCGCCACGCGCTGGGAGATGATCCGCATGGCGGTCCTCCCGTTCGGCCGGCCCGGCATCATCTCCGGCATCATGCTGGGCCTGGGCCGCGCACTGGGCGAGACGATGGCCGTCGCCATGGTGCTCTCGACCGGCGGCTTCACCTGGTCGATGCTCACCAGCGGCAACAACACCATCGCCGCGGAGATCGCGCTGGACTTCCCCGAGTCGTCGGGGCTCAAGACGAACACGCTCATCGCCGCGGGCCTGGTGCTGTTCGTCATCACGCTTGCCGTGAACATGTTCGCCCGCTGGATCGTGTCGCGCCGCAGTGAGTTCTCGGGGGCCAACTGATGTCCATCGACACCTTGCCGCCCGCCGGCCCGGCCTCGAGCTCGCTGGCCCACAACCAGCTGCCCCGCTACACCACCCAGATCGTCCTGGTCGCGTCGCTCGCGGTCGGAGCGGGTCTGTCGGCCGTGTTCGGCGGGTTCTCGCCGATCCGGTTCGCCGTCCTCTCGACGCTGGTCTTCCTGATCGTCAACACCACACTGTCGGCCGTGGTCGAGGGCCGGCGCAAGGCCGTCGACAAGCTGGTCACCGCGCTGGTCTACACCGCGTTCGGCATCGCGCTGGTGCCGCTGATCTCGGTCATCTGGTCGGTCCTCGACAACGGCCTCGAGCGGTTCAGCCTCGACTTCCTGCAGACGTCGATGCGCAACGTCACCGGCCTCAACGACCAGCAGGCCCTCGAGGGCGCGGCCCCGTTCATCGGCGGCGCCTACCACGCCATCGTGGGCACATTCCTCATCACGGCGCTGGCCTCGGTCATCTCGGTGCCCATCGGCCTGCTCACCTCGATCTACCTGGTCGAGTACGGCCGCGGCCGGCTGGCGCGGGCCATCACGTTCTTCGTCGACGTCATGACCGGCATCCCGTCCATCGTGGCCGGCCTGTTCGCCGCCGCACTGTTCGCGGTGCTGTTCGGCGTCGGCACCCGCAACGGCTTCGCCGGCGCCGTCGCGCTGTCGGTGCTGATGATCCCGGTGGTCGTGCGGTCGAGCGAGGAGATGCTGCGCATCGTCCCGAACGAGCTGCGCGAGGCCGCCTACGCCCTGGGCGTGCCGAAGTGGCGCACCATCGTCCGGGTGGTCGTCCCGACGGCCATCTCCGGCATCGCCTCCGGCGTCACGCTGGCGATCGCGCGGGTGGTCGGCGAGACCGCGCCGCTGATCGTCACCGCCGGCTTCACGTCGTCGATCAACACCAACCCGTTCTCCGACTGGATGATGTCGCTGCCCGCCTATGTCTACAGTCAGGCGATGCGGCCGCTGTCGGGTTCGTCACCGCAGCCCAGCTTCGACCGGGCGTGGGCAGCGGCACTGACCCTGATCCTCATCGTCATGGTGCTCAACCTCGTCGCCCGACTCATCGCCCGCCTGTTCGCCCCGAAGACCGGCCGCTAGAGCAAGGAAACCGCCACATGTCCAAGCGCATCGACGTCGGCGATCTGAACGTCTACTACGGCAGCTTCCTGGCCGTCGAGGGCGTGTCGATGGCCATCGAACCCCGCTCGGTCACGGCCTTCATCGGCCCGTCCGGCTGCGGCAAGTCCACGTTCATCCGCACCCTCAACCGCATGCACGAGGTCATCCCCGGCGCGCGGGTGCAGGGCAAGGTCCTGCTCGACGGCGAAGACCTCTACGGGTCCAACGTCGACCCCGTCACGGTCCGGCGCCAGGTCGGCATGGTCTTCCAGCGGCCCAACCCGTTCCCGACCATGTCCATCCGCGACAACGTCCTGGCCGGCATGAAGCTCAACAGCAGCCGCATGAGCAGGAACCAGGCCAACGAGATCGTCGAGAGGTCGCTGCAGGGCGCGAACCTGTGGAACGAGGTCAAGGACCGCCTCGACAAGCCCGGCTCCGGCCTCTCCGGCGGCCAGCAGCAGCGTCTGTGCATCGCCCGGGCCATCGCCATCCAGCCCGACGTCCTGCTGATGGACGAGCCGTGCTCCGCGCTGGACCCCATCTCGACGCTGGCCATCGAGGACCTCATCGGTGAGCTGAAGCAGAACTACACCATCGTCATCGTGACCCACAACATGCAGCAGGCCGCCCGGGTCAGCGACCGCACCGCGTTCTTCAACATCGCGGGCACCGGCAAGCCCGGCAAGCTGATCGAGATGGACGACACCACGAAGATCTTCACCAACCCCAGCGTGAAGGCCACCGAGGACTACGTCTCCGGCCGCTTCGGCTGACGCGCCGCGGCAGCAGACCGCGCCCGCCACGAGCTCCTCGTGGCGGGCGCGGCCGCGTTCGGCGTCAGCGCATCGCGATCGCACCTCCCCGCCCGATGCCGGACTCCGCCGCCGCGCGCCGGATGACGCTGCTCTCCCGGGCGTTGACGACACCCTCCGCGACGAGGCGGTCCAGCACGTCGCCGACGTGGCGCAGGAACGCGCCGGTGGAACCCCACTCGCGGTCCTCGTCGATGAGGTCGTTGACCGTGCACCCGTCGGCGGCGGCGCGGTTGGGCACGCCGCTGTCCACCGTCCCGACCACCACTGTCGCCCGGGCATCGGGCTGCGGGCACGTGGCGTCGACGGGCGCGATCCACACGTCGCGGAACTCGACGTCGGAGCCGTCGTGGTGGTTCTGGAACCCGAGGTGACCCTCGAGCGCGCGGCTCCCGTCACCGGTGTAGGTGTTCACGAGCTCGCCGTTCAGCCAGACGCTGTAGGTCTGCCCGACCGCGCGAATCTCGTAGGTGTTCCACTCCCCGATCGGGTGCGCCAGGACGTCGGTGATCGTGGCGAAGTTGTAGATCGAGCCGGTCTTCTGCGGGTCGCCGCCGCCCGGGTCGTCGTGGACCTGCGCCTCGTACCCCCGCACGCTGTCGTCGGGCTGGCGGACCCACGGGCCCTCCCAGTCCAGGGGCGCCGGGAAGCGCAGGAACACCCCGGAGTTGTCACTCGGGTTGTTCATCCGGTACTGCAGCCTCAGGTGGAAGTCGCCGAAGGCCTGCGGCGTGTACCACAGCAGTCCGCCGGAGCCGCGGCTCAGCAGCGTGCAGTCCGACGTGACGGTGAACGATCCGTTGCCCACCATCTCCCAGCCGTCCAGCGTCTTCCCGTCCCAGAGGGCGGTGAAGCCGTCGGCCGGTTCGGGGTCCGGGCAGACCTGCGGCTCGGTCGCGGTGAGCTCGAACCGGTCGAACGCGACGTCGACGACGGGGATGTTCGGGTCGCCGTTGCCGCCGGACAGCGCGGCCACCCCGACGTTCCACGACGACGCCGCGCCCAGGCCGTACGGGCGGCCCACCGGCAGCCACGTCTCGCCGTCGGCCGAGTACTCCGCCGTCACCTCGAGCCCGTCGCTGACCAGCCGCAGCTCGAACGTGTCCGGGAAGTCCGCCGGCAGCGCCACGTAGTCCTCGGCGGTGTTGCGCTCCTGCCCGCCGGCGACGGTGAAGAACGACATCCGCCTGGTGCCGTCCGGCCGCGCCATCACGACCGCCTTGGCGAAGTCGGCGTCACCGGCGTGCAGCACCAGGCCGGCCTGCTGGAACGCCGTCCCCACGTCGGCGGTGAGCCGGGTGGTGGCGGTCCAGCCGCCGTCCGGCGCCGGCCGCATGACCAGGTTGGCCGCGTCCGCCCGGGCGGCGGTCAACTCGCCGTGCGCCGTCGGCAGCACCAGCTGCCCGTCCGTGACCTGGTAGCCGTCCGGGTCGTGCCGGACGATCGACGTCCAGCACGAGAGGTTCAGCGCGTCGCCGTCGAACTCGTCCACGCCGCCGTCCTCGCACGGCGGGGGCGGCACGCTGACGCCGTCGCCGTTGAACCGCACCCAGTCCAGCGCCAGCAGGTCCGGCCCGCCGGACCCGACGGCGTCGTTGCGGAACACCAGGTAGACGTCGAAGGTCTCGCCCGGGTCGACGAGATCGGTGGTCCGCTCGACGACGGTGTCGACGCCGCCTGTGACCGGCACGTCCACCGAGCCGAGCAGCTCGCCGCCGGGGGCGTCGCGGCGCACCTCGATGGTGCCGCCGTGCGCCGCCGACGAGGCGCCCACGGTGAGCGACTCGATGCCGGCCAGGTGGACGGTGTCGAACCTGATCCAGTCGCCGTGCGAGATGCTGCCGACCCGTGCCCGCGCACTGGCCAGCGGCCGCTCGAACACCTGGACGCCCTGAGCCCCTGCGTAGTGCTCGGCCTCGCGCCGCTTCGGGTTGAGCCTGACCGCGTCGCCGCCGGTCAGCGGCTCGACGCCGGGTGCGCCGGCGTCGGTGAAGCCGGCCTCCAGCACGTAGTAGAGGTTGGTCTCCTGCCCGTGCCCGCCGTCGGTGATGGTCGGGACGGTCCCGGTGCAGTGCGGGTAGTTGTCCAGCGGGTGCGCGTGCTGGTCGTGGCCGAGCAGCGCCCCCACTGTGACGGCGCCGCACTCGATCGAGCCGCCGGCGGTGCTGCCGTCCTCGGCGTCGTCGACCGTCACCTCGTAGGCCACCTCGTCGCCCCAGTCGAAGAACCCGCCGTGCGGTGGCCAGCTGAACGCCACCTCGGGCCGGGTGTTGCCGGCGGCGATCCGGACCGCGGCCACCGAGCTGCGGTCCCGGCTGTCGGTGACGGTCAGCAGCGCGGTGTAGTTGCCCGCCTCGGTGTAGGTGTGCGACGGGTTCGGCTCGTCCGAGGTGGCGCCGTCGCCGAACGACCAGTGATAGGTCATCGGCAGCCCCGCGGAGTGCTCCGTGCCGTCACTGGAGAACTGCACGGTGAGCGGCAGCTGCCCCGACGTCGGGGTGCCCGCCGCCTCCGGGGTCGGCGGCCGGTCGCCGCCCACGTAGTCGATCCGGTAGATGCCGGCCCCCTCGTTGACGTCGCCGCGCCCGGCGCCGCTGCCGGAGCCGAAGTCGATGACGTACAGCGACCCGTCCGGGCCGAAGGTCGCGTCGAACGGGCCGCGGAACGTGGTCGAGCCGAAGACCGGGTTGATCGACAGCAGGTCGCCGGTGTCCTCGGCGCGGGTGATCGTCTTGTACCAGTTCCGGGCGTACTCGAAGACGAACCACTTCCCGTCGTAGTACTCGGGGAACTTGGTGTCGGACTCCAGGTCCGGGTCGTAGTCGTAGACCGGGCCGCTCATCGGTGCCGCGCCGCCGCTGCCCAGCTCAGGGAACTGTGGTGAGGTGCCGTAGCTGTACCAGACGAGCGCCTCCTGCACCGGCGGCAGCTGCTGCAGGCCGGTGTTGTGCGGCGAGTCGTTGACGGGGCCGCCCTCGCAGTCGAACGGCTCGCCGGACTGGCCGGTGGCGAAGTCGTAGTCGATGTAGGGCAGGTTGTTCCCGACGCAGTGCGGCCAGCCGTAGTTGCCGGCCTCGCTGACGACGTTCCACTCCACGATGCCCTCGGGACCGCGCGCCGGGTTCGGCTGGGTCGCGTCGGGCCCGTAGTCGGCGACCAGCACGTCACCGGTCTGCTGGTCGACGGTGATGCGGAACGGGTTGCGGAAGCCCATCGCGTAGATCTCGGGCCGGGTCCTGTCGTCGGTGTCCTCGGCCTCGGGGAACAGGTTGCCCTCGGGGATCGTGTAGCCGCCGTCGTCGGTCGGCACGATCCGGATCACCTTGCCGCGCAGGTCGTTGGTGTTGGCCGACGTCGCCTGCGCGTCCCACGCGGCCCGGCCCTCGCGCTCGTCGATCGGCGCGTAGTTGTTCGACTGCGAGAAGTCGGTGTTGTCGCCCATGGACGCGTAGAGGCTGCCGTCCGGGCCGAACTCCACCGCGCCGCCCATGTGCACGTTCGCCAGGCCGACGTCGCGCCAGGTCGGGAAGTCCAGCAGCCGGCTCTCGGACTCCATGTCCAGCAGCGACGTCTCGAAGTCGAACGTGAACCGCGAGATGTTGATCCGCGCGACGTCGGGGTCGGAGTACATCGCGTACACCCAGCCGTTGGTCGCGAAGTCCGGGTCGAGGGCGAAGCCGGTGAGGCCGTCGGAGTGCCGCGCCGTGCTCAGGCCCAGCTCGAGGTCGCCGACGGTGCTGACCTCGAGCGTCGTCTGGTCGATCAGCCTGAACTGCCCGGTGCGCTGGATGTACATCACCCGGCGGTCGGGCAGCACCTCCAACTCGAACGGGTCGGCGAGGTCGTCGGTGAGCTCGGTGACGGCGAAGCTCTCGTCGTCGGTGGCGCCGCAGTCGCCGGGCTCCGCGCCCGCCGCCCAGGTGAGACCGCCCAGCAGATGCCCGGCGAACGCCGGCTCCGCGAACGCGGCGGCGTCGTGCCCGCCGGCGGTGTACCAGGAGCGGCCGCCGTCGTACACCTGGCACCACGAGAACGGATGGTTCAGGCCCGAGTCGAGGCCGGGGATGCCGTCGCGCAGCTTCAGCTCGGCCAGCACGTGCACGTCGCCGGTCGGGTCCGGCGCCAGGTTCACCCAGCCCTCCGAGCGCTCCCACAGCTGCGGCAGGTCGCGGGTCGACGGGTGCACCCGGTCCAGCACCTCGATGCGGCCGGGATGGGTGCCGGTCCCGCCGAGGTCCGGGTGACCGGTGATCGTCGAGCCGACCAGGCCTGCGTACCACTCCCAGCCCGGCTCGGACCCCGCCGCGGAGTGCAGCCCGACGTAGCCGCCGCCGGCCTGGATGTAGCGGGTGAAGGCGGCCCGCTCCTCCTCGTCGAGCAGGGCGGCGTCCGCCGTCGACGACGTGTTGTTGAACACGACGACGTCGAAGCCGGCCAGCCCGTCGTCGGTGAACAGCGCGGTGGAGTCGTCGACCACGACCTCGAAGTCGTGTTCGGCGCCCAGGTCCTGGATGAGCTCCGCGCCGGCGGCCACCGACGCGTGCGGCTCCCCGGTGACCTTGGAGAACACGAGAGCGCGGAACAGCGGGTCCGCCTCGGAGAGTGGATCGGGTGCGGCCGCCGTCGGCGGAGCGCCGGCCAGAGCGACCGCCAGGACGCCGGCGAACAGGGAGGAGAGCAGGCTGGATCGGCGCATTCGGGACTCCGTCCATGCGGGGGTCAGGACGTACGGAAAGCGCTTACCGCGACCAAGACTGTCGGTGCCGGGCGCATGCTGTCAAGGCATCGGCCGGCAGGAGAGAAGTCAGAGCGAGCTGAGCCCCGGCACCAGGTGCAGCAGCGCGTAGCAGAGCGCCGCCGCAAGCCCGGCCATCGGGATGGTCAGCACCCAGGCCGTGACGATGTTGCCGGCGACGCCCCAGCGCACCGCCGAGAGGCGCCTCGTCGCCCCCACGCCGATGACGGCGGACGTGATGGTCTGGGTCGTCGAGATCGGGGCGTGGAAGGCGAACGCGGTGGTGTAGAGCACGCTGGCGGCCACCGACTCGGCCGCGAACCCCATGGGCGGGTCGAGGTGCACGATGCGCCGGCCCAGCGTGCGCATGATGCGCCAGCCGCCGGCGTACGTGCCCGCCGCGAGCGCCGTCGCCGCCAGCACGATGACCCACCACTGCACCTCGAAGCCGGTCTGGTACTGCCCGACCACCAGTGCGAGCGTGATGACGCCCATGGTCTTCTGCGCGTCCTGCAGGCCGTGGCCCAGCGCCATGGCCGCGGCGCTGAGCGTCTGCGCCATTCGGAAGCCGCGGTTGACCCGCCCGGGGTGGGCCCGCCGGAAGATCCACTGGATCGCCGTCATGACCAGGAAGGCGAGCAGGAACCCGACGATCGGCGAGAGCACCATCGGGATGACGACCTTCTGGAAGATGCCGGTCCACTGCACCGTGTTGGCCGACGCGAGGGCGGCGCCGACCAGGCCGCCGATGAGCGCGTGCGACGAGGACGACGGCAGGCCGAACCACCAGGTGATGAGGTTCCAGACGATCGCGCCGACCAGGGCGGCGAGCACGACCAGCAGCCCCCTGTCGCCCTGCGGCGCCACGATGATGCCGGAGCCGACGGTCTCGGCCACGCCGGTGCCGAGGAACGCGCCGATGAGGTTCATCGATGCCGCCATGAGCAGCGCCGCGCGGGGCGTCAGCGCGCGGGTGGACACCGACGTCGCGATCGCGTTGGCGGCGTCGTGGAACCCGTTGGTGTAGTCGAACGACAGGGCGACGACGATCACCGTCAGGATGAGCGCGAGCTCCACCCGCTCACGACTCCTTGATGGCGATCTGCTCGACGATGTTCGCGACGGTCTCGAAGCCGTCGACGGCGTCCTCCAGGGTGTCGACGACGTCCTTGAGCTTGTGCACCGTCAGCGCGTCGTACTCGCCGGAGAAGATGCGGGCGAGCAGCCGCCGGTAGACCTGATCGGCCTGGTTCTCCAGCCGGTTGACCTCGATCCAGTAGTCGGTCAGCTCCGACGCCGTCCGCAGCCGCGGCATCGCCTCGGCGGTCAGCTCGGCCGCGCGGTCGAGGACGTCGACCATGTCACCGACCCCCGCGGGCAGGTCGCCCACGCGGTACAGCACCATGAGGTCCAGCGCCGCGTCGACGTCGTCGAGGACGTCGTCGAGCGCACTGGCCAGCCGGTAGATGTCCTCGCGGTCGAACGGTGTGACGAACGTGGAGTTGACCCGCCGGATGATGTCGTGGGTGTGCTCGTCGCCCTGGTGCTCGACCTCTTTGAGCGCGACGGCCAGCGCCGCACGGTCCGCGTCGGACGCGAGCGCCTGGGACAGCAGCCGCACGCCGTCGCGGACGTTGCGAGCGTCGGCGGCGAACAGGTCGAAGAAGGCGTTGTCTCGCGGTGAAAAGCGCACGAAACTCCTCTGTCGGACGTGGGCGAACGGTGGAATGCTAAACGGTGAACAGTCTGTGACGCCGCACACGCATCGGCTGTTCACCTGTGGATCTTCAGCCGCGCCACCGGTTCAGGTCGGTCAGGGAGTAGTCGGCGGGCCACCATCCGGCCCCGAACGAGTCGAACACCAGGGCCGCTGCGCACACCAGGACGAAGAGCGCGCCGAGCACCACCCAGGCGAGGTCGCGCGACCGGTCGAGCGGCGCCAGGATCGACCGGATGCCGTGCCGGCTGCGCACCGTTCCGGGGCCGCGCCAGATCAGCCAGGTCGCCACGACGGCGGCCCCGACCGACGGCGTCCGCGCATCGCCCGCGTCGAGCAGGTCGAGGGTGCCTCCGACGAGCGCGGCGCCCACGGCCGCCACCACGAGCTGGGCGAGGCACGGGACGGCAGCCGCCAGCATGTCCCATGGCGCGGCCAGCGCCGCCACCACGGAGTCGTTGCGCTGGGCGCCGCGCGCCTCGCGCCGCTCGAACAGCCGCCGCTGGATGCGCCAGACGATGCGCCCCGTCAGCAGGATCATCAGGGCGGCGACGGCGCCCGCGTACGGCGTCGACGCGATGAGGAAGAACAGCAGCAGCCCGCCCAGGCCGATGGCCACCCGAGACCGCCAGCTGCCCGGCGCCGGCGACTCGCCGCCAGGGCGCGGCGGCGGCACGGCCAGCGGCGACGGCTTGGCCGGCTGCTGGGGCTGCTGGTGCCGGCGGGCGAGGTGCTCGCGGTTGCGCTGCTCGTAGCCGGGCAGCGGCGGCGGTGGTCCCTGCGGGGGCGGCGGGACCGGCGCGATGACGGCGGTGTCGTCGAGCGCCGGGGACGGCGGCGCGGCGACGGTGGGAGCGGCGTGCGGCGGGACGGCGACGGTGGCCGCCTCGGCCGGCGGGACGGCGACCGTCGGCGCGGTGGCGACCGTGGCCGCCTCGAGCGGGCCGACCACCCGCATGATGTCGGCGACCCCCGGCCGGCGGGCGGGATCGGGGTGCAGCGCGGCGTCGAGCACCGTCGCCAGCCAGGGCGCGACACCCGTGAGGTCGTGCTCGCCCCGCCGGATGCGGTCGACGACGGCGAGGTCGGGGCCGCCGCCGTACGGCGCCCGGCCGGTGGCGGCGTAGGTCAGCGTGGCCGCCCAGGCGTGGACGTCGGTGGCTGGAGTCGGGTCGCGGCCGAGGATGGTCTCGGGGGCGAAGTATCCGGGCGTGCCGGAGATGAGGCCGGTGGCGGTGAGCCGGGTGTCGTCGGTGGCGTGCGCGATGCCGAAGTCGATGAGCACCGGCCCGCCCGGCGCCAGCATGACGTTGCCGGGCTTGATGTCGCGGTGCACCACGCCGGCCGCGTGCACCGAGGTCAGCGCCTCGAGCAGGCCGTGCGCCAGGATCTTCAGGTCGCCGTCGGCAAGCGTCCCGTGCTCGGCCACCCACGTGCTCAAGGGGACGCCGTCGACGAACCGGGTGACGATGTAGGGCGGCTCGGCCGACACGTCGGCATCGAGGACCTCGGCCACCCTGGCGCCGCGGACCCGGGTGAGCGTGGTGACCTCGCGCTCGAACCGGCGCCGCCCGTCGGTGCCGCCGACCAGCCACGGGCGGAGCGTCTTGACCGCCACCGGACGGCCGTCGGGAGCCGTCGCCAGATAGACCACCCCCATGCCGCCCTCACCGATCTGCCGGAGCACTCGGTATGGGCCGATGTGGGTGAGTTCGGCCGGCCTCGCATCCACACGTAGACGGTAACCGACGAGTGCCTGGTGAGGCATTCGCGAGCCACGCCGGGCGAGCACCACGCCTGAGGGCCCGCGGCGTGCTTTGCTATGACCCGACACGATCATCGGGGACTGACGTCAGACCTCGCGGTCGGCGACAATCGACATCACGGGGGTGCGGCCGGGCCGAAGGGACCGGCCACGGGGAGGACCGGCGATGGGCAGCCAGAGCCAGGCGACGGCTCAGCACGACACCACCGACGCGCCCTCCCGGCTGCCGCGCATGCGCCGGCCGGGTGCGGCCGAGATCTCGGCACCCTCCGCGGCGGGCGACACCGCCGCCGGCCGGGCCAGCCGCAGCAACCGCCTCGATCACCTCGCCCGCGAGCTGCACGCCGCGGGCCGGCAGGGCCGCACGTCGTCCTGGCTGGCCCAGCGGCTCGGCGTGTCCGCCCGCACCGTGAAGCGCGACGTCATCGCGCTGCAACAGGCAGGCGTGCCGATCCGGGCCTCCAGCGGGCCGCAGGGCGGCTACGTCATCGACCAGACCGGGCAGCGCTCGCTCACCCTCACGCCCGACGAGGCGCTGGCCATCGTCATCGGGCTGCAGTCCGTTCCCGACCAGCCGTACGCCGCCGCCGCGTCGTCCGCCGCCGCGAAGGTGCTGCGGGCGGTCGCCACCGACCGCCGGGCCGACGTCACCGCCGTCGCCGACCGCATCTGGATCCGGCCGGGCGAGCCGGTGCCGCCGCACGACGACACCGTCCGCACCGCCCTGACCGACGCCATCCGCGACCACCGCGTCGTCCTGCTCGACTATGCGCCCGCCGACGGCCCCGCCCTCACCGAGCAGGTCGAGCCGCTCGGGTTCGCCCACTCCCGCGGGGCCTGGTTCGTGCTCGCCTGGAGCCGCGAGACCGACACCGGGCGCTGGTTCCAGCTCGACCACGTCACGGCGGCGCAGGCCACGCACGAGACCTTCCAGCCGCGCGACGTGCGCGAGATCTTCCGCCCCGGCCCGGCCGGGTCCGAGTAGGGCTCAGCCGCGGCGGCTGGGCGGGGCGAACGGCCACTCCTCGAACCAGCTGCAGCGCCCGTCGTCGCCCAGGCGGACGACCCAGAGGTCGCGGTACTCCTGCGTCACGGGGTCGCCGTACCAGACCTCGGCCCGCACGACCGCGGTGTCGCCGTCGACCGCCACCACCTCGGTGTCCATGCGGAACACCTCGTCGGGGCCGTCGCGCTGCGCCTCCCACATGCGCCCGATCGCCGGCAGTCCGACGACCGGGTCCTGGTAGGGGCCCTGCGAGTAGGTCGCGTCGGCGGTGAACAGCTCGCCGAGCGGCTCGACGCCGGGCGTGCGCCAGGCGAGCTCATAGGCCTCGATCCACGCGTCGACCCGTGCTCTGTCCATGACCGCCAGCCTGCCACGGCTAGACGGTGACCGCCTCGCCCACGACATCGGCGACCCGTACCACCGTCGCGAACCGCCCCGCCAGCGCGTACTCCGTCCGCGCCAGGACGTCGGGCACCTGCAGCGTGCGGGGGTCGGCCATGATCTCGGCGTTGCTGCGCCCGGCCGGCGCCTCCGGGTGCTCGATCGGGTTCGTCGCCGTCGCGTCGATGACGAACGTCACCCGGTAGCCGAGGTCACTGGCCAGGCGGGCGGTGGTCTCGCAGCACTGCTCGGTGCGGATGCCGCTGACCACCACCTCGCGGACGCCCCGCTCGGTGAGCAGCTGCTGCAGGTTCGTGGTGGTGAACGCGTTGTGCGAGGTCTTGGTCAGCACCGGCTCGCCGGGCTCGGGGTCCAGGCCGGGCTGCAGCCGCACGTGCCCCAGCTCGGGATCGAAGACGTTGCCGGTGCCGGGCTCGGTGTGCAGGACCCAGATCACGTGGTCGCCGCCGGCGCGGGCGTGCTCGACCAGCGTGGCCGCCTTCCCCGCGACGTCGGGGTCGGAGATCAGCTCCCAGCTGTCGCGCTGCCGGAACGACTCCTGGATGTCGATGACGAGAAGTGCTCTGCTCATGTCACCGATCGTCCGCCGCGCGCCGCGCGTTGCCCAGGCGCGATCGCGCCGTCCTACCGCCACATCCCGTCACCCCCGCCCCGTTGATCATGGAGAAATCGGCCCTCCGGCGGCCCGGGAACCCCGATTTCTCCATGATCAACGGGGGTCGGGGGAGGGCTGTGGATAGCTTTCGGGGCGGTTCGCGGGTTCGGGCGATGATCGGGCGGTGCCACGCCGACCCGTCATCCCGGAGCCGTTCGGCTCGCAGCCGTTCCACGTCGCCGACGCGACGGCCGCGGGTCTGCCCGTCGATCTGTTGGACGGCCCGCGGTTCCGGCGGCCGTTCCGCGGGGTGCGGGTCCCCGCGGCGCTGCCCGACTCGCTCGTCACCCGCTGCCGCGCACTCCGGCTGGTCCTGCCGCGCGAGGTCGCGTACAGCCACGAGACCGCGGCGCTGCTGTGCGACCTCCCCGTACCCGAGTTCGACGGCGACCTCGACGTCGCGGTCCCGCCCGGCGCCGTCGTCCCCCGGCTGGCCGGCACCGACGGTCACGTCGGCCTCGACCGCGCCACCGTCATCGAGGTGCACGGCGTGCCCGTCGTCGCCCCGGAACGCACGTTCGTCCACCTCGCCGCGACCTGGCGCCGCGACGACCTCGTCACGCTGGGCGACGCCATACTGCGCCGCTGGACCACCCACGAGCGCCTGCACGACGAGGTCGCCGCCGGCACCCGCCGCCGCGGCATCGTGACCGCCCGCGAGGCGCTGCGCCTGATCCGCCCCGGCGTCGACTCCCCCATGGAGACCCGCGTGCGCCTGCTCCTGATCGACGCCGGCCTGCCCTGCCCCGACATCGGCGTGAACATCACCGACGACACCGGCGCCTGGCTCGCCCGCCCCGACCTCTGCTACCCCGACCTGAAGATCGCCATCGAGTACGACGGCGACCACCACCGCACCGACCGGCGCCAATGGCGGCGCGACCGCTACCGCGACGAACAGTTGCGCGACGCCGGCTGGATCGTCATCCCCCTCACCGCCGACGACATCATCCGCCACCCGCAGCGCACCGTCGATCGCATCCGCCGCTACGTCCACCTCCGCTCCACCCTCCCGGCTCCCCGTTGATCATGGAGAAATCGGGGTTCCGGCCGCCTCGGAAGGCCGATTTCTCCATGATCAACCTGGGTAGACGGGGCGGGCGGCGGGCGGTCGTAGAATTGAGGCCATGCCCCCCACCTCTGCCGCGTCGCCCGCTGCTGCCTCCGGCGTCGCCGCCGAGGCGGCCAGGCGCCGCACGTTCGCCGTCATCAGTCACCCCGATGCCGGCAAGTCGACGCTCACCGAGGCGCTGGCGCTGCACGCCCGCGTCATCGGCGAGGCGGGCGCGGTCCACGGCAAGTCCGGCCGGCGCGGCATCATCTCCGACTGGATGGAGATGGAACAGGCCCGCGGCATCTCCGTCACCTCGGCGGCGCTGCAGTTCGAGTACCAGGGCCACGTCGTCAACCTACTCGACACCCCGGGGCACGCCGACTTCTCCGAGGACACCTACCGGGTCCTGGCCGCCGTCGACTGCGCGGTCATGCTGCTCGACGCCGCGAAGGGGCTCGAGCCGCAGACGCTGAAGCTGTTCGACGTCTGCCGCCACCGCGGCGTCCCGGTCGTCACGTTCGTGAACAAGTGGGACCGCCCCGGCATGCACGTGCTCGACCTCGTCGACGAGCTGGACCAGCGCATCGGGCTCAAGGCCACGCCGCTGAACTGGCCGGTCGGCGAGGCCGGCACCTTCCACGGGCTGCTGAACCGCGACGACGAGACCATGACGACGTTCGAGCGGGCGCCCGGCGGCGCGCGCATCGCCGAGGAGCACACGCTCACGTCGGCCGAGGCGAAGGAGCAGCACACCGACGCCTGGGGGACGGCGCTCGACGAGGTGTCGCTGCTCGACGGCGTCGACGTCGAGTCGTTCCTGGCCGGCACGTCGACACCCATGCTGTTCGGGGCCGCCGTGGTCAACGTCGGCGTGCGCCAGCTGCTCGAGGCCATCGTCGCGCTGGCCCCTCCGCCCGGCGCCCGGCCCGACGCCGCCGGCGAGCCGCGCCCGGTCGACGCGCCGTTCTCGGGGCTGGTGTTCAAGGTCCAGGCCGGCATGGACAAGGCGCACCGCGACCGGCTGGCGTTCGTCCGCGTCTGCTCGGGCAAGTTCGAGCGCGGCGCCGTCGTCACCCACGCTGCCACGGGGCGCCCGTTCGCCACCAAGTACGCCCGCACCATGCTCGGCCGCGAGCGCGAGACCATCGACATCGCCTATCCCGGCGACATCGTCGGCCTGGTCAACGCCAACGCGCTCACCGTCGGCGACACCCTGCATGCCGAGGGCTCCCCCGTCGCGTTCCCGCCCATGCCGTCGTTCGCGCCTGAGCACTTCGTCACCGCGCGCACCACCGACACCGGCAAGGCCAAGCAGTTCCGTCGCGGCATCGAGCAGCTGGCCGAAGAGGGCGTCGTGCAGATCCTGACGTCGAAGCAGCGCGGCGACGGCGCCCCGATCCTCGCCGCAGTAGGCCCGCTGCAGTTCGAGGTCGCCACCGCCCGGCTCGGCCAGGAGTTCGGCGTGCCCATCGCGCTCGACTCACTGCCGTACGGGCTGGCCCGGCTCACCGACGCCGACGGCGTCCCCGTGCTCGACGCCGAGGCCGGGGTCGAGGTCGCCGAGCGCCGCGACGGCGCCCTGCTGGCGCTGTTCCCGGACAAGTGGCGGCTCGCCTCGGTGGAACGCCGGCACCCGGACGTCACGCTCGCCCCGCTCGTCGCCGGCGCCGACTGACGCCGGGCCCTGACGCCGTCGCGCACCTTCTCTACACTGTGCGGTCATGACCGCTCGGCCGCTCTCCGAACTCGTCGATCCGGGCTGGGCGCGCGCCCTCGAGCCGGTCGCCCCGCGCATCGCCGCCATGGGCGAGTTCCTGCGGGCCGAGATCGCCGCCGGCCGCACCTACCTCCCGGCCGGGCAGCACGTGCTGCGCGCGTTCACGCAGCCGTTCGAGTCGGTCCGGGTGCTCATCGTCGGGCAGGACCCCTACCCCACACCCGGGCACGCCGTCGGGCTCAGCTTCTCCGTCGCGCCCGACGTCCGGCCGCTGCCGCCCAGCCTGGTCAACATCTTCCAGGAGTACTGCGCCGACCTCGGCTATCCGGCCCCGAGTACCGGTGATCTCTCGCCGTGGTCCGAACACGGAATCCTGCTGCTCAACCGGGCCCTCACGGTGGCGCCGAGAAATCCCGGCGCGCACCGTGGAAAGGGCTGGGAAGAAGTCACCGAGCAAGCCATCAGGGCGCTCGTCGCGCGGGGAACACCAATGGTTGCCATCTTGTGGGGTCGCGATGCGAGAAATCTCCGGCCACTACTCGGTAACGTTCCATGTATTGAATCGGCCCACCCGAGCCCCATGTCCGCGCGCAACGGTTTCTTCGGCTCACGGCCGTTCACTAGGGCGAACGAGCTCCTGCAGGGGCTGGGTACCCAGCCGGTCGACTGGAAGCTGCCCTGACACTCTTCGTTCACGAAGTGGGACACACACTTGTGCAACTAGCGTTCGATCATCGTATGCTTCCCCGCGCGGGCCCAAGGTGGTACTGTTTCCGCGGTTGCAGTAACAGTTCCTCGCACGTCCTTGAACGCCCGTGGGATGTTATCGCGGGCGTTTTTCGCTTCTCTGTGCCTCCAGCACTGTGGCAGCGGGAGACGGCGGCAGCAACCCGGGGGTCGCACGGTGCGGCCCTCGTCACCGTCCCGTAGGAGGACACGGCACATGGCACAGGGAACCGTCAAGTGGTTCAACGCCGAGAAGGGCTTCGGCTTCATCGCACAGGACAACGGCGAGCCGGACGTCTTCGTGCACTACTCGGCGATTCAGTCCGACGGCTACCGCACGCTGGACGAGAACCAGCGCGTGGAGTTCGAGATCACCCAGGGTCCCAAGGGCCCGCAGGCTGACGCGGTCCGTCCGGTCTGATCAACCTGTCACACCGCTGCCCCCGTACCTCCCGCGAGGTACGGGGGCAGTGTTGCGTCCGGGCTCGATCACCATGCCCAGTGGTACGTACCACCGAGGAACTCCTCCGCCGCCCGCCCCGTCCCTCGACAGTCCTGGAACTTCGCGGTTACCGACGGGTTTAGCCGCACGTCACGGAGGGCGTCAGCGATCGTGGAATGGCGCGCCCCGAGCCCGCGCGGGGTCGTCAAGCGACCCTCGCCGCGGGGCAGACGGACCGTTCTGTGCAGAGAGGGCTTGATAACGAACGGGACACTGTGATTCGGTAGTCCGCACGTGGTCAAGCAATCGCCACATCGACTCATTCTGGAGAGGTGTAGGCCGTGCAGACCCACGTTGTCGCAACGACGGACGACCATCAGCACCAGCACCAGAACGCTGACCGTCACGAACTGACCACCGACCTCCTCCGCCGGGCGGCCCAGGCCACCGGCGCGGACCGGCAACGTCTGATCGACGAGGTCGTTCTTCTTCATCTGCGCCTCGCCGAGTCCATCGCCAGGCGGTACTACGGACGAGGCATCGAGCGCGACGACCTGGTGCAGGTCGCCAACCTCGGCCTGGTCAACGCCGCCAAGCGGTTCGACCCGGACATGGGCAAGGACTTCATCTCCTTCGCCGTCCCCACCATCACCGGCGAGGTGAAGCGCTACTTCCGCGACCACGGCTGGACGGTTCGCCCACCCCGCCGGGTCCAGGAGCTGCACGCACAGATCACCGCCGCCACGGCGGAGATCTCGCAGACCAAGGGCACGGCGCCGACGCCGTCCGACCTCGCCGAACACCTCGGCGTCGAGGTCTCCGACGTCCTCGAGGCGAGCGCGTCGCACGAGTGCTTCACGGTGGCCTCGATCGACTACCGCGGCAGCGGCGGCGACGAGACACCCCTCGCCGAGAGCCTCGGCGAGAACGAGGACGGCTTCGACCGCGCCGAGGCCGTGGTCGCTCTGGCTCCGGCCTGTCGCGAGCTCAAGCCCCGCGACCGGCAGATCCTGTACCTCCGGTTCTTCAAGGGCTGGACGCAGCAGGAGATCGCCAAGGAGCTGGGCGTGACCCAGATGCAGGTCTCGCGCCTGCTGGCCCGCATCCTCGGCCAGCTGCGCACCAAGGTCGGCGTACAGGAGCCGGCCGCGAGCGGCAGTCAGGCCGGCTGACCCAGCAGCTCGAGCAGCCGGTCGACGGCGACCCCGCGTCGCTCGGCAGCCGGCAGCGCCACGGAGACCGCCCAGCGCGGCAGGACGTCCTCGATCATGAGGACGTCCAGCCCCTGGGCGGCTCTCTTGCGCGTGACGTGCTCGGGCACCAACGCGACGCCGAGCCCGTGGCCCACGAGGTCGAGCAGCGTGTGGACGTCGTTGACCTCCATGGTCACCCGACGGTCCAGCCCGGCCGCGGCGAACGCGGCGTCGGCGGCCTGCCGGGCGCCCCAGCCCTCCTGCAGGTCGACGAAGGCCGCGTCGTGCAGCTCGTCGAGCTTGACGGTGCCGGAGCCCGCCAGCGGATGGTCGGGCCGGCACAGCGCCACCACGGCCTCGGAGTGCAGCGGGACGAGCTCGACGTCGTCGGGCGGCACTCCCACGACGGGCACGAACGCGGCGTCGAGCACGCTGGCCCGGACGTCGTCGAGGAGCCGGGCCGAGCCGGCCTGGTCCAGCCGCACCTCGACCCCGGCGTGGGCCGCCCGGAACCGTGCCAGCAGCCGGGGCACGTCGACAGCGCCCAGGCACTGCTCGGTGCCGATGCGCAGCGTGCCGCGCAGCAGCCCGTTGACCGCGGCGACGGCCTCGCGGGCCGCCTCGACCGACGCCAGCGTGCGCCGCGACTCGGCGAGCAGCGCGCGGCCGGCCTCGGTGAGGCTGACCTGCCGGGTGTTGCGGTGGAACAGCGCCGCGCCCAGCTCGCGCTCCAGCGTCCGGATCGAGGCCGAGAGACCGGACTGACTGATGATCAGCCGCTGCGCCGCCCGGGTGAAATGGCCCTCCTCGGCGACGGCGACGAAGTGTTCGAGGTGCCGCAGTTCCACAATTGAGAATCGTAGCTTCTGAATGCGTTCGGCTTCTCCTGTTGGACAGTCAGCCCGTGCCGCCGAAGACTGGATCGGTCACCACCACATCCCCGGAGGTTCCCCCATGCAGTACCGCCGCATCGGCGAGGTCCACGTCAGCGCCATCGGGCTGGGCGGCATGCCCATGTCGATCGAGGGCCGGCCCGACGAGGCGCGCTCGATCGCCACCGTCCACGCGGCGCTCGACGCGGGCGTCACGCTCATCGACACCGCCGACGCCTACCACCTGCTCGCCGGCGAGGTGGGTCACAACGAGACGCTCATCGCCAAGGCGCTGGCGAGCTACGGCGGCGACACGTCCGGCGTGCTGGTCGCCACCAAGGGCGGTCACCTGCGCCCCGGCGACGGGTCGTGGACGAAGAACGGCTCGCCCGAGTACCTCAAGCAGGCCTGCGAGGCATCGCTGAAGCGGCTCGGCGTCGACGCGATCGGCCTCTACCAGTTCCACCGGCCCGACCCCACGGTGGAGTACGCGGACTCCGTCGGCGCCATCCGTGACCTGCTCGACGAGGGCAAGATCCGGATGGCCGGCATCTCCAACGCCAACCCGGAGCAGATCCTGCTCGCCAACGAGATCCTGGGCGGCCGGCTGGTGTCGGTGCAGAACCAGTTCTCGCCGCGGTTCCGCAGCAGCGAGCCGGAGCTCGAGCTGTGCGACCGTCTCGGCATCGCGTTCCTGCCGTGGAGCCCGCTGGGCGGCATCTCACGGGCCGGCGAGCTCGGGTCGGCGCACGACGAGTTCGCCCGTGTGGCCGACGCGCACGGCGTCAGCCCGCAGCAGGTGTGCCTCGCCTGGATGCTGGCGAAGAGCGATCGGGTCATCCCGATCCCGGGCTCGAGCCGGCCCGAGACGATCCGCGACTCCGCCGCCGCGGCGGACCTGGTGCTCACCGCCGACGAGCTGGCCGCGCTCGGCTGAGGCCGCGCGCTACGCCAGGTCGGCCGGCGCCGCGTCGCGGTCGGACATGGAGGCCTCGAGGGCGTCGCCGATCTGGTCGTAGCAGCGGGGCGCGAAACCGGGCGCCACCTGCTCGAACTGGGCCCGCACCCCGAGCTCGCGCGTGACCACGCAGACGCCGCCGCCCCGTGCCCGCGCCCGCTCGTGCAGGCCGACCAACGCCGTGGCCGCCGACGCGTCCACCGAGCCGGCGCGGCCGAGGTCGACCACGACGTGTCGGCTGTCGGCGGCGTTGGCGGCCCAGCGGATCTCGTCGGCCAGTGCGGCGTCGAGGTCGCCGGGGACGGTCAGGATCGTGCAGCCACCGAAGTCGCGGGTCTGCACGGCGACGTCGTTGCTCACGGACGCTTCACCACCATCTGTTCGCGAAGCCGGGAACTCCACCCTGGTTCCCGCCTGGCTCCTGGGGTCGGCACCGAAGTGCCGGGTTGTCATCCGACGCTTACCTTTGCTGAGGGTCGCTAGAACTGTCAAGGTCCCCGTGGATCGTGACGCGGAGGTCACTCCGGCATGCCGGCCCCGGCGAGGCAAGATCCTTTGTGCCGGGGAAGGGACGGTACCATGCGGGATGCCGCTGTGGGGGTCGTTCGGGCGAGTCGTCCTCCGGCGAGCCGCGACGGCCGTCAGCTGGTCTCGGCATCCACCCAGGCCAGGTACTCGGCGCTCCCGCCGATGACCGGGGTCACCACGATCTCGGGCAGGTCGTACGGATGCCGCTCGCGCACGTGCGCCACGAGGGCGTCGGCGCGGTCGGCGGAGGTCTTGATCTCGACCCGCCATTCCGGGTCGGCGTGCACCGTCCCCTCCCAGCGGTAGACGCTCGTGACGGGCACGATCTGCGCGCAGGCGCCGAGCCGGGCCGCCACGACGCTCTCGGCGAGCTCACGCGCCACCGCCTCGCTGCCCGCCGTCGTCGTCACGCTCACCTGCTCACCGGCCACGTCCGCAGCCTAACCCGCGACCCTGCATCCCAGCGGTTGACAGCGTCTGCTCGGCGGCGAATACTCGATGTCGAATATTCGACTTAGAGGAGTTCCCATGGCCGCGACCCGCCCCGCCAATCCCCTGGCGCTGGCCGTCCTCGTCCTGCTCTGGGAACGGCCGATGCATCCGTACGAGATGTCGAGCACCCTCCGCGAACGGCGCAAGGAGGACAGCATCAAGGTCAACTACGGCTCGCTGTACTCCGTCGTCGAGTCGCTCATGAAGCGCGGCCTGATCGAGGCCACCGAGACGGTCCGCGAGGGCCGCCGGCCCGAACGGACCGTCTACGCCATCACCGAGACCGGCGGGCAGGTCATGGTCGACTGGCTGGTCGAACTGCTGAGCACGCCGAAGAAGGAGTTCACGCAGTTCGAGGCGGCACTGTCGCTGGCCGGCGCGCTGCCGCCGGAGCAGGTGATTGAGCTGCTCGGCCAGCGGCTGCGCAACCTGCGCTTCCAGCAGAAGGCGGCCGAGGCGGTGTTCGAGGAGGCGCGGTCGGTCGGGCTGCCACGGCTCTTCATGATCGAGACGGAGTTCACCGTCGCGCTCCAGAACGCCGAGATCGCGTTCGTCGAGCACCTGCTCCACGACTTGCGCGACGAGACCCTCGGCGGGTTCGGCATGTGGCGGCGCATCCACGAGCTGCGCCGCGACGGCGTCGCACCCGGCGAGATCGAGGCGAAGATCGCCGCGGAGTTCCCCGACGAGCTCGTCTTCGCCCAGCACGACGAGAACCACTAGACGCAGCGACTCCCGGCCACGGTGCTGCAACACCACGGCCGGGAGCCCATCGGAAACCAGGAGCCGGAGACTCAACGGACGGATCGGCCCGACCCCAGGATCCTGCACTCCCAAGGATACGGGCGACGCCGTGCGGCACCGGCTCCCTCCATCGGAAGGAGCACCGCACCATGCACCACGCCATCGAGGCCGATGGCCTCGTGAAGACCTACGGCAAGGGCGCCAAGGCCGTCCGGGCGCTGTCCGGCGTCGGCTTCACGGTGCCCAGCGGCACCGTGTTCGGCCTGCTCGGGCCGAACGGCGCCGGCAAGTCCACCACCACGAAGATCCTCACCACGCTCGTCACCCCTGACAGCGGCACCGCCGTCGCCGGGCTCGACGTCGCGACGGAGCCGGGCCGGGTCCGCCACGCCATCGGCTACGTGCCACAGAAGCCGTGCTTCGACCCCACCGCCACGGGGCGCGAGAACGTCACCCTGCAGGGACACGTCTACGGCATGACGCGGGCGGACATCCGCGCCCGCGGCGACCAGCTGCTCGAGCGGTTCGGGCTGGCCGACGCCGCCGGCCGGGTCACGAAGACGTGGTCCGGCGGCATGCAGCGCAAGCTCGACGTCGCGCTGGCGCTCATGCACCGGCCCCGGGTGCTCTTCCTCGACGAGCCCACGACCGGGCTGGACCCCGAGGCCCGCGCCGGCATGTGGGCGGAGATCTCCGGGGTCACGGCGGCCGACGGTGTCACCGTCCTGCTGACGACGCACTACCTCGAGGAGGCCGACCGGCTGGTCATCATCGACCGCGGCCGGGTCGTGGCCGAGGGCACGCCCGAGGAGCTCAAGGGCGGCCTGCACGGCGACGCGGTCCAGGTCGAGCTGGCCGACGCGAGGCAGCAGGAGGCCGCCCGACGGGCCGTCGGCTCGGTGCCGGGCGTCGGCGAGATCACGGTCGACGGCGCCCGGCTGCATGCCCGCGTCGACGACGGCGCCGCGCCGCTGCCCGGCCTGCTGGCCGCGCTGGAGACCTCCGGCGTGCCGCTGGCCTCGGTGACGCTCGCCCGGCCCTCGCTCGACGACGTGTACCTGCGCCACGCCGGCCGGTCCTTCCACAGCGCCGACACGAAGGTGGCCGCGTGAGCACGACCACCGTCCCCGTCGCGCTGCGCCACGCCGGACATCTCACCGGGCGGTCGCTGCGCATCCTGCGCCGCGAGCCGGTGTACCTCGCGTTCACACTGATCCAGCCGATGGTCTGGCTGCTGCTGTTCGGCCAGCTGTTCCAGCGCGTCGCCGACCTGCCGGGCTTCGGCGACACCTCGTACCTGGAGTACCTGACCCCGGGCGTCGTCGTCATGACGGCGATGATGTCGGCCGGGTGGGCCGGCACCGGCTTCATCGACGACATGCAGCGCGGCGTCATGGACCGCACCCTCACGTCGCCGGTCAGCCGGGGCGCGCTGATCACCGGCGCGCTGGCCTACCAGGCGGTCGTGACGGTGGTGCAGTCGCTCATCGTGTTCGGCGTCGGGCTGCTGGCCGGGGCGCGCTACGACGGCGGCGTGGCCGGCGTGCTGGTGGTGCTGCTCTGCGCCACCCTGCTCGCGGTGATCTTCGCGGCGCTGTCGTGCGCGGTCGCGCTGACGCTGCGGTCGCAGGAGTCGCTCATCGGGGTGTCGCAGTTCCTGACCCTGCCGCTGGCGTTCCTGTCGACGGTGATGATGGCGCCCGCGCTGCTGCCCGGCTGGGTCGGCACCGTCGCGCGGTACAACCCGGTCGACTGGGCGGCCCGGGCGAGCCGCGACGCGCTGCTCGGCGACCCGGACTGGCCGGCGGTGTTCGGCCGGGCCGCGATGCTGATCGCCCTGACGCTCGTCATGGCCTGGCTTGCGACCCGGGCCTTCCGGGCCTACCAGCGGTCGGTGTAACGGTCAGTGCGCGTGTCCCCACCAGGCCAGGTCGTGCGCGCTCATGCGCCGGGCCCGGTGGGCGTTGCGTGCGACGGCGGTGGCGGGCCGGCGCCGGGCGCCGCCGAGCCACCACGGGCTGCTGTAGGCCAGTCCGCGGTCGTTGCACGGGTGGTCGAACGGCGCCGGCGCGTCGTTCGGGCGGGCCGGGTCGGAGACGCGCAGCACCACCCAGTCGCCGTCGGCCGGGTCCAGCGGCACGCTGAACCGGATCGGCTCCGGGCCGCCGGCCGTGGCCTCGACGACGGCGGCGACGGCGGGCACCTGCGGCCCGGGCCGCAGCACCTGGATGGTCACCGGCGTGCCGCCGAGGTCCGGGCCGAGGTCGAGGTCGAGCTCGAACGCGACGTCGCCGGTGGGCTCCGGCACCGGCTGCCCCATGGGGATGCCGTCGGCGGTCGCGGCCAGCGCCAGGCCGGCCTCGCGGGTGGCGAACACCCGGCGCGACAGCAGCGCGTCGCGGACGCCGCGGCGGGTCAGCGTGCGCAGCCAGAGGCCGGCCCGGCCCTTGCCGACCTCGGACCCCCAGTTCGGCTCGTGCTCGTCGGTGACCCCGATGATGCCGACGTGCCAGCCCGCGTTCAGGCAGGCCACCAGCGGCGAGGCCATGCCGTCGCGGACGCCCTCGAACAGGTAGTCGTCGCGGCGGTTGAACAGCTCGAGGCTGACGACGCGGCCGGCCACCCGCTCGTCATAGCGGAAGCCGTCGAACACGTCGGGCTCGCGGTTGGGGTGGTTGAAGCCGACCAGCGCGTCGGAGCCGCCGCCCTGCGGGTGCCCCGGCCGGCGCAGCATCCAGTCGTACAGACGGCGCATGCCGGCCGGGTCCTGGTCGCGGACCGACGCGATGAAGCCGGCGATCTCCGCCTCGGTGAGCAGCGCGCCGAACTCGGTGCGCAGCAGCACGGCCAGCAGCTCCACCGGCAGCCCGATGCCGGCCAGCCCGTCAGCCGTCAGGCCGCCGGTGCGCAGCGGGTCGACCCACTCCTCGCTGAACCAGACGTTCATGTGTCCGAGGTACGGGCTGGACCACTCGAACCCGGACAGCGCCGTGTACTGCGCCGGGGCGTCGGCGTCGTCGGCCAGCGACCGGACCAGCTGCCAGCCGTCCTCACCGAGGCCGAACAGCTCGCGGCACGGGTTGCGCTCGCCGACGGTGTTCGGCACCGGCGCGCACACGTCGCGGCCGAACGCCGACGCGCCCACCGTGTGATCGGTCAGCGCGGCGACGTCGATGCCGGCCGCACGCAGCGTCGCGTAGAGCTGGGTGGGGTCGCCCATCCCGTCGGACAGGTGGCTGTGGTTGTGCAGGTCGCCGTGGACCAGGCGCACGCCCGGGAACAGCGCCGAACGCCGCGAGGCGCCCTCGGCCCGCCCGGTCCAGAGCGGCTGGGCGAACGTCTGCGCCGGCTGCAGCGCGAGCACGGCGCCGGTGGCGAGGCCTCCGGCGAGCAGCGTGCGGCGGTCGATCCTCATGATGCGCCCCCGGATGTCCGAATGATGAGGATCCAGGATGCGCCGGTCGCGTGTCCGCCCGGCGACGTGCAGGCGAGCAGTACCCGTCGGAACCCCGGCCGAGAGGTGTCACCGGCCGGAGTGCAACGGCGGCGTCGAGCCGCCGGCGCCCTCGGCCATGCCCACCAGGGCCTCGCGCAGCGCCTGCCGGCCGGTGCGGACCGGCTGCCAGCCCAGCTCCCGGCGGGCGCGGCCGCTGTCCAGCGTCGGCAGCGACAGCAGCAGCCGCAGCAGCTCGTGGTCGGCCGGGACCAGCCGCAGCCGCCAGGCCGCCTCCGTCGCCAGGACCGTCACGCTCTCGGGCACCGCCACTGTGCGCGTCCCCAGCACCTCGCCCAGCGCGGCCACGTCGATGACGTCGTCGGTGGCCAGGTTGTAGGCGCCGCGGGCCTCGCCCGTCACCACCCGCCGGACCGCGTCGGCGACGTCGTCGGCGTGCACGGCCTGGAACCGCAGCCGCGCGGGCACCGGCACGACCGGCAGCCGGCCCGGCCGCAGCAGCGTCCGGGGCAGCAGCGGGCCGGCGAAGATCCGCGCCTGCTCGCTGGCGGCCGGCCGCTGGAAGACGAAGCAGGGCCGCAGGCGCACCACGCGCACGTCGGGGTGGCGCAGCTCGAACGCGTCGAGGTAGCGCTCGAGGTAGGCCTTCTCGCGCCCGTACGCCGCGGTCGGCAGGCTGTGCGTCGGCCAGGTCTCGTCGACCTGCCGGCCCGCTCCCGGCGAGTAGGCGCCCACGGACGACACGTACACGAGCGTGCGCACACCGGCTCGCGCTGCCGCCTCGAACGTGGCGATGCCGCCGCGCACGTTGACGTCCCAGGTCCGCAGCGGGTCGTGCGTCGGCTGGAACGCCCAGGCCAGGTGCACCAGCGCGTCGCTGCCGGCGAGCGCGGGCCCCGGGTCGCCCCGCGCGATGTCGGCGACGGCGAAGGTGGCGCGGGCGGGCAGCCGCTCGGGCCGGCGCCGGGCGATCGCCACCACCTCGGTGACCCCGTCGGCGCCCGCCAGCATCGGCACGATGCTGCTGCCGAGGTTCCCGGTGGCGCCGGTGACGGCCACACGCATGGCATCCACTCCCCTCAGGCCGGCACGCCGAAGACGCGTGCGGCGGCGCGGATCCGCAGCGTCTCGAGCAGCGCGGACTGCGACGTCGCCCGGTCGATGAGGTGATCCACGCGCTCCGGGTCGGGCCGCCCGCGAGCCGCGCCGACGGCCCGCAGCGTGCGCCAGCCGCTGGCCTTCCCCTCGATGCCCAGGCGCAGCATCTCCAGCTCGACCACGGTGCTCAGCGGCGACCGCGTCAGCAGGTGGCCGTTGAGCTTCAGCCGCCCCGCGAGCTCGGCGGCCGCGGCCGTGTAGATCTTGTAGCGGCGGACCGGGACATTCAGCTCGGCCATGATCGCGAGCAGGTCGGCGTGGTCGGCGGCGATCTCCTGCGCCAACCCGGCCAGGGGCTCCTTCAGCGGAGTGCCGCGCAGGCCGCGCGCGAGCCGGCGGACCAGCCGGACGCCGGCCGTCGAGCCGGCCAGGTGGTCGTTGAGGTAGATGCCGAGCAGCCGGGGCTCCGGCCGGACGGCCTCGTCTGCGGGTTCGGACACCGCGACTCCTCACGGGTGGGCGACGTGCGTCCGATTACCCGGTCCGGCGGCGCACACACTCCGCACGGGGAACAGTTGAAGGTTGCGACCCCGGCCTCCGCAGCGAACCGGGGCCGCAACCTGCACCCGACGTCATCGTGGTACGTCGGGCGTTCTGGGGCCCTGACGGTCTGGACCGTGAGGGCGATCGCCGGAGCCGTTCCCGCTGCCCTGGCCCTGGCCGTTTCCGTCTCCGGAGCCGTTGCCGTTCTCCTGGGAGCCGCCGTTGCCGTTGGGCTGGTCCGGCGTCGCGGGCCTGTCCTCCTGCCCGGGAGGCGTGTCGGGCTTCCCCGGACTCTCGGGCTTGCCAGGCGGGGACTCGGGCTTGCCAGGCGGGGACTCGGGCTTGCCAGGCGGGGACTCGGGCTTGCCAGGCGGGGACTCGGGTTTGCCCGGAGGCTCCTCCGGCCTGCTCTCGGGCTTCTCCGGGTTGCCCGGCTCATCGGGCCTCCCGGGAGGTGTCTCTGGCTTGCCGGGCGGCTGAGTCACCGGCGAGCCAGGGTCTTCGGTGGTGGACGAGTCGCCTCGGCCGGAACCGGGGTCGCGGACGTCCTCGACGGTGTCCGGGGCGGGCTCGTCGCGCTGGAAGCTGATCGGCGTCACCGTCTCGATGATCGTCTGCATGCGCGCCTGGGCGCCGCCTGGCAGCGCGCCCGCGGCGGTGGCGGCCGTGAGGCCGGTGACGAGGACGACCGCGCCGGTGACGACGCGGGCCCGCGGGCTGACGCCGGCGAGCCAGGTCCGCAGCCGGTGCGAGGGCGGCTGCGGGGCGGGCGAGATGCCGGTGAAGTCACCGCTGGCCAGCCGCTGCGCCAGCTCGGCCGACGGCCGCACCGGCTGCCGGGCGGCAGCCCTCAGCTCCCCGACGGCCCCGGCCAGCGGCGCCAATCCGGGCGTGACCGGGCGACCGGCCAGCAGGGCCTCGACGGTGTCGTCGTCGAGCAGGTGGAGTGGAAGCATCTCGTCCCTGTGATCGCCGCGAGCGCCCCCGGGGGTACGGGGTCACCCGATTTTTTTCCGCAGCGCCGCCAGGCCGCGTCGCTGCAGGGCCTTCACGGCGCCGACGGAGCGGCCGACGGTGCGGGCCACCTGCTCGACGGTGAGGTCGCCGACGATGCGCAGCAACAGCACCTCGCGCTGGTCCGGCGAGAGCGTGGCGCACAGCTCGTACACCCGGCGCAGCCCCAGCGCGTCGAGGGCCTCCGCCTCGGTGTCGCCGCCTCGGCCATCGAGCATCGCGGGGTCGGCGGTGGGCTCCGCCGGGCGTCGCACCGCCCGCCGTCGTTCGTCGACGAGCCTCCGGTGCGCGATGGTGAACACCCAGGACCGGAACTGTTGCTCGGACCCGGTGAACGAGGACAGCCCGGCGAACACACCGAGGAAGACCTCGCTGGTCAGATCGTCGGGTTCGGCCGAGCCCTGCAGGCGCAGATAGCCGGTGACGACGGGCGCGAGATCGGTGTACAGGCGCTCGAAGGCCCACGGCGCGCCCGCGCGCGCCGCGCCGAGAACGATCTCGAAGTCTTCGCCGATGACCGCTCGCCTCCCCGTGGCGCCCGCCGCACAGTGTGATCACCTCGCTGGCCAGAAGGTTACGGGCAGACGGAGCCCAGCCGGAACGCCGATGGCGGCGAGCGGTCACAATGGTCCGGTGGACAGTCTGATCATCGACCTGCGCACGGGCACCGACCTGGTCACCGACGTGACGCGCGAGGTGCTCGAGTTCTGCCGCGGCCGCGGCGACGGGCTGTGCCACCTCTTCGTGCCGCACGCGACGGCCGGGCTGGCGCTCATCGAGACCGGCTCCGGCACCGAGCCCGACCTCGCCGGCGCGGTCGACCGCCTGCTCCCCCGCGAGGACGTCTACCGGCACCGCCACGGCAGCCGGGGCCACGGCCGCGACCACGTGCTGCCCGCCTTCATCGCGCCGTCGCTCACCCTGCCGGTCCTGGGCGGCGCGCCGGCGCTGGGCACCTGGCAGAGCGTGGTCGTCGTCGACTCCAATGTCGACAACCGCGAGCGCCGGCTGCGGCTGTCGTTCCTCGCCGGGTGACACGCCCCGCACCGCGGCCGGACGGTCAGCCGGCGGCCTCGGCCAGGACGGCGTCCCAGTCGGAGAGGAAACGCTCGAGACCGTAGCGCGACAGCGCGGCGTCGCGGGCCGCGGTCCCGGCCGCGCGGGCGGCGTCCGCATCGCGAAGGAACGAGGCCACCGCGTCGGCCAGCTCCGACGGCCGCACCGAGACACACCCGGCGGCGGGCGGCACCGCGAACGGCGCCTCGGTGCAACCCAGCACCACCACCGGCATCCCCAGGTGCATCGCTTCCAGCAGTGACAGCCCGAGCGATGTCCAGCGGTGCAGGTGGACGTACACCCGGCGGCGCGCCAGCTCGGCATGCATGCGGTCCTGAGACAGGTCGGCGAACGTCCGCAGCCGCCCCGCCGGCACCAGCACGGCGCCGTGCAGGTCGTCGACCGCCATGCCGAACACGTCGAGTGGTGCGGCGCGCGCCAGCTCCGGCACCAGGTCGGTGCCTACGGCGCGGCCGCGGCGGACCGGTTCGTTCACGACCACGCCGGCCGCCTCGATCTCGCCGGTGTAGCGGTGTCCGGGGTCGACGATCCCGTGCTCGATCACCCTCGCCGGCGCCGCGCCGGAGTCCCACACCAGGGCGTTGAAGTGGGTCACGTGCACGATCGGAATGTCCCTCTGCCCGGCCAGCGGGTGCACGGTCGTCACCGCGCCGCCGCCTCCGGGCGTGTTGTGCTCGAGATACACCGCCGGCACGTCTGCTCCCGGCCGCCGGTCCAGCCACTGCGCCGCCAGCGTCACCTCGTGCGGCCGCTGCAGGATCACGACGTCGACCTCCTGGTCGCGCAGGTCGCCGGGCGACACCTCGAGGGCGCTGCGCGGCCACAGGTAGGTGTCGGCCCGCCCCCGTCCGTAGGGGCCGCGATCCGGCATCACCGGAACCAGGTAGTCGTGGCCGCCTTGGACCAGCGACGTGGTGTAGGCGCCGTGCACGTGCCAGACGAGAACCCGCATGCCGCGGCAATGCCCGGCGTTACTCGGTCCATGCACCCTGAGAAACGCTTCGCAGTCGAGGTGTTTCTCATCGGCGAACAGGGGAATGGAGGCGGGGACCCGCCATTCGCCCGGAAGGCACGTCCCATGAAAGTACTGGGCATCAACGCGATCTTCCACGACCCCGCAGCCGCCCTGGTGATCGACGGCGAGGTCGTCGCCGCCACAGAGGAGGAACGGTTCAGCCGCCGCAAACACGGCAAGCGGCCGGTCCCGTTCTCGGCGTGGGAACTGCCTGAGGAGTCGGCGCGGTGGTGCTTGGAATACGCCGGCCTCGAGCCGGCCGACCTCGACGCCGTCGGCTACTCCTTCGATCCGGCGCTGGCCCGGCCGACCGCGGAGATGGGCCTGCACGACCCCTGGGACCACCTGCGGCTGACCTACGCCGAGGCCGCACCCCGGTTCATCGCGACCGCGCTGCCCGGGCTCGATCCGCGCCGGGTCCGCTACGTCGCCCATCATGTCGCCCACGCGGCATCGGCCGGGCTGGCCGCGCCCTTCGAGGGCTGCGACGTGCTGGTGCTCGACGGCCGAGGCGAGCGCGCCAGCCATCTGGCCGGCCGGTACGACGAGTCCGGCGCGCTGAAGACGCTGGTCACGCAGGAGCTGCCGCACTCGATCGGGCTGCTCTACGAGGATGTCACCGAGCACCTGGGATTCCTGCGCAGCAGCGACGAGTACAAGGTCATGGCACTGGCGGCCTATGGTCGTCCGCGCTACCTCGACGCCGTCCGCGACGCGGTGTACGCCACGGCCGACGGCGGCTTCCGCACCGACCCGGTCGACTGGGCCGTCTACGCGCCGGCCCGCAGGCCCGGCCAGGAGTGGACCGAGGCGCACGCCGACCTCGCCGCGAGCGTGCAGCGCCGGCTGGAGGAGGTGCTGGTCGAGCTCACGTCGTGGCTTCGGGCACAGAGCGGCGGCACCAGGCTGACCCTGGCCGGGGGCGTCGCGCTGAACTGCGTGGCCAACACCGTCGTCGCTCAGGAGAGCGGCTACGACGAGGTGTGGGTGCAGCCGGCGGCCGGTGACGCCGGGACGGCGCTCGGCGCGGCTCTTCACGTGGCCCGGTCGGTCGGCGACGCCGTGCGGCCGATGCCCGGCGCCGATCTCGGCCGCGAGTGGACCGACGACGAGCTCGAGGGCGTCCTGCGGACCGCCCGGCTCCCGTACGAGAGGCCGGCCGACGTCGCAGACGCGGTGGCCGGCGCGCTGGCCGCTGACGGCATCGTCGCCTGGTTCCAGGGCCGCAGCGAGTACGGACCGCGGGCGCTCGGGCACCGGTCGCTGCTCGCGCACCCCGGTCGGGTGGCGAATCTGGCCCGGCTCAACGACGTCAAGGGCCGCGAGCAGTTCCGGCCGGTCGCGCCGATGGTGCTGGCCGAGCGGGCCGGCGACGTGTTCTCCCGCGGCCCGATCCCGTCGCCGTACATGCTGTTCACCCATGAGGTGAACCCGGCGTGGCGCGATCGCGTCCCGGCCGCCGTCCACGTCGACGGCACCGCGCGCATCCAGACGGTCGACCAGAGGGCCGAGCCGCTGGTGGTCCGCATGCTCTCCGCCTTCGAACGGCGCACCGGGCTGCCCGTCGTCATCAACACCAGCCTGAACACCGCCGGCCGGCCCATGGTCGACAGCCCGCGGGACGCGCTGGAGTGCTTCGGCTCCGCGCCAGTGGACCTGCTCGCGCTCGGTCCGTTCGTCGTCCGCCGCCCGGGGGCTGGGTGATGCCGGTGCTGCCCACCACCGTCGTGATCCCCACGGTCGGGCGGCCGAGCCTGGGGGTGTTGCTCCGGTCGCTGCGCGAGTCGCGCGGTCCGCGACCGGCCGACGTCATCGTCGTCGACGACTCCGCGACCAGGTCCGGCCCGGCCGCCGCTCGCAATCGCGGCTGGCGGCGGGCCCGGACGCCCTGGGTGAGCTTCCTGGACGATGACGTGATCGTGGGGCCGGACTGGCTGCAGCGCCTCGCTGAGGATCTGGCGACGGCCGCCGATGACGTCGCGGGCAGCCAGGGCCGGGTGACCGTGCCGCTGCCGGAGCACCGGCGTCCGACCGACTGGGAGCGCAGCACCGCCGGGCTGGAGGCGGGACGGTGGATCACAGCCGATCTGACCTACCGCCGGGAGGCACTGGCTGCAGCGGGCGGCTTCGACGAACGATTCCCGCGCGCGTACCGCGAGGACTCCGACCTGGCGCTACGGGTGCGGGCCGCCGGTGGCCTGCTGGTCCGCGGCGGCCGCGGCATCGTCCACCCGGTTCGGCCGGCCGGCTTCTGGACCAGCGTGAAGGTGCAGGCCGGCAACGCCGACGACGTGCTCATGCGGCGGCTGCACGGCCCGGACTGGCGGGCACAGGCCGGCGCCGGGCCGGGTCGCCGCCGGGCCCACCTGGTGACGACGGCTCTGGGCGCCGGTGCGCTCCTCGCCACCGCCGCGGGCCGGCACCGGGCGGCCGCCATGGCCGCGGCCGGCTGGCTGGCCGCGACCGGGGACTTCGCCGTCGGCCGGATCACCCCGGGTCCACGCGACCCCGCCGAGATCGTCATGATGCTGGTGACCAGCGCCGTGATTCCGCCCGCCGCGATGTGGCACACCGCCCGCGGCTGGTGGCGGCACCGCGGCGCCGGCCAGTGGCGCGGCGTCCCGGAGCTGGTACTGCTGGACCGGGACGGCACCCTGGTGCGCGACGTGCCCTACAACGGCGATCCGGAGCTGGTCGACCCGATGCCGGGCGCGGAGGCCGCACTCGGCCGATTGCGTGCCGCCGGTGTCCGGCTCGGCGTGGTCACCAACCAGTCCGGCGTGGCCCGCGGACTGCTCGCCGAGGACGACGTCGAGCGCGTGAACACCCGCGTCGAGCAGCTGCTGGGCCCCTTCGACGTCTGGCGGGTGTGTCCGCACGGACCCGGCGACGGCTGCGGCTGCCGCAAGCCCGCGGCAGGCATGGTCCTGGCCGCGTGCGCCGAGCTCGGCGTCGAGCCGGCCCGGTGCGTCGTCATCGGCGACATCGGGGCCGACGTCGACGCAGCCGAGGCGGCCGGTGCGACGGGCCTGCTCGTGCCCGGCCCGCAGACCCGTTCGGCCGAGGTGAGCGCCGCGCGGCACGTCGCTCCCGACCTCGGGCGCGCGGTCGAGACGGTGCTGGGAGGTGCGTGGTGAGCTCCCGCGTGCTCTGCGTGCGCCTCGACGCCACCGGCGACGTACTGCTGGCGGGGCCGGCCATCCGTGCCGTCGCCGCGTCCGGTGCCACGGTCGACGTGCTGGCCGGCCCGCGTGGGGGCACGGCGGCCCGGTTGCTGCCCGGCGTCGAGGACGTCCTCGTCTGGCAGTGCCCCTGGGTCGGCCTGAACCCGTCCCCCGCCGATCCCGGCGACGTGGCCGCCCTGGTCGCGACGCTGCGGGACCGGCGGTACGACGCGGCGCTGGTCTTCACGTCCTTCCACCAGTCCCCACTGCCGACGGCGCTGCTGCTGCGACTGGCCGGCGTCGGCTGGGTCGGCGGCATCAGCGAGGACTACCCCGGCGCGCTGCTGGATCTGCGCCATCGCCTGACCGACGACCGCCCGGAGTCGGAGCGAGCGCTGTCGCTGGCGCTCGTCGCGGGATACCGGCTGCCCGCGGGCGACGACGGCCGGCTCGCGGTGCGGCGGCCGCTGCCCGACGTGCGGTCCCTGACGGGAGCGCCGCCCTACGTCGTCCTGCATCCGGGTACGTCGGCGCCGGCCCGGGCCTGGCCGCCGGACCGGTTCGCCGCGGTCGCACGGCTCCTCCATGACGCCGGCCACCGGGTGGTCGTCACGGGAGCCCCGGCCGAGACCGCGCTGACCGGCATGGTCGCGGCGGACGTCGCCGTCGATCTCGGCGGCCGCACCGACCTGGCCCAGCTGGCCGCCGTGCTCTCCGGGGCCGAGGTGGTCGTGGTGGGGAACACCGGTCCGGCGCACCTGGCGGCCGCCGTCGGCACGCCGGTCGTCTCGCTGTTCGCCCCGACGGTGCCCGCCGCCCGCTGGGCGCCGTACGGGGTGCCGCGCGTCCTACTCGGCGACCAGCACGCCCCTTGCCGCGACAGCAGGGTGACGACGTGCTCGGTCCCCGGACATCCCTGCCTGTCGTCGGTGACCGCGGACGAGGTGGTCCGCGCCGTCGCCGCGATGTCCCGTCTCGTGGAGAAGGTGGTCTGATGCGGATCGCGATGGTGTCCGAGCACGCCAGCCCGCTCGCCGTCATCGGCGGTGTCGATGCCGGCGGCCAGAACGTGCACGTCGCCGCGTTGGCCGCACACCTGGTCGCACGTGGTCACGACGTCACGGTCTTCACCCGGCGCGACGACCCTCAGGCGCCGCCGCGCGTGCGGGCGCCGGACGGTTACGTCGTCGAGCACGTCCCCGCCGGGCCTCCGGCCGACGTCCCGAAGGACGAACTGCTGCCACACATGGACGCGTTCGCGGCGTACCTGACCGACCGATGGGCCACCGAGCATTACGACGTCGCCCACGCGCACTTCTGGATGAGCGGCCTCGCCGCGGTCCGGGCCGGACAGGCGACTGGTGTGCCGGTCGTGCAGACCTTCCACGCCCTCGGCACGGTGAAGCGACGCCATCAGGGCCGCAAGGACACCAGCCCGGCGGAGCGCATCGCGGTGGAGTCCGGGCTCTGCCGCCAGGCCGACCACGTCATCGCGACGTGCACCGACGAGGTGGCCGAGCTGTGCGGGATGGGTCTGGGCCCCGGCCGCGCGACGATCGTCCCGTGCGGCGTCGACCTCCAGGCGTTCGGCCCGCAGCCGGCCCCGCCGCCGGACCGGCGGCCGCGGCTGCTGGCCGTCGGCCGGCTCGTGGAGCGCAAGGGCCTCGCGGACGCCGTCGAAGCCCTCGCCGAGGTGCCGGGCGCGGAGCTGGTGGTCGCCGGCGGGCCCTCCGCCGACGCACTGGCCATCGACCCCGAGGCCCAGCGGCTGCTGGCGCGGGCGCGGGACAACGGCACGGCGGACCGGGTCCGGCTGCTCGGCCGGGTCGACCGCGCCGCAGTGCCGAGACTGATCGCCTCCGCCGACGTCGTGGTGGCCGTGCCGTGGTACGAGCCGTTCGGCATCGTGCCCGTCGAGGCGATGGCGTGCGGGCGGCCGGTCGTCGGCACCGCGGTCGGCGGCCTGCTCGACACCGTCCGGCCCGGAGTCACCGGCGAGTTGGTGCCACCGCGACGGCCGGACCTGCTGGCACGGGTGCTGCGCGACCTGCTGGCCGCCCGGCCTCGGCGCGAGGCCTACGGCCGCGCCGGCGTGCGCCGCGCCCGCCGGCTCTACGGCTGGGACCGCGTGGCCCGCGACACCGAACGCGTCTACGCCCGCGTCGCCGCGGCCGTCTCGACGGAGGCGCCGGGATGACCGTGCGACTCACCGTGATCGGCGACGTGCTCCTCGACGTCGACCTGGTCGGACAGGCGACCCGGCTGGCCCCGGACGCACCGGTGCCGGTCCTGGAGGACCTCACCGAGCACCCGCGTCCCGGGGGCGCGGCGCTGGCCGCCTGGTTGGCCGCCGGCGGTGCCGACGTGACCCTGGTCGCACCCATGGCCCACGACGACGCGGCGCGCACACTGTGTGACCTGCTGGCCGGGCGGGTGACGGTGCTGCCGCTGTCCTCCGTCGGGCACACACCAGTGAAAGAGCGCATCCGCGCAGGTGGGCAGTCCGTCGCACGGCTGGACAGGGGCGGCGAGCCCGCGGAGATCGGCGAGCTCACCCGCCCGGCGGTCAACGCGCTCTCCGAGGCCGACGCGGTGCTGGTGTCGGACTACGGGCGCGGGGTCACGGCGGTGCCGAGCATCCGGTGGTTCCTCGAGACTCTGCCGCGGAGGGCACCCGTCGTCTGGGACCCGCACCCGCGCGGCGACCGCCCCGTTCCTGGCGTCCATCTCGTGACGCCCAACGCGATTGAGGCGAGCACGTGGGTCCGGCGCACCGGTGGGACCGGTGACTACAGCGCGAGCAGTTCGTGGGCGCGGGCGGCGCATGACGCTGACACCCTGGTGCGCGAGTGGGGCGCCGGCGCGGTGGCCGTGACGCTGGGCGCCCGGGGTGCATTGCTGTCGCACGGCCAGGGCGCCCCGGTGGCGGTCCCGGCGCCGTCCGCGCCGGACCTCGACCCGTGCGGGGCCGGCGACATGTTCGCGGCGGCGGCGGCGACGCTGCTGGGTGCGGGCCGGATGACCGGCGAGGCGGTGCGGCACGCTGTCGTGGCTGCGACGGCGTACGTGGCGGCCGGGGGCGCGACGAGCCTGGCGATCTCCGACGGTGCGGAACCGGCGTCCGGGCCGGGCGGGCGGTACGGCCGCGACGTGATCGCCGAGGTCCAGGCCCGCGGCGGCGTGGTGGTGGCGACCGGCGGCTGTTTCGACCTGCTGCACGCCGGGCACGTGGCCAGCCTGCAGGCGGCCCGGCGGCTCGGTGACGCCCTGGTCGTCTGCCTGAACTCCGACGCGTCCGTGCGCCGGCTCAAGGGCCCGGCCCGTCCCGTGGTCGCCGCCGCGGACCGGGCCCGGGTGCTCCAGGCGCTGGAATGCGTCGACGCCGTCGAGATCTTCGACGACGACACCCCGGTGCCGGTGCTGCGCCGGCTGCGACCGGACCTGTGGGCCAAGGGCGGCGACTACGCCGGAGCCGAGCTGCCGGAGGCGGCGGTGGTCCGCGAGTGGGGCGGGCAGATCGTCACCCTGCCGTACGTCGACGGGCACTCCACGACGGCGCTGGTCCGCGCCGTCGCCCGCTCGGCGGCCAAGATCCCGGAACTGACCACGAGGAGGAGCTCATGACGCTGGGAACCGTGCTGGTCACCGGAGGAGCGTCGGGTCTGGGCGCGGCAGTGGCCCGGGCCGTCGACGACGCCGGCGGCCGGCCCATCGTGCTGGACCGGGTGGCACCGGACGCGCCGCTGGAGCACGTCGTCGCCGACCTCGCCGACCCGGGCGCCGCGGACGGCGCCGTCCGCGCGGCCGTGGAGCGGACCGGCGGGCTGGACGCCGTCGTCACCTGCGCCGGGGTCGACGCGTGCGGGCGGCTGGAGGACGTGCCGGCGACCGACTGGGAACGGGTGATCCAGGTGAACCTGCTGGGCACGGTCAGGGTGGTCCGGGCCGCGCTGCCGCTGCTGGAATCCCGGAACGGGCGCATCGTGACGGTCGCGTCGACGTTGGGGCTGCGGGCGGTGAGCGATGCCACCGCCTACTGCGCGTCGAAGTTCGGCGTGGTCGGGTTCACCCGGGCGTTGGCGGCGGAGACGGCCGGACGGGTCGGCGTCACGCTGCTCGTGCCCGGCGGCATGGACACCCCGTTCTTCGACGGCCGCGACGAGCAGTACAAGCCACCGCCGGACGCCAAGCTGAACCGGCCCGCCGACGTGGCCCGGACGGTGCTGTTCGCCCTGGAGCAGCCGCCCGGCTGCGAGGTCCGCGAGCTGGTCGTGACGCCGTCGGTCGAGAGCTCGTGGCCGTAGTCCTGGTCTACCGCGCGATCGGCCTCGGTGACTTCCTCACCGGCGTGCCGGCGCTGCGGGCGGTCCGGCGCGCCCTGCCGCAGCATCGCCTGGTGCTCGCGACGTCGCCGCCGCTGGCCCCGCTGGTCCCGCTGGTGGGCGGCATCGACGAGATGCTGCCGACTCGTGCGCTGCGGCCGTTGCCCTGGGCCGGCGATCCGCCCGACGTGGCGGTGAACCTGCACGGGCGCGGGCCGCAGAGTCACCAGGTGCTGGCGGCGTTGCGCCCTCGCCGGCTGATCGCGTTCGGCAACGAGGAGGCGCGTCTCCGCGGCCCGGTGTGGCGGGCGGCCGAGCACGAAGTGCGCCGTTGGTGCCGGCTGGTCGCGGCCGAGCTGCGGGTCTGCGCGCCGGACCACGATCTGGTGCTGCGCCGACCGGCCGCGGCGCCGCAGGTCGAGGGCGCGCTGATCGTGCATCCGGGTGCCGCGGCCGCCGCCCGGCGCTGGCCGGCCGGCCGCTTCGCGACCGTGGCGCGGTGGCTGGCGGCGTCGAAGGCCGGACCTGTGGTCGTCACCGGCTCGGCCGCGGAGACGGAGCTCGCGCGGGCCGTCGCCGACGCCGCCGGGCTGCCGCCGTCAGCCGTCCTCGCCGGCCGGACGGCGCTGGACGAGTTGGCCGCGCTGGTGGCCGCCGCACGGCTGGTCGTGGCGGGCGACACCGGCATCGCGCACCTGGCGTCGGCCTACCGGACGCCGTCGGTGGTGCTGTTCGGGCCGACGTCGCCGCGCGCCTGGGGGCCGCCGGAGACAGGGCCGCACATCGCGTTGTGGCACGGTCCCGCCGGCGACCCGCACGCGGACGTGCTCGACCCGGCGCTGGACCGCATTCAGGTCGACGAGGTGATCGCGGCCGTCGACACGCTGGCATCGCTGGTGCGCGTCTGACCCGTGGGCACACCATCGATCCCGTGGTCGGCGAACCAGCGCACCGTCTGGGCCAGGCCGTCTGCCAGCCGCACCCGCGGCTGCCAGCCCAGCAGGCGCACGGCTCGGGACAGGTCCGGCCGGCGCAGCCGTGGGTCGTTCTCTGGGAGCTCCACGAACCGGATCGGCGACCGCGAGCCGCTGATCGCGCGGATCCGCTCGGCCAGCTCCAGGACGGTGACCTCGTGGGTGCCGCCGATGTTGACCGGACCCGCGTGCTCGCTCTGTGCCATGGCCAGCAGCCCGCGCACGGTGTCCGTGACGTGGCAGAGAGTGCGGGTCTGGCTGCCGTCGCCGGCGACGGTGATCGGCTCGCCCGCCAGTGCCTGCCGGATGAACGTCGGCACCGCCCGGCCGTCGTGGGCGCGCATCCGCTCCCCATAGCTGTTGAAGATGCGCACGATCGCGGTGTCGACGCCGTGTTCGGACCGGTAGGCGCTGGTCAGCGTCTCGGAGAACCGCTTCGACTCGTCGTACACCGCACGGGGCCCGATCGGGTTCACGTTGCCCCAGTACTCCTCCGGCTGCGGATGACACAACGGGTCGCCGTACACCTCCGATGTCGACGCGAGGAGGAACCGGGCGCCCTTGGCCCGGGCCAGTTCCAGGGCGTGCGTGGTACCCGCCGAGCCGGCCCGCATCGTCTCCAGCGGGAGCCTCAGGTAGTCGGCCGGAGAGGCCGGCGACGCCAGGTGCAGCACGAGGTCGACGGCACCGTCCACCGCGACGGCGTCGGACACGTCGCAGCGCACGAACGTGAACCCGGTCCCCTCGCGCAGCCGATCGAGGTTCGCCGGTGTCGAGGTCACGTAGTTGTCCAGGCAGACGACATCGGCGCCGGCCTCGACCAGCGCCTCACACACATGCGATCCCAGGAACCCCGCTCCGCCGGTGACCACGACTCGCGATCCGTTCAGCATCGGTACGTACCTCCTCGCGGGCCCGGTACCCCTCCCGCCGGAGCGCACGCACGCCGTAGCGTCCGGCGGGTTGGGCCGCTCGATCGGGGGTATCGGTCGTCGGTCCGTATCGGGAAGGAGCAACCATGGCGGCGACCAGTCACACCACGACCGACCACGACGAGATCCGCAGGTGGGTCGAGGAGCACGACGGCATACCCGCGATCGTGCGCGGCACCGGCGATGGCGACGGGGGCGTCCTGCGCATCGATTTCCCCGGCGGCGCGGGCGAGGACGAGCTGGAGCACGTGGACTGGGACACCTGGTTCGCCACGTTCGATGACCGCGGCCTCGCCTTCCTCTACCAGCAGGAGAAGGCCGACGGCACGGACAGCACGTTCGTCAAGCTGGTGAGACGCGACGACGCCGGCTGATCGTCAGCCGGCGTCGTCGTCCTCGACGGTGTCCGTGTCCGCGTCCGTGTCCGGGTCCGTGTCCGTGTCGGGGACGATGGCGCCCTCGCCCGCGTCATTCGGGTCGGGCACCCGCAGGTCGCCGTCGGCGCCCATGACGCGGTCGGTCTCGTCGGCGTCACCGCGCACGCGGGTCTCGTCGTCGAGGGAGTGCACCGCCATCGCGCGGTCGCGCTCCTCCTGCGTCGTGTGGTGCACGCCATCGGGGTGTTCGGTCATCGCTGTCTCCCTGTGCCGGTGCCCGGGCGCTTCTCCCGAGTCTCCACGGCCCTTACCCCACACGAGCCGATGGGCCCCGCCGAATCTCGGCGGGGCCCATCGATGTGCACTGATCTCAGCCGGCCCACTCCAGCAGCGGCTGGTGCCGCTTGGGGTCGCGCAGCTCGGAAAGCGCCAGCTTCTCCAGCTGCCGCACCCGCTCCTTGGTGAGGCCGACGCGCTCGGCGACCTCCTGCAGCGTGTGCTGCTCGCCGTCCTCGAGGCCGAAGCGCATCGAGACGATCAGCGCCTCGCGCGGGGCGAGGGTGCCAACCAGCTCGCGGACCTGCTCGCCGAGTACCTTGAACTCGATGACGTCGGTGGCCTGCGGCGTCTCGGTGTCCTCGATGAGGTCGCCGATGCTGGCGCTGCCCTCGTCGCCGAGGGGGGTGTCGAGGCTGACGGTGTCGCGCGAGATGCGCCGCAGCTCCGTCACCCGTGCGGGGGCGAGGTCGGTCTCGGCGGCCAGCTCGTCGGCCGTGGGCTCGCGGCCCAGGCTGACGGCGAGCTTGCGCTCGGCCTTGCCGATCTTGGACAGCGTCTCGAGCACGTGCACCGGGAGCCGGATCGTCCGGGCCCGCTCGGCCTTGCCGCGCTCGATGGCCTGCCGGATCCACCACATCGCGTAGGTCGAGAACTTGAACCCCTTCGTGTAGTCGAACTTCTCGACCGCACGGATCAGGCCCAGGTTGCCCTCCTGCACGATGTCCAGGAACGGCAGGCCGCTGTTGCGGTAGTACTTGCGCGCCGCCGACACGACCAGGCGCAGGTTGGCCCGGATCATGTGGTCCTTGGCCTGCTCGCCGTCGCGGACCAGCGCCTCGAGCTCGGCCCGCGACGCGTCGCCGTACACGCCGCCGTCCAGCAGCGACGCGGCGAACACGCCTGCCTCGATGCGCCGTGCCAGCTCGACCTCCTGGGCCGCGCTCAGCAGCGGCGTCGTGCTGATCTGCCTGAGGTACTGGCCGACCATGTCGTAGTCCTCGTCGCGTCCCCGTGCCGGGGCGCGCACATGCTCCTCCACCATCGTCATTCCCGTTCGTTCTCCTCTGCTCGTCGACACGTCTGTGACGACCCACGGCACACCGACGCGGCAGCATCGCTCGCATGGGCGCGAACGACGGCACGGACCGCCGATGCGTGTAGTGGGTTCGCCCTGCGGGAGCCGTGGACCTTCCGGTCCGTCTCCCTGAGTCCCGGGGCCGATGACGGCCTGCCGAAGACTTCCGATCGATAGAACGCCCCGGCCGTGCCGGGTATTCCATGGTGCCCTGCTTGTCGCCGGGCCGCGACCCGACGACGATGGAACGGATGAGCGACGACGACGGTTCCGGCGGCCTCGCGGAGTACCAGCGCAAGCGGTCCTTCGACAAGACCCCGGAGCCGCGCGGCCGCCGTCGTTCCTCGAAGGAGCAGGCCGAGCCGCGGTTCGTCGTCCAGGAGCACCACGCCCGCCGGCTGCACTGGGATCTGCGGCTGGAGCGCGACGGCGTGCTGGCGTCGTGGGCATTGCCGCGCGGGTTCCCGCGCACGCCCGAGGAGAACCACCTCGCCGTCCACACCGAGGACCACCCGCTCGAGTACCTCACGTTCGACGGCGAGATCCCGGCCGGCGAGTACGGCGGCGGCAGCATGACCATCTGGGACCACGGCACGTACGAGGCGGAGAAGTTCCAGGACGACAAGGTCGTGGTGCGGCTGCACGGTGAGCAGGTCAGCGGCCGGTTCGCGCTGTTCCGGACCAAGGGCCAGGACTGGATGATCCACCGCATGGACGGCCCGGCCGACGACGGCGAGCCGCTGCCGGACGACCTCGTCCCCATGGCGGCGACGCTGTCCACGCTGCCGCCGGACCAGGACGCGTGGGCCTTCGAGATCAAGTGGGACGGCGTGCGCGCCCTCGCCTACGGCGAGCCCGGGCGGCTGCGCCTGGTGGGCCGCAACCTGCGCGAGTTCACCCGGCAGTACCCCGAGCTGCGGCCGCTGATGAACGCCGTCGGCGCCCACCGCCTGGTGCTCGACGGCGAGATCGTGGCGTTCGACGACGACGGCCGGCCCAGCTTCCAGCGGATCCAGCCGCGCATCCACCTCGCCTCCGAGGCCGACATCCGCCGCCAGTCGCAGCTCACGCCCGTGGTCTACGTCATCTTCGACCTGCTCTACCTGGACGGGCGGTCGCTGCTGAAGGAGCCCTACGAGGAGCGCCGCCGCGAGCTGGCGAAGCTCGAGCTGGCCGGGCCGCACTGGCAGGTCCCGGACTACCAGCGCGGCGACGGCGACGTCCTGCTCGACGCCACCCGCGCGCAGGGACTCGAGGGCATCGTCGCCAAGCGGCTGGCCAGTCCGTACCAGCCGGGGAGACGCAGCCGCGACTGGCTCAAGGTCAAGAACGTCCGCCGGCAAGAGGTCGTCGTCGGCGGCTGGGTGGCCGGCCAGGGCCGGCTGAGCGGCGGCTTCGGCGCGCTGCTGGTGGGCGTGTACGACGACGGCGGCAGCCTGCGGTTCGCGGGCAAGGTCGGCACCGGCTTCGACAGGCGCACCCGCGACGACCTGCAGCGACGCCTCGACGAGCTGCGCACCGACGAGAGCCCGTTCACCGGCCGGCAGCCGCAGAAGGAGGCCGTCTTCGTCCGGCCGGAGCTGGTCGCCGAGGTCGAGTTCGCCGAGTGGACCAGCGGCGGCACGCTGCGGCACCCCTCGTACGAGGGGCTGCGCGAGGACAAGCCGGCCCGCGACGTCGTCCGTGAGGAGCCGGTGCCGCCACCGGAGAGCTGAACTCGGACATTTCGGGTACGAGTTCAGCGCCGCGGCCACCGTGGCCGCGGCGGAGGGAAGGTGCCCGACATGAGTACCGAGCTCGTCATCGTGCTGATCGTGCTGGTGGTGCTGATCGCGATCGCCGCCTGGGTCGTCGCCCAGCGGCGCCGACACGGGGCGGAGGCGCGGCGCGAGGCCGCCATCCAGGAGCGCAGAGAGGCGGAGGCCGCCGAACGCACTGCGGCGCTGCACCGCTCGGAGGCCGACGAACTGGCCGCCCGGGCCCGGCGCCAGCAGGTCGAGGCGGAGGAGCGGGCGGTCGAGGCCGAGCGCATGCGCGCCGCCGCGGAGGACGAGGCGGCCGCCGCAGCGGAACGCCGTCGCTCCGCCGACGCGCTGCACCCCGACGCCGACGCGACCACCGGCGACCGCGACGTGGTCGACGGCCACCGCACGGTGGCGGACGACCGGCGCACGGTGGCCGAGGACCGTACCGACGACGACGTCGTGACCGATCACGACGTCGTCGCGGACGACCGGGATCGCGGGGGCCGCGGCTGGTGAACCGCGCGGCAGGGTCAGCGGGTCAGCTGGAGCGGCGCAACCCCCGCCTGCGCCGTTCCAGCTCCCGCCGCTCCTCGGCGTCGAGGCCGCCCCAGACGCCGTACTGCTCGCCGCGGGCCATGGCCTCATCGAGGCAGCGCTCACGCACCGGGCAGGTCTGGCAGATGCCCTTGGCCTTCTTCTCCTGCGCCCGCTTGCGGCTGGGTGACACGCCGTCCGGCACACAGAACAGGTCCGCGTCCCACGCCCGGCACAGCGCGTACTCCCACCACGAGGTGGCGTCGACCCGCGCGCCGGGATCGTCCGGACTGGGGACCACCACGCCGCTGCGGTGGTCGGCGTCGGCCCTCCGGATGATCCGCATCAACCCGACTGTCATGCACCCCGGTTACCCAGGGGTCGAGCGGACAAACCGGGCTGCCAGGAGGCCGGGGAGAACCGGCGGGGAGCAGGCCGGAGGTCTCCTCCGATCAGGGCTCGTCGGGCAGCCGGCCGGTGGCGATGACCCGCTCGGCGACGCTGCGCAGTTTGGTGTTCGTGTGGCGCGAGTAGCGGCGCAGGACGGCGAACGCGCGATCGGCGTCGAGGCCGTACCGCTCCATGAGGATGCCCTGCGCCAGCCCGATGAGATGACGCGCGCCGATGGCCTGGCGCAGCCCGTCCTCCTCGCGGGCCGACGCCAGCGCGATGGAGGCGTGCCGGCCGAAGATCTCGGCGACGTCGACGTCGTCGTCGTCGAACATGCCGGGCCGGCCGCCGTAGAGGTTCAGCGCTCCGAGCGTGGTGTGGGCGGTGTGCAGCCGCACCGACAGCACGCTGCGCAGGCCGAGCTCGGCGGCCCGCGGGCCCCATTCCGGCCAGCGCGGGTCGGTGGCGGTGTCGTCGACGAGGGTCGAGATCTGGCCCTGGATGGCCTGGAAGCACGGGCCCTCGGCCAGCTCCGTCTGCAGCTCGTCGGCCTTGCGCACCCGCGGGTCGCTGGCGACGGCGGTCTCGAGGCGGCCCTGCCCGTGCTGCAGGATCAGCCCGGCGTCGTCGCACACGGTGGCCTGCCGCGCATACCCGACCACACGTTCGAGCGTCTGCTCGACATCAGGCTCTTCGTGCAGCGCGAGTGCCATCTCGGCGAAGTCGCTCGCATCAGGCTCGGTCATGCCCGCCCCTTCGGCCACGTCGAGCACGGTACTCGGCCTGTCCATCATCCTCGTCACCGGACCGCCGTGTCGATCCCGTCACAGCGGGTATGCACGCATCATGGTGGACGCGGGAGCCCAGGAGCGACATGCGGTGGTCACTGGTGGCGCCGGCTTCCTCGGTTCCCATCTCTGCGACGCCCTGATCCGCGCCGGGCAGCGGGTGACGTGCATCGACAACTTCGAGACCGGGCGCTCGGCGAACGTGCGGCACCTGCGCGACGAGCCCCGCTTCACGCTGCTGCGCCGCGACCTCAACGAGCAGATCGACGGCGAGGTGACCGGGCCGGTCGACGTCGTCTTCCACCTGGCGGCGCCGGCCGCGCCGAGCGACTACCTGCTCGACCCCGTCGCGACCATGCGGGTCGCCAGCGTCGGCACCCTCAACGCGCTGGACCTCGCCCGCGACCGCGCGGCCGGGTTCGTGCTGGCGTCGACGTCGGAGGTCTACGGGGCGGCCGGTGACGAGCCGCACCGCGAGGACGACCCCGGCCACGTCAACCCGGCCGACGGCTACGGCGCCTACTACGAGTCGCGCCGGTTCGCCGAGGCGCTGACCACCGCGTACCGCTCGACGTACAACCTGCGCACGGCGATCGCCCGCATCTTCAGCACCTATGGGCCGCGCATGCGCCTCGACGACGGCCGCGTGCTGTCGAGGTTCATCCGGCAGGTGATGTCCGGCGCGCCGCTGACGGTGCCCGGTCCGGGCACCCAGACCCGCTCGCTCTGCTACGTCGACGACGCCGTCGCCGGCCTGCTCGCCCTGGCCGACGGCGCCTACCCCGGCCCGGTGAACATCGGCAGCCCGGAGGAGATCTCGGTCTTCGCGATCGCCCAGGAGGTCGCCGAGATCGCCGGACCGAGCGCCGAGATCCTCTTCGTCGAGCCGCCGCCCGCCGAGACGCACGCGCGGCGTCCCGACATCTCCCTCGCCGGTCAGCTGCTGGACTGGCAGCCGCAGACCACCGTGCGCAAGGGCCTGGCGACGACGCTGGCCTGGTTCCAGGATGCCGGCGTCCGCCATGCCTGACGCCGCGGTCCCGTCCACGTCGTCGCTGACCCGGCTGCGCAGCGCGGCGGCGGACTGCCGGGCCTGCGACCTGTACCGCGACGCCACCCAGACGGTGTTCGGCGAAGGCCCGAGGGACGCGGCCGTGATGCTCGTCGGTGAGACGCCCGGCGACGTCGAGGACCGCGAGGGCCGGCCGTTCGCTGGTCCGGCCGGGCGGCTGCTGGACCGGGCACTGGAGGAGGTGGGGCTCGACCGCGAACACGCCTACGTCTCCAACGCCGTCAAGCACTTCAAGTTCCACCGCGAGGGCAAGCGCCGCATCCACGAGAAGCCCGACGCGGGCGAGATCGCGGCCTGCCGGCCGTGGCTGCGGGCCGAGCTGTCCGTCGTCCGGCCCCAGGTCCTGGTGGTGCTGGGCGCCACCGCGGCGGCGACCATCCTGGGCCGGTCGTTCCGGGTCACCAAGCAGCACGGTGAGCCGCTGGAGTGGGCCGACTACGCCGAGAGCTCGCCGCTGACGACGGACGACGGCCCGCCGATCGACGACGCCGTGGTCGTCGCGACCGTGCATCCGTCGGCGGTGCTGCGCTCCCGCGACCGGAACGCGGCGTACGCCGGCTTCGTCGCCGACCTGCGGGCCGTCCCGCGCGTGCTGTCGCCGTCGTCCTGACGGCGGGTCCCCGACGGCGTGGACTCGGCCTGCCGTGGGTACGGGCCGGAGCACAGTCACGCTCGACGCGGAGGGAGTCCCATGGCGCAGAGCGACGTCGCGTTGTTCGCCCCGTTGCCCGTGCTGACGCTGACCGTCGAGGACCACGCCGGCCGGCCCGACATCCACCTGCACGCCGGCAGCCAGGGCGTCTGGCAGGCCCGGATGCTGGTCACGCTCGGCGCCTCGGTGACGATGTGCTGCGTCCTGGCCGGCGAGACCGGGACGGTGCTGCGGCATCTGCTCGAGGACGAGGGGGTCGTGGTCAAGGCCGTCCAGGGCACCGGCCGCAACGGCGCCTACGTACACGACCGCCGCGACGGCGAGCGGGTCGTGGTGGCCGAGGCTCCGTCGGACCCGCTCTCGCGGCACGAGCTGGACGAGCTCTACGGCGTCACGCTCAGCGCGGCGCTCGACGCCGGGGCGGTGCTGCTGAGCGGGCCGGCGGACCACCAGACCGACGAGGACGCCGTACCCGCCGACGCCTACCGCCGGCTCGCGGCCGACCTGCGTGCCGTCGGCAAGCCGGTCATCGCCGATCTCGCCGGCGACCGCCTCGGCGCCGTGCTGGAAAGCGGGGTGACGGCGGTCAAGGTCAGCCACCAGGAGCTGCTCGAGGACGGCCGGGCCGGCGCCGACGACCCGGACTCGCTGATCACGGCGATGCACGAGGTGCACGAACAGGGCGCCGAGTACGTCATCGTCACCCGCGCGCACGAGCCGCTGCTGCTGCTCGCCGACGGCGTCGTCCGGATCGTCCGGATGCCGCAACTGCAGGCCGCCGACACTCATGGCGCCGGCGACTCCCTCACCGCGGGCGTCACGGCGACGCTGGCCCGCGGCGGCGACGTCGAGGACGCGATCCGGCTGGGCGCCGCGGCGGGGATGCTCAACGTCACCCGGCACGGCCTCGGCACCGGCGACGTCGAGGCCGTGCTGAAGCTGCGCGAGCTGGTGACGGTCGAGACGCTGGGCGAGGCTCGGCAGCACACCGACGACCCGCCCGAGAAGGTGACGCCGCGCGATCTGGCCGAACGGACCCGCGAATCGTGAGCGCGGCGAAGCGCGCGCTCATCACCAACGACGACGGCATCGACGCACCCGGCCTGCGCGTCCTGGCCATGACGGCTCGCGAGATCGGCCTCGACGTGGTCGTGGCGGCGCCGGCGGTCCAGTTCAGCGGCAGCGGCGCGTCCATCGTCGCCGGACTGGAGGACCGCGACCGCATCGCGCTGGAGCGGCGCCGGCTCGAGGGCCTTGACGACGTGCTCACCTATGCCGTCGGCGCCGCGCCAGGACTGATCGCGCTGATCGCGGCGTTCGGCGCGTTCGGCGACCCGCCCGACGTCGTGCTCTCCGGGGTCAACCACGGCGCCAACGTCGGGCGCGCGATCCTGCACTCGGGCACCGTCGGCGCCGCGCTCACGGCCGGCATCAACGGCAGCCGCGGCCTGGCCGTCTCCCTCGACGTCGGCCTCGCCGCCGAGTTCCACCTGAAGCCGCAGGCCACCGAGCCGCGCTGGTCGACGGCGGCCGACCTGGCCGGCCGGGTGGTCCCGTTCCTGCTGCAGCAGCGGCCGGGGACGGTGCTCAACCTCAACGTCCCCGACCGCGACCCGGACGACGTGGCCGCGCTGCGCTCGGCTCCGCTGGCGGAGTTCGGCATCGTCCAGACGACCATGACCGAGCACGCCGATGACCACATCCGGCTCACCGTCACCGACATGTCCGAGCCACCCGCGCCCGGCACCGACGCCGCGCTGCTGGCCGACGGCCACGCCGTCGTCACCGCGGTGCAGTCGGTCCGCGAGACGGACTCGCCGGCCCTCGACGCGCTGGTCGACGCCGTCGCCTCCGCCGCTCCGGCTACGGCGTCGGAGTGAGCTCGACGGCGTAGACGGGGCCGTCGTGCTCCCACCGGGCGCCCACCCGCGTCGATCGTGGAGCAACCGCGGGACAGACCGGACATGTCGGCACGCGCACCTCCGCAGGTGCTTCACGATCGGCGTGGAGGTGAGGCGGGACGTGGGGTTCCGTTCGACCGGGATGATCGTTACGATCCGGGCAAACGCTTTCCAGCCCGGAGGGTGATGCACATGTCCGCTCCCGAACCGACCCGCCGGACCGTTCTCGCCGGAGCCGGCGCCGGCGCCCTCTGGCTCGCGACCGGTGCCTCCACTCCCACCGCGGCCGCAGCCGACGCCGTCGTCGGCCCTGATGAGAACCCCGGCCTGCGCTACTGGTACCCGGTCCCCCGCGACCCGGGCGTCGTGCGGACCGACGTGTGCGTGTACGGCGGCACGTCGGCCGGGGTGACGGCGGCGGTGCGGGCCGCGCAGGCCGGCCGCAGCGTGGCCCTCGTGGTGTTCGGGCGGCACCTGGGCGGACTCAGCTCGGCCGGGCTGGGGGCGACCGACACCGGGCGGATCGAGTCGATCGGCGGGCTGAGCCGCGAGTTCTACCGGCGCCTCGGCGCGCACTACGGCCGCCCGGAGTCGTTCACGTTCGAGCCGCACGTCGCCGAGCAGACCTTCGACGCGTGGGTCGAGGACGAGGGCATCGACGTCTACCGCGACCACCGGCTCGAGGACGTCCGCATGGTCGGGGACCGGATCCACTCGCTGCGCACCGAGAACGGCAAGGTCTTCGTCGCCGGCGCGTTCATCGACGCGAGCTACGAGGGCGACCTGATGGCGGCGGCGGGCGTGAGCTACACCGTCGGCCGCGAGTCGAACGCGACCTACGGCGAGACGCTCAACGGCGTGCAGTTCCGCACCGGCCACCAGTTCCAGCGCCAGATCGACCCGTACGTCACACCCGGCGACCCGTCCAGCGGCCTGCTCGCGGGCGTCTCGGCCGACGACCCCGGCACGACCGGCCAGGGCGACGACCGCATCCAGGCGTTCAACTTCCGCATCTGCCTGACCCGCGCGGCCGACCGGCGCCCGTTCCCGCGGCCGCCGTCCTATGACCCGAGCAGGTACGAGCTCCTCCTGCGCTACCTGCAGGCGGGCGTCTGGGACGCGATGCGGCTGAACACGCCGATGCCGAACGGCAAGACCGACATGAACAACAACGGCGCCGTGAGCACGGACAACATCGGACGCAACTACGCCTGGCCCGACGGCGACCACGCCACCCGCGAGGCGATCTTCCAGGACCACGTGACCTACCAGCAGGGGCTGCTCTGGTTCCTGGCCAACGACCCGCGAGTGCCCGAGGCGATCCGGGCCGAGGTCAACGGCTGGGGCCTGACGAACGACGAGTTCACCGCGACCGGCGGCTGGTCGCACGAGCTGTACATCCGCGAGGCCCGCCGCATGCTCGGCGACTACGTCATCACCGAGCACGACTGCCGGTGGACGGTGGCCGCCCCGGACCCGATCGCGCTGGCGTCGTACACGATGGACTCGCACAACTGCGCCCGCGTGGTCGTGGGCGGCTTCGCCCGCAACGAGGGCGACGTGCAGGTGCCGCCGGCCGGGCCGTATGGGATCTCCTACCGCGCCATCGTCCCGCCCCGCGGCGAGTGCACGAACCTGCTGGTGACCTGCGCGATCTCGGCGTCGCACATCGCATTCGGGTCGGCACGCATGGAGCCGGTGTTCATGGCGACGGGGCACGCGGCGGCGGTCGCGGCCGACCTCGCGCTGGCCGGTGGCATCGCCGTGCAGGACGTTCCCTACCCGACGCTGCGGCAGCGGCTGCGCGCGGAGCAGATGGTGCTCAGCTGGCCGCCCAACGCCGGCGTGCTCGCGTTCGACGCGCCGGACGAGCTGCGCCCGGGCACCGCCGACGACGTCACCGTCACGTTCACCAACGAGGAGCTGACGACGGTGTCAGCGGTGCGGCTCGCACTGACCGCCCCCGCCGGCTGGACGGTGACGCCGTCGACCCCCGTGGAGGCCGATGCCGTCGAGCCGGGCGCGGAGTTCGCGGCGACCTGGCGGGTGACGGCAACAGCACCGGCCGAGCCCGTCGCCCAGGCCACCCTGGAGGCCGCCGTCACGTATGCCGGCGCCGCCGGCCACACAGCGACGCACGCGGTCGCCGTCGTCGAACCCGTGCAGGCGCCGCTGCGGACGGCGGCGTCGACGCGGGCGCACTTCGGGCAGCGCGGCTCGCGGCTGGCGATCCTGGCCAACGGCGCGGACCTGTGGACCGGCATCGACCAGTACGGCGCGATCTTCCACGACGGCGCCGCCGGACCCGCCACGACGGCGACGGTCACCGTCGTGTCCCAGGAGGCCACCGACCCCAACGCGCGCGCCGGCCTGGTGATCCGCAACGACCTGCGCGCGGCCGGCACGTCCACCGGCTACGTGGCGCTGGTGGTCAAGCCGGAGAACGGCCTGCTGCTGCTCTGGGACGCCGACGGCAGCGGGACGGTGGAGTCGGTGCTGCGGGCGGTGGTGACGCCGTCGCCGTACCCCGTCCACCTGCGGCTGGTCCGCGAGGGCCAGCGGTTCCACGGCTCCTACAGCCTGGACGGCGCGCAGTGGTCGTCGATCGGCTCGGCCGACCTGCCGTCCGCCGCTGCCGTCCAGGACGTCGGCGTGCTGTCGTGCGCGCACGTCCAGGACCGGCTCGGCCTGGCGGTCTTCGAGAACCTCTCGGTCAGCGCTCCTTCATGATCATCCAGGATCGACCCGCAGGGTGTGGTCGATCCTGGATGATCATGGGGAGCGACGCGCCGACGGTCCTCGTCGTCAGTCGCTGAAGGTCGCCACCACTGGGGCGTGGTCGGAGTCGGTGGCCGCGGCCCGGGCCTGCGGGTCGTCGGTGACCGACGGGAGGCCGCGGTCGACCAGGCTGTCGACCTTCTCGAGCCGCTGCAGCAGCTCGTGCGAGACGAGGACGTGGTCGATCAGCTCGCCGCGGCCGCGGTAGACGCGGCTGTAGCGGCGCGGCTCGGGGATCAGCGGCGCGGTGTTCCAGAGCCGCCAGGCGTCGCCCTTGTCCGGGGTCTTCTCGCCGGCCGTCCCGATCTCCGAGCCGCCGGGGCCGAGCAGGATCTGCGTCGTCGCGGCGGCGGGCTCGTCGTTGAGGTCGCCGCAGACGACCAGCGACCGCCGCTGCCCGTCGCCGCCGAGCAGGGAGTTCGCCCATGCGCGGACGGTGGCCGCCTCGGCTGACCGGCGGTACAGCGCGAAGGCGCCGTAGCGGGCCCGCTCGCCCTCGTCGCGCGGGTTGAACCGGCCGCCCGGGTAGCTCAGCAGCTTCGACTTGAGATGGCAGGTGACGACGTCGACGAGGTCGCCGCCGGGCGTGCGCACGCGGGCCCGCAGCGCGCCGCGGCCCATCTCCGTCGACAGCGCGCCGCCGTCCGACGCGCGGACCGGGCCGACGCCGTCGGCGTAGGCGACCAGGTCCTCGGTCTCCTCGACGGGCAGCCTCGAGATCACGGCGACCCGGATGCCGCGCGGGTCCGGGTTCGCCGACACATGCGCGGACCAGTCGCCCGCGAGCCGCGCGACGAGGTCGTCCAGCGCGACGGACTCGCCGATCTCCTGCAGGCCGAGCACGTCGGGCGCCATGCGGTCGACGGTGCCGGCCAGCGCGTCGAGCTTGACCTCGTACGTGGCCTGGTCCGGCGGCCGGCCGTCCTCGTCGCCGGGCCGGAACAGGTTCTCCAGATTCCACGTGCCGATGACGACCATGACGGACCCCCCGAGTCTCCGCGCCTGCCTGCATGATCGACGCTAGCTGAGCCGGCGGTGCGCCACCAGAGCCTATGCTCGGTGGGACACCGCACGGACCGACGGCGTGGGAGCAGTCATGCAGGACGACGACATCAGGGCCCGGATCAGCGCGCTGGTCGAAGACGAGCACGACCTGCGGCAGCGGCTGCAGGCCGGCGACATCTCCACCGACGAGGAGCACTCCCGGCTCCGCCAGGTCGAGGAGCAGCTCGACCAGTGCTGGGACCTGCTGCGCCAGCGCCGGGCCCGGGTCGAGGCCGGGCAGAACCCCGACGAGGCCGCCGCTCGCCCCGTCGGCGAGGTCGAGGGCTACCTGCAGTAGCCGGGCCGGCCGGCGGCGCGGGTGGTCCCCTTTCCGCGCCGCCGATGGGAAGCTGGACCCATGAACCTCGACGACGCGGCGGACGAGCTGTACGCGCTCCCGCCCGAGGAGTTCGTCGAAGCCCGCAACGCGCTGGCGAAGAAGGTCAAGAGCGAGGGCGCGGCCGACGTCGCCGCGCGCATCAAGGCGCTGCGCAAGCCCACGCTGGCCGCCTGGCTGACCAACCGCCTGGCCCGCCGGCACGCCGACGAGGTCGCCGAGCTGGCCGAGCTCGGTGAGCGCATGCGCGAGGCGATGTCCGGCATGGACGGCGCCGCGCTGCGCGAGCTGACCGGTGAGCGGAAGAAGCAGGTCGACACCCTGCTCAAGGCGGCCCGGAAGATCGCCAAGGACGCCGGGCAGAAGGCGAGCCCCGACCTCATCGAGACGATCGCCGGGTCGCTCGAGGCCGCCATCGCCGACCCCCGCGCCGCCGAGCAGCTGCTGGCCGCGCGCCTGTCGCACGGGCTGCAGCACGTCGGCTTCGGCGCCGTCGACGACGACGGCGAGCCGGCCGAGGTCATCTCGCTCTCCGAGGCCCGGGTCGCCCGCGGCCAGCGGCTCGAGACCACCCGCCGCTCCCGGTCGAAGGGCGACTCGCCCGCCGAGGAGGAGGCCACCGACGCCGACGAGGCCGAGAGCGACGACGAGGCCGCCGAGCAGGCCGTCGACGGCGACGAGGTGGCGGCCGCCCAGCGCGATCTCGAGCAGGCCGAGACCGCCGTCGACGACGCCGAGGAGCAGGTCGACGACGCCGAGGCCGCCCTCGACGAACAGCGCCGCCGGCTCGAGGAGGCCCAGGCCACGGCGGAACGGCTCACCGAGGAGCTGGCCGCGGCGCGGCGGGAGCTGGAGCAGGCCCGCGACGACGTCGAGTCCGCCGAGGACGACGTCGAGGCCGCCCGCAAGGCCTCCGAGGCGGCTCGCCGCCGTCGGCGCGAGGCGAAGCAGAAGCTGAGCCGGCTCACCTGATCCGAAACGTGCGAGACCCGTAGCGCACCTAGGATCGCGGCATGGCCACCGGGCAGACGCCACGGTCGCGCCGCCTGGCGTCGCCGATCCGCGAGTTCATCGCGACGCAGAGCTCCGGCGCGGTGGTGCTGCTGGCCGCCACCGTCGTGGCGCTGGCCTGGGCGAACTCGCCGTGGTCGGACACCTATGAGGAGTTCTGGCACACCGAGTTCGCGCTCCGGCTGGGCGGCGCGGAGCTGTCGCTCGACCTGCGGCACTGGGCCAACGACGGGCTGATGGCGCTGTTCTTCTTCGTGGTCGGGCTCGAGGTCCGGCGCGAGTTCGACATGGGTGAGCTGCGTGAACGCCGGCGGGTCGCCACGCCGGTGCTGGCGGCGCTCGGCGGCATGGCCGTACCGGCGCTGCTCTACCTGGCCGTCAACGCCGGCGACTCGGCCGTCCACGGCTGGGCCATCGCCATGGGCACCGACACCGCGTTCGCGCTGGGCGTGCTGGCGCTGGCCGGCGAACGCGCGACGCCGCGGACCCGGACGTTCGTGCTGACGGCGGTGATCGTCGACGACGTCATGGCGCTGACCATCATCGCGATCGCCTACTCCGACGACGTGTCGCTGGCCGCGCTCGCCGTCGCCGTCGCCCTGTTCGGTGTCGTGCTGGTGCTCAAGCACGCCGGCGTCCGCCACGGCGTGCCGTACTTCCTGGTCGGCACCGGCATCTGGCTGGCCACGCTCGTCTCCGGGGTGCACGCGACGCTGGCCGGCATCGCGCTGGGCCTGATCGCGTCGGCCTTCCCGCCGTCGCGCGAGGACCTGGAGCGGGTCGGCGCGGTGTGGCGGCTGTTCCGCGAGCAGCCGGTGCCGGAGTACGCGCGGACCGCCAGCCGGACGCTCGCGACCGCGATCTCGCCGAACGAGCGGCTGCAGCACCTGTTCCATCCGTGGACCAACTACCTCATCGTCCCGGTGTTCGCGCTGGCCAACGCCGGCATGGTCATCAACGGCGACGTGCTGCGCGAGGCGGCGACGTCGCCGATCACGCTCGGCATCGTGCTCGGGCTGGTGGTCGGCAAGCCGGTCGGCATCGTCGGTATGACCTGGCTGGTGAGCCGGTTCGGGTTCCCGCTGACGGTGCCTTGGCCGCAGCTCATCGGCGCCGGGACCATCGGCGGCGTCGGGTTCACCGTCTCGCTGCTCATCGCCGGCATCGCGTTCGACGGGCGCGAGCTCGACGACGCCAAGCTCGGCATCCTGGCGGCGTCGCTGATCGCCACGCTGCTCTCGCTGCTGGTGTTCCGGGTCATCGGCCGGCTGCCGCAGCGGGCGCGGGCAGCCGGGCAGGCAGGGCTGGCCGCACCGATCGTCGACCTCGCCGACCCTGTCGACCCCGAGGTCGACCACATCCGCGGCCCCGTCGACGGCAAGGTCACCCTCGTCGAGTACGGCGACTTCGAGTGTCCCTACTGCGGCCGGGCCGAGCCGGTGCTGCGCGAGCTGACACAGGCCTTCGGTGACGACCTCACGTTCGTGTTCCGGCACCTGCCGCTCACCGACGTGCACGAGCACGCCCAGCTCGCCGCCGAGGCCGCCGAGGCCGCCGGCAAGCAGGGCCGGTTCTGGGAGCTGCACGACCTGCTGCTCACCCGCCAGGACGCGCTCACCCACGAGGACCTGCTGGGCTATGCCACCGACCTGGGCCTCGATGCCGACCGGTTCGCGCGCGACCTCTCGTCGCGGCACTTCGCGCTGCGCGTCACCCGCGACGTCGAGAGCGCGGAGCAGAGCGGTGTCGCCGGCACGCCCACGTTCTTCGTCAACGGACAGCGCCACCACGGCGCGTACGACCTCGAGTCGCTGCGCGCGGCCATCACCCGCGAGCTCGCCGCCGCGAACACCATGCGTGTGACTCGGTCCCAGGACGACGATCCGGGCAGATGATCGGCGTATCGCCACCATCCCGAGGAGGACCCCGTGACCACCGATCGACGTCCCGTCGTCTTCGTCCACGGCCTGTGGCTGCACGCCGACTCGTGGGACCCGTGGGTCGAGCTGTTCCGCGAGGCCGGCTACGACCCGCGGGCCCCCGGCTGGCCGGGCGATTCGCCGACGCCCGAGGAGACCCGCGCCGACCCCGGCCGGGTCGCCGGGTTCGGCATCGACGCCGTCGTCGGCCACTACGCCGGCCTGATCCGCGAGCTGGACCGGCCGCCGATCCTCGTCGGTCACTCGTTCGGCGGCCTGATCGTGCAGCGGCTGCTCGGCGAGAACCTCGGCGCCGCGGCGGTCGCCGTCGACCCGGCGCCGATCAAGGGCGTCATGTACCTGCCGCCGTCGTCGCTGCGGGTGGCCTCGATCGCGCTGCGCAACCCGGCCCACCGCAAGGGCGCCGTCGCCCTGACCCGCGCGCAGTTCCGGTACGGCTTCGGCAACGCGCTCACCGAGCAGGAGTCCGACGAGCTGTACGAGCGCTGGGCGATCCCGTCGCCCGGCCGTCCGCTGTTCGAGGCCGCGTTCGCCAACGTCAGCCGATCGTCGCCGGCGAAGGTCGACGTCCGCAACGCCACCCGCGGGCCGCTGCTGCTGACGCTCGGCGGCGAGGACCACACCGTCGCGCCGGCGATCGTCCGCACCACCGCGCGGCTGTACCGGAAGTCCCCGGCCGTCACCGAGCTGCGGCAGTACCCCGACCGCGGCCACAGCCTCTGCATCGACAGCGGCTGGCGGGTCGTCGCCGACGACGTCCTCGCCTGGCTGGGGGCTCGCGTCCCCTGACGTCGGGTGAAGCAGTACTGACACCAAGGTGAAAGGCGCCTCTCCTACGGTCTCGAGCAGCAGCACTCCAAAGGGAAGGAAATGCCTGATGCGCCCGTCCGTCCGATCGTTCGCGCTCAGCCTGGTGGCCGGCGTCCTCGGGCTCTCGCTCCTCGGCACAGCGCCGGCCCAGGCCGGCCCGCAGCCGAGTCCGGCGAAGAGCCCGGCCTCCGTCGGCGCGCCGGCCACCGCCGAAGCCCGAGCCGGCGGCGTCGCCGTCAACCAGCGGCGGATCTACCTGAGGTTCCCCGCGCCCAACGGCGCCCGGGCCTGCACGACGCGGAAGATCGATCTCGCCGCCGGCCGCTACCGGTGGACCCAGATCGGCGGCGCCACCCGCGAGTACGACCTGCGCAAGGGCAGGTACTACTGGAAGGACTGCATCGAGTACCACATCACCCCGTCGTATGACTGGGTCTACGCCCGGCACTCGACGTTGCAGAACGACACAGGTGGAACGGTCTCCCTCCCCGGAACGCTGCAGTACGGCAGCTCAGGATGGTACTGGTTCGGTTCCCACCTGCTCCGGTTGTAACGAGACGGAAGCGGCACAGGGTCTCTGACGCCGTACCCTTGGGGCACCGACCGTTCGGCGCTTCATGGAGGGCACGTGCCACGACAGGGACCTGTGCTGCTGACCGTCGAGGACGACCCGGCGGTGAGCCGGGCCATCGCCCGCGACCTGCGCCGCCGCTACGGGTCGGACCACCGCGTGGTGCGCTCCGAGACCGGGGCCGGCGCGCTCGAGGTGCTGCGCGAGCTGACGCTGCGCGGCGAGGCCACGGCGCTGATCCTGGCCGACTACCGCATGCCCGGCATGAACGGCATCGACTTCCTCGAACAGGCCATGGACGTCGTGCCGCAGGCCAAGCGGGTGCTGCTGACGGCGTACGCCGACACCCAGGCCGCCATCCGCGCCGTCAACGACATCGACCTCGACCACTACCTGGTCAAGCCGTGGGATCCGCCCGAGGAGCACCTCTACCCGGTGCTCGACGAACTGCTCGAGAACTGGGCGCGCGACAGCCGGCCGGGCTTCGAGGGCGTCACGCTGCTGGGTCACCAGTGGGCGTCCGAGACCCAGGACCTCAAGGAGTTCCTGACCAGCAACCAGGTCCCGTACCGGCACCTGCGCGGCCCCGAGGGCTCGGCGCTGCAGGACACGGCGGCCATCCCGGACGAGTCCCTGCCGGCGGTCATCATGCCCGACGGCGTCGTGCTCACCTCGCCGCCGCTGCGCGAGGTGGCCGAGCGGCTGGGCCTGGCCACCACCGCCGGCAGCCCGCTCTACGACCTCGTGGTCATCGGCAGCGGGCCGGCCGGCCTCGGCGCCGCGGTCTACGGCGCCAGCGAGGGCCTGCGCACGCTGCTGGTCGACCGCGCCGGCGTCGGCGGCCAGGCCGCGCGGAGCAGTCTCATCGAGAACTACCTGGGCTTCCCGCAGGGCGTGTCCGGCGCCGAGCTGGCCCAGCGCGCCCGCGACCAGGCGGTCCGCTTCGACGTCGAGATGCTCACCGCGGCCGCCGCCGTCGACGTCGTCGCCCAGGGCGAGGGCAGGGTCGTCCGCTTCGACGACGGCCACGAGGTCACCGCGCACGCCGTCGTCATCGCCACCGGCGTCTGGTGGTCGCAACTGCCGGCCAAGGGCGCCGACGACTACGCCGGACGCGGCATCTACTACGGCGCGTCCGCGCACGAGGCGGCCGGCTGCAAGGGCGAGGACGTCTTCGTCGTCGGCGCGGCCAACTCCGCCGGCCAGGCCGCGCTGCACTTCGCCCAGTACGCCAACCGCGTCGTCATGCTGGTGCGCGGCCCCGACCTGCGGCTGCGGATGTCGGAGTACCTGGTCGAGCGCATCGAGGCCGACTCCCGCATCGAGGTGCGCACCTGCACCGAGGTCACCGCCGCCCAGGGCGACGGCCGGCTCGAGCGCATCGTGGTCACCGACACCGTGAGCGGCGGCACCGAGACCCTGAACGCCACCCGGCTGTTCGTGTTCATCGGCGCCGAGCCGCCGACGTCGTGGCTCGGCCCGGAATTCGCGCGCAACGAACGCGGTTTCCTCTTGACGGGTCCCGCCCTGCTCGACGCCGACGGCCGTCCGCCGCGCGAGTGGCCGCTGACCCGCACCCCGTACCACCTCGAGTCCAGCGTCCCGGGCGTGTTCGTCGCCGGCGACGTGCGCGCGGAGTCCGTGAAGCGCGTGGCGTCCGCCGTCGGCGAGGGCGCCATGGCCGTCACGCTGGTGCACCGCTACCTGGAGGCGACGTGACCACCGGTACGCCCATCGACGTCGAGGAACTGCGCACGCTGTTCCTCTTCGAAGGCATGTCCTCGGAGCAGCTCGACGAGGTCGCCGCCGCCTGCGAGGTGCGCGCGTACCCCGCGGGCAGCACCATCTACCGCGCCGGCGAGCCGTCCGTCGCGCTCTGGGTGCTGCTCGACGGGACCCTGCGGCTGGTCCGCCACGCCGACGGTGAAGAGGTCATCGTCAACGAGACCGACTACCGCGGCGCCTACGCCGGCGCCGTCCGCGCCTTCGCCACGTCGGCCGAGGCGGCGGCCTACCCGACGTCGCTGCACGCCGTCACCGACTGCCGGTTCCTCCGCTTCCCCGCCGACGCCTTCGCGGCGTTCGTGCGCAAGTGGTTCCCCATGGCGGTGCACCTGTTCGACGGGCTCTACCTCGGCATCCGCACCACCGAGGCGACGGTGCGCCAGCGCGAGCACCTGGCCCAGCTGGGCACGCTGTCGGCGAACCTCGCGCACGAGCTGAACAACCCCGCCGCCGCCACCGTCCGGGCGGCAGGGCAGCTGCGCGACCGGGTGGGGCACATGCGGCGCAAGCTCGGCATGATCGCGTCGGGCACGCTCGACCCTGCGATGATCGCCCGGCTCATCGGCATCCAGGAGCGCGCCGTCGAGATCGCCGCGAAGAAGCGCGACCCGCTCAGCCCGCTGCAGGAGAGCGACCTCGAGGACGAGCTGATCGACCATCTCGAGGGCCTCGGCTTCGACCACGCCGTCGACGTCGCCCCGGTCTTCGTCGCGTCCGGCCTCGACACCACCTTCTTCGACGACGTCGCCGCCGAGACCGGCGAGAACCTGCCGTCCGCGCTGGCCTGGCTCGGCTACACGCTCGAGACCGAGGCGCTCATGGACGAGATCGAGGACGCGTCGAACCGCATCTCCACGCTGGTCGCCTCGATCAAGCAGTACACCCACCTCGACCAGGCCGCCCATCAAGAGGTCGACCTGCACCCGGGCATCGACAGCACCCTCGTCATGCTGGGCCACAAGCTCGGCGAGATCGAGGTGAAGCGCGACTACGACACCTCGCTGCCGCCGGTGCCCGCCTTCGCCGCCGAGCTCAACCAGGTGTGGACCAACCTCATCGACAACGCCGTCGACGCCATGAAGGGCCACGGCACGCTGACCCTTCGCACCCACCGCGACGGCGAGTACGCCGTCGTCGACGTCACCGACACCGGCCACGGCGTCCCCGACGAGGTCAAGGGCCGGCTGTTCGAGGCGTTCGTCACCACCAAGCCCATGGGCGAGGGCAGCGGGCTGGGTCTGGACAACGCCAAGCGCATCGTCGAGAAGCGGCACCGCGGCACCATCGACTACACGACGAGCCCCTCAGGGACGACGTTCAGCGTGCGGCTCCCCCTGTCCCCCGCCACCTGACCGTCGGCGGCCCGGACCGCGTCCGTCGGGAGGGACTTCTCCCCGCCATAGCGGGTGAAAGTCCCACGCGACGCCGACCTGCCGCAACCTCGATGGCAGGAACCGTCCATGAGGCCGCAACACAGGTCCACTCGTCAGGCCGTGGCCGGCTCAGCCGTGCAGGGTGGGCCGGTAGACCAGCTCCTGGATGTGGCCGTCGAGGGTCCGGCTCTCGATCAGCTCGAGGTCGAAGTCGGCCGCGCCGCCGAAGACCGGCTCCGTCCCGGTCCGGCCCGTGATCACCGGGAAGAGCGTCACCTGGACGCGGTCGACCAGGCCGGCGGCCATCAGCGTCCGGTTCAGCGACAGGCTGCCGTGCGAACGCAACGGCACGCCCGACTCCTCCTTGAGCCGGGCGACGACGTCGACGGCATCGCCGCTCGCGACCTGGGCGTCGGGCCAGTCGAGCGGCCCCCGCAGGGTGTTCGACACCACGGTCGTCGGGAGGTTCCGCATCCGCGTGACCCAGGGATCGCGGACCTCGGACTCCTCGGTGCTCTCGGCCAGCATCCGCGCGAACGCCCGGTACGTGGTCGCGCCGAAGACCATCCGCTGCTCGTCGCCGTACACGGCGAGGCGGTGGCCGAGCAGCTCCGGCCCCTGCTTGCCCCAATAGCCGGTCCAGTCACCGCCGGCGGTGCCGAAGCCGTCGAGGCTCGAGAAGACGTCGAAGGTGTAGGTCGCGGTCATGATGCTCTCCTCAGGACGGTGGACGCCCCTGTAGGCGCCGCTCACCCCTGCTACGAACAGCGTGGCCCCGATCCGACACCTTCTCGCGGGTTGATCCGCCGCAGATCAGCCCACGGGGGCCGGCGTCACCACGGATCCGTCGGCCAGGCGCAGCCGCAGGGAGGCGACGGCGACCGCGGCGAGCTCGCCCGCCCGGTCGCCCGACGGGTCGACGGCGAGGACGTGGCCGGCGCGGTCGTTGTTGTCGCGCGGACGGCGCACGGCTCCCGGCACGTCGAGCTGCCAGCGCTCGACGGCCGGGTTCGCGTCCAGCGTCTCGCACCCCTCGACGGCGGTGACAACACCGTCGACCGGGGACAGCACGAACGCGACCGCGGCCGTCCCCGTCGTCGTCACGTCGGCGCCCGGACCGCGACCCAAGGCGAGAGCGACGAGCAGCTCCAGCGGGTGCACGCCGGTCACCCGGTGGACCAGGTCGAACACGTAGCCGCCGGCCTGCCGCGGGTTGATCTCGACGATCCGGGGTCCCGACGGCGTCAGCTTCAGCTCCGTGTGGCTCAGCCCGTGCGAGTAGCCGATCGCCGTCAGCGCGGCCCGGACGTGCGCCTCGACCTCGCGGACGACGGGCGAGGGCAGCGGTGCGGGGAAGACGTGCCCCGCCTCGACGAACGAGGGCGTCACGCTCTTGCCGGTGATGCCGAGGACCGTCGTCTCGCCGGCGACGGTGACCGCCTCGACGCTGAGCTCGGGCCCGGTGAGGACCTCCTCGAGCAGCAGCCGGCGCGCCAGTGGCTGGTCGCGGGTGTTCCGCTCGACGCTGGTGACCTCGTAGAAGGCGTCCTTCAGCCCCGCCTCGTCGGTGACCAGCTGCACCGACGTGCCGGAGTTGAGGTCGACCGGCTTCGCGACCAGCGGGAACCCGATCTCGGCCGCGCCGGCCTGCGCGTCGTCCCAGGTGGCGGCGACGGCGAAGCGCGGGCCGGGCAGCCCGGCCCGCTTCAGCACCGTCCGCACCGCGTCCTTGCGCACCGCGCGGCGCACGATGTCCGGCGACGCGCCGGCCAACCCCAGCATCCTCGCCAGCTCTGCGACCGCGTCGAGGTAATAGTCGCAGGTCGTGAGCACGCCGTCGATGCGCCGCCGGCAGACGATCCCGATGACGGCGCCGGTCATGGCCGCGCGGTCGTTGGTGTCGACGACGACCACCTCGTCGGCGTCGCGCACGACGGGGTGCCGCTCGCCGTCCACGTCCGGGTAGAGCGCCGGATCCCTGGTGAACAGGATGTAGTCGTGCCCCAGCTCACGCAACAGCGGCGGCAGCGCGAGCCCCGTCGACTGCACCCAGCTCTCGACCATGAGTAGCGTCGCCACGTCAGCCCCCTGCCCGGGCCAGGATCGCCGAGTTGATGACGTCGTTCACCGGGTGCACCTCCGTCAGGAGCTCGAACCCGTCGAGCGCGGTCCGGTCGATCGGCGGGTAGAGCAGCGTGCGCAGGCCGCGGGCGCTGCGGGCGAGCAGGATCGCGCCCGGCCGCATGGTCCGCGCGAGCCGGCCGAGGATCCGCCGCTTCGCCTCGGGGGTGTCGCCGACCAGCGCGGCCAGCACGACCACGTCGTAGCCGGACAGGTCCGCGTCCAGCACGTCGGCCTCGCGGAAGCAGAGTGCGTCGTGGCCGAGCGCCGCCGCCACCCGGGCGCCGGCCGCGAGCGCCACCGGGTCGCGGTCGAAGTTGTCCACGTGGACCTCGAGCTCGGCGGCGAGGTACAGCGAGCTCAGCGGCAGCGGGCCGGAGCCGACGAACGCCAGCGACCGCACCCTCGGCGGCAACGCCGACGCCAGCATGCCGACCTCCATGCGGCTGAGCCGCCGGTAGTTGCCGGCGTACGGGAACCTCAGCAGTTCGTCGCGTGCCGAGCGGGCGGCGACGATCCGGTTCGCCCAGGCGTGCTCGAGCTCGCCCTCGCCGCGGGCGCACAGGGCGCGCAGCCGCGGGGCGAGGTGCCGCATCTCGATGTCGTCGAGGACCGCCGGCACCGTCTCGGCGGGAGCGGTGAGAACGAGCCGGACCAGGCGGTCGAAGAGGCCGTCGACCTCGAGTCCGGGACGAAGATCGTCGCGGCTCGCCAGTTCGCGGTACACGTCGCCCACCGACGCAGTAATGTCCTCGGCCGTGGGCCGGCCGGGGTCGGCCAGGTCGGTTTGACCGAATTTGTTGCTAGTGAGACTCATGTTCATCGCGATCGATGGTCCCACATCTCACCGCCCCGCCGTGGCCGAACGAGCGAAGATCACCCGGAGGGTCGCCGGGCGCCCGCGGAGGCGGGCCGGCGTCGTCCCCCGTCGCCGGCCGGAAGGCCCGGCCGACGACGCGCTCGAGGCGGTAGCCGACGGCGGCGGGCACGTCGCGGCGGCGTCGACCAGCGAGGCGCGGAAGACCGCCGGCCGGCCGATCGTGCTGCTGTACGTGTCGTGAGCCGCTCGAACGTCTCGGTCCACGACGTCATCGCGCCCGGGTCGTGTCCGGTATTCCCAGATACGAACAAAAGTTCGCTTTGGCAGCGAAAATCTGCGAAGATCGAACTTTCGCCACGACACGACGAGTCCGAACCGACGGGGAGAGGGGGTGCCGTGCCCGGTTCCAAGGTCGTGCGCTCGGTGGACCGCGCACTGGACGTCGTCGAACTGCTGGCCCGCAGCGAACGGCCGCAGACGCTCGCGGAACTGTCGAGCACGCTCGACATTCCGAAGAGCACGCTGCACGCACTGCTCTGGACCCTGACCGGCCGCGGCTGGATCGAGTCCGACGAGGCCAGTGGGCGATTCCGCATCGGCCTGCACGCGCTTTTGGTCGGCCGCTCGTACGTCGAGTCCGACACCCTGGTGGCACTGGCGGCGTCGGCGCTGGACCAGCTGGCCGCCGAGACCGGCGAGACCGTGCACCTCGGCCGGCTCGACGGCACGTCGATCGTCTACCTCGACAAGCGCGAGTCGGTCCACCCGCTGCGGCTGTTCTCCGCCATCGGCCGGCACCTGCCCGCCTTCACGACGGCGCTGGGCAAGTCGATCCTCGCCGAGCTGCCCGACGACCGGCTGCGGGAGCATCTCTCCCAGCCGCTCACTCGCCTGACGCCGCACACGAAGACCGATCTCGCGGAGTTGCGGGCGGATCTGGCGTTGACGCGGGAGCGGGGATACGCCGTCGACAACGAGGAGAACAGCGAGGGGATCAAGGGCTTCGCGGTGGCGTTGCGAACGGCCGAGCCGCCGCACGATGCGCTCAGCTGCGCCGTCCCAGTGGCCCGCGTCCACGACGAGACCGAGGAGACGGTGGTCGCGCGGTTGCGCCAGGCCGCCGATTCGATCGCAGGCCTGGCGTCCAGCCGAACGTCCTGACGCGTTCGCAGCGCTCAGCCCTGCTCGACGGGGACGACGACCAGCTCGGCCAGGTTGACCCGCGGCGGAGCGGCGACGGCGTAGGCGATCACGTCGGCGATGTCCTCGGACACCAGGATCTCCATCGACTCGCGCCACTGCACCAGCCGCTCGCGGTTGCCGTCGTGCTGCATGCCGTCACCGAGCTCGGTGCCGACGAAGCCGGGCTCGACGTTCTTGACCCGGACCTTGCGCGGGCCGAGCTCGGCCCGCAGGTTCCGGGTCAGCTGCGCCACGGCCGCCTTGGTGGCGCCGTAGACGGCGTACTGCGGGAACACCAGATGACCGCCGACGGAGCCGACGTGCACCAGGTCGGCCGCGCCACCGTCGGCTGCGGCGGCGATGAGGTCGGCGGCGAACGCGCGGCCGGTGTGCAGCAGCCCCGTGATGTTCGTGCCGATCATCTGGTCCCACTCGCGGGTGTCGGCCGACTCGAACGGCGCGGCCAGCATGACGCCTGCGTTGGCGACGACGAGGTCGACGCGGCCCAGCTCGGCGCGGACGATCCCGGCCGCGGCGGCGACGGCGTCCTGGTCGGTGATGTCGACCGGCACCGCGAAGGCGCCGATCTCGGTGGCGAGGGCCTTGAGCCGGTCCTCGCGGCGGCCCACCACGGCGACGGCGGCACCGTCGGCGGCCAGCCTGCGGGCCGTGGCGCCGCCGATCCCGCTCGTGGCTCCGGTGACGACCGCGACGCGGCCGGTCAGGGGTCCTTCGGTGGAAGTTGTCATGCACCCAGGCTGCGGCCGGAAGCGGAACCCAACCAGCTCCCCCGACGACCAGGAGAACAGACCCTGGGAGTCGCACGGCCACCCACGGCCGGCGGCGCAGCGCCTAGGCTCGGGACCATGGCGGACGGCGACAACCGGCTCGGCGAGTACCTGCGGGCGCGGCGCGAGCTGGCTCAGCCGGCCGACGTCGGGCTGCCCGACGGGTTCGGCCGCCGGCGGGTGCCGGGACTGCGCCGCGAAGAGGTCGCGATGCTGGCCGGGGTCAGCGCCGACTACTACGTCCGCCTCGAGCAGGGCCGCGACAAGCACCCGTCCGAGCAGGTCATCGAGGCCCTGGCCGGGGTGCTCGGGCTCGACGACGACGCCGTGGCCCACGTGCGCGAGCTGGCCCGGCCGGTGAGCCGCCGCCGTCGCCCGCAGCCCCGGCCGGAGCGCGTGAGCCCGGGCGCGGAGCGGCTGATCCAGAGCTGGACGTTCACGCCGGCACTGGTCGTCGGCCGCTACCTCGACGTGCTGGCGGCCAACCCGCTGGCCACCGCGCTCAACTCCTGCCTGCAGGCCGGCGTCAACCAGGTCCGGGCGTTCTTCCTCGACCCCGCCGCCCGCGACATCTACCCCGACTGGGACGCGGTCGCCGTCGACACCGCCGCCAGCCTGCGCGCCGCGGCGGGCGCCGACCTCGACGACCCGCGACTCACCGAGCTGGTCGGCGAGCTGTCACTGAAGAGCGACGTGTTCCGCCGGCTCTGGGCCCGCCACGACGTCCGCGCGAAGGTCTCCGGGACGAAGCGGTTCCGGCACCCGATGGTCGGCCAGCTCACGCTCGACTACGAGACGCTGGCCGTCACCAGCGCGCCCGGCCAGCTGGTCATCGCCTACCACGCCGAGCCCGGCAGCCCGTCCGAGCAGGCGCTCGCCCTGCTCAGCAGCACCATCGCCCCCGGCGGCGCGAACGCGTCCGGTCCGGCCGGAGCCGAGCCGGACGCGTCCCGGGCGACGAACGTCACGTCGTCCGGATCAGCTCGATGACGTCGTGCTCACCCGGCACCGGCCTGAACCGCACCGACGAGATCGGACACCCGTCGTCGACTCCCCGCAGATCACCCGGGAGAACGCGCAGGAGCACATCGACCGGCTGAACGAGATCACCAGCGGGTCCTGACCGCCGCTCATCTGCGCAAGCGCCCCCCAGGCCGCGGCCGGCCGCCCGGAAATCCCGGTGCGGCCGGCCGCGGTCGCATGTGACCATCGGGCACATGCCACCGTCCTGGATGCTCGACGAGGCCGCCCACGCCGGGCCGGAACACCTCGACCCCGAGTTCGTCGCCGGCTTCGACGGCAAGCAGGGCCACCCCGACCCGGCGCCGGACCTGGACCTGCTGGCCTCGTACGGCGTCGAGTCCGTGGTCGACCTCGGCGCCGGCACCGGCCAGTTCGCCGTACCGGCCGCCCGCCGGTTCCGCCGGGTCGTGGCCGTCGACGTCTCGCCCGCGATGCTCGGGTACCTGCGGTCGCGGGCCGAGGCCGAGGGCGTCACGCTGGAGCTGGTGCAGGCCGGCTTCCTCGGCTACGCCCACGTGGGCGAGCCCGCCGACGCCGTGTACACCCGGCACGCGCTGCACCAGCTGCCCGATTTCTGGAAGGTCGTCGCGCTGCACCGCATCGCACGGGTGCTGCGGCCGGGCGGTGTGCTCCGGCTGCGCGACCTGATCTACGACTTCCCGTCCGAGTCGACCGAGCAGATCATGGACGGCTGGGTGACCGGCGGCGCCGACGACCCGTCCCAGGGCTACACCGGCGCCGACTACGCCGAGCACGTGCGCACCGAGCACAGCACGTTCCGCTGGCTGCTCGAGCCCATGCTCGACCACGCCGGCTTCGACATCGCCGACGTCTCCTACGACGACGGCGGGCTGTTCGGCGCCTACACCTGCATCAGGCGTCCGGCCTGACGGCGGAGGCGGTGGTGACGGCGGCCGGGCGGCGGCCGTGGGCGAGCAGGATCCGGATCGCCCACACCGTCTGGTAGCCGCGCCACTCCAGCGCACCGGCCGCCGACGACGAGTCGAAGTCGACGACCCAGCCGCCGTCGTCCTGCTGCAGCGCCTCCAGCCGGTCGAGGTCCTTCTCGACGGCGGCGGGGTCGAGCAGCGCGCGCAGCGGCCGGCCGGGCTCCGGCGACAGGTCGAGCAGGTGCATCGCCTCGCCCTCGATGCCGCCCTCGACGGGGATGCCGCCGTCCGACGGCACCAGCGCACCCAGCCGCTCCAGCTGCGCGGCGGCCTCGGGCCGGCTGTCGTGGACGGCGTCGAGGAACACCAGTGAGAACATCAGCTCGTGGGCGCGCGGCCGCTCGGTCGCGGCGATGGCCCGCAGGCAGAAGTCGGTGGCGCGCTCCAGCCACGGGTGCGCGGCGACGACGGGGTCGAGCCGGGCGGCGCGCTGGGCCTGGCCGGCGACGGCCGAGGTGATCTGCAGCGACGACTCCGCCGGGTCGGCGCCGATCCACCAGCGCGACGTGCCGGCCGGCACCCTGACCGGCAGCGCGAACGGCAGCCCGCCGTCGGGCAGCGTCACCGTCGCCAGCCAGTCGCACAGCGGGCCGGCCAGGTCGCCGTCGCCGGGACCGGTCTCGGCCAGCACCTCGAACGCGTGCAGCGCGGCCGGCGGCTGGCTCTCCGGCGAGCGCAGGTCCGGCTCGAGGCCCCAGCCGAAGCCGCCGTCGGAATTGCGGTAGCCGGCGAGGGCCGCGAGAGTCGCGCGACGGTCGCCGGTGCCGGTCAGCAGCTCGAGCCGTCGCCGGTCGAGCTGGCGGGCGTGCCCGGCCATGAACGCGGAAGCAGCGGTGAGATCCATACCGCCATGCTCCCGCGCGCCGCCCCGCGGTGCTTGAAGGTTTCGGACGTCAGCCGGCGCCGACGAGCTCCGGCTCGGAGACGCACTCGTGCGCCACCGCCGCACTCACCGTCGCAGGGACGCCGCCGCGCGCCGACCCGCGGGCCAGCCCGACCAGGAGCACGCCGGTCAGGACCGCCGTCGCCAGCACCAGCCAGCCCGCCGATCGCACGCCGCCGCCGTCGATCACCGCGCCGGCGACCAGCGCGACCGGCAGGAACGCCATCCAGGACAGCGCGCTCACGCCGGACGCGACCCCGGACCGGACGGTGGACGGGACGGCGTCGTGCAGCAGCTTCGAGAGGTGGATGCCGGCGAGGATGGTGAGCACCGCCATGACGACCTGCGCCGGCACGATCAGCGCCGCCGTCGCGCCCGTGGTCAGGACCAGCCCGGTCCCGGCCAGCAGCACCGTCGCCGCCGACGTCACCGCCGGGGAGTCCAGCCGGACCCGTCCCGCCAGCACGCCGGCGAAGCCGAACGCCGCCGTCAGCGCCGCCCAGTACGGCCCGAACGCGACGGCGGGCACGGCCAGCGCGACCAGCCAGAGCGGACCGAACTCGAACAGCAGCGACGTGGTGCCCGCCGCCAGCACGATCGCGGCCACGATCGGCAGCACGTGCCCCCGGTCGCCGAGGATCCGCGCCGTCTGCGCCAGGTGGCAGCGCAGCGACTCCGGCCGGCCGGTCTCGTGCAGCCGCGGCTCGCGGAACCGCAGCAGGGCCACGGCCGCCAGCACCATGAACGGCACCGTCAGGAAGTAGGTCGCCCGCAGCGACAGCAGCCCGGCCAGCCAGCCGCCTGCCAGCGAGCTGGAGACCAGCGAGACGCTCTCGATCAGCCGGACCCGGCCGATGGTGCGCTCGAAGAGGTCGCTGCTCCCGGTCTCCTCGAGCACGGTGTCGTAGACCACGGCGTCGAGGGTGCCCGTGGACATCGCGAAGTAGATGCCCAGCGACATCGCGCTCACCAGGTACAACGGGACGCCCGTGCTCAGGCCGCCGATGAGCGCCGCGCCCGCCAGGCCCGCGGTCCCGACGAGCAGCACCGACCGCCGGCTCCACCGGTCGGCCAGCACGCCGGAGGGGATCTCGATCAACGGCACCATGGCGGCGTAGACGGCGGTCATGATGCCGATGGTCATCGGGTCGAAGCCGATCTCGCCGAGGAACAGCTTCTCGATCGGCACCCAGAGCAGGATGCCCTGCAGGGTGACGGCCAGCTGCAGCGGACGCAGCCGGCGCCGCAACGCGCTCGGATGGGACTGTCGCTTCGACATGGCGGTCTCCGGTGACGGCGGACGGGGTCTCTGCCCGTGCAGTGTCAGCGGGACCGCCGAACGTTACGCAGTCAGCCGGAGGAATCTCGGAACGTCGCCAGCAGCCGCTCGCGGTCGGCGGGTGACAGCGGAGCGCCGCCGGACAGCCCGGCCAGCACGTCGGTGGTCTGGCGCACCTGGTCGACGTAGAGGTCGCAGCCGTCGCAGAGGGAGATGTGGTCGATCACGCGCCGTTCGGTGGCGGGGTCGAGGTCGCCCTCGAGGAAGACGGTGACCAGTTCGACCAGCTCGTTGCAGGCGAGGTGGTCGACGGGCTCGTTCGACGGCTCGGCCGGATCGGTCATGGCACCTCCTCTGCGGCGCGGGCGGCGGCGTGGTCGAAGTACCGCTCGAGCCGGAGCCGGACCGCCGCCCGGGCCCGGTGCAGCAGCACCCGCTGGTTCGCCACCGAGATCTCCAGTATCGAGCACACTTCGGCGGAGTCGTAGCCGTGCACGTCGCGCAGGGTGATGACGACCCGTTGCCGGGCCGGCAGCCCGGCCAGCGCGGCGGCCACCTCGGCTCGGACCTCGGCCGCCAGCAGCGCCTGCTCGGGGCCGGGCCAGGGCGCCGGCGGCTGCTGCCAGTGCCCGGCGAAGGGGTGTCCGGGTGCGGCGAACCGGGCGGGGTCGACGGTGGGGCCGCCGGTGTCGCCGGTGCCCGGGCCGGCGTCGTCGGTGCCCGGGCCGGCGCCGAGGCTGCTGGCCGGGACCGTCCGCGCCTCGCGCCCGCCGCGGCGGCGCGCGATGTTGGCGACGATGCGGTAGACCCAGGTGCGCAGCGACGACCGGCCGGCGAACGTCGCGATGCTGCGGACGACGGCCAGCCAGGCCTCTTGCACCACCTCGGCGGCGGAGTCCTCGGTGGACACGTAGACCCGGGCCAAGCGGACCATGCCGGGCGACCACGCGTCGACGACCTGCGCGAACGCCGTCTCGTCGCCGGCCAGCAGGAGGCCGGCGAGGACGTCGTCGGGCGGCAGCGCGGTGTGCGGCACCGCACCAGGATGGCATCGGGTACCGACATTGTCGGACCGGCACGGCATGCTGGTCACTTGCCAGGTGGACCAAGGAGGTTCCCCATGGATCTGGCCATCCAGGCCGAAGGGCTCGTGAAGCACTTCGGCGAGACCAAGGCGCTCGACGGCGTCACCCTCGGCGTTCGGCCCGGCACGGTGCTGGGCCTGCTGGGTCCCAACGGCGCCGGCAAGACCACCGCCGTGCGCATCTTCGCCACCCTGCTGCGCCCCGACGACGGCCGGGCCACGGTCGGCGGCTACGACGTCGTGCGCCAGGCCCACCAGGTGCGCCAGCTCGTCGGCCTCACCGGCCAGTTCGCCGCCGTCGACGAGATGCTCACCGGCACCGAGAACCTGCTGCTCATCGGCCGGCTGCTCGGCATGCCCAAGCCCGACGCCAAGGCGCGGGCGCGCGAGCTGCTGTCCGACTTCGACCTCACCGATGCCGCCGACCGCGCGGCGAAGACCTACTCCGGCGGCATGCGACGGCGCCTCGACCTCGCCGCCAGCCTGGTCGGTCGCCCGTCCATCCTGTTCCTCGACGAGCCCACCACCGGGCTCGATCCCCGCGCCCGCACCGAGCTGTGGACGCTCATCCGCCGCCTCGTCGCCGGCGGTGTCACCGTCCTGCTCACCACGCAGTACCTCGACGAGGCCGACGCCCTGGCCGACGAGATCACCGTCATCGACCACGGCCGGGTCATCGCCACCGGCACGCCCGACGAGCTCAAGGCGAAGACCGGCTCGCAGACCCTGGTCGTGCGGCCCGAGGACGAGTCGCACCTGCCGGTCGTCGTCGGCGTCGTCGAAGAGCTCGCCAAGGCCACGCCCGAGGTCGACGGCGCCCGGGTCAGCGCGCCGGTGACCGACCCCGCCGTCCTGCCGGCGGTGGTCCGGCGGCTCGACGACGCCGGCGTGCTGGTCACCGAGCTGACGCTGCGCGGCGCCAGCCTCAACGAGGTGTTCCTCTCGCTCACCGGGCGACCGGTCGAGGACGAGACCGAGTCCGAAGGGAGGCCGGCATGAGCACCACCACCGCGGCCCGCCCCGCACCGGCCGAGCTGAGTCCGCGCGTCGGCGTCGGCGAGGGCATCCGGCAGACGCTGACCCTGGCCTGGCGCACCATCGTGCAGGTCCGGCACAACCCGTGGGAGCTGGGCGACTTCAGCATCCAGCCGATCATGTTCGTGCTGCTGTTCACCTACGTGTTCGGCGGGGCCATCGCCGGCACCACCGGCGACTACCTCACGTTCGCGCTCCCCGGCATCATCGTCATGAACATGCTGTTCATCACCATGTACGTCGGCACGGGGCTGAACATCGACCTCACCAAGGGCGTCTTCGACCGCCTGCGCTCGCTGCCCATCGCCCGCTGGGCGCCCATGGCCGGGCGCATCCTCGCCGACCAGGTGAAGCAGGCGTGGTCGATCTTCCTGCTGTTGGCCATCGGCATGGTGCTGGGCTTCCGCATCGGCACCGACGTCTGGTCGCTGCTGGCCGCGGTCGGGCTCATGCTGGTGTTCGCGCTGGCCTTCTCGTGGGTGTCGGTGCTGGTCGGCGTGGTGGCGAAGGATCCCGAGAAGGTGCAGCTGTTCGGGTTCACGGCGCTGTTCCCGGTGACGTTCGTCAGCAACGTGTTCGTCCCGACCAACACCATGCCCGGCTGGCTGCAGCCCATCGTCGAAGCCAACCCGGTCACCATCCTCTCCGACGCGTGCCGGGCGCTGATGGTGGGCGACGACACCGCCGGCACCCAGTGGTACGTCGAGTCGGCCACCACCCCGGCCGTCCAGTCGCTGCTGTGGGCGGCCGGCATCGCGCTGGTGTTCGCGCCGCTGTCGGTGCGGGCGCTGCGACGGCGGGTGTGAGGGCACGGCGCGTGGCGGATTTCTGACATGGCGGGCATCGGCCACCACCGACCCCTTCGGTGCGGGTGGCGAGCGCCCCTAGGCTCCGGGGCAGTTGCGCCGGTTTCGGCGCCTGTGCCCGGGAGGTCCCATGCGCCGGTCCCTGACCCTGCTCGCCACTTGTGTCGCCGGTGTGCTGGTCGCGGCGGCTGCCCCGGGCGCCTCGAGCCCGGCGCCGTCCGCCCTGCGGGTCCCCCGTCCCGCGGCGGACGGCGCCGTCGACACCACGACGGTCACGCTGGTCACCGGGCACCGGCTGCGGGTCGACACCCTCGGCGACGGCCGGCACGCCGTCACCGCCGTGCCCGCGGCGGAGGCCGTCCGCGCCAACCTCAAGCTGGTCGAGCGGCCCGAGGGCCTCTACGCCATCCCGGCCGAGGCCGAGCCGTACCTCGCGGCCGGCTCGCTGGACCGCGAGCTGTTCAACGTCACCGGCCTGATCGAGCAGGGCTACGACGGCGACACGCTGCCGCTGATCGTCAGCTACGCCGACCCCGGCCGCGGCGGCACCGCCCGCGCGGCCGCCCCGGCGCCGCCCGCGCACGCCGTCGTCACCGCCACCCTCGAGAGCGTCGGCGCGGTCGCCGTCGAGGCCACGGCCACCGACCTGCCCACGTTCTGGAGCAGCATCACCGCGGATCTCCCGGGTTCTGGCGACACCCGCCGGGCGGCACCGGCCATCGAGAAGGTCTGGCTCGATGCGCGGGTCCGGCCGGCGCTGTCCGAGAGCGTGCCGCAGATCGGCGCGCCCGAGGCGTGGGCCGACGGGTACGACGGCACCGGCGTCACCGTCGCCGTGCTCGACACCGGCTACGATCCCGCGCACCCGGATCTCGCGGGCCGGGTGACGCAGGCCGCCGACTTCTCCGGCACCACCGTCCACGACGTCAACGGGCACGGCACGCACGTCGCGGCGACGGTCGCGGGCACCGGCGCCGGCTCCGGCGGCGCCCGCCGCGGGGTCGCGCCCGGTGCCGGGCTGCTGATCGGAAAGGTCATCGGCGACGACGGCACCGGCCAGAACTCCTGGCTCATCGAGGGCATGGAGTGGGCGGTCGCGCAGGGTGCGGACATCGTCAGCATGAGCCTGTCCAGCGAGGTGACCGACGGCACCGACCCGCTCAGCCAGGCGGTGAACGACCTCACGGCGGCCAGCGGGACGCTGTTCGTGGCGGCCGCCGGCAACGAGGGCCCGGGCGCCACGAGCGTGCGGGCGCCCGGCGTGGCCGACGCGGCGCTGAGCGTCGGCGCCGTCGACAAGTCCGACGTGCTGGCCGGGTTCTCCAGCCGCGGCCCGCGTTTCCGCGACAACGCGGTCAAACCCGAGATCACTGCGCCGGGCGTGGCGATCGTCGCGGCCCGGGCGGCCGGCACGTCGCTCGGCGACCCCGTCGACGCGCTCTACACCAGCCTGAACGGCACCTCGATGGCGACGCCGCACGTCTCCGGCGCGGCCGCGCTGCTGCTGCAGCGGCACCCGGACTGGACGGCGGCGGAGCTGAAGCGGGCGCTCATGCAGTCGGCGCACGAGCTCGACGACTACACCGTGTACCAGCAGGGCGCCGGCCGCCTCGACGCCGCCCGCGCTGTCACCCAGACGACGTTCGCCGACACCGCGGCACTGAACCTCGGCACCTACGACTGGCCGCACGACGGCACGGACCCGCGGGTCACCCGCACGCTCACCTACACCAACGACGGCGCCGCCCCGGTCACACTGACCCTCGACGCCACGCTCGACGCCGACACCGGGGCCGCCGTGCCGGACGACATGCTGACGCTGAGCAGCCCGACGGTGACGGTGCCGGCCCGCGGCTCGGCGACGGTCGACGTGACGCTCGACCCGAACGTCGGCGACCCCGCCGTCTACGGCGGCCGCGTCACCGCCCGCTCGGCCGGCGGCGGCACCGTCGTGCACACCGTCGTCGGCGTGACGAAGGAGCCGCGGACCATCGAGGTGACCATCGAGGGCATCGACCACGAGGGGGCGCCGGCGACCGGCACCAGCTCGGCGGAGCTGTGGAGCCTCGACACCGACTGGTGGGGCACCGGGTTCTTCGGCGGCAAGGGCGGCGGCAGTCAGCCGGCGGTGTTCCGGGTGCGACCGGGCACGTACAGCCTGCTCGGCATCGTGTTCACGCCGGACGAGTCCGGTGAGCAGGCCCGCGAGGTGGCGTTCATCGGCGAGACCGAGCTGGAGCTGACCGAGGACACCCGTCTGGTCGTCGACGGCCGAGCAGCCACCCGGGTCGCCGTCGACACCCCGGAGCCGACCGAGCACCAGGGCCTGACGCTCGGCTGGTATCGCAGCTCCGAGGCGCACATGTTCAACCTCAAGTACATGCTCGACGAGTACATCGACGTCGCCTACGCCACGCCGACGGACCCGGTCGAGCGGGGCACGTTCGAGTTCAGCAGCCTGTGGGAGCTGTTCGCGCCCGAGCTGGCGTTGCGGGTGGGGCCTGACGACGTCGACGCCGAGTACGCCGTCGGCTCACCGAGGCTCGACGGCCGGCACCGCCACCCCGTCGCCGACGCCGGCACCGGCACCCCCGCCGAGCTGGCCGGCCGCGACCTCGCCGGCAGCATCGCGCTGGTCCGCCGGTCCGACGCGATCAGCGTGGCCGACCAGGTGCTGGCGGCCGCCGCGGCGGGTGCCGAGGCCGTGATCGTCCACCACGACCGGCCCGGCTGGCTGCTGGAGCGGGTGGGGGCGGGGTCGCCGATCCCGTCGGTGACGATCTCGCAGGCCGACGGCGCCGCGATCCTCGACCGGCTGGCGGCCGGGGGGTCGGTCGAGGCGCGGTTCGACGGTGTCGCCGTCAGCCCGTACCTCTACGACCTCATGCAGTCCGAGGCCGGCCACATCCCGTCGTCCCTGCAGTACCGGGTCCGTCCCCGCGACCTCGCCGAGCTGGACACCACGTACGTCGCGACCGGCCCGGCGCACCTCGGCAACGAGGCACGGCACGCGTTCCGGCCCTACGACAACTACTCCATCCGCAGCCCGCGCGAGATGCCGCTGCCGTCGCACCGCGACGAGTGGGTCTCGCCCGGCGACACCCGCTGGCAGCAGTTCGTGTGGGCGGAGCGGCTGCTGGTCGGCGGCATGATCGAGGGCGAGCGGACCTACTCCGCGGGCGAGTCCGACCCGCGGTCCTGGTTCGGCCCCGTGGTCCGCCCCGGCGTGCCGCTCGACACCGACCACTACGGCCAGTTCGGCATGCCCGGCTTCCGCGAGGCCGACCAGTTCACCGTCCTGGTGCGCTCGTTCCTCGACGGCAGCGACCGCAACGGCGACGAGACCGGGTACGACACCACGGCGGCCAGGCTCTACCGCGACGGCACGCTGATCGCGCAGCGCGACGGCGTGTACGGGACCTGGCCGGCGGTTGCGGGCGAGGCGACCTACCGGCTCGAGCTGGACGTCGACCGCGACGCACCCTGGTGGCAGCGATCCACCTCGACCCGCACGGCCTGGACCTTCACGTCGTCACGGCCCCCGGCCGGTGAGCGGGCGATGCTGCCGCTGCTGCAGGTCGGCTACGCGGTGCCGGCCGACGCCTCGGGCACGGTGAGCGACCGCGCCCGTACCCGGGTCGAGCTGACCGTGCACCGGCAGGCGTCGGCCGAGCCGGTCGGCGGCGGCGGGCTGCGGCTCTGGGCCTCCTACGACGACGGCGTCAGCTGGCAGCCCGCGCGGGTCACCCGCCGAGGATCGACGTACACCGCGATGCTGGACCCGCAGCGCGGCGCCGCCGCCGTCGGCCTCCGAGTCGAGGCCTGGGACGGCGACGGCAACCGGATCGAGCAGACGGTGCTCCGGGCGTTGGGCCTCCGCTGACCCCACAGAAGTTGATCTTGGAGTCATGGGGCAAAAGCCGCCCTGAATGTCCGGTATATGGCCCGCTTTCTCCAAGATCAACTTTGAGTGGTGGCGATGGCCGGCGCCGCCGGCTGTCGAGCGAGACTGTCGGTACCCGCCCGTAGGGTGGGGACCCTCCCTCACCGGGCGGGGTCCAGGCTCGGCTACAGCGAAACCGCCGCACCGCGACCCGGCTCACCCCCGCCAGCCGGCGAGCAACACGCCTAATCCGCGCCGCCGCGGGCGCCGGACGGTCCGTAGCCGTCGAGCCAGCCGTGCTGGGCGGCGTGCCAGCCCAGCTGCATGCGGGTCGAGACCTGGGCCCGGTCCAGCAGCGCGCTGATGCGCCGGTGGACGGTGCGGATGCTCAGGCCGAGCTGGCCGGCGATCGCCTTGTCGGTCAGCCCGGCCAGCAGCAGAGAGATCAGCTGGGCGTCGGCGGGCGGCAGCGGCGACCGCGCGCCGTCCGGGCCCTGCGCCGTCAGTGCCGACAGCTCGAAGGCCCGATCCCAGAGCGACTCGAACAGCGCGATCAGCGCCGCGAGCAGGCCGCTGCGGTGCACGACCATGAACGTCGGCTCGGTCTCGGGGTCGTCGGGGGTCAGCGGCACGAACGCCTCGGACCCGTCGATGAGCGCGAACTTCACCGGCAGCTCGTCGACCACGCGGGCCTGCTCGCCGGCGGCGACGTAGCGGGCGATGGCCGCGCTGCCGCCGTCGGACTCCAGCACCGAGCGCTCGTAGACCGCACGAGCGGTGACGCCACGGGCCAGGAGGTCCAGCTCGGTGTCGTTGGCCTCGTGCGGGATCGCGAACGGCGGCTTGACCAGCACCAGCACCTCACGCTCGGCACGGCGCTGCAGCTGCTGGAACCGCTGCGCCACCGCGGGCCGGCCGACGACCACCTCGACCAGCTCGGCGGCCTCGCGCGGCCGGCGGCTTGCGCGGTAGCGGCGCAGCAGCTCGTCGACGGCGCGGCGGGTCTCGTGCAGCTCGGCCTGGCGTTGCAGGATCAACGGCTCGATGGCGATGTCGGGCGGGGTGGCGAGGAACCGGGGCGTGCGGTCGGCCGTGCGGCTCATCAGCCCCTTGGCCTCGAGCGACGTCAGGACGGCGATGGTTTCGTCGAGCGACAGCCCGAGCCGGGTCGCGATGGCGGCCGCGGCGTCGGCGGGCGAGTCGACGAGGGCGCCGTACACCTGCTCCTCGACGGCGGTGACGCCCGCGGCTTCCAGCATGCCGCCAAGGTAGCCGCTGTGGTCAGGCCGGGAACAGTTCCGGCAGCAGGCGGTGGGCGTCGGCCCGGGCCGGCGCGACGGCGGTGCCGGGCGCCGACGACGCGGGCCAGCGCAGCCGGGTGCCGATGTCGGCCCAGCCGCCGACGGTGGCGAGGAACTTGTCGAGCGCCGGGTTGGACAGCCCGGCGGCCTGCAGCGGGGCGATGTGCCGGTGGAAGAACTCGGCGATGCGCGCCTCGAGGTCGAGCGCGTCCTCGGGATCGGTCGTCATGAGTCGGTACCAGGCGACGGCGCCACGCGGCGACATCGCGGCGACGTTGGAGTAGCTCCCATGCGCTCCACGGGCGATCCCCGTCGCGAGCAGGTGCCCGGGGACGAAGATGGACAGGTCGCCGGCCGACTCCGTCATCGCGGTGTACCAGTCCTCGTCGCCGCCGGCCATCTTCACCCCGATGAGCGACGGCGTGCCGTTCGCGGCGCGGGCCAGCAGCTCCGGCCCGACCTGTGTCTTGGCGTGCGGCGGGTTGTACAGGACCAGCGGCACGGGCCCGGCGGCCTCGGCCGCACCGGCGAGGAACCGCACCACCTCGTCATCGTTCAGCGGCACCCAGTCGGGCAGGATCACCTGGACGGCGCCCGGCTCGAGCGACGCGGCGCGGCGGATCCGGCTCATCATCACCGGCGTGGCCGGGTGCGACCCACCGATCTGGAACGGCAGCCCGGCCGCCTCGCAGCGGGTCGCCAGGGTCTCGTTGACCCCGTCGAACTCGTCCTCGGTGAGCGCGTGGAACTCCCCCGCCGTCCCGTGCGCGTAGACGCCGTCGACGCCGCTGGCGACCAGCGTGTCGACCTGCGCCGCCAGCCGCTCCCAGCCGATGGCGCCGCCGTCGTCGATCGGCAGCAGCACCGTCCCCCACACGCCCCTGACATCGACCGCCCGCAACGCCTTCATGGGCACGACCTTACGGTCGGCGCGGCGGCACGCCATGATGCCCCCATGCGCATCGTGGTCATCGGCGGAACCGGACATGTCGGCACCTACCTCGTCCCGCGGCTGGTGGCCGCCGGGCACGAGGTCGTGAGCCTCAGCCGCGGCACGCGCCGTCCATACACGGAGCATCCGGCCTGGGCCGAGGTGGAGCAGCTGGTCGTCGACCGCGAGGCCCAGGACCGGGACGGCACGTTCGCCGCCCGAGTCGCCGATCTCGAACCCGAGGTCGTCGTCGACATGGTCTGCTTCACCGAGGAGTCCGCGCGCCGGCTGGTCGACGGGCTGCGCGGCCGGGTGGCGCACCTGGTGTCCTGCGGATCCATCTGGATGCACGGGCCGAGCCGCTCGATCCCGCTGTACGAGGACAGCGAGACGGTGCCGTTCGGCGACTACGGCGTGCAGAAGGCGGCCATCGCCCGGCTGCTGCAGGAGGAGACCGCTCGCGGCGGCCTGGTCACGACGTCGCTGCACCCGGGGCACATCAGCGGTCCGGGCTGGCGCCCGATCAACCCGCTGGGCAACCTCGACCCGTCGGTGTGGACGACGCTGGCGTCGGGTGCGCCGCTGGCCGTCCCGGGCATCGGGGCGGAGCTGCTGCACCACGTCCACGCCGACGACGTCGCGCAGGGCTTCGAGCTGGCGATCTCGCAGCGCGACGCCGCGGCCGGTCAGGCGTTCCACGTCACGGCGGCCTCGGCGATGACGGTGCGCGGGTTCGCCGGGTACGCGGCCGGATGGTTCGGGCGTGAACCCGCACTGGAGTTCGTGAGCTGGGACGAGTTCCGGTCCCGCACCTCCGAGGCGTACGCCGAGCAGAGCTGGGACCACCTGTCGCGCAGCCAGTTCGCGTCGATCGACAAGGCGGCCCGGACGCTCGGCTACGCCCCGCGGTACGCGCCGGAGGAGGCGGTCCGCGAGGCGGTCGAGTGGCTCGCGCGCAACGGCGAGCTCGACGTCGAGCTCAGCGCCGGATGAGGTAGGTGGCGAACAGCACCACCGACGCGGTCGAGCTGAGCAGCCGGACGTTGTTCCACGGGATCCAGCGGGCCCGGTAGCGCTCCCAGACCTTCGCCCCGGCGGGGCTCTCCGGGTCGACGGCGGCCAGCTCGTCGTTGAGCGGGACGTTGGCGGCGACCGTCACGACGAACATGCCGACGAAGTACACGAGGGCCGCGGCCAGCAGCAGGCCCGACGCCGGCCGGTCCAGCCGGAAGAACGTGCTGATGACCAGGCCGAGCGAGAGCAGAGATGACCCGCCGAACGCCAGCCAGAAGACCGGGTTAAGGATGACGACGTTGGTCTTCTGGATCAGGGCGATCGCCTCGCGGACCGGGCGCTGCGCCAAGGCCGGCATCAGGGTGTTGGAGTAGAAGAACGTGATGCCGGCCAGGAGGGCACTGCCGGTGATCATGACGACGGTGGCGATGGTCTCGAGGCTGTCCGACATGGCCGGTCTCTCCTTCGCGTGCGTGGGTGGGTGTGGGAG
>NZ_SMKL01000167.1 GCF_004348545.1 Jiangella ureilytica | reverse complement strand
CTGCCCGGCCCTGCTCGCAGTGCCCGGCGTCGGCCCGATCGTGGCCGCGACCATCCTGGCCGAACTCGGCGACCCCACCCGCATCCACGACGGCGCCGCGCTGGCCCGCATGGCCGGCACCGCCCCGATCCCGGTCTGGAGCTCCAACACCGAACGCCACCGCCTGGACCGCGGCGGCAACCGGCGCCTGAACAAAGCCCTGCACATCGTCGCGCTAACCCAGGCCCGCCACCACGCCCCCGCCCAGGCCCTGATCGCCAAACACCTCGACAACAAAGGCAAACGCGGCGCCATGCGCGTGCTCAAACGCCACCTCACCGACGTCATCCACCGCACGCTCCGCCGCGACATCCCACCGCTGACCTGCCACCAGCCA
>NZ_SMKL01000016.1 GCF_004348545.1 Jiangella ureilytica | reverse complement strand
GGGCAGCAAGGGGGGACGGGGAGCCCACCTCATCACCCCGGGCGACTCGGCGAGGAGCCCGGCCCGTGCTCGGAGATGATCGGCGGGCGCCCGGGGTCAAGAGAATGGGCAGCAGGGGCACGGGGAGCCAACCCCTCACCCCGGCCAACGCCTGGGCCCCCCGGCGCACTGATCCACCCGACCGGGTGTCGGTGGCTGCGGATAGCCTCACTCGCATGTCCGCGACCGAATCGTCTCGCCGCACCGGGCCCTTCCGGGTGGGCGACCAAGTGCAGCTCACCGATCCCAAGGGGCGCCACCACACCATCACCCTCGAGGAGGGCAAGGAGTTCCACACCCACAAGGGATCGTTCAACCACGACCAGCTGATCGGCGCGCCCGAGGGGTCGGTCGTGGTGTCGACCGGCTCGACGGCGTACCTCGCGCTGCGGCCGCTGCTGTCGGACTACGTGCTGTCCATGCCGCGCGGCGCGGCGGTCGTGTACCCCAAGGACGCGGCCCAGATCGTGGCCATGGCCGACATCTTCCCGGGCGCGCGGGTGGTCGAGGCCGGCGTCGGCTCCGGCGCGCTGTCGATGTCGCTGCTGCGGGCCGTCGGCGAGCACGGCATGGTGCACTCGTACGAGCGGCGGGCCGACTTCGCGAAGATCGCCGCTGAGAACGTCGAGCGGTTCTTCGGCGGTGCCCACCCGGCCTGGCGGGTGACCGTCGGCGACCTCGTGGCAGAGCTCGACGACACCGAGGTCGACCGCGTCGTGCTCGACATGCTGGCCCCCTGGGAGTGCGTCGACGCCGCCGGCAAGGTGCTGGTGCCCGGCGGGGTGCTGTGCTGCTACGTCGCCACCACCACCCAGCTGTCGCGCACGGTCGAGACCATCCGCGAGAGCCACCAGTTCACCGAGCCGGTGTCCTGGGAGTCCATGGTGCGCACCTGGCACGTCGAGGGCCTCGCGGTGCGCCCCGACCACCGGATGATCGGCCACACCGGGTTCCTGGTGACGGCGCGCCGCATGGCCCCGGGGGTCACCCCGCCGCTGCGCCGCCGTCGCCCCGCGCCGGGTGCCACCGCCGATGCCACCGCCGATGCCGCTGCCGGCACGGCTCGCGACGCGGGTGGAACCGAGGGTGGAGCGGGAGAGTTGGGGTAAGCAGAAATCCACGCGCGGCGGCACCGGAAGTCAACATCTGGTCACTAGCTGATCTCCTGCATGGCGTTCCGGCCCGGCGACTGTAAGGTCTGGCTATAGACGACCCCCTTACGAGGAGGTGCGAGATGGCGTCGTATGACGATGGTTTCGATCATGGCCGTCGCGGCCCCGGACGCGAGCCGTCCGACATGGCCGGCGAAGTGGCCTTCCTCGAAGCCCGACTGGCATCGGTGAACGCCCAGAACGAGCGGCTGGCGGCCACCCTTCGAGAAGCACGCGACCAGATCGTGGCGCTCAAGGAGGAGATCGACCGGCTGGCGCAGCCGCCGTCCGGTTTCGGCACGTACCTCTCCAAGTACGACGACGGCACCGTCGACGTCTTCACCGGCGGGCGCAAGCTCCGCGTCGCGGTCAGCCCCGACGTCGATTTCGACGAGCTCCGCCCGGGCCAGGAGGTCATGCTCAACGAGGCCCTCAACGTCGTGCGGGCGCTCGAGTACGAGCAGGTCGGCGAGGTCGTCATGCTCAAGGAGCTGCTCGCCGACGGCGAGCGCGCCCTGGTCATCGGCCACACCGACGAAGAGCGCGTGGTGCGCATCGCGTCGCCGCTGCAGGACGCCGGCATGCGGGTCGGCGACTCCCTGCTGCTCGAGCCGCGCGCCGGGTTCGTCTACGAGCGCGTCCCGAAGTCCGAGGTCGAGGAGCTCATCCTCGAAGAGGTTCCGGACATCGACTACTCCGACATCGGCGGCCTGTCCCGGCAGATCGACCAGATCCGCGACGCCGTCGAGCTGCCGTTCCTGCACGCCGACCTGTTCCGCGAGCACGAGCTGCGCCCGCCCAAGGGTGTCCTGCTCTACGGCCCGCCCGGGTGCGGCAAGACGCTCATCGCCAAGGCCGTCGCCAACTCGCTGGCCAAGCAGATCGCGAAGCTCAAGGGCATCTCCGAGCACAAGTCCTACTTCCTCAACATCAAGGGTCCCGAGCTGCTGAACAAGTACGTCGGCGAGACCGAGCGGCACATCCGCCTGGTCTTCCAGCGGGCCCGCGAGAAGGCCAGCGAGGGCACGCCGGTCATCGTGTTCTTCGACGAGATGGACTCCCTGTTCCGCACCCGCGGGTCGGGCGTCTCGTCCGACGTCGAGAACACCATCGTCCCGCAGCTGCTGAGCGAGATCGACGGCGTCGAGAGCCTCGAGAACGTCATCGTCATCGGCGCCTCGAACCGCGAGGACATGATCGACCCGGCCATCCTGCGGCCCGGCCGCCTGGACGTGAAGATCAAGATCGAGCGGCCCGACGCCGAGGCGGCCCGCGACATCTTCAGCAAGTACCTCACGACCACCCTGCCGCTGCACGCCGACGACCTCGCCGAGCACGGCGGCGACGCCGCGGCCACCACCTCGGCCATGATCCAGCGGTCGGTCGAGAAGATGTACTCCGAGACCGAGGAGAACCGCTTCCTCGAGGTCACCTACGCCAACGGCGACAAAGAGGTCCTGTACTTCCGCGACTTCAACTCCGGCGCGATGATCCAGAACATCGTCGACCGCGCGAAGAAGATGGCGATCAAGGACCTCCTCGAGACCGGCTCCAAGGGCCTGCGCGTGCAGCACCTGCTCACCGCGTGCTTCGACGAGTTCAAGGAGAACGAAGACCTCCCCAACACCACCAACCCCGACGACTGGGCCCGCATCTCCGGCAAGAAGGGCGAGCGCATCGTCTACATCCGCACGCTCATCTCCGGCAAGCAGGGCACCGAGGCCGGCCGCTCCATCGACACCGTGGCCAACACCGGCCAGTACCTCTGATCTCAGAGGCCGCCGAGGCGCCGTTCCGCGATCGCGCGGGGCGGCGCCTCCGCCGTTCCGGGCGACTCCGGGCCCACGTAGGGTTCCAGGCATGACCGAGCGGACCATCGGCTGGGGCGTCGTCGCCACCGGCGCCATCGCCCACAACGTCGCCGGCGACCTCCGGCAGCTCGAGAACAGCCGGCTCGCCGCGGTGAGCTCACGCCTGCTGGACCGCGCCGGGACGTTCGCCCGCGAGTTCGGCGACGCCGCCACGACCGCCTACGACGACGTCCGCGCCCTGGTCGACGACCCCGCCGTCGACGTCGTCTACGTCGCCACCCCGCACGCCCAGCACGCCCCCGTCGTCGAGCAGGCCCTCGACGCGGGCAAGGCGGTGCTGTGCGAGAAGGCGTTCACGACGTCGCTGGCCGACACGGCGCGGCTGGCCGAGCTGGCCCGCGAGCGCGGCGTGTTCTGCATGGAGGCCATGTGGACGCGGTTCAACCCGCTCATCGTCCGGCTGCGGCAGCTGGTGGCCGACGGCGCCATCGGCGACGTCCGCGCGGTGACGGCCGACCTGGGCTTCGTCGCTCCTGCCGACCGCACCGACCGGCTCTGGGACCCCGCGCTGGGCGGCGGCGTGCTGCTCGACGTCGGCATCTACCCGGTGGCGTTCGCGCAGATGCTCCTGGGCGCGCCCACGGCGCTCACCGTCACCGGCACCCTCAACGAGCAGGGCGTCGACAGCGAGGCAGGGCTCTTCCTCACCTGGCCCGACGGCGTCCGCGCGCACCTCGACGTCTCGCTGATCTCGCCGATCCCCGGATCCGCGCTGGTCATGGGCACCACGGGGCGCATCGAGGTGCCGCCGCGGTTCCACGCCGCCACCACCATGCGGCTCGTGCACGCCCCGGGGCGCGGCATCGAGGAGTCGCAGACGTTCGAGTGGGAGAAGGAGGGCCGCGGCTACGTGCCCATGCTGCGCGCCGTCGCTCAGGCCGTCCGCGACGGACGCACCGAGTGCCCGGAGATGCCGCTCGCCCACACCGTCGAGATCGCCGACATCCTCGACCAGGCGCTGGCCGGGCTGGGTGTCCGGTATCCGGAGCCGGCGCCGGTCGTGTCGCTGCGCTGAGCCATGGCCGGGTTGCGGGTCGAGCCGCTCACCGAGGCGCTGTGGCCGGCGTTCGAGGACCTCATCGCAGGCGGCGGGGGACCGGCGGCCCGGTGCTGGTGCATGGCCTGGCGGATCGGGCCCGCGTACCGCGGCCGTGAGCCCGCGGCGAACCACGACGACTTCCGGGCGGTGGTCACGGCCGGTCCGCCGCCGGGGTTGCTGGCCCTGACGGGGGACCGGGCGGTCGGCTGGTGCCAGGTGACGCCGCGCGGCGCCGTCCCGGCGCTGGACGGCCCGTGGCGGCTGCGGCGGGTCGACGACGTCCCCGTCTGGGCCATCAGCTGCTTCTACGTCCGCAAGAGCCACCGCCGTCAGGGCGTGGCGTCGGCGCTGGTCGCGGCCGCCGTCGGCCACGCCCGCGCCGCTGGGGCGCCCGCCGTCGAGGCCTACCCGCTCGACGGCGCCGTCTCGCCCAGCTCGACCAGCACCGGCTACGACTCCGCGTTCCGGCGGGCCGGGTTCACCGAGGTCGCGCGGCGCTCGCCCGAACGCCCGATCATGCGGCTGGTGCTGGCCTGACGGTCCGCCGGGCGTGGTCCGCGACGGTTGCTGCCGTAGGCTCGATGCATGAGTGCCCGGCGCATCATGGGAATCGAGACCGAATACGGCATCTCGGTGCCCAGCAACCCTGCCGCCAACTCCATGCTGGCGTCGTCGCAGGTGGTCAACGGCTACGCCGCGCAGCGCGCCCACGCGCGCCGGGCCCGCTGGGACTTCGAAGAGGAGAACCCGCTGCGCGACGCCCGCGGGTTCGAGCTCTCGCGCGGCGGCGCCGACCCCAGCCAGCTCACCGACGAGGAGATCGGGCTGGCCAACCTCATCCTCACCAACGGCGCCCGGCTCTACGTCGACCACGCCCACCCCGAGTACTCCTCGCCCGAGGTCACCTCGCCGCGCGACGCCGTCATCTGGGACAAGGCCGGCGAGGCCATCATGGGCGTCGCGGCCACCTGGGCCGGCCGGCTGCCCGGCGCGCAGCCCATCCAGCTGTACAAGAACAACACCGACAACAAGGGCGCCTCCTACGGCTGCCACGAGAACTACCTGATGAACCGCAGCACGCCGTTCGCCGACATCGTCCGCCACCTCATCCCGTTCTTCGTGTCGCGGCAGGTCGTCTGCGGCGCCGGCCGGGTCGGCATCGGCCAGGACGGCAGCGGGCACGGGTTCCAGCTCTCGCAGCGCGCCGACTACTTCGAGGTCGAGGTCGGCCTCGAGACCACCCTCAAGCGGCCCATCATCAACACCCGCGACGAGCCGCACGCCGACCCCGAGCGCTACCGCCGGCTGCACGTCATCATCGGCGACGCCAACCTCTCCGAGATCTCGACCTATCTCAAGCTCGGCACCACGGCGCTGGTCCTGGCCATGATCGAGGACGGCTTCCTCGGCGGCGACCTCGCGGTGTCGCGGCCGGTCGGCGCGCTGCACGAGGTCTCGCACGACCCCACGCTGTCGCACCTGGTCGAGCTCGCCGACGGCCGCAAGCTGACGGCCGTCCAGCTCCAGACCGAGTACGCCGAGCAGGCCCGCAAGTTCGTCGAGGACCGCTACGGCGCCGACGTCGACCCCGTCACGGCCGACGTCCTGGCCCGGTGGGAGGCCACGCTGCACGCGCTGGCCACCGACCCGATGTCGCTGTCGGACCAGCTGGACTGGGTGGCCAAGCTGTCGCTGCTGCAGCAGTACCGCGACCGCGACGGCATGGACTGGTCGCACCCGAAGCTGCACCTCATCGACCTGCAGTACGCCGACATCCGGCCCGAGCGCGGCCTGTACCGGCGGCTGGTCGCGAAGGGTCGCATGCAGCGCGTCGTCACCGACCAGCAGGTCGACGACGCCGTGCACTACCCGCCCGAGGACACCCGGGCCTACTTCCGCGGCCGCTGCCTCGACAAGTACGCCGAGTCCATCGCGGCGGCCTCGTGGGACTCCGTGATCTTCGACCTGCCCGGCCGCGAGGCGCTGCAGCGGGTGCCCACCCTCGACCCCACCCGCGGCACGAAGGCCCACGTCGGCGACCTGCTCGACCAGTGCGAGACCGCCGGCGACCTGGTCAGCCGCCTCACCTCCCGCTGACGTTCCGGCCCCTTCAATCCCATGATCATGGTCCCTGGCGGCGCCTGAGCGACCGCGGGCGACCATGATCAGCTCGTTCGGCCGGACCGCCGGCGGGGGTTGCGCTGTCGGCGTAAGTGGAAAATCTCTGCCCCGATCCGGTGTCCCCGGGCGGCACGATGTCACCACTCCTGGATAGGGTCGTTCTCAAGGCGACCAGGTGGAGGTTGGCGACATGGCGCGTGAGACAACCGGCGGTCACAAGCAGCCGCGGAAGAACGAGGACGTCGAGGACACCGCGGCGACCGAGTCGAGCGAAGAGCTCAAGGAGCGGCAGGACAAGATCGACGACGACGTCGACTCCATCCTCGACGAGATCGACGAGGTGCTGGAGGAGAACGCCGAGGACTTCGTCCGGTCGTTCGTGCAGAAGGGTGGAGAGTAAGTGGATGTGTCGCGCATCGGCAGCCTGCCGGCGGAGTTCCTGAACCCGGGGACGTCGTCGTTCACCGAGTTCCTGCGGCAGTACTCGCCCGAGCTGCTGCCGGGGAACCGCCTGCCGGCGGGCGCCGAGCTCGGCGGCCTCACGCCGCACGCCACCACACTGGTGGCCACGACATTCCCGGGCGGCGTGGTCATGGCCGGCGACCGGCGGGCCACCATGGGCAACATGATCGCCCAGCGCGACATCCAGAAGGTCTTCCAGGCCGACGAGTTCTCCGCGGTCGGCATGGCCGGCGCGGCCGGCCTGGGCCTCGAGCTGATCCGGTTGTTCCAGCTCGAGCTGGAACATTACGAGAAGATCGAGGGCACCGTGCTCTCCCTCGAGGGCAAGGCGAACCGGCTCTCGCACATGATCCGCGGCAACCTCGGCATGGCCATGCAGGGCCTGGCGGTGGTGCCGCTGTTCGCCGGCTACGACCAGGGCACAGGCCAGGGTCGCATCTTCTCCTACGACGTCACCGGCGGGCGGTACGAGGAGCACCAGTTCTTCTCCGTCGGCTCCGGCTCGATCTTCGCCCGCGGGGCGCTGAAGAAGCTGTACCGCGACGACCTCGTGGTCGACGACGCCATCGCGGTCACCGTCCAGGCGCTGTACGACGCCGCCGACGACGACTCCGCGACCGGCGGGCCCGACCTGCAGCGGCGCATCTACCCCATCGTGGCGGTGGTCGACGAGGCCGGCTACCGGCAGCGCGACGAGCAGGCGGTCGCCCAGATCGTCGAAGAGGTCGTCGCCGGCCGCAACACCCGGCCCGACGGCCCGGTCGCCCCGGTGCGCTGACCCGCAGCCCCCACTCACCACCACAGCCCGCAGGAGAGGACCAGTCGGTGTCGATGCAGTTCGGATACGTCTCGCCCGAGCAGATCATGAAGGACCGGGCCGACTACGCCCGCAAGGGCATCGCCCGCGGCCGGTCGGTCATCGTGATCCAGTACGCGGGTGGCATCCTGTTCGCCGCCGAGAGCCCGTCACCGTCGCTGCACAAGATCAGTGAGATCTACGACCGCATCGCGTTCGCCGCAGTCGGCAAGTACAACGAGTTCGAGAACCTGCGCCAGGCCGGCGTCCGGCTGGCCGACCTGCGCGGCTACTCCTACGACCGCGTCGATGTGTCCGGGCGGGCCCTGGCCAACGTCTACGCGCAGACCCTGGGCACCATCTTCACCCAGGACCCGAAGCCGTACGAGGTCGAGCTGGTGGTGGCCGAGGTCGGCCAGACGCTCGAGAACGACCAGATCTACCGCATCACCTACGACGGCTCGGTGGCCGCCGACAGCGGCTACTCCGTCATGGGCGGGGCCGCCGAGCAGGTCGGCCGCTACGTGGGCGAGCACTTCACGGCCGGTGCGTCGCTCGAGGGCTCGCTGCGGCTGGCCGTCGACGCCCTGGGCCGCGACACCGACGAGCCCCGGCAGCTGGCGCCGTCGTCGCTCGAGGTCGCCGTGCTCGATCGCGAGCGGCCCCGGCGCACGTTCCGGCGGCTCAGCGGGCCGGTCCTGGACTCGTTGCTCGACCGTGGCGGTTCCGAGACCTCCGCACCGGCCGGTCCCGAGGGTTCGGGCGACTAGGCTCGAAGCATGGACCGCCGCATCTTCGGACTCGAGAACGAGTACGGCGTCACGTGCACGTTCCGCGGGCAGCGGCGCCTGTCGCCCGACGAGGTCGCCCGCTACCTGTTCCGCCGGGTCGTCACCTGGGGCCGCAGCAGCAACGTGTTCCTGTCCAACGGGGCGCGCCTGTACCTCGACGTCGGCAGCCATCCCGAGTACGCCACGCCCGAGTGCGACAGCATCATCGACCTCGTCACGCACGACAAGGCGGGCGAGCGCGTCCTCGAAGGGCTGCTGGTCGACGCCGAGAAGCGGCTGGCCGAAGAGGGCATCGCCGGCGACGTCTACCTGTTCAAGAACAACACCGACTCCGCCGGCAACTCCTACGGCTGCCACGAGAACTACCTGGTCGGGCGGCACGGCGAGTTCTCCCGGCTGGCCGACGTCCTCATCCCGTTCCTGGTCACGCGGCAGATCATCTGCGGCGCCGGAAAGGTGCTGCAGACCCCGCGGGGCGCGGTGTTCGCCGTCAGCCAGCGGGCCGAGCACATCTGGGAGGGCGTCTCCAGCGCCACCACGCGCAGCCGCCCCATCATCAACACCCGCGACGAGCCGCACGCCGACGCCGAGCGCTACCGCCGGCTGCACGTCATCGTCGGCGACTCCAACATGAACGAGTGCACCACGCTGCTCAAGGTCGGCGCCACCGACCTGGTGCTGCGCATGATCGAGGCCGGCGTGGGGCTGCGCGACATGACGCTCGAGAACCCCATCCGGGCCATCCGCGAGATCAGCCACGACCTCACCGGCCGCCGCAAGGTCCGGCTGGCCGGGGGGCGCGAGGCGTCGGCGCTGGAGATCCAGGAGGAGTACTTCACCAAGGCCCGCGACTTCGTCGAGCGCCGCGAGCTGGCCACCCCGGCCATCCAGCGGGTGCTCGAGCTGTGGGAGCGGACCATCAAGGCCATCGACTCCGCCGACCTCTCGCTGGTCGAGGGCGAGATCGACTGGGTCACGAAGTACCGGCTCATCGAGCGCTACCGCGCCAAGCACAACATGACGCTCACGCACCCGCGGGTGGCCCAGCTCGACCTCGCCTACCACGACATCCACCGCGGCCGCGGCCTGTACTACCTGCTCGAGAAGCGCGGGCAGGTGCGGCGCGTGGCCCGCGACGTCGAGATCTTCGAGGCCAAGTCCGTGCCGCCGCAGACCACGCGGGCGAAGCTGCGCGGCGAGTTCATCAAGCGAGCCCAGGAGCGCCGCCGCGACTTCACCGTCGACTGGGTGCATCTCAAGCTCAACGACCAGGCGCAGCGGACGGTGCTGTGCAAGGACCCGTTCCGCTCGGTGGACGAGAGGGTGGCCCGGCTCATCGAGGGCATGTGAGCGTAAGCTTCCTGCCGCAGCCCGTTCAGGTACTTCTCAGGTGCAGCGCCTAGGCTTGCCGTTTCGAACGGAACTCCAGACAGCCCGCGAAGAGATGAAGGACTAGTTCACCGTGCGCAGAAGACAGGCTCTGGCCGCTCTGATCGTGTCGTCCGCACTGGCGCTCTCCGCTTGCGGCGGCGACGACGGCGACACCACCGCGTCGACCGATCTGGGCGTCGAGGTCTCCGGCGCGCCGGGCGAGAAGCCGACGCTCACCATCCCCGACGAGGACCCGCCCTCGGATCTGCAGGTCGAGGTGCTCGACGAGGGCGACGGCCGCGAGGTCGGCGAGACCGACGTCGTCGTCGCGAACTACCTGGGCCAGACCTGGGCCCCGCGGCCACCGGCCGAAGAGGCCCCCATGGAGCCGCCGGCCGAGGGCGAGGCCCCGCCGGAGGGCGAGACCCCGCCCCCCGCCGAGACCGAGGCTCCTGCCGAGACCGAGCCGCCCGCCGAGGGCGACGTCGGCGGCACCAGCACACCCGAGGACGAGGCGACCGACGACGCGACGGACGACTCCGGCTCCGGTGAGGACTCCGGCGAGGCCGAGCCCTATGTCTTCGACAACTCCTACGACCGCGGCGCGGCCGCCAGCTTCTCGCTGGACCAGGTCATCGAGGGCTGGAAGGAGGGCCTGGCGGGGCAGACCGTCGGCTCCCGCGTCCTGATGTCGATCCCGCCGGAGCAGGGCTACGGCGCCCAAGAGGGCCACGACCTGCAGAACGACACGCTGGTCTTCGTGGTCGAGATCGTCGACTCCATCGACCCCGCCGCGCACGCGTCCGGTGAGCCCGTCACCGACGTGCCCGAGGGCCTGCCCGCCGTCACCGACGGCGAAGAGGGCGCCGCGCCGACGCTCGACTTCGAGGGCGCGACCCCGCCCGAGACGTCCGACTCCACCCTCGTCATCACCGGCGACGGCGACGAGGTCGGCGAGAACCTCGTGGTCAACATGGTCCAGGCGTCCTATCCCGACGGCGCCGACGTCATCACCACGTGGGACGAGGGCCAGGCGCCCCTGACCCTGGCCGCCGAGCAGCTGGCCGGCATCCCCGGTCTGGCCGACGCGCTCACCGGCGCCACGGTCGGCAGCCGCGTCGTCAGCCGCATCTCGGCCGCCGACAACGCCGCGGCCGACGGCACCGCCGGCACGCCGCTCGTCCTGGTCATCGACGTCATCGGGAGCTACTGATGAGCCTGCAACGCCCCGAGATCGACTTCGTCGGCGGCGAGGCTCCGGCCGACCTGCAGATCACCGACCTCACCGTCGGCGACGGCGACGAGGCCACCCCGGGCGCGACCGTCCTCGTCCACTACGTGGGCGTCGAGTTCGAGTCCGGCGAGGAGTTCGACGCGTCGTGGAACCGCGGCGCGGCCATCGAGTTCCCGTTGCAGGGCCTGATCAAGGGCTGGCAGGACGGCATCCCCGGCATGCGCGTGGGCGGACGCCGTCAGCTCGTCGTCCCGCCGGCGCAGGCCTACGGCCCGGCCGGTGGCGGCCACCGGCTGTCCGGCAAGACGCTGATCTTCGTCATCGACCTGCTCGCCGTGAAGTAGCCGCGCCCGCACAGCGCCGAGGACTCCCGTCACCCCGCCCGGGGTGGCGGGAGTCCTCGCGTTCGCGGCAACCTTTCCGGTCAGGGCGGTGTCAGGAGGGGTGTGCGCAACGACGGATTCGACGAGTTCGTGGCCGGGTGGTCGGCCCGGCTGCTCCGCTCGGCCTACCTGCTGACGGGGGACCGCGGCCTCGCCGAGGACCTGGTCCAGGACGTCTACGAGCGGCTGTACGTGGCCTGGCCACGGGTCGCCGACCCGGCGGCCTACGCGCACCGGGCGCTGACCCGGCAGGCGATCAACCGCTGGCGGCTGCGGTCGCGGCGGCCCCAGGAGTCCGCGTTCGGGCTCGAGCACGACCGGCCGGACCACCGCGCCGACGCCGCCACCGCGTACCACGAGCGCGCCGTCGTCGTGGCGGCGCTGCGGGCGCTGACGGCGCGGCAGCGGACGGTCGTGGTGCTGCGGTTCTTCGCCGACCTCTCCGAGGCCGACGCCGCGGCCGCCATGGGCTGCTCCGTCGGCACCGTGAAGAGCCAGACGGCGCGCGCCCTGGCCCGGCTGCGCACGGTGCTGCCCGCCATCGACGACACCCATCTCACCCCGGAGGCACGGTCATGACCAGCGACGAGAACGCCCTGCGCGCCGCCCTGACGGCCGCGACGAACGGCCTGGACCCCGACGGCGACGTGCTGCGGCGGGCCCGCGACGGCGGCCGGCGGCGGCTGCGCCGGCACCGCGTGCAGGTGGGGGCGGCCTCGGTCCTGACGGCGGCGGCCGTGGCCGGCGGGGTGCTGCCGCTCCTCGGCGGCACCGGCTCGCAGACGACGACGCCGCAGCCCGCCACCATGGCGCCGTCCGACCTGCCGACGGGGGTCGGCGGGGACTGCGAGGACCTGCCCGGGTACGGCTACCGGATCACGCCGGCGGAGCTGCCGGACGAGGTGCGGCTGCTCTGGCCCGACGACGGCCGGCTCGACGTCCGGGAGGCCTGGCCGCGGATGGAGACCGGCCCGTGCGGCGGCGACGGCGAGGTGAGTTTGGCCGACGTGGACGCCGACGGTGTGATCGTGCGGCTGGCCGTCGTGTCCGGCCCGGAGCCGGCCGACGTGGTGCCGGCCGGGACGGCGCCGGGCACGCTGGTGCCCGGGCCGGAGGACGGCGAGGCGGGCCGGCGCGACCTCGCCTGGCTGCTGCCGGACGGCCGGCAGCTGCGGATCGACGCGGACGGCTTCACCCCCGCCGAGCTGGCGGACCTGGCCGCCACGGCCACCGTGGAGGACGGCGTCGTCGATCTGAGCGACTGGCAGGCCGCGATGGGGATCGAGCACGTCGGCGAGCGCGGTCAGGCGCGGTCGACCCTGTACGACTGGACGGTCTCCGGCCCGCAGGGGTCGCTCACCGTCCAGACGGCGGCAGGCGGCATCTACGGCTGGGGGCTGGTCGGCGACCGGCTCGTCGACGTCGCCGGCCGCCCGGCCCTCCTACGCCGCGAGGGCGCTCTGGTGTGGGTCCCGGCGCCTGGCGTGATCGCCACGCTCACCCTCGCCGAGGGCCTCGACCCCCTCGAGATCGCCGCGACCGTCGGCCCGGTGCCGGCCGACGACCAGCGGGTGGTCGACGCCGCCGCCGCCGTTCCGGAGGCCGAGCCGTCCGAGACACCGACCGCGACCCGCTGATCAGCCGTCGTGCTTCAGCAGGTCGCCGGCGTGCTTGCCGGCGGCGGCCGCGGCCAGGAAGTAGGCGGCGTCGTCGTCGAGGCCGCGGCCCATGGTCGACAGGGCCACCGGCGATGTTGCCAGCGCCTCCTCGAGCCCGTCGACGGCCACGGTGACGACGTGGTGGCGGTTGTCGAGCCGGGCCGCCTGCATGCGGACCTTCTCGCCGAACTCGCCGGGCAGGTCCGGCACCACGACATCGGCCGGGGCCAGCGCGACCTTGCCGTACGCCGTCAGGCTGTGGTGCGACACGCCGTGGTGGCGGGCCCGCGGGTCGGCCGAGCTGACCCGCAGTGACGCGACCGGGCGGCCGCCCAGCACGACGGCGGCGTTGACGGCCTCGCCGCAGGCCACGCCGGAGAAGCCCCACTTCGTGCCGGTGCCCAGGTTGCCCGGGCCCTGGGTGACGACGGCGACGTCGGCCTCGAGCACGTGCTTGGCGGCCAGCAGCCCGGTGTGCAGCGTGACGGCCTCGAGGTCGCCGCCGAAGGCCTGACCGACGGTGACCGTGCCGGCCAGCCAGCCGGCCTCGCGCAGCGCCGCCGCGTTCTTGCTGAACCACAGCGGCAGTGCGCCGCCGTCGGTCATGACGTAGGCCACCCGCACCGAGGCCGGGAACTCGGCCGAGGTGGTCAGCCCGGCCAGGATCGCCGGCAGCGCCGAGTGCAGGTCGGCCGTCACGACCGGCATGCCGGCGAGGTCGTCGGCCTCGCGCAGCACCTCGTGCCACTCGGAGTCCTGCTCGTCGACGCCCAGGACGGTGGCCTGCAGCGGCGTGTAGCGGGCCTTGACCAGGTGCCCGGGGCCGGGCGCGGGGTCAGGCGGCAGCTGGTTGGGCACGGCGACGACCAGCGCGAACCCGCCGGTCCCCAGGCCCATGGCCAGCGCCGTGGTGTTGAGCACGACGATCTCGCCCGGGCGGGGCCGGCCGACCAGCTCGTCGTATGCGAGGGCGCGCACCAGCTGCCCGTCGACCTCGACACGCAGCTGCGTGGCTCCGGCCCAGGAGGCGTCTACTGTTTTGACAACACCGTTTCGCCAGCGGATCACGCCTTGAGACTAGCTATTGGCTACTCTCGCGCTGGCAAGGGGATTGGGGGTTGGCGTGTCGCAGGCGGCCAAGAGCGAGCGGCTGATGAATCTGGTCATCTGTCTGCTCGTTGCGCGCGGGTACGTGCCGAAGAGCCGGATCCGCGAGGTCGTGGGCGGCTACGGCGACCAGAGCGACGACGCGTTCGAGCGGATGTTCGAGCGCGACAAGGAGGAGCTGCGCGAGGTCGGCATCCCCATCGAGACCGGCGGCTTCGACCCGCTCGGCGACGAGGAGCCCGGCTACCGCATCCTGCGCCACGAGTTCGAGCTGCCCGAGATCCGGCTCGAGCCCGACGAGGCCGCCGTCGTCGGTCTGGCCGCGCGGGTCTGGCAGCACACCTACCTCTCCGAGGCCTCCAGCAACGCCGTCGTCAAGCTGCAGGCCGTCGGCGTCGAGGCCGACACCCGGTCGCTGGGCGCCGTCGAACCGCGGGTCGGGGGAGAGGAGCCGGCGTTCTGGCCGCTCTGGGAGGCCGTGCGCGACCGCCGCCCGGTCGCCTTCCAGCACCGCAAGAGCTCGACGTCGCAGCCCTTGCAGCGCCATCTGCAGCCGTGGAGCGTGCTGTCCTGGCACGGCCGCTGGTACGTCGTGGGCCACGACACCGACCGCGACGACGCGCGGATGTTCCGCATGTCGCGCATCGTCGGCGACGTCCGGCCCGACGGCGAGCCCGGCAGCTACGAGGTCCCGTCGCCCGAGACCGTGCGCGAGGCCGCCGCCTCGCTGGCGCCGCCGGAGCGCTCGCCGGTCCTGCACGCGATCGTCCGGGTCCGGCACGGCAGCGGGCACGGCCTGCGCCGGCGCGCTACGTTCGTAGCGACCGACGCGATCACCGGATGGGACGAGGTGACGGTGCCCTACACGAGCAACCAGGCACTGGCCGAAGAGCTGGTCAGCCACGGCGCCGACGTCGTCGCGGCCGAGCCGGTCGAGCTGCGCGACGCCGTCGTCGAACGGCTGCGCGCGATCCTGGCGGTGCCGGCGTGACCACTCCGGCGAGGAAGCCGGTGAGGAAGACCGCCGCGAAGAAGACCACCCGGAAGCGGACGGCCGCGAAGACCACCGCGCCGGTGCGCCGGGCCGACAGCGCCCAGGCGCAGGTCACCCGGCTGCTCTCGATGCTGCCGTACCTGCGCTCGCACCCCAGCGCCAGGGTGTCCGAGGTGGCGGCGCTGTTCGGGGTCAGTGAGCGGCAGGTCATCCGCGACCTGCAGGTGCTCTGGTTCTCGGGTCTACCCGGCCTGCAGATGGGCGACTACATCGAGGTCGACATGGAGGCGGTCGAGGGCGAGGGCATCATCAGCGTCTCGAACGCCGACTACCTCGCCCGGCCGCTTCGCCTGCGCACCGACGAGGCCGTCGCGCTCATCGTGGCGCTGCGCACGCTGGCGGCGGTGCCCGGCTCGTTCGAGCGCGGCGCCGTCGAGCGGGCCATCACGAAGCTCGAGAACGCCGCCGGCGAAGCCGCCCAGCAGGCCGCGGCCGTGCAGGTGCAGGTCGACGGCGACGCCGTGGCCGACGTCGCCGCCACCGTCCGCGGCGCGCTGGACAGCAAGAACCGCCTGCACCTGTCCTACTGGGTGCCGGCTCGCGACGAGGCCACCGAGCGCGATGTCGACCCCATGCGGCTGGTCGTGGTCGACGGCCGGCTCTACCTCGAGGGCTGGTGCCACCGTGCCGAGTCGGTGCGGCTGTTCCGCCTCGACCGCGTGCTCGACGTCAAGGAGCTCGACGTCCCGGCCCAGGTGCCCAGCGAGGCACGCCCCCGCGACCTCGACGGCGGCCTGTTCCAGCCGTCTCCCGATGACGAGTTGGTGACATTCGTCCTCACTCCGGCTGGCCGGTGGGTGGCCGACTACTACCCGTACGAGTCCGCTGAGGAGCTGCCCGGCGGCGAGCTGCGGCTGCAGCTGCGCGCCCGCGACCGCGGGTGGGTGCGACGGCTGGCGCTGCGGCTGGGCTCCACCGGGCGCGTCGTGGAGCCCGCCGAGCTGTCCGCCGAGGTCACAGCGGCCGCCCGCGACGCGCTGGCCGCGTACGGGGAGTAGTGTTCGCATCGTGTCCGCCCTCGCCGTCTGGCTGTTCGTCGCCCTCGCCGTCGCGCTGGTCCTCGCCATCGTGCTGGTCGTGCGGGCGGCCTGGGGGCTACTGCGCAAGCTCGGCACGCTGGGCAGGGAGATGAACGCTCTGCAAGACGACCTTGACGAAACCGTAGGATCAAGGTTGAAGTAGTCCCCGGCACGCGATCGGCATGCCAGGCCCGCCGAGCGCGGCGGGTACCATCGACGGGACGTCCCCCGTCAGGAAGAGGTCGACCATGGGTAGCATCGGCACCTGGCAACTCATCATCGTCTTGGCCATCGTGTTCCTGCTGTTCGGGGCCAAGCGGCTGCCGGAGGCCGCTCGTGGGCTGGGTCGTTCGCTGAAGATCTTCAAGTCCGAGACCGAGGGCCTCATCAACAAGGACGACAAGCGCGACGACATCACCGGCGAGGGCTCCGCCCCGCAGGCGCAGCAGCCGGTCCAGCGCGCCGTCGAGCCCACCGCGGCGCCGCAGCAGGCCGCCCCGCAGCAGCCCGCACAACAGCCGGCCGACCCGGCGAACGACCAGCGCCGCGACGCCTGACGTACGTCCGACGTAGACCGACGTGGCCACCGTGATCGGCCGTCGGGGCAAGGGCTCCAAGCCGGAGCGCGACCCCGAGGGCCGCATGACCCTCACCGAGCACCTGCGCGAGCTCCGTAACCGCCTGGTCAAGTCCGCGCTGGCGGTGGTGGCGTTCGGCATTCTCGGATTCGTCTTCCGCGACCAGATCGTCAGCTTCCTGGTCGACCCGTTCCTCGACGCCGCGCGCAACAGCGACCGCGAGGCCGATCTCAACCTGCGCGAGATGATGGACCCGCTCGTCGTCCCGTTGCAGATCGCCATGCTGACCGGCCTGGTCCTCGGCGCACCGGTGTGGATCTACCAGCTCTGGGCGTTCGTCACCCCGGCGCTGTACCGCAACGAGAAGAAGTGGGCGCTCGCCGTCATCGGCACGGCCGTGCCGATGTTCGGCCTCGGCGTGCTGCTGGCCATCTGGCTGATGCCGCGGGCCATGGAGTTCCTGCTCGACTTCACCCCGAGCGACTTCACGAACATCGTCGACTTCCGCAGCTATCTGAGCTTCTCGATCCGGCTGGTGCTGGTCTTCGGCATCGGGTTCCTGCTGCCCATCTTCGTCGTGCTGCTCAACGCCGTCGGCGTGCTGCGGCACGAGACCCTGGGGGCGGCACGGCGCTGGGTCATCGTCGGCATCTTCGCCTTCGGCGCCGTCGCCACCCCCACCGGCGACCCGCTCTCGCTCATGGTCCTGGCCATCCCGATGTGGATCCTGTTCGAGATGGCGGTGCTGGTCTGCCGCGTCATGGACAAGCGCCGCGACCGCGCCGCCGGGTCCGGGCTGTCCGACGACGAGGCCACGCCTGACGACCTGCTCGACGAGCTGGGCCGCGTCGACGACGATGACGACCGCCGCCGGCGATGAGCTCGCACTTCTGATCAACCCGTCGGCCGGCCGTGGGCGTGGCGCCCGGGCCGGCCGGCGTGCCGCCCACCGCCTCGCCGAGGCCGGCCTGGCGGTGCGCACGCTGGCCGGCCGCGACGTCCGGGAAGCGGCCGATCTCGCCCGCGAGAGCGTCGAGGACGGCGTCCGCGCCCTCGTCGTCGTGGGCGGCGACGGCATGGTCCACCTGGGCCTGCAGGCGGTCGCCGGCAGCGGCACACCGTTCGGGGTCGTCCCGGCCGGCACGGGCAACGACCTCGCCCGGGCCTTGGGCCTGCCACTGGGCGACGCCGACGCCGCCGCCGACGTCGTGGCCGCCGGCCACCTGCGCGAGATCGACCTCGGCCGCACCGACGGCCAGTGGTTCGCCGGCGTCGTCGCCGCCGGGTTCGACGCGAAGGTCAACGACCGCGTCAACCGCATGCGCTGGCCCAAGGGGCCGCGCCGCTACGACCTCGCCACCTTCGCCGAGCTGGGCGTCTTCACCCCGATCCCGTACCACCTCGAGCTCGACGGCGAGGTGCTCGACCTCGAGGCGATGCTGGTCGCCGTCGGCAACATCCCGTCCTACGGCGGCGGGCTGCGCATCACGCCCGGCGCGGAGCTCGACGACGGCGTGTTCGACGTCGTGGTGGTGGCGCCGGTGGGCCGGCTGACGCTGGTCCGCGCGTTCCGCCGGGTCAAGCACGGTACCCACACGGTGTACCCGTTCGTGACGGTGCACCGGGCCAGGCAGGTGAAGCTGGACGCACCGGGCATCACCGCGTACGTCGACGGCGAGCGCCTGGGCCCGTTGCCGCGCACCTTCGACGTCGTCCCGCGCGCCCAGCGGGTGTTCGTGCCGGCGGCCGGGATACCGTTGGACCCATGAGTTCGCCGGCGGAACGGTACGCGGCAGCACATCGGCGACAACGCGATCCGTCCCCGCATCTGCGGCGGTTCCAGGCCGACTACGGGTTCGAGTTCGACGACTTCCAGCTGCGCGCCTGCCGCAGTGTCGAGGCCGGCCGCGGTGTGCTGGTCGCGGCGCCCACGGGGGCCGGCAAGACGCTGGTCGGCGAGTTCGCCGTGCACCTGGCGCTCGCCGAGGGCCGCAAGTGCTTCTACACCGCGCCCATCAAGGCGCTGTCGAACCAGAAGTACCACGACCTCGTCGCCCGCCACGGCGAGGCCAAGGTCGGCCTGCTCACCGGCGACAACACCGTCAACGGCGAGGCGCCGGTGGTCGTCATGACCACCGAGGTGCTGCGGAACATGCTCTATGCGGGCTCGCCGACGCTGAACGGGCTGAGCTACGTCGTCATGGACGAGGTGCACTACCTCGCCGACCGGTTCCGCGGCGCCGTCTGGGAGGAAGTGATCATCAACCTCCCGGAGTCGGTGAGCGTCATCTCGCTGTCGGCCACCGTCTCCAACGCCGAGGAGTTCGGCGACTGGCTCACCACCGTCCGCGGCGACACCGACGTCGTCGTCGAGGAGAAGCGGCCGGTACCGCTCTGGCAGCACGTCCTCGTCGGGCCGCGGCTGTACGACCTGTTCGCGCAGGGCGAGGCCGACGGCGAGGGCCGGCGCGTCGTCAGCCCCGAGCTGGTCCGGTCCGCCCGCGACGACGTCCGCAGCTCCCGGCCCGGCGGACGTGCGGGCCGCGGCGGGCGACCGCCACGCCGTCCGCGCGGCACGTACACGCCGGGCCGGGTCGAGGTGCTCGAGAAGCTCGACTCGGCCGGGCTGCTGCCGGCCATCGTGTTCGTGTTCAGCCGGGCCGGTTGCGAGGCCGCGGTGCAGCAGTGCCTGAGCGCCGGCGTCCGGCTCACCTCACCGGACGAGCAGCTCGAGATCCGGCAGCTGATCGAGGAGCGCACCACCGGCATCCCCGACGAGGACCTGCACGTCCTGGGCTTCCACGAGTGGTCCGAGGGGCTGGAGCGGGGCATCGCCGCGCACCACGCGGGCATGCTGCCGACCTTCAAGGAGGTCGTCGAGGAGCTGTTCGTCCGCGGGTTGATCCGCGCCGTCTTCGCCACCGAGACGCTGGCCCTCGGCATCAACATGCCGGCCCGCACCGTCGTGCTCGAGCGGCTGGTCAAGTGGAACGGCGAGACCCACGCCGACGTCACGCCGGGGGAGTACACCCAGCTCACCGGGCGGGCCGGGCGCCGGGGCATCGACATCGAGGGGCACGCCGTCGTGCTGTGGCAGCCCGGGTTCGACCCCACGGCGGTGGCCGGGCTGGCCTCGACGCGGACCTTCCCGCTGCGCTCGTCGTTCCGGCCGTCGTACAACATGGCCGTCAACCTGGTCGACAGCGTCGGGCGCACCGCGTCGCGCGAGATCCTCGAGTCGTCGTTCGCCCAGTTCCAGGCCGACCGCGCCGTCGTCGGCCTGGCTCGGCAGCTGCGCCGCGCCGAAGAGGCGCTCGAGGGCTACCGCGAGGCCATGACCTGCGACAAGGGTGACTTCGAGGAGTACGCCGGGCTTCGGCAGGCGATCAAGGACCGCGAGACCCGGCTGGCCCGCGAGGGCACGGCACAGCGGCGAGCGGCGTCGGCGGCGGCGCTCGAGAAGCTGCGCCCGGGCGACGTCATCCGGGTGCCCACGGGCAAGTTCGCCGGTCTCGCCGTCGTCCTCGACCCCGGCATGCCCGGCGGCGGCCCCCACGGCGGCGACGGCCCGCGCCCGACGGTGCTCACCGAGGGCCGCCAGGTCCGCCGGCTGTCGCTGATCGACTTCCCGAACGCCGTCGAGCCGCTGGCGAAGCTGCGCATCCCGAAGTCGTTCAACCCGCGGGTCCCGGCCTCCCGGCGCGACCTTGCCGCGTCGCTGCGGGCCAAGGCACCCGACGGCGCCGGCAGGCAGTACGAGGGGAAGCGGCGCGGCCGGTCCGCGGCGGCCGACGACGAGGAACTGGCCCGGCTGCGCCGCGAGCTGCGCGACCACCCGTGCCATCGCTGCCCCGACCGCGAGGAGCACGCCCGCTGGTCCGAGCGCTGGCTGCGGCTCAAGCGCGAGGCCGAGCAGCTGCAGCGCCGGGTCGAGTCGCGCACCAACACCGTCGCCCGCCAGTTCGACCGCGTGTGCCGCGTGCTCGAGGACCTCGACTACCTGTCCGGCGACGCCGTCACCCCGCCGGGGCGGCGGCTGGCCCGGCTCTACGGCGAGCTGGACCTGCTGGCCGCCGAGTGCATCCGCCGCGACGTCTGGGCCGGCCTCGACCCTGCCGAGCTGGCCGGCGCCGTCGCCGCCCTCACCTACGAGTCGCGCCAGCCCGACGACGCCGTCCCGCCGCGGCTGCCACCCGGCCCGGTCCGCGACGTGCTGGCCGAGATGGTGCGGTTGTGGGGCGATCTCGACCACGTCGAGTCCACGCACCGGCTCGACTTCCTGCGCGAGCCCGACCTCGGGTTCACCCATGCCGCCTGGCGCTGGGCCAGCGGGCATCGGCTCGACTCCGTGCTGCGCGACGCCGAACTGGCCGCCGGCGACTTCGTGCGCGCGGTGCGCCAGCTGCTCGACCTGCTGGACCAGATCGCCGACGCCGCGTCCGGCACGCCGCTGCGCGAGACGGCGCGGCAGGCGTCGGGGGCCCTGCGGCGCGGCGTGGTCGCGTACGCGACGCTGTCGGCGGAGTGAGGGACGACTGATGCGGCTGCTGGTGCTGGGCGGGTCCGGGTTCGTCGGACGCGCGGTGGTCGACGACGCGGTGTCGCGCGGCTGGGACGTGACGACGTTCAACCGGGGGCTGCGGGTGTCGTCCCGGCCCGACGGTGTCGAGGTGCTGCACGGCGACCGGCTGGATCCGTCGTCGCTGTCGGTGCTGCACGGCGACCGGCTGGATCCGTCGTCGCTGTCGGTGCTGGACGGCGGCCGCGAGTGGGACGCCGTCGTCGACACCTGGTCGGGCATCCCGCGGGCGGTCCGCGACAGCGCCGCCGTGCTGCGCGACCGGGTGGGAGCGTACGCGTACGTGTCCAGCCGGTCGGTGTACGCCCCGCCGGTGCCGCCCGGCGCCGACGAGTCGTGGCCGGCGGTGCAGTCCTCACCGGACGCCGAGGACGGAGACTACGGCCAGCAGAAGGCCGGCGCGGAGCTGGCCGCCCTCGCCGCGTTCGGCGACCGCGCGCTGATCGCCCGCGCCGGCTTGATCCTCGGCCCCTACGAGGACGTCGGCCGGCTGCCGTGGTGGCTGAACCGTGCCGCCCGCGGCGGGCCGATGCTGGCTCCCGGTCCGGCGGATCTGCCGATCCAGTACATCGACGCCCGCGACCTCGCGTCCTGGCTGGTCGATTCCGTGGCCGCCGGCACGGGCGGCGTGTTCAACGCCGTCAGCCGGCCCGGCCACACGACCATGGGCGAGCTGCTGGCGTCGGTCGTGGCGGTGACCGGCGGCAACGCCACGCTGCGCTGGGTCGAGCCGTCGGTGATCCTCGAGGCCGGTGTGGTGCCGTGGAACGACCTGCCGGTCTGGATCCCGCCCGGTCACGAGTTCGAGACGCTCGGCCTGCACACCGCCGACGTGTCGCGTGCCCTGGCGACCGGCCTTCGGGCCCGGCCGGTCGAGGAGACCGTGGCCGACACCTGGGCCTGGCTGGGCTCGATCGGCGGCACCGCGCCGCAGCGCGCCGACCGGCCCGCCGTCGGCCTCGACCCGGAGGTCGAGGCCGCCATCCTGCGCGCGGCCGGAACGCCGGCGTCGTGACCGCCACGCCGGAGGGGGCGGGCGTCAGCTCTGGCTGACGTAGACCCGCGTGACGGTGTCGCCGGGGCCGAAGTCCACGACCAGCAGCTCGAAGTCGATCATCGTCGGCCGGGTCATGTACTCCCAGCTGGTGGCGTCGGCGGCGCCGCCCTCGCCGAGCAGCTGCGCCGTCTCGGCGCGGGTGGCGTCGTCGAGCAGGCCGCAGTCGACGACGATGCCGGCGAGCTCGCCCTTGCGGGCGCCCTGGTCGTCGTCGGTGGCGTCGAGGCCCACCCACTCCTCGGTGTCGAAGTCGCAGCCGGCGACGTCGTCGCCGGAGCCGGAGCAGCCGGCCAGGAGCACGACCAGTGCGGCCGCCGCGACGGTGGTGCGCATGGTGGTGACGCTACCGGCGCCGGGCGAACGGCAGGCGACCGCCGCGCGACCTCAGGCCGGGTCCGGGTTGAACGCGTTGAGCACGCGATTCAGCGAGGAGTCGAGGCCCCACCGGTTCGCCAGCTCGACCAGCGCCTCGGGGTCGGCCGGCGCCTGGGGCAGGGTGTCGTCGTAGTCGGGCAGCGGCACGTCGTGGCGCACCTTGACGACGGTGGGCGCAACGGCGAGGTAATCGCGCGCGTCGGCGATCTTGCGGCGCAGCGTGGGCGACAGCTCCGCCTCGGGGTCGTCGACGGCGGCCAGCAGCCCGTCGATGCTGCCGAACCGGGTGATCAGCGTGCCGGCGGTCTTGTCGCCGACACCGGCCACGCCCGGCAGGCCGTCGCTGGGGTCGCCGCGCAGCGTCGCGAAGTCGGCGTACGAGCGGCCCGGGATGCCGTACTTCGTGGTGACGACGGTCTCGTCGACGACCTCGTGCCGGCCCACGCCGCGGGCGGTGTAGAGGATGCGCACGCCGCGGTCGTCGTCGACCAGCTGGAACAGGTCGCGGTCGCCGGTGACGACGTCGACCGGGCCCTTGTCGCGAGTGGCGAGCGTGCCGATGACGTCGTCGGCCTCGAAGCCCTTGACCCCGATGTGGGCGATGCCCAGTGCCGTCAGCACCTCGAGGATGACCGGGATCTGCGCCTCGAGCGCCGCCGGGACCTCCTCGATGTTGCGGGCCGCGTTGGCCAGCCGGTGCGCCTTGTACGACGGCAGCAGCTCGACCCGGAACGCCGGACGCCAGTCGGCGTCGAGGCAGGCGACCAGCCGGGACGGGCCGCGGTCGGTCGTCAGCCGGGCGATGAAGTCGAGCAGCCCGCGGACGGCATTGACCGGCGTGCCGTCGGGCGCCTTGATGGAGTCGGGCACTCCGAAGAAGGCGCGGAAGTACAGCGAGGCGGTGTCGAGGAGCATCAGGCGGTTCTCGGTCCCGGGCATGCCCGTCAGCGTACTGGCGGGTTAGGGCCGAAGGTCCGTTGACTCACCTGGGCACCGCTCCTACGTTCGCAAGGAGAACGCCGGAGGCGACCGCGCGCGGCGCGGTCCTCACCCGCTTGGAGGTGGGTCGGCGGCGAGTGCGGAGGTCAGCCGGCCGGGCCGCTGACCAGGGTGCCGGTGGCGTACATGCGATGCGACGAGCCGAAGCGCGGCCAGCACGTGGTCAGCGTGATGCGCCGCTCCGTCGGCTCGGTGTCGCGCGGCTCGCCGGGCACGGGGTCGACCACCCACACGTCGCTGATGTCGATCTTGTTGCCGTTGCTGTCGCCGTCGGGGGCGTCGTCGAGCTGGTAGACGTAGGTGCCGTCGGCCATCTCGATCTCGATGGTGTCGCCCACCCGCAGGTCCGGGAAGTCGGCGAACGGCGACAGATGGCCGGAGCGGTGCGCGGCGATGCCGACGTTGCCGACCTCGCCCGGGTTCGCGGTGCCGGGGTAGTGGCCGGGGCCGCGGGCGAGGTCGTCGGCCAGCACGCCCTGGACGACGGTGAACTCCCAGTCGTCGCCGAAGCGGGGGATCCGCAGGATGCCGTAGGCGTCGCCGTCGGCCAGCTCGTCGGGGTCGGGCGGCGGCGTGCCGGGCTCGATCTGCCCCCACTGCTGGCCCAGCTCGTCCTCGAGCGCGTCCTGCGCCTGGGCGGTCTGGATGCCGGTGCCCCAGATGATGTAGACGACGAAGAGCAGGACCAGGGCGCCCGCGGTGAGGAGGAGCTCGCCGATGCCGCCGATGACGGTGGCCCACGCACTGCGGCGCGGCCGGGTGCTGACGCGCTGGGGCGCGTGTCGTGGCATACCACGACCCTAATAGGCGTCCCGCTACAGTCGAACACGTGCTGATCGCCGAGGACCTGCTGCTGCTGAGCTATGACGACGAATCGGGCAGACCGACCTTCGACGGCACGCGCATCGAGTACTCGCTCGCCGGCGCGCTGCTGATCGAGCTGTCGCTGCTCGGCAAGGTCGCCGTCGCCGGGCCGGGCGAGGACGTCAAGCGCGACCGGCTGGTCGTGCGCGACTCCAGCCCCGTCGGCGACGACGTCCTCGACCACGCCCTGGCCGAGCTGGCCGACGACGAGGGCAAGAAGCCGAAGAACGTGCTCGGCCAGTTGCGCAAGGGCACCCGCGACCGCCTGCTGCGCCGGCTCGCCGATCGGGGGCTGCTGCGCGAGGAGTCCGGCAAGGTGCTGGGCATCTTCCCGACCGTCCGCTGGCCGGCCGACGACGCGTCGCACGAGGCCGCCGTGCGGCAGCGGCTGCACGACGTGCTCGTCACCGGGCTCGAGCCCGACCCGCGCACGGCCGCGCTGGCGTCGCTCCTGCTCGCCGTCGACGGCGTCCACAAGGTCGTCCCGTCCGACGACCGGCGAGCGGTCAAGCGGCGGGCCAAGGAAATCTCCGACGGCGCGTGGGCCGCCGACGCCGTCAAGAAGGCGGTCCAGGAGGTCCAGGCCGCGGTCACGGCCGCCATCGTGGCCGGCAGCACCGCCGCGGTGGCGGGCGGCAGCAGCTGACACGTTCGGCCCGGACGCCGCTCGATAGAGTTCGGCAGGTGACCGCCGATCTCGACGACCGTCTCGCCCGTGCCCGCGCCGCCGCGGCCGCCGCGGGCCTCGACGCCCTGCTGATCACGCCCGGCGCCGGGCTGCGCTACCTCACCGGCTACGAGGCCCTGCCGCTGGAGCGGCTGACCTGCCTGGTGCTGCCCGTGGACGGGACGGCGTCGCTGGTGGTGCCCGGACTGGAGGAGCCGGCCTCCGTCGCGTCGGGCGCCGGGAAGCTGGCGCTCGACATCCGCACCTGGCAGGAGACCGACGACGCCGTCGCGCTCGCCGCTGGGCTGCTGCCGGGCGTCCGCCGGGTCGGGCTGGACGACCAGATGTGGGCCGAGAAGGCGCTGCGGTTCCGCGCCGCGATGCCGGACGCCGAGCAGGTGGCCGCCGGCGCCGTCCTGTCCGAACTGCGGATCCGCAAGTCCGAGGCGGAGGTCGAGGCGCTGCGCGAGGCGGCGGCGGCGATCGACCGCGTGCACGCCCGGATGGCCGAGTGGCTGCGTCCCGGCCGCACCGAGGCCGAGGTGGGCCGCGACATCGCCGCCGCCATGGTCGCCGAGGGTCACGTGCGCGCCGACTTCGTGCTCGTCGCGTCCGGGCCGAACACCGCCAGCCCGCACCATGAGAGCAGCGGCCGGGTCATCCAGGCCGGCGACCCCGTCTTCGTCGACATCGGCGGCACGACCGAGGCCGGCTACTGCTCCGACTCCACCCGCACCTATGCCGCCGGCGACCCGGGTGCTGAGTACCGGGCGGCCTACGACGCGCTGCAGGCGGCCCAGGCGGCCGCCGTGGCCCACGTGCGGCCCGGCGTGACGGCGGAGTCGGTCGACGCCGCCGCGCGCTCCGTGCTGACGCAGGCGGGCCTGGGCGAGGCGTTCGTCCACCGCACCGGCCACGGCATCGGCCTCGAGACGCACGAGGAGCCGTACATCGTCGCCGGCAACACGCTGCCGCTCGAGCCGGGCATGGCGTTCTCCGTCGAGCCGGGCTTCTACCTGGCCGGCCGGCACGGGGCGCGCATCGAGGACATCGTGGTGGTGACGGCCGACGGGGTCGAGGCGTTGAACCGGCGTCCGCGCGACCTCGTGATCCTGGATACGTGACATTCTCGACATAGCGCCGAAATCGTTCCGCGCGAGCGTGGTCCTGGCATTCGTCCCGACCACCCTCGAGGAGCGACATGGCGCCCACGCCACCGACCGACGCCGAGCTCGACGTCATGATCCGGGCCCGGCTCGCCGCCGTCGGCATCGACCTGAGCCAGCTGCCGCCCGGCACCGCCGACGACCCGGAGACCGGCGCGCCCGGGCAGGCCGCCGTCCTGTCGTCGCTGCGATCGTTCGTCCGGTCCTCGCTGTCGGAGATCAGCGCGTGGGTGCCGCCGGCGCCGAGCGTCGAGGTCTCGCAGCAGGCGGCCCCGATGCTGTACCCGTCCATCAGCACCGCGTGGCGGGACGCATGAGTGCCCCGCAGGACGTCCACGTCGACCGCCGCTCGTTCCTGGCGCGCATGGCGGTGCTCGGGGCGGGCGCGGCGGTGGCCGGCACCGTCGGGCTGCCGCAGGTGGCCTACTCGGGCCCCGTCGCCACCCGGTCGGGGTCGAGCCCGCACCCGGACGCCTACGCCGAGCCGCGGCCCGAGGCCGTCGCCGACCTCACCGAGCTGACCATCGCCGAGGCGGCCTGGCTGATCCGGGCCGGGCGGCTGCGGCCGGAGGCGCTGGTCGAGGCGCACCTGGAGCGCATCGCCGCGTTCGACGGCACGTACCAGGCGTTCAACCTGGTGCTCGCCGAGCAGGCGACGGCGGCGGCGCGGGCGCTGCGGCGCGGCCGGTACCACGGACCGCTGCACGGGATCCCGCTGGCGATCAAGGACAACTACTACACGGCGGGGGTGGCGACGACGGCCAACTCGTACGTCTTCGCCGACTTCGTGCCGCCGTTCGACGCGACGGCGGTCGCCCGGCTGACCACGGCCGGCGGCATCGTCCTGGGCAAGACCCAGATGGGCCCGCTGGCGACCACCCGCGCGACCACGCCCGACGGCGTCGTGACCACGGTGAACGCGTGGACGCCGTCGAACCCGTCGACCAACCCCGGTGGCTCCTCGACGGGGACGGCGACGGCGGTGGCCGGGCGGCTGGCGGTGTCGGGCATCGGGACCCAGACGGGCGGCTCGATCACGGCGCCGTCGAACGCGCAGAACCTCACCGGCCTCAAGCCGACCATGGGCCGGGCGTCGCTGTACGGGATCGTGCCGCTGACGTACTCGCGCGACCACCCCGGCCCGCTGGCCCGGGACGCCAAGGACGCGGCGATCATGCTGCAGGCCATGGCCGGCGAGGACCCGAACGACCCGCGCACCCAGGGGCTGCCGCCGGTGCCGAACCTGGCGTCCGCGGCGACCCCGGTGTACCGAGGGTCGCGGGTGACGCTGCGGTGGAAGACCCGGATCGGCGTGATCCCGGGCTTCGTGTCCGGGACCAGCTCGACGGCGGCGGCGCGGCGGGCGTTCCTCGACACGCTGGCCGGCGTCGAGGGCTGCACCGTGGTGGACGTGACGCTGCCGGACGAGTGGGGCCTGCTGACCGGCCGGTTCAACGACGTCCGGCTGCCCGAGCGGTCCGAGCCGTTCGTGCCGTACCTGCGCCAGGACCTCAAGCTGTTCGGGGTGTCGCTGACCAGCTGGCTGCAGGGCGCACTGATGGGCGCCGACGAGTACGTGACCGGCCAGCGAGCCAAGCTGGTGCTGCTGGAGCGGGTGCTGTCCGGTCTGTTCGAGCAGTGCGACGTCGTGGTGCAGACGTCGCCGGTGCCGTTCGACATCATCGGGCTGCCCGAGCTGGCGCTGCCGATCGGGTTCTCCGGCGGCCTGCCCATCGGGACCATTCTGGGCGGCCGGCCGTACGCCGAGGACCGGCTGCTCTCGGTGGCGGCGGCCTACCAGGCGCTGACCGACTGGCACTGGCAGCGCCCGGCCGATCCGGTGGCGGCTGGTGCCGGGGCGCGGTCGCTGGCGCCGGCCCGGCCGCGGCTCACCGCCGCTGAGGTGGCCGAGCAGTCGGAGTGAGGTGCGCCGAGTTCGGCGGGGATCGTTGCCCGGGTGGTCTTCTCATCACGGGGCCGGCGCGGAGGTCAGGCGGCGGGCGGGATGTTGTGCGTGTAGCGGAACACGTTGTCGGGGTCCCAGGTGCGCTTGACCTGTTGCAACCGCTCGTACGCGGCGTCGGAGTAGGCGGCCTTCACCACCTCGGGCGTGGAGCCCGGAGCGAGGAAGTTGAGGAACCCGTGCGGCCGGGCGGCGTCGCCCAGTGCGGCGAACCCGTGGTCGAGGCGTTCCTCGACGGCCGCGAGCTGTTCCGGCGTGGCGGCCAGGGCGTGCGCCGCCGCGACGTACGGGGCGTCGCGGTGCGACAGCGGGCTGTCCTGTTCCTTCGCGGCGGCGCCGCCGAGGTGCCGGATCTCGACCCCCGGCACCGGCGAGCCCGGCGCGGCCAGGTCGGTCAGCGCGCCGATGACGTCGTCGCCCAGCTCGGCCAGCGCCGTGCTGCGACCGGCCGACGGCATGGGGTCGGTGGGCTCGCTGCCCGAGAGAGCCGCCTCGAGATAGCCGGTGGTGCGGAACATGTCGGCGATGGGCGCGCCCAGGGCCGAGCGCAGCGCCTCGAGCTCGTCGCCGTGGTCGGCGGCGATGGTGGCCCGCAGCATGACGACGTGCTGGCCACGCAGCGGCTCGGGCACCGTCGGCGCAGGCGGGACCGTCATGACCATGGCCGCCGCGGTGACGTCGTCGGAGACCTGGCCGGTCCAGTCGGCCCAGGTGCGCAGCACGTCGGCGGCCCGCGCGCCGGGATAGATCATCGTGCCGTGGTGCACGGCCGGCACGTGCTGCAGCCGCACCTCGAGCGAGGTGACGACGCCGAAGTTGCCGCCGCCGCCCTTGATCGCCCAGAGCAGGTCGGGGTTCTCGTCGGCGCTCGCCCGCACCAGGGCGCCGTCGGCCGTGACGACGTCGGCCGCCACGATGCTGTCGGCGGCGAAGCCGTAGCGGCGCAGCAGCAGGCCGAGGCCGGCGCCCATGGTGTAGCCGATGGCGCCGACCGTGGGCGCCGTGCCGGACAGGCCGGCCAGCTGGTGCGGATCGGCCGCCTCGAGCACGGCGCGCCAGCGGGTGCCGCCGTCGATGCGGGCGACCTGCCGCTCGGCGTCGACGGCGACCCCGGTGAGCTCGGTGACGTTGACGACGACGCCGTCGTCGTTGCCGCGCACGGCGCCGTGGCCGGAGGACTGCACGGCGAACGGCAGGCCGCGCTCGCGGGCCAGCCGGACCGACGCCTGGACGTCGGCCGCGCTCCGCGCCATGACGACGAGGGCGGGATGCTGGTCGACGAGCAGGTTCCACGGGCGCCGCACGTCGTCGTAGCCGTCGTCGCCGGGAGTGCAGGCCCGGCCGGTGAGCGATGCGCGGAAGCCGTCGAGGTCGTCCATCAAGGTACTCCATCCAGGTGCTGAGATCGGTCGTGCCCGGGCCAAGTCTGCCGGGCGGGTCCGACAACGAGACGGATCCCGGCCCGGGAATGTGACATCAGCTGGTCAGCGCCTCGACGGCGAGGTCGACATCGGCCTGCGTCGTGTACAGGTGGAACGAGGCGCGCAGCCGGCCGCCGCGCACGGCGGCCCGCACCCCGGCCGCGGCCAGCCGTTCCTGCGCCCCGGGCACGTCGACCGAGACGATCGCGGAGTCGCCCGGCGCCAGCCCGAGCCCGTCGAGGAACCGGTTCGCCAGCCCCACGTTCCAGTCGTGCACCGCATCGACCCCCACCGATGCGAGCAGCTCCAGCGCCGGCGCCGCGCCGACCCAGGAGAACCAGGCCGGCGAGAGGTCCAGCCGGCGGGCGTCGCGGGCCAGCCGCAGCGGCGGCCCGTAGTACGACCCGAACGGGTCCTCGCCCGCCCACCATCCGGCCTGCGACGGCACCACCCGCGACCGCAGCTGCGCCGTTGTGACCAGGAACGCCGTGCCTCGCGGCGACAGCTGCCACTTGTATCCGCCCGCGACCAGCGCGTCGTACCGGCGCGCGTCGACCGGCAGCCAGCCGACCGCCTGGGTCGCATCGACGACCGTCGATGCGCCGGCCGCCTGGGCCGCGGCCACGACGGCAGCGGCGTCGGCCACCGCGCCGGAGGCGGACTGCACGAGGCTGAACGCGACGACGTCGACCTCGGGTGTGATCGCGGCCGCGAGCCCGGCAGCCGGCGCCGTCCGCACCACGACGCCGCGGTGCCGTTGTGCCAGCCAGGGGAAGAGCAGCGACGTGAAGTCCTCCTCGGGCGCCAGCACCACGGTTCCGTCCGGCACCGACGCCGCCAGCTGTGCGACCAGCTGCGACACCTGGGCGCCGGTCGTCACGTCCTCCTCGGCGGCGTGCACGAGCCGCGCGAACGCCGTCCGCGCCCGCGCCGTCGACTCGCCCCAGCCCTCCCACGACACCCGCCCGTGCCGCCACTCGTCGAGCGCCGCCTGCAGTTGCGTCCACGCCGTCGACGGGGGCAGGCCGTAGCTGGCGGTGTTCAGCCAGCCGGGGTCGGGGGAGAAGAGAGCGCGCGCCTCGGCCAGGTCCATCCGGTCATCGTGCCACCGGGCGGCCGCGCGCCGTCACGGCAGGTGGGCGGGTCGCCAGTAGAGTGCACCCGTGGAGGACATCGACAGGAAGATCGTGGCGTTGCTGATGCGGGACGGCCGGATGAGCTACACCGACCTCGGCAAGTCCACCGGCCTGTCCACGTCGGCCGTGCACCAGCGGGTCCGCAGGCTCGAGGAGCGCGGCGTCATCCGCGGCTACGCCGTGGTCGTCGACCACGAGGCGGTGGGCCTTCCGCTGACGGCGTTCATCTCGATCAAGCCGATCGATCCCAGCCAGCCCGACGACTCCCCGGACCGGCTGTCGGGCATCCCCGAGATCGAGGCCTGCTACTCCGTCGCCGGCGACGAGAGCTACATCCTCAAGGTCCGGGTCGGGCGCCCCGCCGACCTCGAGGACCTGCTGGCCCGCATCCGCTCGTCGGCGAACGTGACCACCCGCACCACCATCGTGCTGTCCACGCCGTACGAGAACCGTCCCATGACGGCCTGAGTCAGGCCTGGGTCCGGCTCGGCGGCAGGTGGCTGCTGGCGGGTCCGCCGGCCTGCCGACCGACGGACCCTCACCTCACCGGACCGCTGCCCGGCGCGGGACGATCCGCATGACCGCTGTGCCGACGGCCAGGAGGGCGAAGCCCGCCAAGATCACCCAGATCGGGCTCATCCCTGTCTGAGCCAGGCACCCGGCACCGCCGGCGCCCCCGGCGCCCACCACGCACTTGTCGTACATTGTCACCACGTCCTTTCGCGGTTCAGGATCACATCGGCGTAGGCCTTCGCGTGCACGAGCTGAAGGAAGATGTCGTACACCAGCTCGAACATCGTGGAGGCCGCCACCATGTGCCGCCAGCCTCGGTCGCTGACGGTGACGACGCGCTCCAGGATGAAGACGCCCGTGACCGCCATCCAGACCGGCTGGAGGCTCACACCACCGTCGGCTGCGATGGCGACGGCGATGGAAGTCAGGTAGATGAACGTGACCGCGACGCCGGCCATCGTCAGGAGCTGGCGGCCCCAGTAGCGCCACGTCACCGGGGTCACGCCGTACTGGAAGCAGTTCTCCACCGCGCCGCGCTTCCAGCGCAGCCGCTGCTTCCACAGATCGCGCCACGTCGGCATGACCTCGGTCACGAGCGTGCACTCCTTCGGACTGAGCACCTCATAGCCCAGGTGGAGAAGCGCGAACGTCAGCTCGTTGTCCTCGGTCAGGACCGTGGTGTCATAGATGCCACCCCGCCCGTCACCGGCGGGCACCGCGTCGCTCAGCCTCGCCCGGGAGACGTGCTTGAGCGTGCCGGCCCGCATCATCGCAGCGGTACCGGTCACGACCAGGCACTTCCCGCCCAGGCGGCGCACGTCTCTCGCGTACCTGGCGTACTCGTTGCGCTGGAGGTACCCGACCAGCCCGGCACCGGCCTCGCCCTGGAAGACGCCGCCGATGGCGCCGAGCTCGGGACGCGCGTCCATGTGCTCGAGCGCCGCCTCGATGAAGTGCTCACCGAGCTGGCTGTCGGCGTCCTGGACGAGTACGAGGTCGTGATCGCGCAGCCTCGGCAGGATGTCCGCGAGGACCTGGTTGAGTGCGCCCGCCTTCTTGTCGGTGTTCCCCACCGTCACCGCGACCTCGGCACGCCATGCGGCCGCGACCTTCGCCGTGTCGTCGGTGCAGTTGTCGGCGATGACGATGACGCTGTCCGGCCGATGGGTCTGGCGGCTCAGCGCGGCCAATGCCGCACCGATGCCTGCTTCCTCGTTGTGCGCCGGAATGAGCACGGTGATCCGGACATCCGGCACACCGGAATAACGTAGGCCATTGCCCACGAAGATCGAGTCCCCCCGCGAATGCAGGCCGAAGTGCCGTCATGAAATGCACGGCACCTCGGCCCGGTTGCCCCCCTTGCCGCCGGAGTTTCCCGGTGGCCGATGTTGCCCTTTGAGGCTAATCCCGCCGGGCGCCGCGCGCATCTCGAAAGTACCGGCGTTCTCCGCGTCACCGCTGGTCAGAACGCTGGATTGTCACGATGCGTGACGCTGGAGCGCGCCGGCGGCCCGGAGTTCCGTCACCATGGGTGACGACAATGGAGGAAATGTGTCCGGCGTCTCACTGGTCCGCTGGCCCGGCCAGCGGACAAAGCGGACAATACGCCCGTGGCCCGTCGGAATGATCACGTCGAAGTCGGCGTGCGTTCGCTCTGCCACGAATCCATTCCCCGAGATGTTCGCACGTCCCCAGGAATACACGGGCGGAGCGGGATGAGCCTTTACCGGGGTGGAGCGAGGGGCGCGTCAGCTGAAGGCGCTCTGGCCGGTCAGGGCCTGGCCGATGACGAGCTGGTGCACCTCGCTGGTGCCCTCGTAGGTGAGCACCGACTCGAGGTTGTTGGCGTGGCGCAGCACCGGGTACTCCAGCGTGATGCCGTTGGCGCCGAGAATCGTCCGGCACTCGCGGGCGATGGCCAGCGCCTCGCGGACGTTGTTCAGCTTGCCCAGGCTGACCTGCTGCGGCGTGAGCGTGCCGTCGTCCTTCAAGCGCCCCAGGTGCAGCGCGAGCAGGTAGCCCTTCTGCAGCTCCAACGCCATGTCGGCGAGCTTGGCCTGGGTGAGCTGGAACGACGCGAGCGGCTTGTCGAACACCTCGCGCGTCTGCACGTAGGAGAGAGCGGCGGCCAGGCAGTCGCGGGCCGCGCCCAAGGCTCCGAAGACGATGCCGAAGCGGGCCTCGTTGAGGCACGACAGCGGACCCCGAAGGCTCGACACCTCGGGCAGCACGGCCGACGACGGCAGGCGGACGCCCTCGAGCACCAGCTCGCTGGTCACCGACGCCCGCAGCGACAGCTTCTTCCCGATCTTGGGTGCGGTGAACCCCGGCGTCCCCGCCGGCACGAGGAAGCCGCGGACGGCACCGTCGTCGGCACAGCGGGCCCAGACGACGGCGACGTCGGCGACCGAGCCGTTGGTGATCCACATCTTGGTGCCGTCGAGCACCCAGTCGTCGCCGTCGCGGCGGGCGCAGGTGCGCATGCCGGCCGGGTTGGAGCCGAAGTCGGGCTCGGTCAGGCCGAAGCAGCCGATCAGCTCGCCGGCGGCCATGCCGGGCAGCCACTGCTGCTTCTGCTCCTCGGACCCGAACTTCCAGATGGCGAACATCGCCAGCGACCCCTGCACCGACACCAGAGAGCGGACGCCGGAGTCGCCGGCCTCGAGTTCCATGCAGGCCAGGCCGTAGGAGACGGCGTTGGTGCCGGCGCAGCCGTAGCCGGTCAGGTGCATGCCGAGCAGGCCGAGCTTCCCGGCCTCGAGCGCGAGCTCGCGGACGGCCGACGAGGACAGCCCGTCCTCGTACCAGTCCGCGACGGACGGGCGGACGCGGTCGTCGACGAAGTGGGCGACGGCATCGCGCAGGTCGCGCTCCTCCTCGCTGAGCAGGTGCTCGACGCTCAGCAGTTCCAGGGGCGTGGTCATGTCACTCCTTCTCGGCCAGCTCGACGGCGGCCCTCTCGATGTCCTGCTCGCCGAGCAGCACGTGGTTCGCGGCGGTGCCCAGCGGTACGAAGCTGTCGTGGCTGGCGACCCGGGCGATGCGGCCGTCGTAGCCGGCCTCGACCAGCGCCGTGACGACCCCCTCGCCGACGCCGCCGGAGTGGCGGGTCTCGTCGGCCACCAGCACCTTGCCGGTGAGGTTGGCCTCGCGGACGAGGTCCTCGACCGGCAGCGGCGCCAGCCAGCGCAGGTCCAGCACCCGGGCCGCGATGTCGCTCGCGGCCAGCCGCCGCGCCACCCGCAGGCTCATCGGCACGCCGTTGCCGAACGTGACGATGGTGAGATCGGCGGTGTCACTCTCGCGACCGGACCCTCCGGCAGGGCCCGAGCCTTCGCCGTGCACCCTCGCCCGCCCGATCGGCACATGCTCGCCGCCGTCGACCGACAGCCACTCACCGTCGCCGTCGGAGTGCAGGTCGCGGACGTGGTAGAGCGCGATCGGCTCGAGGAACGCCGACACCGTCCCGTCGACGGCAGCAGCGGCGAGGCACGTCCGCAGCATCGCCGCCGCGTCGTCGCCGCGGGACGGGCAGGCGACCACCAGACCGGGAATGTCGCGCAGCACGGCCACGCCGTTGTCGTTGTGGAAGTGCCCGCCGAAGCCGCGCTGGTAGGCGAGACCGGCGACGCGCACCACCAACGGGTTGCGGTACTGCCCGGTGGAGAAGAACGCCAGCGAGGCCGCCTCGCCGCGCAGCTGGTCCTCGGCGTTGTGCAGGTAGGCGAGGTACTGGATCTCGGGGACGGGGAGCAGCCCGGCCAGGCCCGCGCCCAGCCCGAGGCCGAGGATCGACTGCTCGTCCAGCAGCGTGTCGAAGACCCGGGCGCGGCCGTGCGTGCGCGCCAGCCCGCGGGTGACGCCGTAGACGCCGCCCTTGCGCCCGACGTCCTCGCCGAACAGGACGACGCGGCGGTCGCGCTCGAGGGCGGCGGAGAGCGTGGCGTTGATCGACTCGGCGAGGGTGGCCGGCTCGCCGTCGCGCGACTCGTCGTAGAGGCCCCGGGCGGCGACGGCGACGGCATCGGGCGTGCGCGGGGAGAGGGGAGCGACGATCTCCGTGGCGGACCCGAGGGTGCGGGCATCCCGCAACGACTCGGCGACGGTGTCGACCTCGGCCCGCAGCGCGCGGTAGCGGGCCAGCAGCTCATCGGCTGTCGCGGCGCCGGCCGCGACCAGCGCGCGGGCCGTGCCGAGGATCGGGTCGCGGGCGTGGTCGGCGGCCATCTGCGTGGGCGTGCGGTAGCTGATCTCGGCGTCGCTGCCGGCGTGGCCGAGGTAACGGACGGTCTCGAGGTGCAGGAACGCCGGCTTGCGCTCCGACCTGACGTAGCCCACGGCCCGCTTCGCGCCCGTGAGCGCCGTCGCCGGGTCCGAGCCGTCGACCCGGATGTAGGTCAGCCCCGGCCGCGACCCGTACGCCGTCTCGACCCAGCCGGCCGGCGTCGGGACCGAGATGCCGAGGCCGTTGTCCTCGCACACGAACAGCACCGGCACCGGCAGCCCGCGGAACGCCGTGTTCAGCGCGGTGTTGATCGCGCCGACGGCGGTCGAGTGGTTGGCCGACGCGTCGCCGAACGAGCAGACCACCACGGCGTCGGCCGGCCAGGCCGCGGGCACGCCGAGGCGGTGCGCCCGGTGCAGCGCGACGGCCAGCCCGACCGCGCGCGGCAGGTGCGAGGCGATGGTCGACGTCTGCGGGATGATCGACAGCCCCGCGTGGCCGAAGACCTTGTGCCGGCCGCCGGCGATCGGCTCGTCGGCGGCGCCCATGAGGCTCTGCAGCACGTCGCGGACCGGCGTGCTGCCGGGCACCTGGGCCGCCCGGGCGGCATAGAAGCCGCCCGAGCGGTAGTGCAGCAGCGCTGGGTCGCTCGGTCGCAACGCGGTCGCGACCAGCGCGTTCGCCTCGTGTCCGGCCGAGGAGATGGTGTAGAAGCCGCGCCCGGCCGCCTGCAGCTCGCGGGCGACGACGTCGAGGTGCCGGCTGGTCACCTGGGCGTCGAAGACGCCGCGCAGCACCCCCGCGGAACCGGCGGCTGACACCGTTGCCCCCGGAGTCGCCGCGGGCGGCTCGGCGAGCGCCGAGATCGCCGCGACCAGCGACTCGTCGAGCGCGGCGGGCGTGGTCACTGGTCGTCGTCGAGCCGGAAGGCGAGATCCGCGTCGAGGTCGGCGACGTCCATCTGAGCCTTCTGCAGCCGCCCGGAGTAGTCCCAGTTGACCGACTGCCAGCGGGTGAACTGGTCGAGCACCCACATGCCGGACTGCCGCGAGCCGTTGCCGGACTTGCCGTTGCCGCCGAACGGCAGATGCGCCTCGGCGCCGGACGTGGAGTTGTTGATGCTCACCATGCCGGCCGAGATGCCGCGCCGGTACGCGAACGCGTCGGCCGGGTTCGTCGTGTAGATGGAGCTGGACAGCCCGTAGCCCGGCGCGTTGGCGAGGTCGATGGCCTCGTCGAGCGTCGAGTACGAGGTGATGCCGACGATGGGGCCGAACGTCTCCTGGTCGAACAGCTCGTCGCCCGGGCGGACGCCGTCGACGACCACCGGGTGGTAGAAGAGGCCCTTCGTGGGATCGCCGACGAAGCCGGGGCGCGGGTTGCCCTCGGTGATGCGGCCGGTGCGCCCGAGCACGGTGTGCTGCGGCTGCACCCAGCCGAGGAACTTCTCGTACCGCTCGGCGAACTTGGCGTCGAGCAGCGGGCCCATGAGGACGTCCTGGGACGGGTCGCCGACGGCGGCGGAGTCGACCGCGGCGGTGTAGCGGCGCACGAACTCGTCGTGCAGCGACTCGTGCACGATGACCGTGCCCAGCGACGTGCACCGCTGGCCGGCGGTGCCGAAGCCGGAGAACAGCGCGCCCTCGACGGCGAGGTCGAGGTCGGCGCTCGGTGCCACGACGAGCGGGTTCTTGCCGCCCAGCTCGAGGCAGGCGGTCTGCAGGTGCCGGCCGGTGAGCGCGCCGATCTCGCGGCCCACCTCCGACGACCCGGTGAAGCCGACCTTGTCGATGTAGCCGAGCTCGAGCGACTCCTGCAGGCCGGCGTAGGTCTCGGCACCGTCGGCATGCACGAGGTTGAACACGCCGTCGGGCAGCCCGCCGCCCCTGACGAACAGGTCGTGGAAGGCGTTGGAGACGACCGCGGAGTACTCGGCCGGCTTCCACACGATGGTGTTGCCGGTGAGCAGCGCCGGGACGATGTACCAGGACGGCACGGCCACCGGGAAGTTGCCGGCGGTGATGACCGCGACCGTGCCGACCGGGTTGCGGAACGTGAACAGCTGCTTGTCCGGCATCTCGCTGGGCACCGTCTGGCCGTAGAGACGCCGGCCCTCGCCCAGGAAGAAGTCGCAGGTGTCGACGATCTCGCGAACCTCGCCGAGCGCTTCGGCGTAGGGCTTGCCGATCTCGCGCGTGACCAGCCGCGCCAGCGACTCGGCGTTCTCCTCGACCACGCGGCCGATGTGGGCGATGGCCCGCCCTCGCACCGGCGCCGGCACGTCGGCCCACGCCTTCTGCGCGTTGCGGGCGACGACGGCGGCGGCGGTGAAGATGCGGCCCGGGACCAGGCTGACCTCGCCGACGACGTCGTCGAGGTCGGCCGGGTTGAGGCTGGCGATCGTGCGGTCGCCGGGGACGGGACGGCCGTCGACGACGGAGGTGACGGTGCGGGTCACGGTGCGTGTGCTCCTCGGGTGCTCAGACGCGGGCGAACTGACGGGCGACGGCGCGGCCGAGCGCCGCGACGGCGAGGTCGATCTCATCATCGGTCACCGACAGCGCGGGGCGGAAGCGGATCGCCCGTTCGCCGCTGGGCAGCGCGATGACCTGCTCCTTCTCGCGGAGGTCGGACAGGACGGCGTCGCGGGTGGCGCCGTCGGGCAGGTCGCAGGCGAGCATGAGGCCGCGGCCGCGCACGTTGCTGACGGCGCCGGTCTCGGTGGCGACGGCGCGCAGCCCGGCGAGGAACCGCTCGCCCTTGGCGCGGGCGGCCTCGACGAGGCCGTCGCGCTCGATGATCTCGAGCAGGCGGCGCGAGCGGACCATGTCGGCCAGCCCGCCGCCCCAGGTGGAGTTGATGCGGCCGGAGACGGTGAACACGTTGTCGGCGACCTCGTCGACCCGGCCGCCGGCCATGATGCCGCCGACCTGGGTCTTCTTCGAGAACGCGACGACGTCGGGCCGCAGGCCGAGCTGCTGGTAGGCCCAGGCGGACCCCGTGGTGCCGGCGCCGGTCTGGACCTCGTCGACGATGAACAGCGCGTCGTGCTCGTGCACCAGGGCCTGCATGGCCTGCAGGAACTCGGCGCGCATGTGGTTGTCGCCGCCCTCGCCCTGGATCGGCTCGCAGATGAACGCGGCGATGTCGTGCGGGTGTGCCTCGAACGCGGCCCGGGCCTGGTCGAGGGCGTGCCGCTCGGCCTCCTCGACCTCGGCCAGGTGCTCCTCGAGCGGGAACGTGATGGCCGGGACGTCGATGCGCGGCCAGTCGAACTGCGGGAACCGGGCGGTCTTGTTCGGCTCGGTGTTCGTGAGCGACATGGTGTAGCCGCTGCGCCCGTGGAACGCGCGGGTGAGGTGCATGACCCGGGTGCCCAGGCGCGGGTCGCGGCCGTTGGCCTCGTTGTGCCGGCTCTTCCAGTCGAAGGCGACCTTGAGCGCGTTCTCGACGGCCAGCGCGCCGCCCTCGACGAAGAACAGGTGCGGCAGCCGCGGATCGCCGAGCACGCGGACGAACGTCTCGGTGAACTCGGCGAGGTGGATCGAGTAGATGTCGGGGTTCGCCGGCTTGTTCGCGGCGACGCGGCCCAGCAGGTCCATGAACGCGAGGTCGTCGACCAGGCCGGGCGGGTTGCAGCCCAGCGGCGCGGACGCGAAGAAGGTGTACATGTCGAGGTAGCGCTTGCCGTCGCGGGCGTCGACCAGCCAGCTGCCCTGGCTCGCGTCGGTGTCGAGGACCAGCTTGAAGCCGTCGGTCAGCAGGTGCCTGCCCAGCACGGCGTGGACCTCGGCGGCGGTGATGGTGAGCTGTTCGGCCACGATCGGTGAACCTCCTCGAACCGGGAACGGTGACAGAAGACGTCCCTCGTGAGGCTCGCCTTCCTGTAATTCTTGCGTTGTTGGGCGGGTATCGCAAGAAGACATCCCGTCCCGGTCCGGCGCGAATGGGCGCTTCCGGCGCGTTTCAGACGGCGCGCTGCAGCAGGACGGTGTCGAGCCAGCGCCCGTGCTTGTGCCCGACGGCGCTCAGCCGGCCGGCCTCGGTGAAGCCGAGGGAGCGGTGCAGGGCCAGTGACGGGTTCGGTTCGCCCTTCTCGTCGACGACGACGGCGACCAGCTGCCGGACGGCGGTGCGTGTGCAGGCGTCGAGAAGCGCCGTCACCAAGGACCGGCCGAGGCCCCGGCCGGTGTGCGCGGGGGAGAGGTAGACGGTGTTCTCGGCGGTGTGCCGGTAGGCCGGCTTCGGCCGCCAGGGCGCGGCGTAGGCGTAGCCGGCCACCGCGCCGGTGTCCGCTTCCGCCGTGACGAGGAAGGGGAGCCCGTGGTCGTCGAGGTCGGCGAGCTTGCGTGCCCAGTCAGCGACCGTCGGGGGCGTCTCCTCGAACGTGACGACGCTGGTCTCGACGTAGTGGGCGAAGATCGCGGCGACGGCGGGCAGGTCGGCCACCGTCGCCGGGCGGATGACCGGCCGTTCGCTATAGCGAAGCATGCCTCATTATAGTGATTCGTCATGGACCTCGAAGCGCTCGGCCGGCGCATCACCGACGCGCGGCTGCAACGCCGCACGACCATGAAGGCGCTGGCCGAGCGGGCCGGCGTCAGCGCCAGCATGCTCTGGTCGGTCGAGCGCGGCCGCAAGGCGCCCACCGTCGTCGTGCTGGACCGGATCGCCCGGGCGCTGGGCACCCCGCTCGCCGCGCTGCTCGACACCGGCGAGGTAGCGCGGGTGATCGTCCGCCGGGCCGCCGAGCAGGACGTCGCCGAGGCGCCCGACGGCTGGCGGCGCACCATCCTGACGCCGGTGGTGCCGGGGGTGAACTTCGAGTGGGTCCGCACCGAGCTCCCGCCGCACTGCGAGCGCCTCGACTACCCGGGGTGGGCGGCGGGCTCGCACGAGTACGTCGTCGTCGAGACCGGCCGACTGCGGCTGACCCTCCGCGTGGACGACGTGTACGAGCTCACGGCCGGCGACTCGATCTACTTCGCCGCCGACGTCGCGCACGCGTACGCCAACCCCTGGGCCGAGCCGTGCACGTACCACGTGGCCGCGTTGATCATGCGTCCGCGCACGTGACGGCCGCGGCTCACTCCTCGGCCGGGAGCATCCGCACCTCGGCGCCCCCGGCCGCACCGTCGAGCGCGAACGTCAGCAGGTCGCGGCCCTCGGCCTCGACGGCGTCGGTCTCCGCAGCCGACAGCGGGCGGAACGGCGTCACCGTCAGCACCCCGTCCTCGAGCCGCCACCATCCCGCCACCTCGCCGTCGACCAGCAGCGCGTGCGGGACGACGCCGTTGCGGCGGTTCATCCGCTTGCGGCTGACGTCGTCGACGACGCGGGTGCGGTCGGCGTGCGAGCGGAGCACGTTGTCGAAGTCGGGCAGGAACCGGACCGGAGCGGGGGTGTCGGCCGGCGGCCGGGGCGCCCCGGGCAGATCGAACAGCTCGCGGCCGGCCTCGTCGCGGAAGACGCGCAGTGACGGCCGCAGCTCGTCGACCACCGACTTCAGCCGGGTCAGCCCGCACCAGGTCTGCACGTCCATGACCGACGCCGGACCGAACGACCCGAGATAGCGGCGCACGTACTCCGCCGGCGACGGCGCCGGGTCCAGCGGCCGCCCGAGCCAGTCCTCCACCGTCGTCACCCGGGTCTGGCCTCTCTGTCCCCAGACGGCGCGCGGCGGCACCTGCACCAGCCCGAGCAGTGCCCGCGCCACGTACGCGAGGTGGGTCGGCCCGACGCCGGGCCACGACGGCGCCAGCAGCGCGCCCAGCTCGGCCATGGTGCGCGGCTTCTCGTCGAGCAGCGTCCGGGCGGCCGCGGCGACGGCGTCGACGTCGATGCCGGCCAGCGCCTTCGCGTGCTCGGCGTTCGTGCGCAGATCGGTGACGTACAGAGGCTGCACCCACGCCCGCACGCCCACCGCGTCGGGCACCGAGAGCAGGTGGATGGTGCCCCGCTGCGCGGCGACGCGCACCACCGTCCGGTCGACCAGCAGCCGGGCGAGGTCGTCGGGCCGGAACCCGCGCAGCCGGGACCAGAGCTGGTAGTACGGCGAGAACGGCTGCTGAGCCTGCAGCCCCGCCAGGTGCTCGACGGTCTGGAGCACCTGGCGGTCGGCGCGGTCCAGCAGCAGCTGCCGGGCCAGCGTGGCACGGTTCAGCTCGCGCCGGGTGAGCACGTCGGGCATGCGCCCCACCCTCTCGCACCCCGGCGGCGACGTCACTCGGGGGCGGCGGGGACAATCGGCGGGTGACGACGACGCTCTACCGCAACGGCCGCATCCACAGTCCCGCCGACCCGTTCGCGACCGCGATGGTGGTGGTCGACGACACCGTCGCCTGGGTGGGCGCCGAGGGCGCCGCGCAGACACACCTCGACGCGGCCGACGAGGTCGTCGACCTGGAGGACGCGCTGGTCGCCCCCGCGTTCGTCGACGCGCACGTGCACCTGACGGAGACCGGGCTGGCCCACGACGGCCTCGCGCTGGAGGGGCTCGCCAGCCTGACCGCTCTGCTCGACCTGGTCGCGGCGCGGGCGAAGGAACGGCCGAACGAGGTGATCCTGGGCTTCGGCTGGGAGGAGGACGGCTGGCCCGAGCGTCGCGCGCCGCTGCCCGACGAGCTCGACCGCGCGGCCGCAGGCGCCCCCGTCTACCTCGCCCGCCGCGACGTGCACACCGCCGCCGTGTCGAGTGCGCTGCTCAACGCCGACCCGTCCATCGCCCGCGCCGACGGCGCCTCGGGCGGCGTGGTGCGTCGCGACGCACACCACCGCGCCCGGCAGGCCGCCCGGTCCGCCGTCCCCGCCGGTCGGATGGCACGGCTGCGCGAGGACGCGCTGCGGCACGCGGCGTCGCTGGGCATCGGTGCCGTGCACGAGATCGGCGCGCCGCACATCAGCGACCCGTCGGACTTCGCGGCCGTCCTCGCGTTGGGGTCGTCCCCGGAGCTGCCGGACGTCATCGGCTACTGGGGCGCGACGGCGGTCGGCGAGGCCCAGGCGCTGGGCGCGGCCGGCGCCGCGGGGGACCTCAACGTCGACGGCTCGATCGGCTCGCGCAGCGCCCGGCTGTCGGCGCCGTACGCGGACGACCCGTCATCTCGCGGGTTGCTCTATCTCCACCCCGAGACCGCCGCCGAACACGTCATCGCCTGCACGCGGGCCGGCATCCAGGCCGGCTTCCACTGCATCGGCGACGAGGCCGTCCGGGTCGCCGTCGAGGCCGTCGCCGCAGCCGCCGAGGTGTGCGGGCTGGCCGCCGTGGTCGGCTCGCGGCACCGGCTGGAGCACGTCGAGATGATCGACGACCTGCTGATCGCCGAACTGGCGCGGCTCGGGGTGGTGGCGAGCGTGCAACCGGCGTTCGACGCGCTGTGGGGCGGGTCCGACGGGCTGTACGTGGAGCGGCTGGGTCCCGATCGGGGCGTGTCGTTGAACCCGTTCGCCGCCATGGCCCGGGCCGGCGTGCTGCTCGCGTTCGGGTCGGACTCACCGGTGACGCCGCTGGCCGGCTGGGAGACCGTGCGCGCGGCGTCGCAGCACCGCACGCCGTCGCAGCGGCTGAGCGCCCGGGCCGCCTTCACGGCGGCGACCCGAGGCGGCTGGCGGGCGGCGCGCGTGGAGGACGCCGGCGTGCTGGCGCCCGGGATGCGGGCCTCGTTCGCGGTGTGGGAGGTGCCGTACGAGCTGGTCGTCCAGGCGCCGGACTCGCGGGTGGCCGCGTGGTCGACCGATCCGCGGGCCGGTGTGCCGGGGCTGCCCGACCTGTCGCCGGGCGCGCCGCTGCCCCGATGCCTGCGCACCGTGGTCCGGGGGAGGACGGTGTACTCGGCGCAGTCTTGACCTGGCGACAGGAGAGGACCCGCTCGCCCCGTCCGGCCGGAACCGGAGCCGCCGGACGTCATGGGCGTCGCCGGCGGATCGATCGTCGGGCCGATGGTGCCCCTCGTCCTCCTGCTCGTCGTCCCGGCCGGCTTCGTGATCGATCTCGCGACCCGCTGACGATTGATGATCATGGGAGGCGGTTTGTCCGTCTCGGCGATCACGACACGCCGGTGGATGTCAATGTTTTGAGATCGACTTCCGCGGATCCAATCGTGCCTGACCAGCTTCGCAGAGGCGTTTCCGCAGGTCGACCAGCGGCTTGACACCCTGCCTTTGCGTGCAGCAAAGTCACGACAGTCCACCAGCGGACGAAACCGTTCGGGTCGACGGCCCGGGCGGGCGTTGCGAGGAGGGTCGAGGGGCGGTTCCGGTGTCTCACCGGGGCCGGGCATCCTTCGTGAGCCAGGCCCTCGCTCGCATGGCTCGCCCGTATGTCGCTCGCAACGGCACGGGGTGAGACGAGGTCGGGCCCGGCCCGCCCAGTAGACAACGGTCCGCGAGCCGCATCCAGCGGCGTCCGCGGCCCGGTCCGAAGGGCGGAGCCGGGCTGCGTCCTTCGTCACACATCGCTGGATCGCACCGGCCCCGGGCACTCTCTGCCCAGGGTGCACGTTGAACCGTCGCGCGATCGGCATCACACTTGACGGGGCAGCCCGCATCGATGGGTCGCCAACGCCAGCCGCTGGACGTCGGACGGAGCACGACACGTGAGTCACCTGTGGCGATACGCAGGAGCCGCGCTCCTCGGCGCGTCCCTCACCGCCGCGTTCCCGCCGTACGACCTCTGGATCGTCGCGGTACTCGTTCCTGCCGCCTTCGCGCTGCTGGTCCGCGACCAGCCGCTGAAGCGCTCGGCCGTGCTGGGCTACCTGTTCGGCGCCGGGTTCTTCCTGCCGCTGCTGGACTGGACCGGCATGGAGGTCGGGCCGATCCCGTGGATCATCCTGGCCTTGTTCGAGGCGCTGTTCTTCATCCCGCTGGCGCTCGGCGTCACGCTGGTTATGCGGCTGCCCGGCTGGCCGGTGTGGACGGCGGCGGTCTGGGTCGCCGACGAGGCCGTCCGCGGCCGCATCCCGTACGGCGGCTTCACCTGGGGCAAGCTGGCGTTCTCGCAGGCCGACAGCCCCACGCTGGGCCTGGTGTCCTGGTTCGGCTCGCCCGGGCTCTCGTTCGCCATCGCGCTGGCCGGCGGACTGCTGGCCTGGGTCGTCGTCGAGCGGCGGCTCTGGATCCGCGCGGCGGCCGCAGCCGGCGCCATCGCCGTCGTCCTCGTCCCGGCGCTCATCCAGCCCATGGAGCCCGGCGGCGACACCGTCACCGTGGCGATCGTGCAGGGCAACGTGCCCGCCGAGGGGCTGGCCTACAACGACGAGAAGCGCGCCATCACGCGCAACCACGTCGAGGCCACCGAGCGGCTTGCCGAAGACGTCGAGGCCGGCCGGGTCGAGCGACCCGACATCGTCGTGTGGCCCGAGAACTCCTCCGACATCAGCCCCTTCGACGACGCCGACACCCGCCGGGCCATCGACGGCGCCGTGCGCGCCATCGGCGTGCCGACGCTGATCAGCGCCATCGTCCCCACCGAGGACGGCCGCAACGTCCGCAACACCTCGATCCTCTGGGACCCCGCCGACGGGCCGGGGCAGACCTACGTCAAGCGGCATCCGATGCCCTTCGGCGAGTACATCCCGTTCCGGTCCATCGCCGAGCGCATCACCGACGCCGTCCGCCAGCAGCCGCGCGACCACCTGCCCGGCGACCGCATCGGCACCTTCCAGGTCGGCGACGTCACCCTCGGCGACGTCATCTGCTTCGAGGTCGCCTTCGACGGCATCGTCCGCGATGCCGTGAACGAGGGCGCGCAGTTCCTCGCCGTCCAGACCAACAACGCCACGTTCGGGCGCACCGAGATGACCGAGCAGCAGCTCGCGCAGTCGCGGCTGCGGGCGTTCGAGCACGGCCGGACGGTGCTGGTGTCGGCCCTGGCCGGGGTCAGCGCCGTCGTCGCCCCCGACGGCAGCGTGCTCGACCGCGCCGAGCTGTTCACCCAGGACGTCCTGGTCACCGACGTCGCGCTGGCCGACGGCCGCACGCCGGCCACCCGCCTCGGCGCCTGGCCCGAGTGGCTGCTCACCGCGATGGGCGCCGGCGCCGTCGCGCTCGTCATCGTCAACGCACGCCGCGACCGGCGCGACGACAGACCCGTCGACGACCAGTCCCGGCCCGCCGTCGAGGCGGGGGTACAGTGACGTCCGTCCTGGTGGTGATCCCGACCTACAACGAGGCTCTGACCATCGCCAAGGCCGTCGACCGCACCCGCACGTCGGTGCCCGACGCCCACGTCCTGGTGGTCGACGACGGCTCGCCCGACGGCACCGGCGCCATCGCCGACGAGCTCGCCGACCTCGACGACCACGTCCACGTGCTGCACCGCGGCGGCAAGCAGGGCCTCGGCGCGGCCTACCTGGCCGGCTTCGGCTGGGGGCTGTCGCGCGACTACGACGTCCTGGTCGAGATGGACGCCGACGGCTCGCACCAGCCCGAGGAGCTGCCGCTGCTGCTGCACGCGCTCGAGCGGGCCGACCTCGTCATCGGGTCGCGGTACGTGCCCGGCGGGCGGACCGTCAACTGGCCGTACAAGCGGCAGGCCATCTCGCGCATCGGCAACACCTACACCCGCATCGTCCTCGGGACGACGCTGCGCGACTCCACCGGCGGGTTCCGGGCGTATCGCGCCTCCGCCCTGCGCGCACTGGACATGCAGGCCGTGGCGTCGCAAGGTTATTGCTTCCAGGTCGACATGGCGTGGCGGACCATCCGGGCCGGTCTTCGGGTCATGGAGGTCCCCATCACGTTCGTCGAGCGCGAGCAGGGAGAGTCGAAGATGGACGGCAGGATCGTGCGCGAGGCGCTGTGGCGGGTCACCCAGTGGGGTGCCGCCCACCGCGGCCGGCAGCTGCGCGGACTGCTCGGAGGGAGCCGGCGGTGAGACGCTTCGGCCCGTTAGCCCTCGGCGTGATCGAACTGATCGCGCTGGTCATGGTGGCCAACTGGGTCGGACTCGGGTGGGCGCTGCTGATCCTGGCCGGCACCAGCGTCCTCGGCGTCGCCCTGCTGCGCATCGAAGGACTGCGCGCCTGGTCCGAACTGCGCGCCGCCGCGGCCGACGGCCGCTATCCCGAGGGCGAGGCCGAGACCGCCAACGCCCGGTCGGCGCGCATGGCCGACACCGGCGCGCGCATCCTCTCCGGCATCCTGTTGACCTTCCCCGGGTTCGTCACCGACCTCATCGGCCTGGTCCTGCTGGTCCCGCCCGTCCGCCGCGGCGTCGGCCGGCGGCTGGCCGCCTCGGCGTTCCGGACCTTCCCCGGCCGGCGTGGGCCCGGCGGACTCGGCCGCCCCGGCGGGCAGGGTGGTCCGGGTGCGACCGGGCCGGGTGGCATCCACCACGGCGTCGTCATCGAGGGCGAGGTCGTCGAGAACGACTCGCCCCGCGACCAGCGCTGACCCCGTCGCCCCGGCGGCCGCCGACTCGGGTCGGGCGCGCGCGAGCGTGCAGACATCGAGGCCGACTGCTGGCATGGTGCGTCGACAGGCCGACGATGGTCCCCGCCCTCGGCCGCCCAGCGGAAACGCTCGATCATGGAGAAAGGGAGGCTTCCGCCGCGCGACGGAGCCGGCCTTCTCCATGATCGATCCGGGCAGGGTGAGACGACGCCGGTAAGGGATGAGCGGACATGACAACGCGCCTGCCCCGGATGGGTTCCGGGGCAGGCGCGGTTCAGCGGACGAGACGAACGGCCGTGGCCGTCAGGCGGTCTTCTTGCGACGCGCCCCTCGGTCGGCCAGGTGGGCGGCACCGGGGATGAGCCCGGAGCGCAGCAGTTCGAGCCGCTCGTCGAGAAGCGCCTCGAGGTCCTCGATGGAGCGGCGCTCGAGCAGCATGTCCCAGTGGGTGCGCGCCGGCTTGGCCGGGGCCTCCTCGGGACGGTCAGTGGCGACACGCAGCGACTCCGAGCCGCACCGCGGGCAGTCCCACAGTGCCGGCACCTCAGCCTCGGTCGAGAAGGTCATCTCGAAGCGGTGGCCGGCGGTGCAGCTGTAGGCGACCGTCTGGCGCTCGGCGAACTCGACGCCGCGCTCGTCCTCGTAGCTCGTCGCGCCGAGGCGGGAGCCGCGCAGGGTGGAACGCTCGGACATGTGTGAAACCCTTCCGGGGCGGTAGCCCCTGGGACGAGACGTCGGTCCATTACCTCGCCGTGGTGGTCAGGTAGCGATCACAACGACATGGTGACAACGGACAGCCGAAGAGTAATGTTCCGCGTTCTCTGTGATAATGCAATTCGGGTGACGTGATGTTCCTCACCGGTAACGATCGACCGACCGGGGCACCTGGTTGCCCGCCGCGAGAATGCCGGCCCGCAGGTCGACCCGCGACAGCAGGATCATCCCGGCGATGAAGAACGTCACCAGCACGAGCACCGACCACCGGTAGCTACCCGTCAACTGGAACGCCAAACCGAACGCCAGGGTTCCGAACCAGCTCGTGCCGCGCTCGGCGGCCTGGTAGAGACTGAAGTACTCCGCCTCCTTGCCCTTGGGGACGAGCAGGCTGAACAGCGAGCGCGACAGCGCCTGGCTGCCGCCCAGCACGAACCCGATGGCCACGGCCAGGACGAGGAACGGCACCACCTGCTCGACCGGCAGGAAGAACGCCGAGGCGACGACCACCGTCCACAGCCCCAGGCTGGTCATGACGACGTTCTTGGCACCGTACCGGTTCGCCAGCCGACCCAGCGCCAGCGCGCCGCCGAAGGCCACGAACTGCACGATGAGGATCGCGATGATCAGGACGTCCTCGCCGAGCCCGAGCTCGCGGTTGCCGTAGATCGACGACGCCGAGATGACGGTCTGGACGCCGTCGTTGTAGAGCATGTACGCGATCAGGAACAGCAGGGTCTGCGGGTAGCCGCGGGCATGCCGAAGCGTCTCGCGCAGCTGGCCGAACGCCTGCCGGCCGGCCCCGCCGCCGACTCGCTCCACGCCGGTGGCGGGCCGGTCGCGGATGCCGCGGTAGGGGATGATCGTCCACGCCGCCCACCACAGCCCGGCCGACAGCAGGCTGATGCGGACGGTGTCGGACCGGCTCAGCCCGAACGGCTCCAGTGTCACCAGGGCGAGGTTCAGCGCCAGCAGCAGGCCGCCGCCCAGGTAGCCGAACGCCCAGCCGCGCGACGACACGCGGTCGCGGTCGTCCTCGTGCGCGATCTGCACCAGGATCGCGTCATAGACGACCATCGATGAGCCGAGACAGATCGCCGCGACCACCAGCAGTCCGGCCCCGAGCTGCCAGTTCGCCCCGACGACGAAGAACATCGCCGCGGCCGCGGCGGACCCCGTCCACGCGAAGCCGGCCATGAGGTGCCGCTTCTTGGACGTGCGGTCGGCGATCGCCCCCACGATCGGCAGCAGGATCGCCGACAGGATGGTCGCGAACGTGACGGTGTACGCGGCCACCGACCCGGCGGCGATGGGGATGCCCAGCACGGACAGGTCGCCGCGGCACGGGTCGCCTGTGGTGCCGGCCTCGCCGCAGGCGGCAGTCTCGGCGACCGCCGTCAGGTACGGACCGAACAGGACGGTGGCCGTCGTGGTGACGAAGGCCGAGTTCGCCCAGTCGTAGAAGTACCATGCACGGTGCTCCCTGGCCCGCTCGACGGGGTCGGCCAGCGGGCCCGACGGGGCGAGGACGCGGGTCACGCGCGGACGCTACCGGGTGCGGGGCCGTCGTGGCCAGACGACACGATGGCTCGACGATGAACGAGTGATGAGGAGACGACGACGGTGACGGTGCGGGAGATCCGCCTCTACGGCGACCCGGTGTTGCGGACGGTGGCCGATCCGGTCAAGGAGTTCGGCGAGGCGAGCCGCGCGCTGGCCCAGGACCTGCTCGACACGCTCGACCTGCCCGGGCGGGCGGGCGTGGCGGCGCCGCAGATCGGCGTGCCGCTGCGGGCGTTCTCGTACGACCTCGAGGGGCAGCGAGGCGTCGTGTTCAACCCCACCCTGGTCGCGACCGAGGGGGAGCAGGGCGGCGAGGAAGGGTGCCTGTCGGTGCCCGGCCTCTGGTTCCCGACGCCGCGGGCCGCCTGGGCCGCCGTCGAGGGCTTCGACGCCGACGGCGAGCCGGTGCGGGTCGAGGGCGAGGGCGAACTGGCCCGCTGCCTGCAGCACGAGACCGACCACGTCGACGGCATCGTCTACATCCACCGACTCGAGCCGTCGATCCGCCGGGGCGCCATGCGCGAGATCCGCCGCACGGCCTGGTTCAGTGCCTGACCGGGACCCGGCGCGACGCCGGCCGGTGCAGGTCGGGCTGCTGCTGCCGCACCTCGAGGGCTCCTACCTCGGTGGCACCGCCCGCTGGGCCGACCTCGCCGCCCTCGCCATCGCGGCCGAGGATGCCGGCTTCGACTCGCTCTGGCTCGCCGACCACCTGCTGTACCGGTTCCCCGACACCCCGCAGCTCGGCGTGACGGAGTGCTGGTCGCTCATGGCGGCGCTCGCGGCGGTGACCCGCCGGGTCGAGCTCGGCACGCTGGTCACCGTCACGCCGTGGCGCAACCCGGCGATGTTCGCCAAGGCGGTCGACGCCGTCGAGGAGATCAGCGGCGGACGGGTGATCCTCGGCCTCGGCGCGGGCTCGCACGGGCCCGAGTTCCCGGCGTTCGGCTACGACAGCTGGGAGCACCGGGTGAGCCGGTTCGAGGAGGAGATCGGCATCATCCACACCCTCCTGCGCACCGGCCGCATCGATCACCAGGGCCGCTTCCACACGATCCGCGACTGCGAGCTGCGCCCGCGCGGGCCGCGCCCCGAAGGCCCGCCGATCATGGTCGGCGCCCTGCGGCCCCGGATGCTGCGCCTGGTCGCCGCCTACGCCGACGAGTGGAACATCCCGTGGCGCCAGAGCGTCGAGGAGCTGGCCGAGGTGAGCCCGCGCGGCGACGAGGCGTGTGCCGCCGCCGGCCGCGACCCGGCCACGCTGCGGCGTTCGGCAGCACTGCAGGTCGACCTGCCCGACGTCGCCTCGCACCCGGGCAGCGAGCTGTACCGGTCCGGGCGCGGGCGCGCGATCCGTGGCGAGCCGACCCAGGTGGCCGAGACGCTGCGCGGGTACGCCGCGGCCGGCGTGTCGCACATCCAGGTCTGGCTGGACCCGAGCTCCGTCGCCGGCATCGAGTGGTTCGCCGACGTCCTGGCCGACCTCGACCGCGGCTAGGCTTCGCGACGACGTGAGCGCGTCGTGAGGGGGGCCATGACCATCGACGACGAGGACGACCTGCGGTCCGACATCGCTGCGGCGAAAGCGCTCATGCGGCTGACGTCCGGCGGCGGCCGCGAGCGAGCGGGACCGTCGTCGTCCACGCCTTCGGCGTGAAGGCGGAGGTCACCAACGTGCACAAGGACGACGGCCGCGAACTGACCGAGCGGCTGCGCGAGCGCCTCGCCGCCCCCGGACCAGCCGCGGCGGCCCCGCCGGCCCTGCCGGCCGCGGACGGGATCATCGAGCAGATCCGCCGGCTGGGCGAGCTGCACGGCGACGGGATCCTCACCGACGAGGAGTTCGCCGCGAAGAAGGCCGAGCTGCTGCGCCGGCTCTGATCAGCTCGGCGGGTCCCACTGGCCGCGCGACTCGAGGACGTCGCGGAGCAGGTCGGCGCGGTCGGTGATGATCCCGTCGACGCCGAGGTCGAGCAGCCGGCGCATCTCGGCCGGCTCGTTCACCGTCCAGACGTGCACCTGCCGGCCCGCGGCGTGCGCGGCCGCCACGGTCGCCGTCGTCACCACCGTCCGGCCCCGGAACGTCGCCGGCACCTGCAGGCAGTCGACCCCGCGCAGGACGGAGGCGGCGAACCGGCGCGCGCCGGGGGTGGACGCCGCCCCCACGAAGGCCGCGATCAGCGCCTGGCCGGCCGACGTGGCGACCGGCGAGGCCACCCGGCGCACCACGGCCCGGCGGCGCGCGTCGGAGAACGAGGCGACGCACACCCGGTCGTGGGCGCGGGTGCGGTCGAGCACCCGGGCCAGCGGCACGACGGCGCCGGCGGACTTCACGTCGATGTTCACCCGCAGGTCCGGCCAGCTGCCCAGCACGTCCTCGAGCGCCGGCACCGGCTCGACCCCGCCGATCAGCGCGCGGCGCACCTCGGCCCAGGGGAGGGCGGCGACGGCGCCGGTGCGATCGGTGACGCGATCCAGCGTGGCGTCGTGCAGGGCGACGGCCACGCCGTCGGCCGTGGCGTGGACGTCGGTCTCGACGTACCCGTAGCCGAGATCCACGGCTGCGGCGAAGGCGGCCATGCTGTTCTCGAGACCGTCGAGGGAGAATCCCCGGTGGGCCAGCGCGAGCGGGCCCGGACGGTCGAGATACGGATGAGGTCCGGGCACGGGGCCAGGCTAACCGGCACAGGAGGCGGTGTGAGCGAGGACGGGGACCTGCGCGACGTGGTGCTGCGCTGGCACGCGGGCTGGGTGACGGCGCGCGACTACCGCAGCAGCGTCGACGGCGACGTCGTGACGGTGCGCATCGGGCTGCCGGACCGCATCACCGAGACGATCCTGCTCAGCGACGACCCGGACCTCTACGCCGACGTGGCCGCGCGGATCGGCGGGCCGAGCCGCTGGCTCACGGCGCCCACCAGTGACCGCGCGCGGACCGAGGCCGCCGCCGTCGCCGCCGGGTTCGAGCTGCACCCGCCGGAGTGGCTGATGTCGCGCGCGCTCGACGACCAGCTCGGGCCGGCCGCGCCGGACGGCTACGAGGTGTGGCTCAGCGGCCGGCCGCCGGTCCTGGTCGCCGAGGTCGTGACGGCCGGCGGCGACCCGCGCGCGCTCGCGGCCAAGGGCCACCTGGCCGTCGCCGGCGCGGGCGACGCCGACGCCGTCGCCGACCGCATCTTCACCGTCCCCGCGCACCGCCGGCGCGGGCTCGGCTCCGTCGTCATGGGGGCGCTGACGGCGGCGGCCCGCGAGCGGGGCGCGCGGACCGGGCTGCTGGTCGCGTCGGCCGACGGGCGCAAGCTCTACGAGCGCCTCGGCTGGCGGCTGGAGGCGGAGATGGCGGTGGCGCACTGGTCCGGCCACGCGGCGCCCGAGGCGCCCGGAGAACCGTTAGAGTGATGCCCGTCGCGACTGGCGCAACGGCCCGGGAGACCGGGCACGGGTGGAACCGACCACCGGGGAGCAGACGTCCGTGGCACCGCGCGCCTGGGTGCCCCGGAAGACACCGACACATCGAGGGGATGTGGCTCTCGCCATGACCACCAACGACCGCGCCGCGCTGCAGGCCGCCGACCCTGAGGTGGCCGCGCTCATCACGGCCGAAGAGGAGCGGCAGCGCCAGACGCTGAAGCTGATCCCGTCCGAGAACTACGTCTCCAAGGCGGTTCTCGAGGCCACCGGGACGGTGCTGACCAACAAGTACTCCGAGGGCTACGCCGGGCGCCGCTACTACGAGGGCCAGCAGGTCATCGACCAGCTCGAGACCCTCGCCGTCGAGCGGGCCAAGGCGCTGTTCGGCGCCGACCACGCCAACGTGCAGCCGTACTCCGGCTCGCCGGCCAACCTCGCCGTCTACCTGGCCACGGCCGACGCCGGCGACACCGTCATGGGCATGTCGCTGCCCATGGGCGGGCACCTGACCCACGGCTGGAAGGTGTCGGCCACGGGGACCTGGTTCCGTCCCGTGCAGTACGACGTGCGGCGCGACACCGGCCGCATCGACCTCGACCAGGTCCGCGAGATCGCGCTGGCCGAGCGGCCGAAGCTGATCTTCTGCGGCGGCACGGCCATCCCGCGCACCATCGACTTCGCCGGGTTCGCGGCCATCGCGCAGGAGGTCGGCGCCGTCCTGGTCGCCGACATCGCGCACATCGCCGGCCTGGTCGTCGGCGGGGCGCACCCGACACCCGTCGGCCACGCCGACATCGTCACCACCACCACGCACAAGACCCTGCGCGGGCCGCGCGGCGCCATGATCCTCACCACCGAGGAGTACGCCAAGCCCATCGACAAGGCCGTCTTCCCCGGCCTGCAGGGCGGCCCGCACAACCACACGACCGCCGGCATCGCCGTCGCGCTCGCCGAGGCCGCGCAGCCGGACTTCAAGGACTACGCGCACCAGATCGTCGCCAACGCGGCGACGCTGGCCGACGAGCTGCTGGCCCGCGGGTTCGACCTGGTCTCCGGCGGCACCGACAACCATCTGATCCTCATCGACCTCACGTCGAAGGGCGTCGCCGGCAAGCCCGCCGCGCAGGCGCTCGACCGGGCCGGCCTCGAGACCAACTACAACACCGTCCCGTTCGACCCCCGCAAGCCGTTCGACCCCTCGGGCCTGCGCATCGGCACTCCGGCGCTGACCAGCCGCGGCATGGGTGACGCCGAGATGCGCGAGGTCGGCCGCTGGCTCGACGAGGTCGTCACGGCCGCCGCCGGGTCCGACGCGGACGCGCTCGAGGCGGTCATCGGGCGGGTGCGCGGCGAGGTCACCGAGCTGACCGGCCGGTTCCCGACCCCGGGCCTCGACGGCTGAGATCGCTCGACAGCCGACGGGTGACGGCGAGCGGCGGCGTCAGCGGGCGGCGGGCCGGACGAGCGAGAGCTCCGGTCCGCCGTCGAGGCGGAAGCCGACCCCGCGGGTGGCGCGGATGCTCACGGAGGCGCCGACCTCGCGGAGCTTGGCCCGCAGCCGCTTGATGACCGACTGCACCGCTGCCGGGCCGGCGATGTAGGTGCCGCCCCAGGCGTGTTCGTGCAGCTGCTGGTAGGTCCAGACCTGGCCGGGGCGGCCCGCCAGGCAGCCGAGCACCTTGAACTCGTACGGCGTCAGAGCCAGTCCGCGGCCGTGCCAGGTGGCCTCGTGCCGGGAGAGGTGGAGGGCGAGGCCGCCGACCCGCACCACCTCGTCGGGCGGCGGCGGCGACGGCGAGCGGACCGGCACGGCGGCGGCACTTCCGGCCAGCCGGCGCAGGAAACTGCCGGCGCTGCCGGCGTCGGGCGCGAGCACGAGGATGCCGGCGCCGTCGAACTGGCCCGCGAGTCGCGCCCGCTCGGCCGGGGAGCTGGTGATGCACACGACCACCGGTGCCGGGTCACTGGGCATGGCCGCCGCCCATCGTCTCGATCACCGGCTCGCGAACCGGCTCGACCGTCACCGACGCCGACCAGAGGGTGTCGAAGAGCAGCCCGAGCGCCCCGGCCAGCTCGCGGCTGCGCACGATGAGCGCGACCACGCCGCCGACGCCGGAGGCGAACAGCGGCATCAGCACGGTGTGGGAGTCGAACACGGCGAACTTCATGGGCAGGTCGCTGTGGTAGACGCGGGCCTCTTCACCGGCGGCGATCCAGGCCCCGATGTTGTCGGCGACGGCCGGGTGGTGCATGAGGCCGTGGTCGTAGATGGCGCGCGCCCGGACCCCGCGGGCCAGCGCGTCCAGCTCGGGCTGGTTGGAGCCGCCGACCTGGACCGGCCGGCGCACCACGATGTCGATGCTCTCTTCGGCCGCGGCGTGCAGCCGGTCGAAGCGGTCGCCGACGAGCTTGGGCGTGCGCAGGATCTCGACCAGCTCGCCGTCGCCGCCGGCATGGGAGCCGAACCGCCGCATGAGCTCGGGCAGCGCCGTCTCGACGTTGCGCTCGCGCTCGCGCAGCTCCTCGCGGTCGCGCTCGAGCAGCCCCGCGAACGCGACATCGGGTGCCGACGGCGCGAACCTGCTGCTGTAGCCCGCGCCGGCGTCGACCAGGCCCTTGTCGACCAGCGACCGCAGGATGAGGTAGACACTGCTGCGCGAGGTGCCGGTGATGTCGGCGATGGTGCCGGCGGCCAGCGGTGACTGCTCGAGCAGACACAGGTAGACACGCGCCTCGGTCTTGGTGAGGCCCAGCTCTTCGAGCAGCGACTCGGTCTGCACACGCGCCTCCGGGATGTCCGCTATGCCGGATGTGCGGTTCATCGTGACCCCGCACGGCCCGCCGCGTCAAACACGTCGTACAAGCTGTGGACGACATCCTCCAATTGCCCGTGAACTGCCCTGATCCCGACCCGGAATCCGCCCGTTTCCGCCCCTAGGGTCACTGCCACTGTCGGCGTCATGGGAGGTCAGGTCGATGAACATGCGGGTGCGGGCCGGGCTGGGCGTGCTGGGCGCGCTCGCGCTGGCGGCGGCGTTCGTCCCGGTCCCGACGACGGCCGCGGTTCCCGCGGCCGTCCCGGCGGCCGTCCCGGCGGCCGGGACGGCCGCCGACGCGCCGGCGCCCATCGAGGCGCAGCTGCGTCGTCAGCTGGCCGCCGAGGACACCGCCGAGCTCTGGGTCCGGTTCGAGGACGAGGCCGACCTGGCGGCGGCCGCGGCGGTCGCGGACTGGACCGAGCGAGGCGCGGCGGTGGCGGCCGCGCTGCGGCAGACCGCCGAGAGCAGCCAGGCCGCCGTCCGCGAACGGCTCGACGAGGAAGGCGTCGCGTACGAGGCGTTCTGGGCCACCAACGCCATCCGGATCCAGGCGGGCACCGCCGAGCTCGCGGCCGAGCTGGCCGCGCAGCCGGAGGTCGGCTCGCTCCACCCGGCCCGTGCCTACGAGTTGCCCGACCCCGACACCCGGCCGGCCGCCCACGCCCGCGCGGCCGCCGCCGTCGAGTGGGGCATCGCGAACATCAACGCCGACGACGTCTGGGCGCAGTACGGCGTCGCGGGCGAGGGCATCACGGTCGCGAGCATCGACTCCGGCGTCCAGTACGACCACCCGGCCCTGGCCGGCCAGTACCGCGGCGCCCGCGCCGACGGCACCGTCGACCACGCCTACAACTGGTTCGACGCCCGGGGCGTCTGCGGCGGGGCCCCGTGCGACGACAACGGCCACGGCACCCACACCATGGGCACCATGGCCGGCGACGACGCGGGCGGCAGCGCCATCGGGGTGGCGCCCGGAGCGCGCTGGATCGCGACCAACGGCTGCTGCACCGACGAGGCCCTGATCGCATCGGGCCAGTGGCTGCTCGAGCCCACCGACCCGCACGGTGAGCACCCCGACGCGAGCCGCCGGCCGCACGTCGTCAACAACTCGTGGGGCAGCCAGACACCGTCGACCGACCCGTTCATGGAGGACATCAGCCGGGCCTGGGCGGCCTCGGGGATCTTCGCGGTCTGGGCCAACGGCAACCTCGGCTCCCGCTGCCTGACGTCCAGCTCGCCGGGCAGCCGGACCGTCAACTACTCGGTCGGCGCCTACGACGTCACGGACACGATCGCCGGGTTCTCCGGCCGTGGCACCGGCCAGGACGGCGAGATCAAGCCGAACCTCTCCGCGCCCGGGGTCGACGTCCGGTCCGCCTGGCCGGGCGGGGGTTACGAGATCGCCGACGGCACGTCGATGGCCGCACCGCACGTGGCGGGCGCCGTCGCGCTCGCGTGGTCGGCGGCGCCCGCGCTGGCCGGCGACGTGGAGAGCACCATCGAGCTGCTCGACGGCACCGCCCGCGACACCGCGAACGACGAGTGCGGCGGCACCGCCGAGGACAACAACGTGTTCGGCGAGGGCCGGCTCGACGCGCTCGCGCTGCTCGACTCCGCACCGGTCGGCGACACCGGCACGCTGGTCACCACGGTCACCGACGCCGCGACCGGCGAGCCGGTCCCGGGCGCGCTGATCTCGATCACCGGACCGGTCGAGCGCGAACGGACCACCGGCGACGACGGCAGCTACACCGTCCCGTTGCGGGTCGGCGACTACGAGGTGACGGCGACGGCGTTCGGCTACGTACCGCGCTCGGGTTCGGTGACGGTCACGCAGGACGAGACGGCGACCCTCGAGCTCGCCCTGACGGCACAGGACACCGTCACCGTCAGCGGCCGGGTCACCGACGGGTCCGGGCAGGGCTGGCCCCTGCACGCCGAGGTCACGGTCGACGCCATGCCCGGCGGCACCGTGCACACCGACCCGGAGACCGGGCGGTACGCCGTCGAGGTTCCGGCGGGCGCGTCGTACACCCTCGCCGTCGCCTCGGAGTATCCCGGCTACCAGCCGGGCGCCGCCACCGTCGTCGCCGGGGACGAGGACGTGACGGCCGACATCGCGCTCGCCCGGGTGGCCGGCCGATGCACGACCCCCGGCTACGCGTACACCTACACCGGCGGCGGCACCGACCTCGACCACGGCCTGCCCGCCGGCTGGACGGTCGCCGACGGCAACGGCAGCGGCGAGGTCTGGGCGTTCGACGATCCGTACGACAAGGGCAACCTCACCGGCGGCAGCGAGGCCTCGGCCAGTGTGCAGAGCCCCGGACTCGGCGTCTACGTCGACACCACGCTGACCACGCCGGTCTACGACCTCAGCGACGACGCCGCGCCGGTCATCGGGTTCCGGCAGGCGCTCAACCAGCTCGGCGACGTCGCGGACGTCGACCTCAGCCTCGACGGCGGCGTCACCTGGGAGACCGTGCTGCGCCAGACCGGCGTCAACACGCGCGGCGGCGTGGAGCGGACGATCCCGATCCCGCAGGCCGCCGGGGATCCGGACGTCCAGGTGCGGTTCCACTACTACGACGCCCGGTTCAGCTCGTACTCCTGGCAGCTCGACGACGTGTACGTCGGCAGCCGCGAGTGCGTGCCGGTCGAGGGCGGGCTGGTGGTCGGAACCGTCACCGACGCCAACACGGGCACGCCGCTCACCGGGGCCCGCGTGGCCGACGCCGCGGCGCCGCTCGACCCGGTCGAGTCGGTGGACGGGTTCTACGCGCTGTTCGCGGCCGGTGTCACGCCCGTCCTCACGGCCGACGCCGACCGGTACGCCCGCGGCGAGCACGCTGTCGCCGTCGTCGCCGGGGGCGTGACCAGGCACGACATCGCACTCGCCGCGGGCCGGCTGGCGGTGTCCGGCGGTATCGACACGGCGCTCGAACTGGGCGCGTCGGCCGAGCACACCGTCACGCTGACCAACACCGGGACCGCGCCGGTCGCCGTCGAGCTCACCGAGCGGCAGGGGAGCAGCACGATCCTGCGGCCCGACGGCAGCAGCCTCGGCCGGGCCGACGTCGCGGCCGCCGAGGGCGCGGAGATCGTGCGGGTCGACGGCGACGCGTCGCCGCTCGGCTTCGACCCGGCGACCGACGGTGCCACCGGCGGCGCGGCCGGCTCGGCGGGCGCCGGAACGCCTGCCGACGGGCCGTGGACCGACCTCGCCGACTACCCGATGCCGGTGCTCGACAACGCCGTCGGCGAGCTGAACGGGCGCATCTTCTCCGTCGGCGGCATCGGCGGCACCGGGAACCTCGACTGGGTGAGCGCGGGCTGGACGTACGACCCGGCGACGCTGCGCTGGGAACCGATCGCCGACCTGCCGCAGGCCCGCGAGGCCGCCATGGGTGCCGTCATCGGCGAGTTGTTCTACGTCACCGGCGGGCGGTGGAGCGACCAGCGGCCCAAGAGCGACACCTGGGCCTACGACGCGCACACCGACCGGTGGACGGCCCTGGCCGCGGCGCCGATGCCCGTCTACGGCGCCGGACGGGCGGTGCTCGACGGGCAGCTGTACGTGGTCGGCGGCTGCGACAACAACTGCGGCCGCGACACCGTCTACCGCTACGACCCGCCGACGGACACCTGGGCCACGCTGGCGCCGTACCCCACCAGCACGTCGCGGCAGGCCTGCGCCGGTATCGAGGGCCGGGTGTACTGCGCCGGCGGCATCCAGCGCGACGGCCGCATCTCCGACCACACGTACGCCTACGACCCCGCCACCGACAGCTGGAGCCGGGTCGCCGACCTGCCGGCGGCTCGTTGGGGCATGGCCTATACCGGCGCGTCCGACGAGCTGATCGTCGCCGGCGGCTACGACGGCACCGCCATCACCAACGAGAGCTGGGCGTACGACCCCGACACCGACGCCTGGCTCGACCTCCCGGCGCCGGCGAACGTGCTGTACCGCGCCGGCAGCACGTGCGGCCTGAACCGGGTCGGCGGCAGCGACCGGACGGGATTCTTCCCGGTCACGACCGTGGACCAGCTCCCGACGTACGGCGACTGCCGGTCGGCCGACGTGTCCTGGCTGTCCGTCGGCGACGCGCCGGGCGTGCTGGAGCCCGGCGAGTCGGCCGACGTGACGCTGCACGTCACCGCCGGCGTCGCCCAGCCGGGGACGTACGAGGGCGGGCTCTGGGTGCGCGAGGACACCCCGTACGCCCTCGACCCCGTCGACGTGTCGCTGACCGTCGAGGTGCCACGCCGCTGGGGTGCGCTGAGCGGGACGGTGACGGGCGAGGCCTGCGGTTCGGGCGGCGAGGACGGGCCCGTCTCCGGGGCGCACGTGCTGATCGACGGCCGCGGCGCCGACGCGACCGTCCGCACCGACCGCGACGGCCGGTTCCTGCGCTGGCTGGACCGGTCGGAGATGCCGCTGACCCTCACGACGACGGCGGACGGCTATGAGTCCGACTCGCGCCGCGTCCGGCCGCCCGCTGCCGGCCCGTCGGTCGTGGAGGTGCGGCTGGCCTGCCCCTGACCGCCCACCCGACGTCGATCTTGGAGTGAGTGCGGTAGTCATCGGACATTCCGGACCGGAACCCTGCCATCACTCCAAGATCAACGTTGGGCGGGGGGCGGGAAGAGGGCGGCGTGCAGGCGGTCCGCGGCGTCGTCGCCGGCGAGCAGGGAGCGGGCGGCGAGCCAGGCGGCCCCGGCGGCTCCGTCCGATGCCACCCCGACCGGCGCCGAAGGCCAGGACGTCGCCACCCCTGCCCGCACCAAGGAAGCGAGCGGCGTGTCGCCGGTGAGCAGCGACCCGGCCAGCACGATCGGCGTCACGTCGTCGGCCTCCCGAACCACCGAAGCGGCCGCGAGCAGGTGATCGGCGGCCGCGGCGAGGATGCGGTCCGCCTCGGCGTCGGCTCCCGCGTGTGCCGTCACCAGCGGGGCCAGTTCCGACAACGTGACCGGCGGGCGGGCATGCACCGCCAGCACGATGTCGTTGGTGACGGCGCGCGACGGCGCGGCCGAGGACCCGGACGGCCCGAGCAGTGCCGTCACCATGGCCCGACCCATCGGCCCGGGAACGACGCCCCGGTCGAGGGCGGCCAGCGTCGACAGCACCGCCTCGCGGCCGAGCCAGAACCCGGAGCCGAAGTCGCCCAGCAGCCAGCCGTGGCCGTCGATGATCTGCCCGAGAACGCGGTCGGTGAACCGGGCGGTGATCGCGCCGGTGCCCGACAGCACCAGCGTGCCGTCCGGCGACGGCGTGCCGGCCACGAAGGCGGCCAGGGCGTCGGCGACGACGGTGTAGCCGCAGGTCAGACCCGCCGCCTTCCACCGTGCGGAGAGCTCGGCCGCGATCTCGGGCCGGGTGAAGTTGTGGTCGCCGGCGGTCGCGATGACGGCGGCACCGACCGCGGCCGGAGCGACGTCGGACAGGGCGGCCGCCACCGCCGCCGAGACCGCGTCGAACGCCTTCTCCGTGGCGTGCGAGGTGAGGTTGGCGCCGTCGGCCCGCCCCGAACCCAGCCGCCGGCCCGCGCCGTCGATGACCAGCGCCCGGGTGGACGTGCCACCGATGTCCAGACCCAGCGCGAGCGGCGCCTCCATCGTCCCCACGTAGCAATCCTCTCCGTCCGGTCTCACCCGGGCTGCGGCTGGGTCACGCTTCTGAAAACTCTCGTCAAACACTTGACATCCGGGCCAGGGTAGAAAGAATTCTCACCACCGCGGCCCTAGAGGGCACGGGCGAAACTGACTACCAGGCCGGGAGGTCGCGTTGGCGGAAGGGACACTACCGACGGCCGAGGCACGCACCTCCGGTGAGGCCGCGAAGCAGCCGGCGGAAGTGCCCGAGGCCGGGCCGCCGGCCGACTCCGTGCTCATGCGGATCCGGGCCGCACTGCCGGACCTGCCCGCCGCGCTGCAGCGGGTGGGGGAGCAGGTGCTGTCCGCGCCCGCCGTCGTCGCCCGGGCCACCATCCTCGAGACGGCGGAGCGCAGCGGGACGTCGGCGGCGACGGTGACCCGGTTCTGCCGGGCGCTCGGACTGCCCGGCTACGCCGACCTGCGGCTGGCCATGGCCGAGGAGACCGGGCGCTCGTCCGCCGTCGCCGGCTGGGAGATCGACATCGGCCGCGAGATCCTGCCGACGGACTCCCTGCAGGCCATGCTCGACCTCATCACGACGGCCGACCTGCGAGCCATCCAAGAGACCGCCGCCCAGCTGGACCTCGCCGAGGTCGAGAAGGCCGCCGACGCCATCGCCCACGCCGGCCGGGTCGAGGTCTACGGCATCGGCGGCAGCGCCCTGGTCGCCGGCGAGATGCAGCTGTGCCTGCACCGCATCGGCATCCCGACGTGGTCGTGGAGCGACGTCCACTCCGGCCTCACCAGCGCCGCCCTCCTCGGCCCCAGCGACGTCGCCATCGCGGTGTCGCACTCCGGCGCCACCTACGAGACGGTCGAGATGCTGTCGGCGGCCGGCAGCCGCGGCGCGTCCACCGTCGCACTCACCAGCTTCCGCAACTCCGCGCTGGCCGAGGTCGCCGACATCGTCCTCACGACCGCCATCCACGAGACGACGTTCCGGCCCGACGCCCTGGCGGCCCGGCACCCGCAGCTCATCGTGCTCGACCTCATCTACGTGGCGGTCGCGCAGCGGCGGTACGAGACCACCGGGGTGGCCCTCAACCTGACGGCGCAGGCGGTCAGCTCGCACCGGGCGCTCAGTCCCGAGCTGGCCCGGGCCCTGCGGAAGGAGCAGCGGTGAACGACGTCAGCGCGGCCGCGTACCTGGCCCGCATCACCGAGATCATTGACGGCGTCGCGACGTCGCAGCTCGACGGCGTGCACCGCGCGGCGGACATCGTCGCCCGGTCGGTGCGCGACGGCGGCGTGGTGCAGGCCTTCGGCACCGGGCACTCGCAGGCGACGGCCATGGAGATCGCCGGGCGGGCCGGCGGGCTCATCCCGACCAACCGGATCGCACTGTCCGACCTGGTCATGTACGGCGGCGATGACCCGGCGACGATCCTCGACCCGCGCACCGAGCGCGACCCGAACCTGGCTCAGCGGCTGTACGACCTCGCGCCCATCGAGGCGAACGACGTCTTCGTCATCGCGTCGAACTCCGGCATCAACGGCAGCATCGTCGGCATGGCCGAGGTCGCCCGCAAGAACGGCCACCCCGTCATCGCCATCACGTCCTTGCAGCACGGCGCGCAGGTGGAGTCGCGCCACCCCTCGGGGCGCAAGCTCACCGACTTCGCCGACGTCGTGCTCGACAACGGGGGACCGTTCGGCGACGCCGTGCTGCCGCTGCCCGCGGGCGGCGCGGTCTGCGCGGTCTCGTCCATCACCGCGGCGCTGCTCGCGCAGCTGCTCACGGCAGAGGTGGTCCGCCGGCTCATCGAGGCCGGCGACACGCCGCCTGTCTATCTCTCCGCCAACGTCCCAGGGGGAGACGTCCACAACGACGGCCTGCTGCAGCGGTACGCAGGCCGGATCCGGCGCGGTGGCTGAGCGACCGCCGGACCCATTTTCCGACATCAGTCCAGGAGAGGTTTCACGATGTCCAGCAGCATCGAACGCACCCCTGCGGCGGCCGGGACCGACCGCCGGGCCTTCCTGCAACGCCTCGCAATCACCGGCGTGGCCCTCGGGCCCGGTGGCGCCTTCCTGGCGTCGTGCGCGACCGGCGGCGGTGACGACGCCGACGACGAGGCCTCCGAGGCGCCGTCCGGCGACGTCTCCGACGACAACCCGCTCGGCATCCCCACGGACCAGCCGATCGAGGTCTACATCTTCGACGGAGGCTTCGGCGACGAGTACGCCACCGAGCTGCACCAGCCGATCTTCAACGAGAAGTGGCCGGACATCCAGATCGACCACCACGCTGCGGTCGACATCGGCGCGGAGCTGCAGGCGCGGTTCGTCGCGGGTGACCCGCCGGACTTCATCAACAACTCCGGCGACGGCCAGATGGACCCGGGCCAGCTCGTCAGCGACGGCCTGCTCGCCGACCTCACGCCGCTGTTCGACGCCCCGAGCTGGGACGACCCGAACGTGACGGTGCGCGACACGCTGTTGCCGGGCACCGTCGAGTCCGGCACCCGCGACGGCAAGCCGTACGTCCTGAACTACGCGTTCACCGTCTTCGGCCTCTGGTTCAACCAGACCCTCATGGACGAGAACGGCTGGCCGGTGCCGACGACGTGGCAGGAGATGATGGACGTCTGCGCCGACATTGCCGCCACTGGCATCGCACCCTGGGTCTACCAGGGCGTCACCGCGCCGCGGTACATGAACTGGCCGCTGCTCTCCATGGCCACCAAGCTGGCCGGTCCGGAGATCCTGGTCGCCATCGACAACCTCGAGCCGGGCGCCTGGGGCCACGAGGCGGTCATGGAGTCCGCGGCCGCCATCCGCAGCCTCGCCGAGAACGGCTACTTCCTGCCCGGCGTCGAGGGCATGGAGTTCCGCGACGCGCAGGGCCTGTGGGCGCGCGGCCAGGCCGTGTTCTGCCCGTCGGGCTCGTGGCTGGAGAACGAGGAAGCCGACGCGATCGCCGAGAACCCGACGTTCCAGCTGGCCATGATGCCCGACCCGCTGCTCTCGCCGGACTCCGTCATGCCGCTCGAGACCGTCCGCGCCACGGCGGGCGAGCCGTACGTCGTCCCGGCCGATGCGAAGAACCCGCTCGGCGGCATGGAGTACATGCGGGCCATGTTGTCGATGGAGGGCGCCCGCGGCTTCACCGAGCGGGTCACCAGCCTGACATCGGTGGCGGGGTCCTCGGAGGGCGTGCAGATCGAGGCGCCCGGTCTGGCCTCGGCACAGGCCGCGCTGCAGGCCGCCGGCGACAACGTCGTCAACTGGTTCTACCCGAGCTGGTACGGGACCATGGAGAACCCCGGCATCGACCAGGCCACCGGCGCCCTGCTGCGCGCGGAGCTCACGGTCGACCAGTGGGTCGAGCAGTGCGAGGCGGTGGCGACGGAGATCCGCGAGGACGACTCCATCGTCAAGCAGAACCGCGAGGGGTAGGTGCCCTGGTGAACATGCGGCACGGCAGGTATCTCTTCATCCTGACCTTCCTGCTCCCTCCGGTCGGGATCTACGCGATCTACATGCTGTCGCCGTATGTCCAGGCCATCTACATCTCGATGACCGACTGGAGCGGCCTCACGGCCGCCCAGACCTTCATCGGGTTCGACAACTACGTGGAGATGTGGAACGACGACCAGCTCCACAAGGCACTGTGGAACAACCTCATCCTGGTGCTGGTCGTCCCCGTCCTCACGCTGCTGCTCGGCCTGTTCTTCGCGTCCATGCTCAACGTCGGTGGCCGCAGCCGCGGCGGCGCGGTCACCGGCGTGCGCGGGTCGTCGATCTACAAGGTCGTGTACTTCTTCCCGCAGGTGCTCTCTGTCGCGATCATCGGCATCGTCTTCAAGTACGTGTTCGCGCCGGAGAACGCCGGCGGCATCCTCAACCGGGTGCTGGGGGCCGTCGGGCTCGACGGGCTGCAACGGCTCTGGCTGGCCGAGCCGGACTACCTGATCTGGATCATCGTCCTGGTCATGACGTGGTCGTTCGTCGGCTTCTACGTGGTGCTGTTCTCGGCGGCCATGCAGGCCATTCCGCGCGACATCTACGAGGCGGCGCTGCTCGACGGGTCCAGCCGGCTCACCACGTTCCGCAAGGTCACCGTGCCGCTGGTCTGGGACACCGTGCAGGTCGGCTGGGTCTACATGGCGATCCAGGCGATGGACGGCTTCGCGACGGTGCACATCATGCTGGGCATCAACGGCGGCGTCCAGGGCGCCGGCGACGTGCTCGGCGTGGCGATGTACCGCGAGGCGTTCGCCGAGGCCGACTTCGGCTACGCCGCGGCCATCGGCGTGCTCATGCTGGTGCTGACGATGGTGGCGGCGATCCTGTTCATGCGCGGTCTGCGGCGCGAGAGGGTGGAGCTGGCATGACGACGACACAGTCCCCGCCCCGCGTGTCGGGCGACGGCGGCTCGCCGCGGCGCGGCGGCCGGCGCGACCGGATGCCCGGCGTCGGCGCGGGTGAGAAGGCGGTCGGGCTGATCAACGGCGGCTTCCTGCTGCTGTGGGGGCTCATCACGGCGCTGCCGCTGCTGTGGGCGATCCTGTCGTCGTTCAAGACCAACGGCGAGTTCCGGGTCGACCCGCTCGGCCTGCCGTCCGGCGTCCAGGTGGACAACTTCTCGCGGGCGTGGTCGGCGGCCAACATCGGCCAGTACTTCCTCAACAGCGTCATCGTCGTGTCCATCTCGCTGACGCTGACCATGCTGTTCGGCGCGATGGGCGCCTACGTGCTGGCCCGTTACGACTTCCCGGGCAACCGGTTCCTGTACTACCTGTTCGTGGGCGGGCTGGTGCTGCCGGTCTTCCTGGCGCTCGTGCCGATGTTCTTCGTGGTGCGCAACCTCGGCTCGCTGCCGGTGGTCGGCCAGTTCCTGGGCCTCAACAGCTATCTCAGCCTGGCCCTGGTGTACGTCGCGTTCTCGATGCCGTTCACGGTCTTCTTCCTGACGGCGTTCTTCCGCACGCTGCCGACCTCCGTGGCCGAGGCCGGCATCATGGACGGCTGCTCTCACTTCTCGCTGTTCTGGAAGGTCATGCTCCCCATGGCCCGGCCGGGCATGATCAGCCTGGCGCTGTTCAACTTCCTGGGCCACTGGAACCAGTACGTGCTGCCGCTGGTCATCATGCAGGACGGCGACAAGCGGGTGCTGGCGCAGGGGCTGGGCACGCTGGCGGCCACCACCGGGTTCCGCGCCGACTGGACGGCCCTGTTCGCCGGCCTGGTGATCGCCCTGCTGCCGGTGCTGATCGTCTACATCGTCTTCCAGAAGCAGGTGCAGGCCGGGCTCACCGCGGGGGTGCTGAAATAGCGCTGCGCTCGGCGTGCCCGGCCACCGGGGCCAGGGCGGCGACGACGACGGCGAGGACGGCGACCCCGCCCAGCGCGACCGGCAGGGACCAGACGCCGGACACCGCGCCCACGGCGGGCGGTCCGAGCAGGAATCCCAGGTAGGCGATCGTCGTGACGGTGGAGATCGCGCCCGCCCGCCGCTCCGGGCCGGCCCAGGATCCCGTCATGCCGATGATCGTCGGCGCGCAGACCGACGTGCCGAGGCCGGCGATCGCGATGCCGGCGAGACCGGGCCCAGGGCCGTCCGAGAGCGCGGCCAGCGCCGAGCCCACGGCGGCGACGAGCGCGCCGGCGACCAGCACGGGCACCGGGCGCACCCGGCTGAGCAGTGCGTTGCCGCCGATGCGCCCGGCGACCGCCGCGGCGGCGAACACGGCCGGCGCGCTCGACGCGAGCCCGGGCCCGGCGCCGAGCGTGACCTCCAGGTGCAGCGCGCTCCAGCTCTGCCAGGCGTTCTCGACCACGTAGGCGAGCGCGCAGAGACCGCCGAACACCAGCAGCGCCGGGTCAGGCCGCCTGAAGCGCGGCCGCAGCTGCCGCCGTCGCCGCTGATCGCGTCCCACCGCGGGGGCCGCCTCGCGCGCGCCCGGCGCCAGGACCACCAGCACGGCGACCGCGATCAGCGCGAGGACGGCGCCGAGCACCGGCAGGGCCCCGGCACCGACGGCGCGCAGGCCGGCGGTGCCGAGGCTCGCCACCACGACGGCGATGGAGAAGAAGGCGTGCCCGAGGTTCATCACCGGCCGCCCGGCGACCGCCTCGGCGTGCGACCCGGCCGTGTTGATCGCCACGTCCGCGGCGCCCGACGTGGCGCCCAGCAGGAACAGCGCGACGGCGAGCGTGGTCATCGAGGTCGCGAACGCCGGCAGCACCCCGCACACGGCGAACAGCGCCACCGTCGCCGGCAGCACCACACCGCCGAACCGGTCGACGAGATGGCCGGTGACCCGCATCGACAGCAGCGCGCCCAGGCCGATCATCAGCAGGGCCAGACCGAGCTGCCCGTCGCCGACGCCGGCGCCGTCCTTCACCGCCGGCAGGATCGCGCCCCACGCGCCCCAGAACAGGCCGAAGCAGGCGAATCCGCAGATCGCCCGCAGCCGCACGCTCGCCATGGCCACACCGTACGGTGGCGGCGTGGGCGGGCGCTTGAACGGAACGGCCAGCCGGGGCGCGGCGGACTGGCGGCCGCGGCTCTCAGCCTGGTCGCTACGCTGCTCGCGCTGGATCTCCTGGGTCGCCGGACTTGACCTCAACCTTCGTTGAGGTACGAGACTGCGGACATGACGACCGACACCGACGCCATGACCCAGGATCCGCCGCCCCGCGCCGGGGCGAAGGAGTGGATCGCACTGGCCGTCCTGAGCCTGCCCGCGATGCTCGTGATCATGGACCTGACCGTGCTGCACCTCGCCGTGCCGCACCTGAGCGCCGACCTGAGCCCGACCGCCTCGCAACTGCTCTGGATCACCGACATCTACGGGTTCCTCATCGCCGGGTTCCTCATCACCATGGGTTCGCTGGGGGACCGGATCGGACGGCGCAGACTCCTGCTCATCGGCGCGGCCGGGTTCGGGCTCGCGTCCGTCCTGTCCGCGTACGCCACCAGCGCGGAGATGCTGATCGCCGCCCGCGCCCTGATGGGGATCGCCGGCGCCACGCTGATGCCGTCGACGCTCTCGCTGATCCGCAACATGTTCCACGACGACCGCCAGCGGACCACGGCGATCTCGCTGTGGATGATGAGCTTCATGGTCGGCGGCTCCATCGGGCCGCTGGTCGGCGGGGTGCTGCTCGAGGCGTTCTGGTGGGGCTCGGTGTTCCTGGTCGGCGTGCCGGTCATGGTGCTCCTGCTGGTCGCCGGGCCGTTCCTGCTGCCCGAGTACCGCGACCCCGTCGCCGGCCGGCTCGACCTGCTCAGCGCCGTGCTGCTGCTCGCCGCCGTGCTGCCCGTCATCTACGGCGTCAAGAAGCTCGCCGAGGACGGGTTCGGCTGGCTGTTGGTGGCCTCCCTGGTCGTGGGGGTGGGGTTCGCCGTCCTCTTCGTACGGCGGCAGCGCTCGCTCGACGACCCGCTCATCGACATGGAGCTGTTCCGGAACCGGGCCTTCGGCGCGACGCTCGGCGTCATGACGACGGCGACGTTCGCGATGATGGGGCTGAACCTGCTCGTCATGCAGTACCTGCAGCTGGTGCACGGCCTGTCGCCGTTCCGGGCCGGGCTGTGGGTGTTGCCGATGACGGGCGCGATGATGCTCGGGATGATCCTGGTCCCGCTGCTCGCGTCGCGGGTCCGGCCGGGCCGGCTGATCGCCGGCGGGCTGCTGGTGTCGGCCGCCGGCGTCGGCCTCATGACGCAGGTCGGCGGCTCGTCCGGCTTCGGCGTGCTGATCACCGGGACGTGCGTCATGGCGGCCGGGTTCACGCCGCCCGCCGCGCTCGGCACCGACCTCGTCATCAGCGCGGCGCCGCCGTCGAAGGCCGGTGCCGCATCGGCCGCGTCGGAGACGAGCAACGAGTTCGGCGGCGCCCTCGGCCTGGCGATCCTCGGGAGTGTCGGTACCGCCGTCTACCGTTCGGGCATGAGCTCTTCTTCGGATCTCTCGGGGCTGGACGCGTCCGCCGCCGAGGCGGCCGGCGACACCCTGGCCGGTGCCGTCGCGGTGGCGGCGGCGCTGCCCGACGGCGCCGCGCTGCTGACGACGGCGCAGGACGCGTTCACCGACGGCCTGCGGGTCACCGCCGTGGTGGCCGCGGCCATCGTGCTGGTGGGCGCCGTCCTGGCGGCGGTGCTGCTGCGACGGGTCGGGGTCTCCGGCGCAGAGGTCGCGCCGCAGCCCACCACCGTGGAGGCCGTCGCGCCATGAGCATGGAAGTCACCGCCTGGAACGCGCTCTACAACGCGATGCACGCGCAAGAGGACACCCGGCCGTTCTCGCGTGCGACGCTGCGCCGCATCGCCGGGTTCGCCCGGCCGCACCGCAGGTATCTGGTCGCTTTCGTGCTGCTCAGCGTCGTGACGGCGGTCCTGGCGGTGGCTACTCCGGTGCTCGCCGGGCGGGTCGTCGACACCATCATGAACGGCGGTCCGCAAGGCACGGTCGTCGGGCTGGCCGTGGTCATCGCCGTCATCGCGGTGGCCGAGGCCGGTGTCGGGCTGCTGCAGCGCTGGCTCTCGGCCAGCATCGGCGAGGGCCTCATCGTCGACCTGCGTCAGGCCGTCTTCGACCACGTGCTGAAGATGCCCATCGCGTTCTTCACCCGCACCCGCACCGGGGCGCTGGTCAGCCGGCTCAACAACGACGTCATCGGCGCGCAGCGGGCGTTCAGCGACCTGCTGTCCGGCGTGGTCAGCAACCTCGTCATGCTGGTGCTCGCACTCGTGGTCATGCTCGGCATCTCGTGGCAGATCACGCTGCTGGCCCTGGTGCTGCTGCCGGTGTTCGTGCTGCCCGCCCGGCGCATGGGCGGCAAGCTGGCCCGGCTCGAACGCGAGGCGGCCAACCACAACGCCGTCATGAGCACCCAGATGACCGAGCGGTTCTCCGCACCCGGCGCCACCCTGGTCAAGCTGTTCAGCCGGCCCGAGCGAGAGTCCGCCGAGTTCGGCGTCCGGGCCCGCCGCGTCCGCGACATCGGGCTGCGCACCGCCATGGTGCAGTGGCTGTTCGTCACGGCGCTCACGTTGGTCGGCGCGCTGGCGCTGGCCCTGGTCTACGGGCTGGGCGGCTTCTACGCGCTGCGCGGCCAGCTCGACGCCGGCGACGTCGTCTCCATGGCGCTGCTGCTCACGCGGCTGTACGCGCCGCTCACCGCACTGGCCAGCGCGCGGGTCGAGGTCATGAGCGCGCTGGTCAGCTTCGCCCGGGTGTTCGAGGTGCTCGACCTGAAGCCGCTGATCCAGGAGAAGCCCGGCGCGCGCGACGTGCCCGTCGGCCCGGTGTCGGTCGAGTTCGACGACGTGCACTTCAGCTACCCGGCGGCCGACAAGGTGTCGCTGGCGTCGCTGGAAGAGGTCGCCATGCTCGACACCCGCGGCGGCGACGAGGTGCTGCACGGCGTCTCGTTCACCGCCGCGCCGGGCCAGATGGTGGCGCTGGTCGGCTCGTCCGGCGCCGGCAAGTCGACCATCGCGCAGCTGCTGCCGCGGCTCTACGACGTCGACTCCGGCGCCATCCGGCTCGGCGGCGTCGACGTGCGCGACCTCACGACGGCATCCGTGCGGGCCACGCTGGGCATGGTCACGCAGGACGGCCACCTGTTCCACGAGTCACTGCGCGAGAACCTCCTCATCGCCCGGCCCGAGGCCACCGACGACGAGCTCTGGGACGTGCTGCGGCTCGCCCGGCTCGACGCGCTGGTCCAGTCGCTGCCCGACGGCCTCGGCACGGTCGTGGGGGAGCGCGGCTACCGGCTCTCCGGCGGCGAACGACAACGGCTCACCATCGCGCGGCTGCTGCTGGCCCGGCCGCGCGTGGTCATCCTCGACGAGGCGACGGCCCACCTCGACTCCACCTCCGAGGCGGCCGTGCAAGAGGCGCTCGGCGCGGCCCTCGAGGGACGGACGGCGGTGGTCATCGCGCACCGGCTGTCGACCATCCGGGCGGCCGACCAGATCCTCGTCATCGAGGCCGGCCGCGTCGTCGAGCGGGGAACGCACCTCGAGCTGCTGGCGGCCGGTGGGCGATACGCCGAGCTGCACCGCACCCAGTTCGAGACCGACTCCGTGGTGCCGTCGGGCTGATCTTCTCGCGACGCTCTCGGATCCGCTCACCACGGCGGCGCGGGTGCCTGACCCGCGGCCCACCCGGGCCGCGGGTGGCGGGCGCTGCTGGAGCGGGACCGGAGCGGCCGCCCGTGCGGCCCACCCGCGGCCGTGGCTCGCGCTCAACCCGGCCGTCGAGACACGGCCGGCCCCGCGGTGACCGACGCGAGCACGCGGGCGACGAACGCCTCGACGCCGTCGACGACGGCCTCGTGCCGGACCGAGTGGTACAGGTCGAACGCGTGCTGCGCGCCCGGGAGCTCGGCGTACACCACGGGGTTCGGCGATGCCGCCCGCAGGTGGGCGACGAGCTCGCGGGCCGCCTCGACCGGCACCAGCGGGTCGCGGTCGCCGTGCGCCACGAACACCGGCGGCGCCACGTCGGCGGCGTACCCGAGCGGCGACGACACCGGGAGCTCGGCCGGACCCATGCCGTAGTAGTACCCGTAGTAGCCGTAGAGGCAGACCGCCGCCAGCGGCCTCCGCTCCGTCGCCGGGCGCGGCGTCAGCGCGGCGATCGACGCCAGGTGCGCACCGGCCGAGCTGCCCGCGAGGACGACGCGGTCCGGGTCGCCGCCGTGCTCGGCGATGTGCTCGCGCACCCAGGCGAGGACACGCTCGACGTCGGCGAGGTGGTCGGCGAAGGTGGCGCGGGGCCGCAGCCGGTAGGTGGCGCTCACGCCGACCCAGCCCCGCGCGGCCAGGCGGTACAGCATGAGGCGACCCTCGCGGCTCTTGCTCCCACTGAAGTAGCCGCCGCCGTGGAGGTAGACGACCACGGGCGCCGGGCCGGCGGCGCTTCGCGCGCGGGAACGATAGACGTCGAGCCGGTTCCGGCGGCCGGCGTCGCCATACGGGACGTTGCGGGTCCGGGCGACGTCGCGGCGGTGCACCCAGAGCGGCCGCAGCAGGATCGAGGCCCAGGGAATCGCGCGGACGGCGTCGGCAGGGACATCACCGAAGGCCTCGGCCAATGCCGCCCGGACGACCCCCGGCGCGCTCAGGGACTGCCGTGCGACGACGACCAGCCCGGCCGCCGTCAGTCCGGCGACCCCGACGGCCGCCCAGGCGCCCGCGCCCGCGATGTCACCCTCGACGAACGCCAGTGCCGTCGACGCGGCCAGCCAGAACATCGCCAGGAACGGCAGCTCGTTGACCACCAGCCCTGCGACGAACCCCAGCGTGCCGACGACGGGGTAGCGGCGCGGCACGGAAACGAGTGCCGCCAGAGTGCCGAGGGCGAGCAGGACGGTCGAGGTGAGGTATCCGTAGGGCATGCCGCCACGCTAGGAAGATCGCCTCCGGCGCACCCATGACGGAAGTCACCAGCCGCCCATGAGGATCCGTCCGGCGCCGCCCCGACCCACATTGATCACGGAGAAGTCGGGCTTCCCAGCCGCGGGAAGCCCCGACTTCTCCATGATCAACGCGGCCGGCGCGCGTCAGGAGCGGAGTTCGCGGGCGAGCTCTGCGACGCGGCCGGCCCACGCCGGGTCGTCGACGCCGGGGTCGCCGCTGACGGTGAGGACCAGACGGGCGCCGTGGCCGGTGCCCTCGCCGAGCTCCCAGCGCACGCGGGCGCCGTCGGGCGCGGCGTAGGCGAGCAGCTTCGGCTCGTCCCGCTCCAGCACGTCGTCCGGCGCCACCCCGGCGAGTCGTTCGACGACCGGCCAGGCGGCCTCGGCCGGGGCGGTGAGCTGCCGCTCGAACCGGACCCGCCGGCCGCCGTCGTCACCGGTCGAGATCACGCCGGCGGCGAGGCCGAACTGCTCGACATAGGCGTCGTGCTGGGCGGCCGACGGCGAGGCGGCGGTGACGGGCGCGCCGTCGAGTACTTCCGTCAGGGCGACGAAGCACTGCGCCCAGCCGGAGGCGAAGCTGGCGGCACCGTACCGGTCGGTGAACGTGTGCGTGAACACCAGCCGGCAGCCGTCGCCGTCGTCGTGGAGTTCGAAGCGCAGGAGGTCGTCGCCCCAGGTGAAGGCCAGCACGCGGCCCGGCTCGGCCTCGGTGACACGGCCGTCGAACCGCTCGCCGTCCATGTCGAAGCGGACGCCGCTGCCGACGACCGGGTCGAACTCGGCGCGGGACGGGAACCACCGGCTCAGGTGGTCGGGCTCGGTCAGCGCGCGCCACACCTGGGCGCTCGGATGCCCGAACCGGCGCTCCATGTGCAGGACCGTGCGGTCGCCGTCGGTGTGCAGGGTCTCGGTCATGACTGCTCCTCGTACTGTGTCTGCAGGTCGGCGGCGCGTTGCCACGCGTCGTCGGTGTCGATGCCCCGGCCGGCGAGGGCCGCCTCGAGCAGGTCGAGCCCGGCGTGCCAGCCGCCCGCAACGGCCGGGCCGGCGCCGTCGTCGTCGATGGTGTTGACGAAGACCAGCCGGCAGCCGTCGCCGTCGGGCGTCAGCTCCCACCGCAGCGTCTCGGTGCCCCAGGTGTACTCGAGCAGCCGGGGCGGATCGGCCGCGATCATGCGGCCGGTGACGGGTTCCGGCGCGACACCGAAGCGCTCGCGCTGCTCGTCCGTGGGGTGGAAGTACAGGATCGCGCCGGGCGTCGGATCGAGCGACACGACGGCCGGGAAGCGCCAGCCGCGCAGCTCGGCGGGGTCGGTGAGGGCCCGCCAGACCTTCGCCGGCGCATGAGAGAGACGTCGCTCGAACCGGATCTCGACCCGTCCGCCGCCGACCCGCCGCACGCTGCCGGGCGCCGTCATGCGTCGCCCATGGTGTCGAGGTGGCGCTCGAGGGCGTCGAAGCGCTCGGCCCACATCCAGCGGTACGGCGCGAGCCAGGCGTCGATCTCGGCCAGCGGCTGAGGGCGCAGCTCGTACCAGCGCCGTTGCGCCTCGGGGCGGACGGTGACCAGCCCGGCCTCGCGCAGCACGCGCAGGTGTTTGGACGTGCCGGGCTGCGAGAGCCCGATCGCCTCGGTCAGCTCGCCGACCAGCCGGGGACGCTCCCGGAGCAGGTCCAGGATGCGCCGCCTGGCCGGATCGGCGAGCACGACGAACGGTTCGGACGGCATGCCACCCGAGCATAGCTGCTCAGCTATATACCGTCAACGGCATGTAAGGATGGGTCAGCGGAACTGGCCGCGAACCGCTCCGGCCGGGTGCGGCGCGTTGTGGACGTTGACGTAGTAGGCGCTCGGGTTGGCGACGAGGGCGGCCAGTTCGCTCTCCGACAGCGTCATGGTGGTGTTCTGCGCGTCCGGCACGGCCGTGATGCAGCCGTGGCTGGTGCGGTTCGGCGTGTTCAGACCCACGACGATCGGGCCGGCCACGCCGGCCGCGCCGACGTGGATGTGCGCCGCAGTCGCCGGGTCGATGCGGGTGGCGAGGAGGGCGTAGCAGAGCGTGTCGCCCTTGATGACTCCGGCGAACGCGCCGCGGCCGTCGGCGTCGCCCGGTCCGGGCACTTCCTGTGCGCCGGTGAGAACGGTGACGAGCGGCGTGATGCGCGGACCGCTGGAGGATGCGGGTGCGGCGCCCGCGACGAGCGCGGTGGCGGCGACCGTGACGAGGATCGCCGAGCGGGTCAGCACGTTGCGCATGATGCTCCTTCCGACCGAGATGGCGGAACGGCCGGCTGAGCCGTCCCGTCCTTCTACGAAGGTGATCGCCGAAAGGATGCCGTGGGGTGCGGACCACCTGCGCGCGGCATCGGCCGTTCGGTCAGGCCACGCCACCACCGAACGGACGAAATTTGCGTTTCAGAGTCACCACCTGGGGGCCGACCAGGCGAAACGCGGCGTGGCGGTGGTCGTTCGCGTTGCGGGCCCGGCATCATCGGGAGATCATTCGAGGATCTAGCCGAAGTAGTGGGCGAGCTCAGGTACCGACGGATCGCGGCCCGGCCGGGCGGCGAGGAGCAGGAGGATCACGATGTTGCGCCGGGACACGGAGTACGTGTTGACCTGGAACGCACAGAACCACAGCTGGCTGGTGCGGCCGATCGAACGCGACGGGAACCAGATCATGCAGATCGGCGGCGGCACCCAGATGGGCGATCCTGCCTGGGCCATGAGCTCGCTCGGTACGGGCTGGGACGACTAGGACCGCGCACCCTCGCGATCCGTCGTCCTGCAGTTCAGACACGCGGTGCCGGCTGTCCTACGCCATGAGCGTGGGGCAGCCGGCACCGCGTCGTTACGGCACTAGTCGACGGGCTCCTCGGACGTGCCCTCGGGGATGCTCCCGTCCTCCCGTTCGCCCGGGCGGAGGACGTCGTAATCCTCGGCCGACTCGCCCGGAGCGAGCGCGAGGTCGGGGTCGGTGACAAAGGCGAACCCCTGCTCCAGCGACACGTCCATCTCCGCCAGCGGGATGAGGCTGTTGTTGCCGAAGAGGTCGCTCACCGCGATGCCGACGAAGGAGCCGTCGGCCCGCTCGTAGACGATGCTGAACAGCAGGTGCGTGTCGGGATTCGCCGCGCCGACCAGTGCGGTCTCGTCGGTGCCGGGGATCGGCTGCTCGATACACCGGTCGGTGTCGATCTCGCAGCCGATGTTGGCGGCGAAGTCCTGGCGCGCGAACTCGTACTCGTCGGCGTATCCCGGCCCAGTGACCGCAACTTGGACCAAGCCCATGCCGTCGTCGCCGTCGACGAGCCACTCGAGCTTGGTGCCGACGTTCGTCCCGCCACCGGTGAGGCCGGTGCTCTCGGCCGGTAGGTGCTCGTGCGCCGGGTCGAGGTGCTCGACGGCGGTGTCCAGCAGCAGTTGCCTGGTCAGCGGGAAGCCCAGCTGGTATTCGTCGTCCACGGTCGGCTCCTGGGACGGCTCCTGGGACGGCACCCCGGTCTCGTGGGTGGCGGGTGCCGTCTCGTCGGTGACCTCCACAGGTGCCGGGCCGGCGCCGGCCACGTCCAGGTCGCTCGACGCCGCCGGACCGAAGCCGGGCAGCAGCAGCGCCACGCCCACCCCGGCCGCGGCCACGCCCAGCGCGCCGCCGCCCAGGGTCGCGATGCGGCGGCGGCGCAGGTGGCGCCGTCCGCGCACCAGGTCATCCGTCGCGGTGGAGCCCATCGGCGGCTCGCCGGCGAACCCCACCCTGTCGAACTGCCTGCGCAGCTCGTCGTCCTCGATCATCTCGATCGCCTCTCGGTCGTCGTCACGTCATCGGTCGACAGGGAGGCCCGCAGGCTGGCCATCGCCCGCGAGGTCTGGCTCTTCACCGTGCCCGTGGTGCAGCCGAGGTCGTCGGCCGCCTCCTCCACGGAGAGCCCGACCCAGTACCGCAGCACGATGGTCGCGCGCTGCCGCTGGGGCAGGGTCTTGAGCGCGGCGAGGAGCGCGTCGTTGTCCTCGAACGAGAGCGTCTCGGGCTCGGCGGCGTCGACACCGTCGAGCCCGACCCGTTCGCGGCGCCACGGCCGGCGCCGCTCGTCGAGGTGCGCCCGCACGATGATCCGGCGGACGTAGGCGTCCTCGGCGCCGTCGGTGTGGATCCGGGGCCAGGCCGCGTACAGCTTGATCAGCGCGGTCTGCACCAGGTCCTCGGCGGCGTGCCAGTCTCCGCACACGAGGTAGGCGACGCGGCGCAGGTAGCTCCGCCGGGCATCGACGTACGTCACGAACTCGTCAGCTCGCGCTTGACGTCTGCTCACACCACACTCCCTCGAGCGGCCTCTTCATCCTGTCACCCCCTAGACGGAGCTCGCAGGCATCCGGTTGTCGCCGCCGGCGGACGAACCCGGCGGACGAACCCGAGGACACGGCCGGGGGATAGCCCCACCCCGAGCCGGTACCTGGCACCAATGTGGGTGGTGCCGGGCGCGAGAAGCATGGGTGGCGACCTGTCGATCAGCTGCCCGGAGGGCCGCCCGGTGTCTCACACCACCAGCTCCCGCTACTCCCGACCACCCGTCACCGTCCGCATCGCGCGCTGGAGCGCGACCCACCCCGGCCGTGCGATCGGCGGCTGGTTCGCGTTCGTGGTCCTGTGCCTGGCCGCGATGAGCGTGGCCGGCATCCAGCAGGCCAGCCAGCTCGACCTCGGCATCGGCGAGTCCGGCCGGGCCGACCGCATGCTCGACGAGGGCGGCCTGGAGTCGCAGATCACCGAGAACGTGCTCATCACCCCGGCCGGTGCCGGCGCCGACTCGGCGGCTACGGAGATCGCGGACCGGATGGCCGCTCTGCCCGAGGTCGACGCCGTCGGCGATCCCGTCACCTCGCCCGACGGCGGCGCCGTCACCGTCCCCGTCACCATGACCGGCGACGAGGAGCAGGCCGAGGAGGACGTCCAGGCGCTGCTCGACGTCACCGCCGGCGTGCAGGAGGACCATCCGGACCTGCTGGTCGAGCAGGCCGGTGAGGCGTCGGTCATGAAGGGCTTCTTCGCGCTGCTCGAGGAGGACCTCGGCACGATCGCGATGCTGAGCCTGCCGATCACGCTGATCGTGCTGCTGGTGGCGTTCGGCGCGGTCCTCGCGGCCGGGGTGCCGGTGCTGCTGGCGATCTCGTCGGTCGGGTCGGCCATCGGGCTCTACGCGCTGGCGTCGCACGCGGTGCCCGACGGCGGCACCGTCACCCACCTGGTGCTGCTGATCGGCATGGCGGTCGGTGTCGACTACTCGCTGTTCTACCTGCGCCGCGAGCGCGAGGAACGGGCCAAGGGGCGCGGCACGCTCGAGGCCGTGGAGATCGCGGCCGCGACCTCCGGCCACTCCGTCGTGGTGTCCGGGCTGGCCGTCGCGGTGTCGATGGCCGGGCTCTACCTGGCCGCGGACGTCAACTTCGCCTCGATGGCCACCGGCGCGATCCTCGTCGTCGCCATCGCCGTCATCGGGTCGCTGACGGTGCTGCCGGCGCTGCTGGCGAAGCTCGGGCACCGAATCGACCGCCCGCGCGTCCCGTTCGTGTGGCGGCTGACGAACCAGCAGCGGCCGCCGCGGTTCTGGCCGGCCGTCCTGCGCCCGGCACTGCGCCACCCGGCGGCCACGCTGGTCGTCTCGGTCCTGGCGCTGCTCGCGCTGGCCGCGCCCGCCCTGAACCTGCGGCTCACCGACCCCGGCGAGGAGTCGTTCCCGCGCAGTCTGCCGGTGATGCGGAGCTACGACCGCCTGGTCGAGGCGTTCCCGAGCACGGGCGCCGCGCACACCGTCGTCGTCGAGGCGCCGGCAGGGGAGGCCGGCCGTGTCCGCGCGGCCCTCGAGGACCTGGCTGCCCGCACCGGCGCCGACAAGAACTTCGCCCACGACCAGGAGCCGGTCATCGCGCAGTCCGACGACGGCCGGTTCAGCTCGCTGACGGTGGGCGTGCCGTTCGGGCCGGACACCGACGAGGCCGCGCACTCGCTGGACGTGCTGCGCGGCGAGCTCATCCCGGCGACGACGGGCGCCCTGCCGGATGCCACGACGGCGGTCACCGGGGACGTCGCCGGCGGCGTCGACTACAACGACAACCTCTCGAGCAAGCTGCCGTGGATCATCGCGTTCGTGCTCGGCCTGGCCTTCGTCATGATGACGGTGACGTTCCGCTCCGTGGTCGTCGGCCTCACGACGGTCGTCGTCAACCTGCTGTCGACGGTGGCGGCGTTCGGCGTGCTGGCGCTGGTGTTCCAGTACTCGTGGGCCGAGGGCCTGCTGGACTTCACGTCGACGGGGTCCGTGGTGGTCTGGATCCCGCTGTTCCTGTTCGTGATCCTGTTCGGCCTGTCGATGGACTACCACGTGTTCGTCGTCAGCCGGATCCGCGAGGCCGCCGACCGCGGGCTGCCGATCCGGGCCGCCGTCCGCGAGGGCATCACCAGCTCGGCCGGCACCGTCACCAGCGCCGCCCTTGTCATGGTCGCGGTGTTCGGGCTGTTCGCGGCCATGCGCGTCATCGAGATGAAGCAGATGGGCGTCGGGCTCGCCGTCGCCGTCCTCATCGACGCGGTCGTGATCCGGGCGGTCGTGCTGCCGTCGCTGATGGCGCTGCTCGGGAACGCGAACTGGTGGGCGCCGCGGTGGCTGCGCCGGTCGCGGCCGGTTCCCGCCGCGGACCGCGAGCTGACGCCGGTCGGCTGATGCTCTGGCTGACGGCGGTCCCGGGTGGCCGCGGAGGCGGGGTTCGCGTGAGGATGGCCGGCATGGCTGACGATCTCTCGACCTTGCGGGCCCGGTACGACGCCGTCGTGGTGGGCGGCGGGCACAACGGCCTCACCGCCGCCGCCTACCTCGCCCGGGCCGGGCGCAGCGTGCTGGTCCTGGAACGGCTCGACCACGTCGGGGGAGCGGCCGTCTCGGAGCGGCCGTTCCCCGGCGTCGACGCCCGGCTGTCGCGCTACTCGTACCTGGTGTCGCTGCTGCCCCGGCAGATCGTCGACGAGCTCGCGCTGCCGATCACGCTGCGGCGGCGCCGGTATTCGTCGTACACGCCGGTCGGCGACGGCGGGCTGCTGGTCGACACGGGATCCGCGGCCGCGACGCGGGCGTCGTTCGGGTCGCTCGGCGCGGCCGCCGACCACGACGCGTGGTCGCGGTTCTACGCCATGACCGGCGAGGTGGCGCGCCGCCTGGCGCCCACGCTGACGCAGCCGCTGCTGCCGGCGGCGGAGGTCCGGTCGGCGGTCGGTGAAAGGGCCTGGCGGGCGCTGTTCGAGGAGCCGGTCGGGACGGTGGTCCGCGACACCTTCGCCGACGACACAGTGCAGGGCGTCGTCCTCACCGACGCGCTGATCGGCACCTTCGCCGCCGTCGACGAGCCGTCGCTGCGGCAGAACCGGTGCTTCCTGTACCACGTCATCGGCAACGGCACCGGCGACTGGGACGTCCCGGTCGGCGGCATGGGAGCGGTCAGCGGCGCCCTGCGCGACGCGGCGGTGGCCGCCGGTGCCGCCGTCGTCACCCGGGCGACGGTCACCGCCGTCGACCCCGCGACCGGCGAGGTGGAGTTCACCGACGGCGACGGCGTCAGCCGGCGGGTGGGTGCGGGGCACGTCCTGGCCGGGTGTGCGCCGTCGACGCTGGCCCGGCTGCTGGGCGGGGCGCCTCCGTCGCCGTGGGATGAGCCCGAGGGCGCGCAGTTGAAGATCAACCTGCTGCTGACCCGGCTGCCGCGGCTGCGCTCCGACGTCGACCCGGTGGCCGCGTTCAGCGGCACCTTCCACGTCAACGAGTCGCTGACGCAGCTCGAGACGGCATACGCGCAGGCCGCGGCCGGCGCGGTGCCCGACCTGCCGCCGTGCGAGATCTACTGCCACTCGCTGACCGACCCGTCGATCCTCGGGCCGTCGCTGCAGGAGGCGGGCGCGCACACGATCACGCTGTTCGGCCTGCACCAGCCGGCCCGGCTGTTCCGCGCCGACAACGAGGGGTCCCGGACGGCGGCCGTGAAGGCCACGCTGGCCTCGCTGAACTCCGTGCTCGCCGAGCCGATCGAGGACTGCCTCGCCGTCGACGCCGATGGCCGGCCCTGCCTGGACGCCCGCACCCCCGTCGACCTCGAGGCGTCGGTCGGCCTGCCTGGCGGGCACATCTTCCACCGCGACCTGTCGTGGCCGTTCGCCGAGTCGCCCGACGAGGTGGGCCGCTGGGGCGTCGAGACCGCCCATCCGCGGGTGCTGCTGTGCGGCGCCGGCGCCCGGCGCGGCGGGGGAGTCAGCGCCATCCCGGGCCGAGCGGCCGCCATGGCCGTGCTGGAGACCCCATCCCCGTTGTGACTAGTACCAATGCATAGGCGCTGGAGTGGGACGTCCCACTGTGTTATACGGTTGGCGCCCGCACAAGGATTGACCTGATTCCACGTCAATCCCTCCGGTCCGCGGCGGCGTATTCCAGAAAGAACGCCGAACGACGGAAGGAGAGGGATCATGTCCAGACCCTTGATGGTGTCCAGCTTCGCGCTTGCGCTCGTTCTCGCAGCGTGTGGCGGCGACGATGACACGAGTACCGCGTCCGAAGGGGGTGGCGGACCGTCCGTGGAGATCGTCGAGCCGGCGGGCGGCGCCGAGATCGGCGTGCCGTTCACGCTCGTCGTCGATTCCAGTGAGGAACTCGGCCCGACCGACACCGGGAATCATCACGTCCACGTCTATTTCGACGGCGACGACAGTTCCTATGAGGTGATCGAATCCGGCAACGGCGAGGAGCACGAGATCACCGCCGACTCGCCGGCTCTGGAGGGACTGGAGCCGGGCGAGCACACGCTGAACGTCTCGCTGCGCAACGCCGACCACTCCGCGGCGGGCGCCGACGCCGAGATCACGGTCACCGTGGGGGAGGCGGGCTCGGGCGGCTCCCCGTCCGACGACGAGAACGACGAGTCCGAGGAACCACCGGACTATGACTACTGAGCCCGGCACGCCGCGGCCGACCGTCGAGCGCAACAACGCCCGCACCCGCTGGCTGCACGCCGCCGTCTCCACGACGGTGCTGGTGTTGCTGCTCACCGGCTGGTGGCTGACACTCGGCCAGGAGGGCCGGCCGAGCCCGCTGTCGGAGCTGACCGGGCAGTCGGACGCGGAGCTGCACACCACGATCGGGTGGGTCTTCACCGGGGTCGCGGTGCTCGGCGCTGTGGCCGGCTGGCGGGCGGCGCGGACGCTGCTGACGGACTCGGTGCGGTTCCGGCGGGCCGACGTGCGCTGGTTCGCGCACTGGCCGCGGGCCGTCGTCACCGGGCGGTTCGCCCGTCATGAAGGGCACTTCGACCCGGGCCAGCGGCTGGCGAATCTCGCATTGATCGTCCTGCTGCTGGTGCTGATCGTGACCGGCATCGGGCTGTGGTCGGTGTCGGGCGGGCCGGCGTTCGTCTGGTTCAACCGCCTGCACCGCTGGGCGACGTACCTGTTCACGCCGGTGATCGTGGGGCACGTCCTGATCGCGTCCGGCATCCTGCCCGGCTACCGCGGGGTGTGGCGGGCCATGCACCTGGGCGGCCGGCTGCGCCGCCGCGACGCCGCGCGGGTCTGGCCGGGCTGGCTCGAGCGCACCGACGCCGCTGCGAGCGCTGTCGAGGATGAAGGCGTGGACGGCCCGGGCGAGGACGACGAGCCGCGGCAGGCGCGGTTTCATTGAGGATCAGGCGGCGACCTGGCCGCGCGCCTGCTCGGCCCGGCGCAGCGCGTCGCGGTAGATCGGGCCGTCGCGCACGGGCAGCGCGTTGACCACGCCGCGCAGTCCCAGGACGGTGAGCGACGCGGCGACGTCCGTCGTCGGCAGGCCGGGCAGCCGGTACAGCCGCCGCGCCCAGCGGGGGAGCAGCGCGAACCCCGCCGTCGCGACCCCCAGCCAGGCGGGGCGGCCGAGCGCGACCACCCGGCCGGGCATCGGCGGCATGGTGAGGAACCGGGCGACGTCGCGGGCCTCGGCCGTGAGCGCCAGCTCGGGGCGGATCGACCGGTAGAACTCGTCGACCTCAGCGGCGCCGGCCGGGACGGTGGCGGGATCGAGCCCGACGAGCGCCGCGGCGCGGGTCTGCTCGGCGTAGTAGCGGTCGACGTCGGCGTCGGTGAGCCCGATGCGCGCCCGCCGAGCCGTCGACACGAACGACTCCACCTCGGTGACGTGCACCCAGCGCAGCAGGTGGGGGTCGTCGACGCGGAACTCCTCGCCGGTGACGGGATCGTGCGCGCGCAGGCGGTCGTGGATGCGGCGCACCCGCCGGCCCGCTTTCTCGGCCTGCTCGGTGGTGCCGTAGACGACGGTGCCGACGTACTCGGCGGTGCGCATGAGCCGGGGCCAGCAGTTGCGCCGGATGTCGCCGTTCTGGACGACGCCGGCGACGGCGCGCGGGTGCAGTGCCTGCAGGTAGAGCGCCCGGAGCCCGGCCAGCCACAGCACCGGCTCGCGATGCACCCGCCAGCTCACGCTGTCCGGTCCGAACAGGCCGAGATCGTCGCTCATGGTCTCTCGATTCCTCGGTGGAACTCGGCCCGCCAGCGGTGCCACGGCGGCACGGCGTCCAGGTGCTCGACGGCGACGGTGTCGAGTCCGTCCTGGGCGAACGCGTCGATCTCGGCCCGGGTGAGCGGCCAGGGCGGCCCGTTCTCGCCGTTCGGGTGGGTGCCGGGTGCGGCCGTCGCGACGACCAGCAGGGTTCCGCCGGGCGCCACGAAGCGCGACACGGACGCCGTCGCCGGCGGATGGAAGGCCGGCGGCATCGACTGCACCGTCATGATCTCGACGACCAGGTCGAACGCCTGGCGCCACTGGTCCGGCGGGGCCAGCAGGTCCGCGGCGCGGTAGTTGACGGGGAGCCGGGGAATCGCGCGCGGGCGGCGGTGACGGCGCTGTTGGCGACGTCGAACGCGGTGGTCCGCGCGCCGCGGTTCGCCAGGAGCTCCGCGTCGAAGCCGGGGCCGAACCCGACGACGAGGGCGCGGACGCCGGTGAGGTCGCGGTCGCCGAGCCAGCCGACCAGCAGCGGATGCGGGGCGCCGCGGTCCCACGGGACGACGGCGGCACCGTCGGCGGCCGCGGCGTAGAGGTGCTCGAACCAGCCGGTGGGATCGTCGGCCGCCAGCGACACCGCGGCCAGGCGCCGGGCGTCCGCGTCGGGCTCCTCAGTCGTCATCCCTTCCCACGATAGTCGCGCGCCGGCGTGCGGCAGCGTGGCGAAGCCGGCCGTCTCCTCGGCCAGGCTGATCGTCGTTCCGGTGTCCGGTTCGTCCCGGTTCCCAAATGGCCGGCCTGCCGAGGCGTCAGCCGGCGGCGACCGCGTGCCGCACGAGCTCCAGCAGACGGGCCTGCTGGGCGGGGGAGTCCGCCGTCAGGGCGACGCCGCGGACCAGCGCCAGCAGGTCGGCGACGGCCAGGTCGGTCCGTGCCGCGCCGTCGTGGCGGGCCGCGGCCAGCAGCTCGGCTGCCGTCGCATGGACGACGCCGTACCAGTCGCCGTCGGCCGCGAGCGCGAGATCCCTCGTGTGCGCGAGGTGACCGGCAAGGGCACGCAGCCAGCCGTGCAGCGCATCGGCCGGCGGCTCCTGCTCGCGCAGCAGCTCAGCGTAATCGCGCAGCGCCGTCAGCTCGTCGGCGTAGACGGCGGCCAGCAGGTCGCGGCGGGTGGGGAAGTGGCGGTAGAGGGTGGCGTTGCCGACGCCGGCGCGCTTGGCGATGTCGTCGAGCGGCGCCTCGGGCCCGAGTTCGGCGAACGCCTTCGCGGCCGCCGTCACCAGCGCCTCGCGGTTGCGCCGCCCGTCCGCCCGCATGCCCCGTCCGTCCGTCGATATGTAGGGAGCTCTCCGGATACGCGGATGGCTCCCCACATAAGCTGTCAGACCGGGACGACCCTACCGCGTGGCATCGATGACAGAGCGGCTGTCATCGATGCCACCGGCACCGGTCAGGATTCGAGAAGCCCGGGCCGGCAGCGCCGGAGCAGGCTCGACCCATGACGAAGCATCTGGCCCCGCACGATCGGCGTACCATTCGGGACATGACCAGCCGGCCGACGGAGGACCAGCGACTCAGCGACCTCGCCCGCCTGCGCCGCGTCCGCGACCGCATGGACCGCGAGTACGCGCGGCCGCTCGACGTCGAGGCGCTCGCCCGGGGCGTGCACATGTCGTCGGGCCACCTGAGCCGCGAGTTCAAGCGGGTCTTCGGCGAGTCGCCGTACTCGTATCTGATGACGCGGCGTATCGAGCGGGCCATGGCGCTGCTGCGCCGAGGCGACCTCAGCGTCACCGAGGTCTGCTTCGAGGTCGGCTGCTCGTCGCTGGGCACGTTCAGCACCCGCTTCACCGAGCTGGTCGGGGTGCCGCCGAGCACCTACCGCGAGCAGATGGCCGGCGAGACCGCCGGCATGCCGCCGTGCCTGGCCAAGCAGGTCACCAGGCCGCTGCGACACCGTGAGCCGAATCGTGACGCGCCCGCGGAGGCGCAACTAGCCTGACGGCCATGGACATCCGCATCTACCACGCGTTCCTCCCGCACACCGATGCCGAGGCCGCCATCGCCTTCTACCGCGACGCGCTGGGCTTCGAGGTCGTCAACGATGTCGACTACGAGGGGATGCGCTGGATCACCGTCGGCTCGCCGGACCAGCGCGGCACGACGCTCGTCCTGCACCCGCCGGCCGTCGATCCCGGCATCACCGACGACGAGCGCCGCACCATCCTCGAGCTCATCGCGAAGGGCAGCTTCGGCGCGGTCACCCTGGCCACGCACGACCTCGACGGCCTGTTCGAGCGGCTCGAGGCCAGCGGCGCCGACATCATTCAGGAGCCGACCGACCAGCCGTACGGCGTCCGCGACGCCGCCGTCCGCGACCCCTCCGGCAACCTGATCCGCATCAACCACCTGACCTGAGAAGACGGAGACACGATGAGCGAGCCCACGGGGGCGCGGTACGCCGCGGACAGCCACGACCTGATCCGCGTGCAGGGGGCGCGCGAGAACAACCTCAAGGACATCAGCATCGAGATCCCGAAGCGCCGGCTGACGGTGTTCACCGGCGTCTCCGGCTCGGGCAAGAGCTCGCTCGTGTTCGACACCATCGCGGCGGAGTCGCAGCGGCTCATCAACGAGACCTACAGCGCGTTCGTGCAGGGCTTCATGCCGTCGCTGGCCCGCCCCGACGTCGACGTCCTCGAGGGGCTGACGACGGCCATCATCGTCGACCAGGAGCGGCTGGGCGCGAACCCGCGCTCGACCGTCGGCACCGTCACCGACGCCAACGCGATGCTGCGGATCCTGTTCAGCCGGCTGGGCGAGCCGCATGTCGGGCCGCCGCCGGCGTTCTCGTTCAACGTGCCGGCGCGCAAGGCCAGTGGCGTCATGACGTCGTCCACCGGTGAGAAGACCATCGTCCGCGACGCGATCTACCACGGCGGCATGTGCCCGCGCTGCGAGGGCCGCGGCAGCATCTCCGACATCGACCTCACGCAGCTGTACGACGACACCAAGTCGCTCAACGAGGGCCCGTTCACGATCCCCGGCTACAACGCCGACGGCTGGAACGTGCGGATCTTCGCGGCCTCGGGGTTCTTCGACCCGGACAAGCCGATCAAGGACTACACCGAGAAGGAGCTCGACGACCTGCTCTACAAGAAGGCCACGAAGGTCAAGTTCGAGAACATGAACCTGACCTACGAGGGCCTCATCCTGCGGATCCAGAAGTCGTTCCTGTCCAAGGACGTCGACTCCCTGCAGCCGCACATCCGCGCGTTCGTCGAGCGGGTCGCCACGTTCGCCGCCTGCCCGGAGTGCGGCGGCACCCGGCTGAGCGAGTCGGCGCTGTCGTCGAGGGTCAAGGGCATCAACATCGCCGAGGCCTGCGCCATGCAGATCACCGACCTCGCGGAGTGGATCCGCGGCCTCGACGAGCCGTCGGTCGCGCCGCTGCTGTCGGCGCTGGGCGAGAACCTCGACTCGTTCGTGCAGCTCGGGCTCGGCTACCTCAGCCTCGAGCGCCCGTCCGGCACGCTCTCCGGTGGTGAGGCGCAGCGCATCAAGATGCTCCGCCACCTCGGGTCGTCGCTGACCGACGTCACCTACGTGTTCGACGAGCCCACCGTCGGCCTGCACCCGCACGACATCCAGCGCATGAACGAGCTGCTGCTCCAGCTGCGCGACAAGGGCAACACCGTCCTCGTCGTCGAGCACAAGCCCGAGACGATCGCCATCGCCGACCACGTCGTCGACCTCGGGCCCGGCGCGGGCTCCGGCGGTGGGGAAGTGGTCTTCGAGGGCACGGTCGACGGCCTGCGCAAGACCGACACCGTCACCGGACGGCATCTGGACGACCGCGCCGCGCTGAAGTCGTCGGTGCGGTCGGCGTCGGGAGCGCTCGAGGTCCGCGGCGCGAGCACCCACAACCTGCAGGACGTCGACGTCGACATCCCCCTCGGCGTGCTGGTGGTCGTCACCGGCGTCGCGGGATCGGGCAAGAGCTCGCTGATCCACGGCTCGGTCTCCAGGCGCGACGGCGTGGTGGCCATCGACCAGAGCGCCATCAAGGGGTCGCGGCGCAGCAACCCGGCCACGTACTCCGGCCTGCTCGAGCCGATCCGCAAGGCGTTCGCGAAGGTCAACGGCGTGAAGCCGGCCCTGTTCAGCGCGAACTCCGAGGGCGCCTGCCCGGCGTGCAACGGCGCGGGCGTCATCTACACCGAGCTCGGCTTCATGGAGACCGTCTCGACGCCATGCGAGGACTGCGGTGGAAAGCGGTTCCAGGCCGCGGTGCTGGACTACCGGCTCGGCGGGCTGAACATCGCCGAAGTGCTCGATCTGCCGGTGGCCGAGGGGCACGCGTTCTTCGCCGAAGGCGAGGGCAAGGTGCCCGCAGCGGCCGCCATCCTGTCCCGTCTCGAGGACGTCGGTCTTGGTTATGTCAACCTGGGGCAGCCGCTGACCACGCTGTCCGGAGGGGAGCGGCAGCGGCTCAAGCTGGCCGCCCAGATGGCCGAGAAGGGCGGCGTCTACGTCCTCGACGAGCCCACCACCGGTCTGCACCTCGCCGACGTCGAGCAGCTGCTCGGCCTGCTGGACCGGCTGGTCGACTCCGGCAAGTCGGTCATCGTCATCGAGCACCATCAGGCGGTCATGGCGCACGCCGACTGGATCATCGACCTCGGCCCGGGCGCCGGCCACGACGGCGGGCGCATCGTCTTCGAGGGGGCGCCCGCCGACCTCGTCGCGACCCGCTCGACGCTGACGGGCGAGCACCTGGCGCAGTACGTGGGCGGATGACGCCGATTCGGTCAGGAATCGAGAAGCAGCGCGCGTGGTGGCGGCCGTAGCGTGATGATCACAGTCATCGTCAATGCAAGGAGATCATCATGTCGCTGCAGGTGAGCGTCGTCATGCTCGGGGTCAAGGACATCGAGCGCGCCAAGGAGTTCTACGTCGACGGCCTCGGTGCCGAACCCACCCAGGACTACCCGGGCTTCGTCCGCTGCTCGCTGGGCGACGGGCCGGACCTCGCCCTGTACGAATGGGGCGCGGTGGCCGACGACATCGGCGTTCCCGCCGACGGCTCCGGCTTCCGCGGCTTCTCGCTGCACTTCATCGCCGGCAGCCGCGAGGAGGTCGACACCGTCATCCAGGCGGCGGTCGCCGCGGGTGCCACCGTCATCAAGCCTGCCGAGGGCGCTCAGTGGGGCGGCTACGGCGGCACCTTCAGCGACCCCGACGGCCACCTCTGGAAGGTCGTCACCAACGCCTGATATCGACTAGCCGGTTCGTGGGCACCTCCTTGCCTTGGCGCGCGGAGGTGCCCACGTGTCGTCTGAAACCGGTGCGGACGTGCCTAGGCTGACGAGATGGACGCAGGTGTCGTGCAGGGTGCCACGCAGTGGCGGGACGATCGGGTTCGACCGGTGACGCTGACATCGCACATCCCCGTAACGCCGATAATGCACATTATGTCAACTAGGTGAGATCGCCACCCGGAACGGCGGCTCGCCGCCCTCCCCTCCTCGGTCGCCGTCATGGCGCGATGCCAGGACGACTACGGCATCGCCAGCCGCCGAGGCACACGATCAGCTGCGCCCGCGGGGCGATCCGACGCGGATCGTGCCCAGCGGAGCCACTGCATTGCGGGAGACTACCGGTTCACTCCACGCCAACCGGAGGCCACCGGAATCCGGGCAGGACGCCGGCCGCTTCGAGTCCGCGGCCGATCGCCAGCAGCGTCGACTCGGACCATCGCGGCCCGACCAGCTGGACCCCGACCGGCAGCCCGTCGGCGGCCGATCCGGCCGGCAGCACCAGTCCTGGAAGGCCGGTGAGGCTCGTCGGCGCGAAGACGAACCCCTGCTCGTGGTACGGCACCTCGACGCCGTCGACGGACAGCGGTGTCCCCGGCGCGCAGTGCGGATACGCCAATGTCGCCGCCGGCGGCATGAGCAGTGCGTCGTAGCGGGCGAAGAACCGCTCCCAGGCGGCGATCAGCCGGTCGCGGCGGGACAGCGCGTCGAGGTACCAGGCAAGCGTCGGCGCCGGGCCGTCGCCGGGCGCGAACACCGAGGTCAGCGTCAGCACCAGCTCGCCGAAGAGGGCCAGTTGCTCATCCCACGCGACCTCCGGCAGCGCCTCCTCGACCTGGCCCCCCGCATCGGCGACGGCGTCGGCGACCTGCCGCACCCGGTCGCTCAGCACGGAGGCCACCGGCGCCCCCGGGATCGTCGGCGCGACGGCCAGGCGCAGCGACGACGGCGCCACGGCGGGCCGGGGCGACCACGGTACCGGCGCGACATCACCATCATCGCCGTCCGGGCCTGCGACCAGCGACAACAGTAGCTCCAGGTCGTCGAGGCCGCGGGCGATGGGCCCGAGACACCCCATGATCCGCACCGGCCGCGGCCCTCCGCCCGGCACGGAGAAGAAGCCGGTCAGCGGCACCCGGTGCTCCGTCGGTTTCAGCGCGTACACCCCACAGAACGCCGCCGGCTGGCGCAACGACCCGACCAGGTCCGAGCCGATCTCCCCCGGCGTCAGCCCAGCGGCGACGGCCGCCGCGGCACCGCCACTGGACCCGCCCGCCGTCAGCTCCTGGTCCCACGGGTTGGCCGTGCGGCCGAACACCGGGTTGGCGCTCTGGTGGTCGGCCAGCCAGGCGGCCACGTTGGTGTGCCCGACGAGGTTCGCGCCGCCCGCGCGGAGCCGGGCCGCGACGGCGCTGTCGGTGCGGGCGACGTGGTCGAGCTCGACGGTGCCGATGGTGGTGCGCAGCCCGGCGACGTCGATGGCGTCCTTCAGCGTCAGCGGCACGCCGTGCAGCGGCCCCGGCCAGGCCGGCGCCGCAGCCCGCGCGCGAGCGGCGCCGGCGTCGAGCGACACCACCGCCGTCAGACCCGGATTCAGCGTGTCGATGCGGGTCAGGTGCGCTTCGAGCACCTCAGCCGGGCTCGCCTCCCCCGCCGCCAGCAGCTGGGTCAGCCGGGTCAGGGTGAGCCGGGTGAGATCGGTGTCGGCCATGTCCGAGGTCCTTCCCTCCACGTCGTCGTCACCGGTACAACGACCGGCCGGCGCCGGACTCATCGGTCCTCAGGAGTTCTCCCACGCGATCGCCTCGATGCGGTCCATGTGGTCCTCCCCCCACGTCCCCAGCGGCGCCAGAGCCGTGTTGAGCGACCGGCCGAACTCGGTGAGCGAGTACTCGACCTTGGGCGGGACCTGCTGGTACACCTCGCGATGCAGCAGCCCGGCGGTCTGCATCTCGCGCAGTTGCAGGATGAGCATCCGCTCGCTGATGCCGCCCACCGTCCTTCGCAGCTCACCGAAGCGCAACGGGCCGTCCTGGAGCGCGAACAGGATCAGGCCCTTCCACTTGCCGCCCATGACGGCGATCGCGGCGTCGAGCCCGCAGGTGAAGGTGCGACCGGCCATGGCGCTGAACTCCTCACATACAGGAATGTGGGTACCGGACAGCATTGTAGGTACTTGTGCGCGCGTCAGTGGCGAATGCAGCATCGTGGGCATGACCCACCACGAACCCGCGCCTGTCACCGTCGTCGGCCTCGGCTCGATGGGCAGCGCCCTGGCCCGCGCCTTCCTGGCCGCCGGGCACCCGACCACCGTCTGGAACCGCACCCCGTCGAAGGCCGCCCCGCTCGTCACCGAAGGGGCTCGCCAGGCCGGCACCATCGACGACGGCGTCAGCGCGAGTCCGCTCGTGGTCGCCTGCCTGACCGGCTACGACGAGACCCGGAGAGTCCTGGAGCCGGCGACGGCGGCACTCGCGGGCCGGGCGTTGGTCACCCTGAACAGCGGCACGCCCGCGGGTGCGCGCGAGTGCGCCGCCTGGGCCGCCGCGCACGGCATCCGGTTCCTCGACGGCGCGGTCAAGGACGTGCCGGACGCCGTCGGCAAGCCCGGCACGCTGCTGTACTACGCGGGCGCCGAGGACGTCTTCACCGAGCACGAGGCGACCCTGCGGGCGCTCGGCGGCGACACCGTCCTGCTGGGCGACGAACCCGACCTCGCCAAGTTCTACGAGTGCGCCGTCGGCGCCACCCTGCTGCCCACCCTGGTCGGGTTCTTCGCCGGCGCCGCGGCGGCCCGCAACCGCGGGATCGCCGCGAGCGACCTGGTCCCCTACTCCGTCCGCTGGCTGCGGATGATCGGCGAGATCCTGCCGGCGTTCGCCGCCGAGATCGACGCCCGCGACTACGGCGCGGGCGCCTCGTCGGTCGACCTGTTCCTCGCCGGCGCAGACTGGGACGTCGAGTTCGCCCGCGACGCCGGGGTCGACGGCGACTGGCTGCGGCCGCTGCACGACCTGGTCCGCAAGGCGGCCGCAGCCGGCCACGGCGCGGACAGCATCGCCGCCGTCACCGAGGTACTCGGGACGACCCGTCAGCTCCGCTCCTCCGACCGGTCCCGGGACCACAGCGTGTGGAACGAGCCCTCGCGGTCGACCCGGCGGTAGGTGTGGGCGCCGAAGAAATCGCGCTGGCCCTGGGTCAGCGCGGCCGGCAGCCGCGGCGCCCGCAGCGCGTCGTAGTAGGCCAGCGCGGTCGAGAAGCCGGGCACCGGGACGCCGAGCCGGGCCGCCGTCGACACGACCGCGCGCCAGGCGTCCTGGGCCGCGCCGATCTCGGCCGCGAACTGCTCGTCGGCCAGCAAACTCGGCAGCGCGGCATCCTTGGCGTACGCCGCGGTGATGCGGTCGAGGAAGGCCGCCCGGATGATGCAGCCGCCGCGCCAGATGCCGGCGATGGCGCCGAGGTCGAGCGCCCAGCCGTACTCCGCGCCCGCCGCCTGCATCTGGTGGAAGCCCTGCGTGTACGAGACGACCTTGGACGCGTACAGCGCCTGCTCGACCTGGGCGGCGAACCGCTCGGCGTCGGCGGCGTCGAGCGGGCCCACGTCGGCGGGACTCGGGCCGGTCAGGCCGGCGCCGACCGCGCGCAGGTCGGCGTGTCCGGACAGCGACCGGGCGAAGACGGCCTCGGCGATGCCGCTGACCGGGACGCCGAGGTCGAGGGCGATCTGCACGGTCCAGCGGCCGGTGCCCTTCTGCTCGGCCTGGTCGAGGACGACGTCGACGAACGGCTTGCCGGTCGCGGCGTCGACGTGCGCCAGCACCTCGGCGGTGATCTCGATGAGGTAGGAGTCGAGCCGGCCGGTGTTCCAGCCACGGAAGATCTCGGCGATCTTCGCCGGCTCGTAGCCGGCGGCGTGCCGGAGCAGGTCGTACGCCTCGGCGATGAGCTGCATGTCGGCGTACTCGATGCCGTTGTGCACCATCTTGACGAAGTGCCCGGCGCCGTCGCCGCCGATGTGCGTGCAGCAGGGCGACCCGTCGGCGGCCTTGGCGGAGATCTTCTCGAGCATCGGGCCGAGCGACTCGTAGGACTCGTCGGAGCCGCCGGGCATGATGCTCGGGCCGTTGAGCGCGCCCTCCTCGCCGCCGGAGATTCCGGTGCCGACGAAATGGATGCCCTGCTCGCGCAGCTTCGCCTCGCGCCGCCGGGTGTCGGCGTAGTGCGCGTTGCCGCCGTCGATGATGACGTCGCCCGGCTCCAGCAGCGGCGCGAATTCGTCGATGACCGCGTCGGTCGGGTCGCCGGCCTTGACCATGATGATCAGCCGGCGCGGCCGCTCGAGCGCGGCGACGAACTCCTCGGCGGTCTCCGTCGCCACGAACGAGCCCTCGGAGCCGAACTGCTCGACGAGGTCGTGGGTGCGGCTCGCGGTGCGGTTGTGCAGCGCGACGGTGTACCCGTTGCGGGCGAAGTTCCGCGCGAGGTTGCGGCCCATGACCGCGAGCCCGGTGACGCCGATCTGTGCCGTTCCAGCCATCAGTGCTGCTCCCCTGTCCCGCGGGCCTGGATGTGCGCGGCGGCCGGCCGCCGCCCAGGGCTCAAGTATTCACCGCCGCCCGGCGGGGGCGGCAGCCGGTCAGGCGTCGACGGCGTCGCGGCTCAGCGGGCAGGTCATGCAGTGGCCGCCGCCGCGGCCGCGTCCGAGTTCCGCGCCCACGATCGGGATCACCTCGACGCCGGCCTCGCGCAGCAGCGCGTTGGTCTGGGTGCTGCGGTCGTAGGTGAACACGACCGGGTTCGCCCACATGTGTCACTCGGGTGCCACTCCGGATGTCACTCGGGTGACGGTGCGCCGGCCCGCCGCTCGATGTACCGGCCGATGCCGTCGAGGACCAGGTCGAGGCCGAACGCGAAGTCGTCGCCGAGCAGGTCGTCCCCGACGGCGTCGTCGTAGCCCTCGAAGCCGCCCTCGGCGACGACACGGGCGAGCGTGGGGTACAGCGCGGGGTCGACGAACTCGGCGAGCATGCGGCCGTACGCCTCGTCCCACGCCGCCTGCGACGTGCCGGTGCGCGCCTCGACGTCGGCGAGTGTGCTGGCCAGCTGCGCGTGCCCGCGCACGTAGCCGCTGAGCAGGACGAGGATGCCGAGCATCTCTCCCCCGCTGAGCCCGGTGTCGTCGAGCGCGGCCAGCGCCTGCTCCATGCGCTTGATCTGGTTGGGGCCCATGGGCGGGGCGTTCAGCGGGACGTCGAGGGCCCAGCGGCGACGGCGGTAGAGGCCGGCGGTGTCGTTGGCCCACCAGCGCAGCTTCTCGCGCCAGCCGGTCAGCCCCTCGGGCATGTCGGCGATGAAGCCGGCGTTCTCGACCATGAGCTCGAGCAGGTCGGTCTTGCTGGGCACGTAGCGGTACAGCGACATCGTGGTGAAGCCGAGCTCGTCGGCGACGCGGCGCATGGAGACGGCCGCCACTCCCTCGGCGTCGGCGACCTTGATGCCGGCCTCGACGATCTGCTGCAGCGACAGTGCGGGCTTCGGGCCGCGCGTCGGCTGCTGCTGGGCGCCCCAGAGCAGCTCGAGCGTGCGGTTCGGATCGGCCTTGTGGTTGTCGGCGGCGGCCATGCACTCCCCTGTCGGTCTCGGCGCTTGACGCCCATCCTAGAACTGTGTACAACATAAACCAACGCTATACGACATAAACAATTTCTAGGAGGGTGGCTGTGACCACGAACGACGCGGCGATCGTCGCCGAAGGGCTACGCAAGCGGTACGGCAGCAGCTACGCACTCGACGGGTTCGACCTCACGGTCCGGCGCGGGGTCGTGCACGGTCTGCTCGGCCCCAACGGCGCCGGCAAGACCACGGCGGTGCGCATCCTGTCCACGCTGCTGCGCTTCGACGGCGGCAGCGCCCGGGTCGGCGGGTACGACGTCGTCACCGAGGCCGACGAGGTGCGCCGCCGCATCGGCCTCACCGGCCAGTACGCCGCGGTCGACGAGACGCTGTCGGGCCGGCAGAACCTGGTGATGTTCGGCCGGCTCTACCACCTGGGCGCACGGCAGGCGAAGCGGCGGGCCGACGAACTGCTCGAGCAGTTCGGCCTCACCCAGGCGGCCGACCGCTCCGGCCGCACCTACTCCGGCGGCATGCGGCGACGGCTCGACCTCGCGGCCAGCCTCATCCTGGCGCCCGAGGTGCTGTTCCTCGACGAGCCGACGACGGGCCTGGACCCGCGCAGCCGCAACGACGTCTGGGACGCCGTCCGGGCGCTGGTCGCCGGCGGCACGACGGTGCTGCTCACCACCCAGTACCTCGAGGAGGCCGACCAGCTGGCCGGGCGCATCTCCGTCATCGACGCCGGCCGGGTGGTGGCCGAGGGCACCGCCGACGAGCTCAAGGCCCGCATCGGCGGCGACCGGATCGAGGTCGTCGTCCGCGACGCCGCCCAGCTGCCCGCAGCCGCCGCCGTCGTCGCCCGCATCGGCACGGCCGAACCCGAGACCGACGCCGACACCCGCCGGGTCAGCGCCCCCGTCGCCGACCGCATGGCCGCCCTCACCGATGCCGTCCGTGAGCTGCAGGCCGCCGGCGTCGTCGCCGAGGACATCGGCCTGCGCCGCCCCACGCTCGACGAAGCCTTCCTGCACCTGACCGGCCACCGCGCCGAGACCGACGCCGACACCGACGCCGTCAAGGAGACCGCCGCATGAGCACGATGCTGCAGCGACCGCCCGGCCTGATCGCTCCCCCGCCCGACCGCACTCCCCTGGCGCGGCTGCGCTGGACCGCCGCCGACGCCTGGGTCATGACGAAGCGCAACATGGCGCACGTCGTCCGGGCACCGGAGGAGGTGATCATCTACTTCACGCTGCCGATCATGTTCGTGCTGGTCTTCGGGTACGTGTTCGGCAGCGGCATGGAGCTGCCCGGCGGCGGCGACTACCGGGAGTTCCTGCTGCCGGGCGTGTTCACCATGACCATGCTGTACGGACTGGGCGCCACGGCCACCGGCATCGCGTTCGACGTCGACCGCGGCGTGGTCGACCGGTTCCGGTCCATGCCCATGGCTCGGTCGGCGCTGGTGGCCGGGCGCAGCGCCGCCGACCTCATCCGGGCCGTGCTCGAGCTGGCGACACTGGTGGTCTGCGGCCTGCTGGTGGGCTGGCAGTGGCGGGGCGGCATCGCCGACGCGCTGGCCGCCGTCGGACTGATCCTGCTGCTGCGCATCGCCATCACCTGGGTCGGCATCTACCTCGGCCTGGTCGTGCCCAACCCCGACACCGTCGGCGTCATCGTCTTCCCGGCCGCGTTCCCCTTGACGGCGCTCTCCAACGTGTTCGTGGCGCCGGAGCTCATGCCCGGCTGGCTGGGCGCGGTGTCGGAGTGGAATCCGCTGTCGTCGACGGTGGCGGCCACCCGCGAGCTCTTCGGCAACCCGGGCTTCGGCGGCGACTCGTGGGCCGCGCAGCACAGCATGCTGCTGGCTGTCGCCTGGCCACTGCTGCTGCTGGCGATCTTCGTGCCGCTGTCGATCCGCCGCTACCAGAAGCTCAGCCGCTGAGGCTCGGGGCCCGGCGGCGGCCGACCCGTTGCCGTCGGGCCCGGTCCGGAGCACGCTGGACGGTGACGGGTTCGGGTTCTGCTCGAAGGAGGTCGAGGACCGTGCGCGCACACGACGGCGACCGTCTGGTGGTCGAGGGAACCAGGGTCGGATCGCCCCGCCGCGAGGGCGAGGTGCTCGAGACCCACGGGCCGGACGGCGGTCCGCCGTTCCTGGTCCGGTGGTCCGACGGCGCCCAGTGCCTGGTCTATCCGGGCACCGACGCCCATATCGAGCCGGCGGCTCCGGCGGGCGGCTGACACCCTGCGGTCTCTCGTGACACGCGTGACTTGCGTGACACAGAACTACCTGAGTCGCATTGGTCCCGGTTAGTCTGCAATCCCACTACTCGCCCGGAGCCGCAGACCATGCCAGGACGTCACGCCTCGCACCGTCAGGCCGCGCCGTCGCCCTGGTTGCGCCGGCTCGGCCTGTCCGTCATGGCCGTCGCGCTCATCGGAGCCGCCGGTCTCGGGGTCGCATCGGTGCTGGACTCCGCCGGCGGCGACTGCGCCGGACCGCTGCCCGTCACCGTCGCCGCCGACCCCACCATCGAGCCGGTCCTCAGCGAGCTGAGCCGCGCCTATGCCGCGACCGACCCCCGCCAGGGCGACCGGTGCGTGCAGATCGGCGTCAACGCGACGGCGGCCGGGGACGTCGTCGGCACGCTCGGCACCGCCGAGGGACCGCACCTGTGGATCCCGAAGACCCGCGCGTTCGGCCCGGCGCTCGAGGAGGGCGTGGCCACGGAGCTCGCGAGCGTCGCGCTGAGTCCGCTGGTCGTCGTCATGCCGAGCCAGGCGGCCGAGGCGCTCGGCGGCTCCGGCGCGGAGATCTCGTGGACCGCGCTGGTCCAGGGCGACGCCCCCGCCGTCATCGCCGACCCCGCCGCCAACGACGAAGGCATCGCGAGCCTCATCGCCGTCCGCACCGCGCTCGGCGAGGACGTCGACCGCGCCCAGCTGGTCCAGCTGATGACCCAGGTGTCGCAGTCCGCCGTCCCCACCGTCGGCGACGCGTTCGCGGCCGTGGCCGAGTCGCCGGCCGCGTTCACCGCCACCGAGCAGGCCGTCGCCGCCTACAACCGCGACGCCGGCGACGCCCGGGTCACCGCGCTCTACCCCGCCGAGGGCACGCTCGCCTTCGACTATCCCGCGCTGGCCATCGCCGGCCCCGACGAGGACGAGGCAGCCCGGTCGGCTGCGGCCGCGTTCGTCACGTACCTGGGCTCCACCGACGCTCAGGAGACCATCCGAGGGGCCGGCTTCCGCAGCCCCGACGGCACCGCCGACAGCGACGCCGGCGTCGTCGACGGCACCCGTCCGGACATGCCGGCGCTGCTCCCCGACCCCGATCCCGCCGCCGTCACCGAGCTGACCAGGCAGTGGGCCGCGCTGGCCCTCGACATGCGAATGCTCGCCGTCATCGACGTCTCCGGATCGATGAACGAGCAGGTCACCGAGGACGCCACCCGCATCGAGCTGACCCGCGACGCCGCCCTCGAGGCGCTGCAGCTGTTCCCGCCGGACGCGTCGATCGGTCTGTGGGCGTTCTCGATCCTGCAGGACCCGCCCCGAGACTATGTGCAGCTCGTCGACGTCGGGCCGATGAACGAGGTGCTCGACGACGGCACCTCGCGCCAGGAGGCGCTGGTCGCGGCGGCCGAGTCGCTGCCGTCGATCGCCGACGGCGGCACCGGCCTCTACGACACCGCGCTGGCCGCGTTCCAGGAGATGCGCAGCAGTTACCAGGCCGGCATGGTCAACTCCGTCGTGCTGCTGACCGACGGCCGCAACGAGGACGACCCCGACGGCATCGACCTCGAGACCCTGCTCACCCAGCTCACCGCCCAGTTCGACCCGGCCGCACCGGTCCCGATCATCACCATCGGCATGGGTCCCGATGCCGACATGGAGGCGCTGCAGCAGATCTCCGCCGCGACCGGCACCACGGCGTACCACGCCGAGGACCCCAGCGACATCCAGAGTGTCTTCCTTCAGGCGATGATCGAGCGGCAGTGCCGGCCCAACTGCTGACCGTCCGTGGCGCGCCTGTCCGATTCCGGATCCGCCGGACTCTATGATCATGGGTCGAGGAGGCCCTGAAGGAGGTGGCACCGGTGAACAACCTGTCCTGGCCGGCCACCATCCTCATCGGCCTGTTCATCGGCCTCATCGCGGTCGCCGCCGAGCGCTCCGGCGAGGACGGCGACGACCCGACGGCGAGCCCGTCGTCGACCGCCTCCCCCGGCGACGGCTCGGGTGACGGTTCCGGGGGTTCCGGCTCCGATGACGACGGCGGCGGCTCCGGTTCGGGCTCGGGCGCCGGCTCGGGTGACAGCTCCGGTGACGGTTCCGGCGACAGCAGCGGGGACGGCGCGCCGGACACCGGCGGAGACCCGGCCGACTACACCGTCACCCTGACCTTCGACGACGGCCCGCACCCGGTCTACACGCCGCAGATCCTCGACCTGCTCGAGAAGCACGAGGCGACCGCCGTGTTCTGCATGGTGGGCGAGCGGGTCCGCGAGCACCCCGAGGTCGTGCGCCAGGTCGTCGACGCCGGGCACGCGCTGTGCAACCACACCTTCACGCACGACGAGCAGCTCTCCGAGCGCACCCGCGAGCAGATCGTGCGCGAGATCGGCGACACCGACGAGGCGTTCGACGACGCCCTGGGCGAGGAGGCCGAGGTGCGCTGGTTCCGTCAGCCGAACACCTACGTCCAGCCGCCCGTCGAGTCCGTCCTCGACGACGTCGGCCTCGAGCCGCTCGACTGGACCGTCGACCCGAGGGACTGGTCGCGCCCGGGTGTGGTGCCGATCGTGCAGCAGACGCTCGGCCGGCTCGAGCCGGGAGCGATCATCCTGCTGCACGACGGCGGCGGCGACCGGTCGCAGACCGTGACGGCGCTCGAGCAGGTCCTGACCGGCCTCGACGCCGCCGGCTACCAGTACGTCCTCCCGGGAGACCGATGACCCGCCCCGTCGCCGTCATCGACATCGACGGCGTGCTCGCGAACGTCGAGCACCGCCTGCACCATCTGGATCGCAGCCCGAAGGACTGGGCCGGCTTCTTCGCCGCCATGGGCGACGACCAGCCGTTCCCCGAGGGGATCGAGCTGGTCACGCTGCTGGCGCACGAGCACGAGGTGCAGTACCTGAGTGGCCGGCCCGAGCGCACCCGCGCCGTCACGCAGGCGTGGCTCGCCGCCCACGGCGCGCCGCGCGGCACCATCACGCTCCGCCCCGACGACGACCGCCGGCCGGCCCGCTTGTTCAAGGTCGGCGTGCTGCGTCGCCTGGCCGAGCACCGCGACGTCGCCATGCTGGTCGACGATGATCCCGCCGTCTGCACCGCCGCCCGTTCCGCCGGATTCACCGTCTACGAGGTCGAGTGGAGCCGCCCCGACCCGACGCTCTTCTCCGCCCAGGAGGCCGACGGCCGCACCTGACGCCCACTCCCCCGTCGATCCGGGAGCTTCCGCGGCATTGCGGTCCGGAATGCCCGGTTGATCCCGCCGTTGCTCCACGATCGACTCGGCCGCGCCGGAGCCGGGCCGGGCCGTCCGCCGTCGCGGTGGCGCGGAGTCGTCGGTGGGCGTTGGAGGGTGTCGGTGCCCGCCCGTAGGGTGGGGTCCCACCCCACCGGGCGGGGTCTGTTCTCCGTCGCGGCGGCTGCGGGCATTACGCGAGGAGCAGGGCGAGCAGCGCGCCCACGAGCATCGGCGGGCCGAACGGCAGGCTCGTCCGCCGGCCCGCCCGCCCCGCCGCCAGCAGCACGATGCCGATGACACCGCCCACCACGAACGCCAGGAACACCCCGGACGCGACCGCCGCCCATCCCGTCCAGCCGAGGAGAAGCCCCAGCGACACGGACAGCTTCACGTCGCCGAGGCCGAGGTCGGCCGGGCGCAGCAGGGCCAGCAGCAGGTAGAACGCCAGGCAGGCGCCGGCCGCCGCCCAGGCCCGTCCGTACGCGCCCCACGAGTCGGTCAGGGCGGCGGCGACCGTGAGCCAGGCGCCCGCCGCGCCGAACGCCGTCAGCGTCAGCCAGTCCGGCAGCAGCTGCGTGCGCAGGTCGACGTAGGCCATGGCGACGCCGAGGAGCCCGACCGCGAGGTAGGCCGGCAGGTCCTCCGGTGCGCCGGGCGCGTCGTCGCGGGCGATCGTCAGCAGCGCCCAGACCGCCGCCGTCGCCACCGCCAGCCGCACCGCCAGCCGGGGCGCGGCCGCCAGCTCGCGGTACGGGACGGGCGTCGGCGGCCGGCCGCCCTCGACCAGTTCCGGGGACGGTTCCGGTTCGGCCGCAACCGGGACATCGACCGGTTCGCGATCCGGGATCCGGGCGATCAGCACCGGCAGCAGGGCCCCCGCGGCGAGCCCGGCCACCGCCAGGACGAGGACCAGGGTCACGCGCGGGCGCCGATCGCGGCCAGCGCCGCGGAGCGCAGGACGTCCGCAGGCACGTCGGATCCGGTCATGAGGCGCACCTGGCCGACCGCCTGGTGCACGAGGAGCTCGAGCCCGCTGGCCACGACTCCCCCGGCTTCCTGCCAGGCGGCGGCGACCGGAGTGGGCCACGGATCGTAGACGACGTCGAACAGCACGCCCCCTGCGGCCGCACCGCCCGCCGCGGCCACGGACGTCGCCAGCGGGTCCATGGCCCCCGACGGCGCTGTCGTCACCGTCACGCCGGCCTCGCCGCACGCGGGCAGGACCGCCCACGGCGCCGGCTCGGCCGGGTGTCCCAGGGCGGCCGCGACCGCCAGCGCCGCCCCCGCGCGCGCCGCGGACCGCACGTGCACGTGGACCGGGCCGCTCTCGAGGAAGGCCAGCGCCGCCAGTGCGCTGGCCGCCGTCGCTCCCCCGCCCCACAAACAGACCGCCCCGGCCCTGGGC